>NZ_JACYVM010000011.1:0-115136 GCF_014842355.1 Sphingomonas sp. CFBP 13706
GGAATGACGGGAAGGGGAGGCGCCACAAAATCGCTCCCGCACCCGCCACAACCCGCCCCCCCTCCCGTCATCCCGGCGAAAGCCGGGACCCAGAGCCCCAAGTGCACGCGCCCGCGGCCCTGAGTCCCGGTTCGGGCCGAAATGACGACAGGCAGGGGGTTGCCTCGCCCCCTGCCGACCTTCACCAACCGCTCATCCGCACCTCACCGCATCCATCCCTCACCTCGGGTCGAAACTGAGCCAGATCAGTGCAGTTGTTAGCAATCCGTTTACCAGCCCGGCATAGCCATCCGTCTCCACGCCGCGGCGACGCCACCGTCGCGACCGGCCGTGCAAGGAGTCTGCCCGTGCGTGCGTTGATGATCTTGGCGATAGGAACGGCCTGTCTCGCCGGTTGCGCGACGCAGCCCCAGGGCGGCAGCGCGGGCAAGGCCCCGGCCGTGGCGGCGGACCCCGCACCGGCCGCCCCAAACTGGACGACGATCGCAACGCCCGACGACCGCGCCCGGCTCGCAGCGCTCGGCGACAGCTGGACGCGCGCGCGCGCCGCGGTGCCCAGACGGCTGGCGGGCCGGATCGCGGCCGAGGGTGCGCTGCTCGACCCCGCCGCTGCGCTCGACCTGCCCGCGCTCTCGCCCGGTTCCTATCGCTGCCGGCTGGTCCGGCTCGGCGGGCGGGCGGGCTATGCGAGCTTCGCGCCCGATTTCTGCTATGTCGACGGCGACGGCGCGGGGCTCTCCTTCACCAAGCAGACCGGCACGACGCTGCCCGGCGGCTGGCTGCACCCCGACACCGACCGGCGGCAGGTGTTCCTCGGCACCGTCCGCACCGCGCCCGCGCAGGTCGCGCCGCCCTATGGCACCAACCCGGCGCGCGACGTCGCGGGCGTCGTCGAACGCGTCGGCCCGCTGCGCTGGCGCCTCGTGATGACGCGCGCGGGGCAGGGCGCGATCCTGGATCTCTACGAGCTGGTCCCGGTGCCGCCCGCGACGCCCGCGACGCCGCGCTGAGCGTAGAACCCTCCCCCTTGCGGGGGAGGATCGGAAGCATCAGCCCTTTGGCGGCTTGGCGAAGTTCGCCGCAAACCGCTCCAGGCCCGATGCGAACGAGTCGATCACCTTGGCGAATTCGGGCGGCAGCGCAGCAGCGTCGCTCCTGGGCGGTTCCGGCGTCTCGCCCGCGAACGGCCCGCTGCCCGCCGTCGACGCGCCCGGAGCCTCCGGCGAAGCCTCGGCCGAGGATTCTGGCGGCCTGGGCGGCTTGGGTGGCTCGGGCGGTGCAGGTGGCGGCGTCGCGCCTCGCATATCCTTCGCCGTGATCGCGGTCGCCGCCATCATCAGCCCGGCCGCGATGACCTGGCGTCCCGCGGGCGTGCCCATCTGCCGCGTCAGCGCTGCCGCGATCCCCGCGAACGGCGCCGCGCCGCCATGCTTGCCCGCCTTGGCGGACCAGCGCGCCTCGAACCCCTCGCCTTTCGTCGCGCCCGTCTCGGCCTCGCGCTCGCGCGCCTCGCGTTCGCGACGCTCCTTCTTCTTGCCCATCTCGGTCTCCAGCACTGTATTGTACTAACAATACACTATGTAACTATCGTCGGCACCTTGGACAATGGTTCGGCGTTACCCATCTTTGCGAGCACCCGCCCGGCGCCCTCCCGGGCTTGTCGCGTCCGAACAAATGTGGAACAGACTCTCCTATGCTGACCAAGATTTCCGTACGCGGCGCGCGTGAACACAACCTCAAGGACGTCGATATCGACATCCCCCGCGACACGCTGACGGTGATCACCGGGCTGTCCGGCTCGGGCAAGTCGAGCCTCGCGTTCGACACCATCTATGCCGAGGGGCAGCGCCGCTACGTCGAGAGCCTCAGCGCCTATGCGCGCCAGTTCCTCGAACTGATGCAGAAGCCCGATGTCGACCATATCGAGGGCCTCAGCCCCGCCATCTCGATCGAGCAGAAGACGACGTCGCGCAACCCGCGCTCGACCGTCGCGACCGTCACCGAGATCTACGATTACATGCGCCTGCTCTGGGCGCGCGTCGGCATCCCCTATTCCCCCGCGACCGGCGAGCCGATCGCCGCGCAGACCGTCAGCCAGATGGTCGACCGCGTCATGGCGCTCCCCGAGGGCACGCGCCTCTACCTGCTCGCCCCCGTCGTCCGCGGCCGCAAGGGCGAGTATCGCAAGGAACTCGCCGAGTGGCAGAAGGCGGGCTTCACCCGCGTCCGCATCGACGGCACGATCCACGACATCGACGAGGCGCCTGCGCTCGACAAGAAGTACAAGCACGACATCGAGGTCGTCGTCGACCGCCTCGTCGTCGGCGGCGAGATCGCCACGCGCCTCGCGGAATCGTTCGAAACCGCGCTGAAGCTCGCGGAAGGCCTCGCCTATGTCGACCCTGCCGACCCGGTCGAGCCGCACACCCCAAAGTCCGAAATCCTCGGCAGCAACGCCCCCGACGGCCGCATCGTCTTCAGCGAGAAGTTCGCCTGCCCGGTCAGCGGCTTCACCATCTCCGAGATCGAGCCGCGCCTCTTCTCGTTCAACGCCCCGCAAGGCGCGTGCCCGGCCTGTGACGGCCTCGGCGAGAAACTGCTGTTCGACGAGGATCTCGTCGTCCCCAACCACATGCTCAGCATCAAGAAGGGCGCGGTCGTCCCCTGGGCGAAATCCAACCCGCCCTCGCCCTATTACATGCAGGTCCTCGGCAGCCTCGCGCGCGAGTACAAGTTCGACATCGAGACCCCCTGGGGCGAGCTCCCCGAGGAGGTCCAGCGCGTCATCCTGCACGGCTCGAAGGGCAAGCCCGTCACGCTCACCTTCATCGACGGCAAGAAGAAATACGACGTCTCCAAGCCGTTCGAAGGCGTCATTGGCAACCTCAACCGCCGCCTGCTCCAGACCGAGAGCGCGTGGATGCGCGAGGAGCTGAACAAATACCAGTCCGCCGCCCCGTGCGAGGTCTGCGCCGGCGCGCGCCTGAAACCCGAGGCGCTCGCGGTCAAGATCGCGATGAAGGACATCAGCTACGCGACCCACCTCTCGGTCGTCGACGCGCTCCAGTTCTTCACCGACATGCCGCAGCATCTGGGTGACCAGCAGAACGCGATCGCCGAACGCATCCTGAAGGAAATCGTCGAGCGCCTCGGCTTCCTCAACAATGTCGGGCTCGACTATCTCAACCTCGATCGCACGAGCGGAACGCTAAGCGGCGGCGAGAGCCAGCGCATCCGCCTCGCGTCGCAGATCGGCAGCGGCCTGTCGGGCGTGCTCTACGTCCTCGACGAGCCCAGCATCGGCCTGCACCAACGCGACAACGACATGCTGCTCAAGACGCTGCGCCGCCTGCGCGATCTCGGCAACACCGTGCTCGTCGTCGAGCATGACGAGGACGCGATCCGCACCGCCGATTACATCATCGACATGGGCCCCGGCGCAGGCGTCCGCGGCGGCCAGGTCGTCGCGCAGGGCACGCTGAAACAGATCCTGAAGTCGAAGACCAGCATCACCGCCGACTATCTCAACGGCACGCGCGAAGTGCCGGTCCCCGCCACGCGGCGCAAGGGCAACGGCAAGAAGCTCACCGTCCACAACGCCACCGCGAACAACCTGACGGGCGTCACCGCCAGCATCCCGCTCGGCACCTTCACCTGCGTCACCGGCGTCTCGGGGTCGGGCAAGTCGAGCTTCACGATCGACACGCTCTACGCCGCCGCCGCACGCGAGCTCAACGGCGCGCGCATCGTCCAGGGCAAGCACGACAAGATCACCGGCCTGCAATATCTCGACAAGGTCATCGACATCGACCAGTCGCCGATCGGCCGCACCCCGCGCAGCAACCCCGCCACCTATACCGGCAGCTTCACGCAGATCCGCGACTGGTTCGCGGGCCTCCCCGAAGCCCAGGCGCGCGGCTACAAGCCCGGCCGGTTCAGCTTCAACGTCAAGGGCGGCCGCTGCGAGGCGTGCCAGGGCGACGGCGTGCTCAAGATCGAGATGCACTTCCTCCCCGACGTCTATGTGCAGTGCGACGTCTGCCACGGCGCGCGCTACAATCGCGAGACGCTCGAGGTGAAGTTCAAGGGCCACAGCATCGCCGACGTGCTCGACATGACCGTCGAGGACGCCGCCGAGTTCTTCAAGGCGGTCCCCCCGATCCGCGACAAGATGGCGATGCTGGTCGAGGTCGGTCTCGGCTACGTCAAGGTCGGCCAGCAGGCGACGACGCTCTCGGGCGGCGAGGCGCAGCGCGTCAAGCTCGCCAAGGAACTCTCGCGCCGCGCGACCGGCAACACGCTCTACATCCTCGACGAGCCCACCACCGGCCTGCATTTCGAGGACGTCCGCAAACTCCTCGAAGTCCTCCACGCGCTGGTCGAGCAGGGCAACACCGTCGTCGTGATCGAGCATAATCTCGACGTCATCAAGACCGCCGACTGGGTCCTCGACCTGGGCCCGGAGGGCGGCGTCAAGGGCGGCGAGATCGTCGCCGAAGGCACGCCGGAAAAGGTCGCCAAGGCCAAGGGCAGCTTCACGGGCAAGTATCTGGCGCCGTTGCTGGAGAAGAAGGTGGTGGCGGCCTGACCCAGACGCCCTCTCCCCGCCGGGGAGAGGGCTGGGGAGAGGGGCGCAAGGGAAGGCTCGCCACGCCTGCCAACCGACCGATCAGGATCGCGGAACGCCAACCGCGCCAATTGCCGCGTTAGCGACGTTTCCAACCGAAGAAGGTGGCGAAGGGCGAGGGCAGCTTCACAGGGAAGTATCTGACGCCGTTGCAGGAGAAGCGGTCAGAAGAAGAAAGTGGCTAAGCCATTTTTAGTCGTGCGCCGTCGCCTTGCTCCAAGCGACGTCGCCGATCTGCTGCAGTTTCTCTTGGGATGGCAAGTTTGCTCAATGAGTAAATCAAGCTTATCTGGTCTGCAGAGCTTGCCCAGTTATAAAGCTGAGCCCCTTGGTGTTCGGCAGCTTCGAGGCATGTCTTGGCGGCTGTCTCGACTGTCGGCATCGCGCTATAAACTAGGCGAGTTTTGGTACCATTTGCCCCAAAATTAATTCTCGCCTGCTCGAGGACAAGCGCTGACACAGCAATATCCGAGACAGCCTTTCTTGCAGTAGCGTCGTCAGATGATACATCGACGGTCTCCACGATATGCATTACGCCGTTCTTTAGCGCAAGATCAGCCGTCAGCCCCTCTGCCAGCGAATAGTTAGAAACTATTCGATGAGAGCGGATATCCTCGTCACCTTTTGCCAGAACTCGTTGCGAGCGTAATAATTTCTTCAAATCGGTCAGAAGGCGAGATTTTTTGGAGCGAAATGTCCTTGATGCCGGTTCGGGATCAACAATACTTCGAAAAATCGCTGCTACGCGATCTTCATACTCACTTAGCGAGTTGCTCTGAAACGTTCCGAGCTCGGATAGCTGAATGGGACCAAGGTTGCCGATGGCGCGGACACGCGCTTCAGGATCGTCAATCCCAGCGGTACGAATTTCGGTGTCGCGATCGTCGATCGCCTTAGCGAGTTCTCGTATCGCAGATTGATCAAGCGCGCCGGAGATAGCACGTATCTTGCCCAGCGTTGCAGGCAGGCGAACGTCGACGCCGTCTTCCCGGAAGATAGCTAGGCCGACATTGATGCGTTCGTCTCGAACCCCTCCAGGTGCGAGGCGAACGATCGAAAAGTTAAACGATCGACCCACTCTCTAGCCCCCGACGTAACGCGGCGACCCTAGCCTTCCAGCGCCCCTCACGGCAATACGCAAGTAGCGCTTCTTGTAGTTCGATGGGCAGCCAGTGTGACGGCATCTGCGACACGATCGGTGCTAGCTGTATCTCGCCGATCATGCTGAGCCGGTCGAGTACCAGTCGGGCGGCACCTAAATCAAAGCCGTGTCTCTCGCGCAATTCTATCCACGTCTTTCCGGTTTCCTCACCGGGAGAAGGAAAGCCATCAAGTGGCCACTTCCAAAAAAGGGATCGTGCAAAGTCCATTGCAATCAATTGCCGCTCATCGCCGGCACCGAGTACGAGGAAATTCCGCATATGTCGGTCAACATTATTAATGAAAAGATCAAATGTATGTATGGCGGATAAGCGTTCCTGTAGGCCTGCGATCGGCTGTCCAATCTCATTCATGCTGTGAGTCTGCAGATATAGAAATGTATCAATCTCGGACGCGGCGCCAACAACTCCCTCAGAGCCAAACGCAATATCACCATTGAACGTCTGTATAAAATCGCACCGCGGCGTGCTGACGCCAACGAGATTCGCTAGCCGATAGCATAGCCATTCATTGGCACGAGCGTAACGTCCATCTTTATCCAACTTTAAATAATAATACCGCTTGTTGTCGGCTTGAACGTATTTGTAAATGTCTGCTGTTGCTCGTGTTGGCAATTCGATGAGGGTGGACCGAGGAAAGAGGGCTAACTGCTCGGCCGATATGCTCGGCGGTGGTCGTGTGAACACAACCGGTTGAGTCCAGCCTTTTGCGAGCACAACAGCCATAAGACCCAATCCCTTGGGGTTAACCATCTCCCTCATACCACATATTGTGATTTATGCGAGTCGAGATAACTGTTGAGTACGGAACAATCTAAGAACGTGATTTAGCACTTCCATCGCGCCAACGCGAGTTGCCAAAGTGTTCATGCGATCAACCGCGTCACCAAGCCGATCGAGATCCTCGCCATCCTCCACGCCCGCCAGCGTTACCCCTGAAGCCCCGCCGCCGCGCGCAACGCCGCATTGATCCGCCCCTGCCAGCCCGGCCCGCCCTCGCGAAACTTCGCCAGCACATCGGGATCGAGCCGCACCGTTCCCTACGGCCCGACCCTGCAACCCTGCGGCCGAGTCGCGCCGTCTCTGCCGACCGATCCGGCCCCCCACCGTCGCCCGGCCGCCGAATTGCACGAAACACCTCGCCCAATGGTACGGAATGACCGCCCCGGGGGGCTGTCCTACTACCCCCGTTTCAGCATATCTGATCGATCCTCTCCCCTCGGGATAGGATCAAACCGTGAACAAACGTTCCGACACGCCGCCCCGCGCACCGGCCTTCGCGACGGTCCCCGGCACCGACTATGCCGCGCTCTACGCGCCCGAGCCCATAAAGCCGCGAATCACCTCGACCGCCGACACCCCCAGATGGGGCGGCACGCCTGCGCGGCTGCGCGTGCAGCCCGGCCCCGCCGTTTCGGGCCCTGGTCTGGCGGTCCCGCGCGCGATCGCCCCCGGAGGCGGCGCCCCCGCGAGCTATCCCCGCACGGACGATCGCTACACGGCCGTCATGGCCTCGCCGCCCACCACCTTCGTCACCGGCGGCGCGGAGGAGGAGGACGACGACCCCCTCGACACGCCCGCCGCCGCGGCACCGCCCCGCGTGCCCGGCCACCCGGACACGCCCGGCAACCACCCCGACCCGCACCAGCCCGCGCGCGACGCGCCCGATCTCATGCCACCGGGCGCCGCCTGCGGCTCGCGCCGCCAGGACGGCTGGTCCGCCGCCAACCAGCGCCGCTTTCTCGAGGCGCTCGCCGAGGGGCACGGGGTCGATGTCGCCGCGCGCCGCGTCGGCCTGTCCGCCACCTCGGCCTATGCGTTCCGCCGCACCGCCAAGGGCGCGGTGTTCGCGCTCGGCTGGCGCGCCGCCGCGCTCGTCGCGCGCGATTCGATCGCCGAGACGCTGCTCGTCCGCGCGCTCGAGGGGACGGTCGACACGATCGTCCGCGGCGAGACGGTCATCACCCGCCACAAATATGACAACCGGCTCGGCCTCGCGCTGCTCGCCCGGCTCGATCGCCAGGCGGAGAGCGCGCCCGATGCCGATGCCAAGGCCGCGCGGCTCGTCGCGCAGGAATTCGACGCCTATCTCGATCTCGTCGGGCGCGATCAGGGCGCGGCGCGCGCGGGGCTGTTCCTCGCGCGGCGGACCGGCGGGGCAGGGGCAGGGGCAGGGTGTGCTGACGAACCCGCGGGCGGCGACGCGCATGATCTCGGGCCGATCTACGCGCTCGCCGCCGCCGACCGGCTCGTCCGCACCGGCGTCGCGACCGCGGCCGAGGTCGATATCGCCGATCTCGATCCCGCCGCGCGCGCCGGCTGGAGCGGCGAGCAATGGGCGCGCGCCGAGGCCGCCGGGATGGTCGCGTTCGCCCCGCCGCCACCCGCGGCCCCTCCCGCCGGGGACGACGAAACCGCTTTATCGTCTCAACATTCGCAACATTCGGCCGAGGGGGAGGACGACGACGACGATTATGACGACGACGATGACTATGCGGAGGCGGGGGACGTCGGGGGCGCGGTGCCCGGTTTCGACCCGCCGGTCTGGCGCTGCGCGGCGACCGGCGCATGGCGCACCCGCTTCCCGCCGCCTGCGGGGTTCGCGGGCGCGGTGGTCGGCGACTATGGCGACGACGACTATGCCCGCGCGCTCACGCCGGCCGAGGCGGAGTTGATGGACGCGGCGCAGGATCTGTCGCGCGCGTCGCTCGCGGCGTCGGAGCGGCAGGATCGCGACCGCTGGTTCGCGCGCGTCACGACGCGGATCGCCGCCCTGACGGTTCAGCTCGCCGCGTCGGCGGATCCCGGCGACGGTTCCGGTGCCGAACCCGGCCTCGATCCGGGAACAGGGTTGCACGCAAGCCGTTGAGGCTGCGCAACAACCAGGACATTCGTCATGCTAACCCCCGTGCGTCACCCGCACCGCAAGCCCAAGACCTTCGGTCGCACCGCGATCGCCGCGGGGGTCGCCGCGCTCGGCCTGGGCGGCGCGCTGCTCGCGGCCTGGCTGCGCCGCGCGCCCGCCAATCCGGCCGAGCATGCCGCCCCCGATCTCGCCCCCGCCCGCCCGCATCCCGGCCCCGCCGACCGCGCGCCGGAGGCCTTCCGCCCCGATCCCACCGCGGTCCCGACCAGGGCGGAATATGACTCGCTGCGTCCCGCGACGCTGCCAGTCACCTGATCCAAGTTTTTTTACGGAGAATTTCATGAGCATTTTCAGCAAGATCAAATCCGCCATCTTCGGCGAAAAGGGCCCGCTCGGCAGCGGCCATTTCGGCACCCCCAAGCCCGCCGCCCCGGCACCCGCTCCGGCCCCCGCCGCCATCGCCCCGAAACCCGCCCCCGCTGCTCCGGCGGCCCCCGCCCCACAGACCGCCCCCGCCGCCACCCAGCCGGTCGATGTCGAGGCGGTGCTCTCGGGCATGGCGTCGCGCAAGAATTCGGACCTCAACTGGCGCAGCTCGATCGTCGACCTGATGAAGCTGCTCGACCTCGACTCCAGCCTCGACAACCGCAAGGAACTCGCCACCGAGCTCGGCTATACCGGTGCCAAGGACGGCAGCGCGGAGATGAACATCTGGCTGCACAAGGCCGTGATGCGCGAACTGGCCAAGAATGGCGGCACCGTCCCCGCAGGTCTGCAGGACTGAGTGCATCGGCGCCGGCAACAAAGGCCGGCGCCGAGCATTGAGGTGATACCTACAACCCTCTGAAAGGACACGAAATGCGCGCTATGACGCTGGGCCTTATGGCCGCCTCCACCCTGATCGCCGGCTGCGTCGGCGGTGGCGGCGACCGCTACGGCGTCGACCCGCGCTATCGGTCCTACGACTATAACCGGCCCGACCCTGCCTATGGCAGCTACGACGCCGGCCGCTACTACCGCGACGACCGCCGCTACCGCGAACGCCGCCTGTCGAACAACGACCGCATCTACCGCGGCAATGACGGCCGCTATTATTGCCGCCGCAACGATGGGACGACCGGTCTGATCGTCGGCGGCGTGGCCGGCGGCGTGCTCGGTAACGTGATCGCACCGGGCGGTTCGGGCCTGCTCGGCACCGTGCTCGGCGCCGCCGGCGGCGCGCTCGCCGGACGTGCGGTCGATCGGAGCAACACCCCGGCACGCTGCCGCTAATAACCGGGGCTGGCGGCGTTCTGTTACGCCGCCGGCCTTGGTGCTGCGGGGGGACTTTCTGATGGTAATGGTCGTCTAAAAACACCGCCAGATTTGCAATTTCGGGTCGTCTGTCCCATATGGAGATTTGCTACAGTCGCATATCGACGGTTCTTGGCGCTTTGCGGCACCTTTCTCCTTCTTTCCCTGCTCCGCGGCATCGGGCGGTCCGAACCTCGGATTGCCCCATAACAAAGAAGGAGCCATCGCATGGCTATCACTGGCACCGTAAAGTTCTTCAACGCCGACAAGGGCTATGGCTTCATCGCTCCCGATGGCGGTGGCAACGACGCATTCGTGCACATCACCGCGGTTGAGCGCGCCGGCATGCCGACGCTGAACCAGAACCAGCGCGTCACCTACGAGCTCGAGCCCGACAAGCGCGGCAAGCAGTCGGCTGTGAACCTCCAGCCGGCCGACTGAGGCTGTCGGCGGATTTATCCGCCGATAACTGATTTCGGTTGCGGCGCGGCGGCCCTTATGGCCGCCGCGCCTACTTNGCTCGACAATGTCCGCGACCGCTGCCGCCGCGCCGAAAAGGCTTGGGACGACATGGCCAGCCGCGCCGAGCGCACGCAGACGTTGCGCGCCGCCCGCGAAGCCGCCCCCCCCGGTGGCGAGCGCATGGCGAACTCTACCATGATTCCCGCCGAATAAGATCGGCTCTGGACGGCCGCCGCTATCGGCGGCCGTTTCCATATCCAGCGTTTGGGCATGGCGACATGCCGCAACGTCAGCGCAACCCGCCGGTATCCTTCCACCGGTCGAGTATTTCCGGCGCGGGTGGTAATCGATCCGCCTCGGCAGGCGTCGATCCGATCCCCGCATTGGTTTGCACCGTAGCCGACATCACGACACCCGAATCCGAGGCGCCTCTGGCGCCATCCGCGATGTCTGGCCGCGCTGTGGTCGGAAGTGCTGCAAATGCCGCGCCGGTGGCCCTACCTGGCAGCGGCTCACGGCCGAGATAGTGCTGCTTAAAGGCCGCAGCGGTGCCCCAATAGCCTTTCCACCGGTGGAAGAAATGTGCGCCGACCACCGCCGTCATCACCAGACTGCGGCTCCAAGGCGGCGTGACGGCATAGGTATGATAATGCGTTGCCAGCCCGACCGGCGAATACACATAGCCTGCCAAAACCATCGCCGCATTCCGCTCGGCCCGGACCCACGCAAGGCTGGCCGGCGCGTGCGCGGTCGCGCCGTCACAGGCAAAGCTGAATTGACATGCAGTCGGTGCCCCGCCCGAATGGGGCCCCTGATAGACCACGCCGCAGACGCTTGCCGGGAAGGCGGGATGGCGGACACGATTGAGAATGACCTGAGCAACCGCGCGTTGCCCGGCATCGGGTTCGGATGCGGCCTCGTAATAGATCGCAGTCGTCAGGCAGAACAACGCCCGGGCCCGGTCCGCCGCGCTGGTCCCCGTCATTGAAAAGGGACGCGCTGCCACGACGCCGGGATCCCCTGTACGAATATCAACGGAACTGGGCACCTTGGGGAGGGCGGTCGTTCCCGTCACCCCGGGGACGGGAGCCCCAAAGTCCCCGGGAATGCTCTTGAGGGCATTGCTATGGGGCCCCTCGCCATCACCGCCGCGCAGAGGTGTCCCGGCATCCCTTGGCGCGTAGCGGAACGCCGCGTGCGCAAACAGCGCGGTCGACGCGATCACGCCGGATATGGCCACCGGCAACCATCGTCGTCTCGATGACCGGGAGGCCCAGCGCGTCGTGTTCAAAATCCCGCTATCCTTGCGCCACCGTCATCAAAGACGGCCAGCCATATCGCAGGAAACCCTACCGTTCCGCTACCGAATGCCCGCGGTCGTCCCGACGAGAGTCATTTAAGTGCGGCGGTATCGAGCTTTAACGCAGCCTCGGGGATCAGCTCGGCCTGTGGATAGGCCTGTCGAAGCGAGGGGGCGAACTGCTTGGCATCGCCGACGACCACGATACTGGCCTTTTTGGGATCGAGCAGCGCCGCGGCTGCGGTTTGGACCGACGCGGAATCAACTGCGCCAACCTTTGCCGTAAACTGCTGCAGTTCATCGACGCTGACGCCGTTCTGGACATAGGATCCCAGAATTCCCGCCACGCCGGACGTCGTCTCGATCCCGCGCCCGAAATTCCCGACAAGTACCGCCTTGCGTGTCTCCAGTTCGCCCGGGGACACGGGTGCCTTGCCCATGCCCGCCAGCTCCGCTGCGATCAGCGAGACGACTTCCGTTGCGGTAGGGTTCTTGGTCTGTGTCCGCGCGGCAACCGTTCCCTGTGTCTTCCCCGCGTCCAGCGTGCTGCCTGCGCCATAGGCCAGACCGCGCTTGATCCGGATTTCCTGGTTCAGCCGTGAAGAAAAGCCTCCGCCAAGTACGGTGTTCGCTACCGCCAGCGAATAATAGCGGGGGTCGGTGCGCGCGATCGCCGGCCGGGCGACGACGACGCCAGCCTGGCCCGCATCGGGCATGTCGACGACGATCACGCGAGGCGCCGGGTAATCGATCGGCATGCCGGGTGTCGTCGCCGCGCCGGTCTTCTTCCAAGGGCCGAATTGGGCGTCGGCCAGCGTCTTCGCCTGCGCCGCGGTGACGTCGCCGACCATGATGAGCGTAGCCTGATCGGGGCTGAAGCTGCGCGCATAGGCCGCGGTGATGTCGGCCCGGGTGATCGCCTTCAACGAGATCGGCGTTCCGCCGACCGGCGCGCCATAGGCAGACGTGCCTAGAACCGCCCGATCGGCGACCAGTGCGGCCAGCTGCGCCGGATTCTTGAGCGCGAGTGATACTGCGTCGACCTGCTGCGTCCGTGCCCGTTCGATTTCGTCGGGCGCGAATGCAGGGTGCATCGCCACGTCGGCGAGGATCGACAGCGCGGGGGCAAGCTGATCCGCCTTCACCGTGACGTCGACGGAGGCACCGTCGCTGCCTGCATCGCTGCCGATCGATCCGCCAAGGCCTTCGATCTCCCGTGCTATCTGCGTGGCCGTTCGCGTGCGCGTGCCTTTGGTCAGCAACTCGGCCGCCAAGCTGCTGACGCCTGCTTGATTGGCAGGATCGGTTGCCGCGCCGCCACCGGTAACGAGATAGGCGGTGACGATCGGCAGATCGTGCCGCTCTACGGTGATAAGCCGCATGCCATTGGCGAGCTGCGTCGAGATCGGCTGGGGCAGGGTCGGCGAAATCGGTGTACCGGGGGCGGGGGCAAGGACGCGCTGTCCTTCGGCGGCGGGGGTAACGATCTCGACGTTGGCGGGCGCCTTAAGATCGGCGACGTGGACGCTGGGAGCCACATCGATCGTCGCGACCCGCGTCGCGGCCGGCTTGGCATCGAGCGGAAGATACCGGATCGTCGCGGATTGCGCGTCAGCCAGATAGGTCCGTGCGACGCGCTGGATATCTGCGGCCGTGACCTGCGCAATGGCCGCGAGCTGGCGGTCTGCGGCGCGCGGATCACCATCCACGATCACCGATGACGCAAGGGTGCTCGCCTTTCCTTCGGCGGTTTCCCGGGCGATGATCGACGCTGTCAGAATTTCGTTCTTCGCCTCGGCCAGTTCGGCAGGCGTGACGGGGGCATCGCGCAGCCGTGCGATTTCTCGCTTGAGCGCGGCTTCACCCGCGTCGACGCTCTTGCCCCCGGCCATGATGGCGTAGACGACCAGATTGCCGGTCGACTGCTTGCTGTCGATCATGGCGTCGGCGGACTGCGCAAGTTGGTCGCGGTAGACGACGCTTTCGTAGAGCCGCGAGCTTTCGCCCTCCGACAATATCGCTTTCAGGAGACTGAGCGCAGGGATGTCGGCAGCGCGGTCCGCCGGGATATGATAGCTGATCAGCACCGCGGGGAGCGGCGTGTTGGGCTCGTAGACGGTACGCGTCACGGCTTGGGTACGGGCCGGCTCGGCGACCGTTACCCGAGGAATTTCCCCGCTCGGCTTCTTGATGGGGGCGAAGTAGGTGTCGATCCAGCGATCGAGCTGTGCCGGCTCGAAGTTGCCCGAGACGACCAGAACCGCATTGTCGGGTCGATAATAGGTTGCATGAAAGGCGCGGACGTCGTCGATGCCGGCGGCTTCGAGATTTTCCAGGCTGCCGATCGTACCACGTGCATAGGGATGTCGTGCATAGGCAAGCGCGGGATAATAGAGCGAGAACAGCTTGCCATAGGGCCGGGCAAGGGTGCTCTGGCGAAGCTCCTCCTTCACGACGTCGCGTTCAGACGCGAAGCTTTTAGGTTCGACCACAAGGCTCGCCATCCGGTCGGCCTCTGCAAACAGCAGACGCTGCAGGCGATTGGCCGGAACCACCTCGTAATAATTCGTATAGTCGTCGTTGGTCGAGGCATTGTTATACCCGCCAACATCTTCGGTCAGCCGGTCCATCTGTTCAGACACCAGATTGCGGGTCGATTTGAACATCAGATGTTCAAACATATGGGCAAAGCCGGACCGGCCCTTGGGATCGTCCTTGGACCCGACGTCATACCAGACCTGGACCGAAACGTTGGGTGCCGCCGTGTCCCGGATGGCGTAGACACGCAAACCGTTGGCCAGCACGCGTTCGGTGAAGGCGAGCGGTTTTACCGACACGTTCGATGTAGATTTGGGGGGGGCGGACTGCGCCACCACCGCTGCAGGACAACAGGCTGCACCAAGCAGCAAGGCGTAGCGGAGGAGGCGCATCTGTGTCCTTACTTCTGGGTACGCGAGCGGTTAAAAAGCACCGCGCCGGCGATGGCGGCAGATCCTATGCCGACGCCAAGCCCGATCTTTGCAAGCGGCCAGGTCTTCGCCTTCTCGACGGTCGCCTTTGCTGCGGCTTCGGCGTGAAGCTTTGCTTCCTTGGCTGCGGCGAGGATTTCGTTGGGGGTATCGTCGTCGGCAGCCGTTGTGATGGGGTCGGTCACGTCACTCTCCTAACTCGATTTCCGACCATACTCCGCTCGGAAATCATTTGCGAACTTCGTCAATGTACCGGCGGCGATCGCAGCGCGCAGATCTGTCATCAGCGTTTCGTAGAACCAGATATTGTGTTCGGTCATCAACATCGCGCCCAGCATCTCGCCCGCGCGGACGAGATGATGCAGATAGGCCCGGCTCCAGGTGGCGCAGACCGGGCAGGCACAGTCGGCCGCTAGCGGCGACTGGTCCTCGGCAAACCGGGCGTTGCGGATGTTGATCGGCCCCTTGCGCGTGAACGCCTGGCCGGTTCGCCCTGACCGGGTCGGCATGACGCAATCGAACATGTCGATTCCGCGCTCGACAGCGCCCACGATATCGTCAGGCTTGCCGACGCCCATCAGATAGCGGGGTTTGTCGGCGGGCAATTGTCCGGGGGCGAAATCCAGGCATCCGAACATCGCCTCCTGTCCTTCGCCGACCGCCAATCCGCCGACCGCATAGCCATCGAAGCCGATATCGATCAGCGCGTCCGCCGACGATTTGCGGAACGACTCATTCAGCGCGCCTTGCTGGATTCCGAAGATCGCGTTGTTCTCAGCATGGGCACCGCCTGCATCGAAGGCGTCGCGCGATCGCTTCGCCCAGCGCATCGATCGTTCCATGGCCGCGGCCTGAACTTCACGCGTCGAGGTCGTCGGGACAAGCTCGTCGAACGCCATGACGATGTTCGACCCCAATAATCGTTGGATCTCGATCGACCGTTCGGGGCTGAGCAGGTGGCGGGTGCCATCGAGATGCGATTTGAACGACACCCCTTCCTCGGACCGCTTGGTAAGATCCGCGAGGCTCATCACCTGATACCCACCCGAGTCGGTCAGGATCGGCTTCGACCAGCCCATGAAGCCGTGAAGCCCGCCCAGTCGCGCGACACGTTCCGCTCCGGGACGCAGCATGAGATGATAGGTGTTGCCGAGGATGATGTCGGCCCCCGCGGCCGCCACGTCGTCGGGCTTCATCGCCTTGACCGTCGCGGCAGTGCCGACCGGCATGAAGGCGGGGGTACGGATCACGCCGCGCTGCATCGCGATCTGGCCCGTGCGTGCTGCGCCATCGGTGGCAGAAATGGTGAAGTCGAAACGAGGGGACACGGGATGATCCATTAACGGCGCTTGCCGCGCGGTGGAGCGTTGGGGGCGAAGCTCCTGATCGTCAGCAGCTCCTCGCGCACGAGCACACCGTCCCGGTTGCGGTCGAAGCGGAGAAAGAACTGCGCAAATCGGGCCTGAAGCTCGGCAAGGGTGATCGCGTTATCGCCGTCGCGATCGACTTCGAAGGGACTGGGCAGGGCGTTGCGATCGCCAAGCCATTTCAGCGACCAGTCGGCATAGGCGATATAGCCGATCTTGCCCGTCGTGCTGCCCTCGGCGCCCGCAAAGCTCCGCGCGAGGCAGGTGTCGAGTTCGGGCCTGGTCACGCGCGCGTCGCGATCCGCATCGCAGGCGGCGACCAACATTGCGGCCGGTTCGGCAAAGATCGTTGCGGGCGGTTGCGCAACCCCAGCGGAAGGCACGACCTGCAAAGCCAGGATCAACGGGATCAACATGGGCCGGTCATGGCAGCAGCAGGCTGGCATCGCCATAGCTGTAGAAGCGATACTTGGCCGCAATTGCATGCGCATAGCCGGCCTGCATCCGCTCGCGTCCCATCAGCGCCGATACCAGCATGAACAACGTTGACCGCGGCAGGTGGAAATTGGTCATCAGGCCATCGATCCCCTTGAAGCGGTAGCCCGGCGTGATGAAGATCGCCGTGTCGCCCTCAAACGGTCGGATGACGCCGTCGTCACCGGTCGCGCTCTCGATCAGTCGCAGCGATGTCGTGCCGACCGCGATCACCCGGCCGCCGGCGGCGCGGACTGCATTCAGCTGGTCCGCCGTGGTCGCATCGATCCGGCCCCATTCGGCATGCATCTGGTGATCGTCGGTATCGTCCACCTTCATCGGCAGGAACGTGCCCGCACCGACGTGCAGCGTCAGCGTTGCCTTTGCGATGCCCGCAGCCTCGAGCGCAGCCATCACCGATGGGGTGAAGTGCAGCGCCGCGGTCGGGGCGGCAACCGCGCCGGGCTCGGCGGCGAACATCGTCTGGTAATCCTCGGCGTCGCGCGCGTCCGTCGGGCGCTTCGCGGCGATATAGGGAGGCAAGGGCATTCGCCCCGCACGATCGAGCAGCAGTTCGATCGGTTCGTCCCCTGCGAATTCGAGCGCGTAGCTGCCGTCGTCTGCCCGGTCGACCGCCCGGGCAACGACGCCGTTGCCGAAATCAATCGGATCGCCATCGCGCAGACGGCGCGCATTGCGAATGAAGGCGCGCCAACGCCGCGGCCCTTCGCGCTTGTGCAGCGTCGCCCCAATCTTCGCCCCGGACGAGAGCTGCCCGTCCTGCTCGATCCCAGCACGACGCCCTTCGAGCTGCGCCGGAATGACCCGCGTGTCGTTGAACACCAGCAGGTCGCCGCGACGCAGCTGTCCAGCCAGATCCGTGACGCGCAGGTCGCGTGTTGCATCCCCGTCTAAGACCAACAGCCGTGCGGCATCGCGCGGCGTTTCGGGCCGGAGTGCGATACGGTCGGTCGGCAGGTCGAAGTCGAAAAGGTCGACGTTCAACGGACTCTCACTTCTTCGCGGGGGCCTTCTTGGCAAGCTTGGGCTTTGCAACGACCGCCGGTGCTGGCCTCGACTTGCTGCTGCCGGTCCCCGGCAGGGTTACAGGCGCGCCCAGTGCCGGTGGCGGGGTAACGGGCGCGGCGACATAGGCCGGTGGGCTGTCCGCAGCGATATAGGCGTGCAGGATCCGCGAGGGGTTTGCCGGCGGCTCGCCGCGCTCAATGGCGTCGACATATTGCATGCCGTCGATCACCCGGCCGAACACGGTATATTTCTTGTCGAGGCTGAGGCGCGGCTGAAAGACGATGAAGAACTGGCTGTTCGCGCTGTCTTCCTTTTCCGAACGCGCCGCGGACACCGCGCCGCGAACGTGCGGCAGATAATTGAACTCGGCCTTCACGTCGGGCAGGGGTGAGCCACCGGTACCGTCACCCTTTGGATCGCCGCCCTGTGCCATGAACCCGTCGATCACCCGGTGAAACGCCAGGCCGTCGTAGAAATGCTGCCGGGTCAGGGTTTTGATACGCTCGACCATCAAAGGGGCGACATCGGGACGAAGCCAGATCGTGACCCGGCCCCCAGTCGACAGGTCAAGGAGCAGCAGGTTCTGCGTGTCCGTCGTCAACGGCGGGGTGGCGCGTCCGGCAACGGCGGGATCGATGATCTGGGCGTACGCAGGCGCCGCGACGAGGCACCCGAGGATCGCAAACATACCGGCGAAAAAGCGCATCAAATCCCTACTCGCATTGGCCATGAGGCCGGGGCCGACCTTGAAGCCCGCCGCTTAGAACAAATCCGTGCTTGCGCCAAACTGAACATCGTCCGCCGACTGGCGTCCCGCGCGCGTCAACTTCCCTTGCGGCCAATCTGATTGACGCGGGCAATGACCTCTTCGCTGACGGCAGGCGGCACGAATTTGGCTATGTCCCCGCCAAAGAGCGCGATTTCCTTGACCAGCTTGCTCGCAATCGGCTGCAGCGCGACATCCGCCATCAGGAACACCGTCTCGACCCGCGGATTGATCTGCTGGTTCATCCCTGCCATCTGATATTCATATTCAAAGTCGGCGACGGCACGCAGACCGCGGACGATGACCTTTGCCCCTTCGCGCTCGGCAAAATCCATCAACAGTGAATCGAACGCGACCACGTGGATCTCGCCGGCCACGCCTTCCACCTCACGCCTTACCATCGCCATGCGTTCCTCGATCGTGAACATCGGCGATTTGGAGGCGTTCGTCGTGACGCCGACGACCAGTCGGTCGACCAGCTTCGCGCCACGCCGGATGATGTCCATATGGCCCAGCGTGATCGGGTCGAACGTACCCGGGTAAACACCGACCCTTACGGTCTCGTGGCTTGCCGTCATGGTCGGTGTCTCCGGAAGAGGTCAGCGGTCGCGGTCAAGCACGAAGCGTGCGATCTCGCGGAGCAGATCGGCCTCACGGCCATAGCTGTGCAGATGTGCGATCGCCTGGTCGACAAGCATGCGGGCCTGTTCGCGCGCGCGATCCGCGCCGAGCAGCGACAGGAACGTCTCCTTGCCCGCACCGGCATCCTTGCGGAGGCGTTTGCCCGCCGCCGCCTCATCGCCTTCGGCGTCGAGCAGATCGTCGGCGATCTGAAAGGCGAGCCCCAGATCGTGCGCATAGCCGCGCAGGCCAACCCGGCCCTCGGGCGCAATCCTGCCAAGAATGGCGCCTGCTTCGACGGACGCCAAAATCAGCGCACCGGTCTTCATCTGTTGAAGCCGGGTGACAGTGTTCAGATCGAACCGGGCATTCTCCGCCTCGAGATCCATCATCTGGCCGCCGGCCATCCCGGTCGGGCCGGACGCCTTGGCAAGGTCGAGCACCAGATCGGCGCGCACGAACGGATCGGGGTGCGTTGACGGGTCGGCGAGGATCTCGAACGCCAGCGCGTGAAGGCAGTCACCTGCGAGGATCGCGCATGCTTCGCTGAACATCTTGTGGACGGTCGGCTTGCCACGACGCATGTCGTCGTCGTCCATGGCCGGGAGATCGTCATGGATCAGCGAATAGACATGGATCGCCTCGATGGCCGTGGCCACCCGCGCCGCACAAGCACGGTCGACCCCAAACAGGCTGGCGGTCGCGAAAACGAGCAATGGGCGTAGCCGCTTGCCGCCGCCGATCGCCGCGTGACGCATCGCGCGATACAGGTCCGCACGCGGATCTTCGGGGATCGCCAGAAGGACGTCGAACTGCGCGTCGATCTCTGCGGAAACCTCAGCGAGCGCTTCTGCCAGCGATTGTGGCAAGGTCGTCATGCGCGGCTCAACCTGCCGCAAAGGGGCGAACCCCAGCCGGCTTACCCTCGGCATCGAGCCGGATCGCTTCGATCCGCGCCTGCGCAGCATCGAGCCGATCGGCACAACGCTGGCGCAGCTTGTTGCCGCGTTCGTAAAGCTCGATCGCCTGCTGCAGCGGCGTATCACCACGCTCGAGCTGCCCCACGATCGTCTCCAGCTCTTTCAATGCCTCTTCGAATGAGAGGTCTTCGGTCGGCGTTTCCATGGGTGCTGCTATGGAGCAGGCGCGCGACGGGGGTCAAGGACGCGTCGACGGCGGAGACTATGCCGCGACCGGCACGCGCCGAGTTTGCCGCGAATTCTAGCGCAGCCGGTCGACAGTCCAGGTGTAAAGCACCGATATGCCGATCAGCCCCAGGTCGACTGCGGCCTGCATCCTGTGCGGCGCGGGGTCGGACGGGTCATGCGTGATGAGGCGGATATCCGCCGTCGGTCGCGGCATTACTGCGAGCGTCAGCACCAGCGCAGCGACAGCGAGGGCAGCCTTACGATTACGCATCGTCATTCTCCCGGGGGAAGCTGCATCCTGACGTCGTCAATCCGCTTTGACAAGTCGCGGCACCAGGCACCGCACTCAGGCGGCCGAGACGAGGCTGACCGCGCTTCGCGATCGATCGCGGCCCGCCGCCTTGGCCTCGAACAAGGCGCGGTCGGCGTCGCGGTAAAGCGTCTTCCAGTCGGCGTCGTGCAACAGGGGGCCGGTGCACGTACCGATGCTGGCGGTGACGGTGATATCATACGGCATCGACTGGCCGCGGACACGGTCGCGGATTGCGCAGGGCGAAACCGATGTCGAGGCATCGACGAGGATAGCAAACTCCTCGCCACCAATTCGGGCGATGAGCGTATCGGTTGGCAGTGCGCTGCGGAGCGCACGGGCGAAGGCACGCAACACCTCGTCGCCGCCATCATGACCGATCGTCTCGTTGACCCGCTTAAAATGGTCGATGTCGGCGATCAGCAGCGTCTGCTCGCCGGGGCGGCCAATCGCGCGTGCCAGGAAGGCGCGACGATTGAGCAGGCCGGTCAGCGGGTCAGTATCGGCAAGCAGGCGCGCCGCGATCTCCTGTTCCCGCGCAGCGTCGCGTTCGCGGCTCAGCAACAGGATGCGATAAGCAATCGCCGTGCTCGACAGAAGCGCCTCGATCGCCATCGCGATGACCGTCGAATTGTCGACCAGCAGGCTCGGCTCGACCATCCCGAAGCTGCTGGCGATGCGAAGCCCCGACATGACGATCGGTGCACCCCACGCAAGCGCAAACAACCACAGATAATTGCTGCGGACGCGCCACGCGCGCCACAGGATGATCGCCACAACCCCGATGAACCCCAGATATGCGATCGACATGCCGGTATCGAGGACATGGATCGCGCGGGGGGCGAGCATAACCCAGAGCCCCGCCATGCCGACCAGCCCGACCATCACCGCACTGCTGAGCGGCCTTACCCAGCCCGAGAATACGGCGCGTTCGAAAAAGCTGCGGGCGAAAAGGAGTGCTGTGCTGGCAGATGCGGCCAGGAACAATATGTTGAGCCGCTGGCGGTCGTTATTGTCAAGGCCCGTAAAGACTTGGCCCGCAGCACCTGATGACGTCGATACATAGGCCAGCAGGCACAGGACGAGGAGGCAGTAGACTGGCTGGAAAGCCTGGCGAAGCGCTCCCCATAGCGCCAGATTGTAGACGATCAGCGCGATCGCCATGCCGGCAAACGCGCCGTAAAGTGCGCCGCGCACGATCTCGGTCGTCGCCGCCTCGCCATGATCCGCCAGTACCGGCTGCAGGATGACGCCGCGAAGGTTCGTGGCGCCTTCGACATGCCACAGAAGACGCACCGGTGGCGCGTCATGGCGCGGCAGCGGTTGCGAGAGGACGGCGCCGAGGTTCAGGATCTCATGGGCGGTTTTTGGCGTGACGCCGACATGGCGAATCGCACCATCGGCATAGCGGACATAAAGCGTGATGCGCGTCATCCAGATGCTGCCGATACGTGCGCTGGTGCCGCGTAGCGGAGCCGCGGGAAGCGGCTGTGACAGGACCCAGAAATCACCCGGGCCGAACCGTCGCTGTGGGGTGGTGCAGTCGAATCGTTCCGGCGTCTTGAACAGGGCCGGCGCCGTCATGCCGGGTGCTGCGCGGACGAGACAAGTCGCCAGGGGGAAGGCGGTCGCGGCAGCGGGCTGTGCAGTCACCAAGCCGAGCGTCCACAGCAGCAAGACCATGACCCACCGCATATATGCCCGTATCCCCATGACATGCCTCGTAAAGCGCGTTCGGCAAAGAACGGTAAACGCGGCTGGCTATGGCATAAAAAAACCCGGCGGCAAGCGCTGCCGCCGGGTCTCGTAAACGCGGCTTGACGCCGTCTCGCTGCTACTTGGCAGAGACGGGTTCAGCCTTCCCCTTCTTCTTGGGCTTTTTCGGCGCCGCACTTTCAATCGCGAACGAAAGCGCACCATCCTTCATCTTCACCGTCACCTCGCCGCCGTGGACCAGTTTCCCGAACAGCAGCTCCTCGGCAAGTGGCTGCTTGATCTTTTCCTGGATCAAACGCCCCATCGGACGCGCTCCGTAGAGCTTGTCATAGCCCTTCTCGGTGAGCCACGCCTTCGACTCGTCATCGAGCTGGATATGGACGCCGCGGTCCGCCAGCTGAAGCTCGAGCTGGAGAATGAACTTGTCCACGACCCGGGCGACCACGGTCGTCGGCAGATAGCCGAACGGCACGATCGCATCGAGGCGATTGCGGAACTCCGGCGTGAACATCTTCTGCACCGCCTGTTCGTCCTCGCCTTCACGCGTAAGGTTGCCGAAGCCCACCGTCTCGCGCGCCATGTCGCTGGCCCCCGCATTGGTCGTCATGATCAGGATGACGTTGCGGAAATCGACCGACTTGCCGTGCTGGTCGGTAAGGCGCCCGTTGTCCATCACCTGCAACAGGATATTGAACAGATCTGGATGCGCCTTCTCGATCTCGTCAAGCAGCAGCACGCAATGCGGATTCTGGTCGACCGCATCGGTCAGCAACCCACCTTGGTCGAACCCGACATAGCCCGGGGGCGCACCGATCAGACGGCTGACCGAGTGCCGCTCCATATATTCGGACATGTCGAATCGCTGGAGCGGGATACCCAGGATCGAAGACAGCTGCTTAGCCACCTCCGTCTTGCCGACGCCGGTGGGGCCGGTGAACAGATAGTTGCCGATCGGCTTCTCTGGCTCGCGTAGACCCGCTCGCGCCAGCTTGATCGCCGAACTGAGCTTCTCGATCGCCGCATTCTGCCCGAACACCACGCGCTTCAGATCTGTCTCGAGTGTGGCGAGCGCGAGCTTGTCGTCGGTAGAAACCGATTTCGGCGGGATACGCGCCATGGTCGCGATGACCTGTTCGATCTCCTTGGGGGTGATCGTCTTCTTGCGCTTGTTCGGCGGCACCAGCATCTGCATCGCACCGACCTCGTCGATCACGTCGATCGCCTTGTCGGGCAGTTTGCGGTCGTTGATGTAGCGCGCGCTGAGCTCCACCGCCGACTTGATCGCGTCGGGGGTGTATTTGACGTTGTGGTGATCCTCGAACGCCGAGCGCAGGCCCGCCAGAATCTTGATCGTGTCCTCAATCGTCGGCTCGTTCACATCGATCTTCTGGAATCGCCGCAGCAGGGCGCGATCCTTCTCGAAATGATTGCGGAATTCCTTGTAGGTCGTCGAGCCGATGCAGCGGATCGTGCCGCCCGAGAGCGCCGGCTTGAGCAGGTTTGACGCATCCATCGCACCGCCGCTCGTCGCGCCTGCACCGATGACTGTGTGGATCTCGTCGATGAACAACACCGCGTCCGGCATCTTCTCCAACTCGTTGACGACTGCCTTCAGGCGTTCCTCGAAATCACCACGATACCGGGTGCCTGCCAGCAATGCGCCCATGTCGAGCGAATAGATCACCGCCGGCTTGAGCACATCGGGGACCTCGCCCTCGACGATCTTCCGGGCGAGACCTTCCGCGATCGCGGTTTTTCCGACGCCGGGATCGCCGACATAAAGCGGGTTGTTCTTCGACCGGCGGCACAGGATCTGGATCGTGCGATCCACCTCCGGCCCGCGCCCAATCAGGGGATCGACCTTCCCGTTCTTGGCTTTCTCGTTCAGGTCGACCGTGAATTGCTTGAGCGCGCTTTCCGTCTTGCCCTTCTCCTGTCCCTTGGTCGGCTTCTCGTCGTCGGCACCCTTGGGTGTCGACGCTTCAGTCGGCTGCTGTCCGCCCTTGCCGACGCCGTGGCTGATGAAGCTAACCGCATCGAGGCGGCTCATGTCCTGCTGCTGCAGAAAATAGACGGCATAGCTTTCCCGCTCGCTAAACAAGGCAACGAGCACGTTGGCACCCGTCACTTCGTCGCGGCCCGAAGACTGGACGTGGAGGATGGCGCGCTGGACGACGCGCTGGAAGCCGCTCGTCGGCGATGGATCGGTCGCGGCATCGACCTTGAGCGCATCGAGCTCGGTGTCGAGATAATGCGCGACCGTGGTTTTCAGCTCGCCCAGATCGACGTTGCAGGCGCCCATGACCTTCGATCCGTGCTCGTCGTCGATCAACGCCAGCAAGAGATGCTCGAGCGTCGCATATTCGTGGCGTCGGGACGATGCAGCCTCAAGTGCCTTGTGCAGGGTGGTCTCGAGGGCGGGTGCAAATGACGGCATTTACATTACTCCTGTCGGGCCACGCAGACGCAGGCCCTTTGCCACTATGTCGGAACGGTAATCGATCGCATCAAGCACTTGACCCCGCCGGCCTGCGTTCCTGCACCGTCCAAATACGGACCGCCGAGACGAGGTCGAGGACATCACCGTCTAAATAGGTCGTCGGCGCTTGCGCGGTGGCTGATCGCTCGATCTTTTTTCAACTGGCAGCGCGCAATCTCGCCTTGCAGCACGGTGATCCGCGCATCAAGCTCGGCGACCGAGAGCGAGTCGATGTCCTGACGCACGAGCGCATCAAGGAAATCGTCGGGACGAGAGGGGGCGTCATCCGGATCCATTGCGCCTGTAACGTTGACCCGCACCGGAGTGATGTCAATAAGGCACGGAAATCCAATGGGGCGTCTCGATCACATGACTGCAAAAACCGCGACTCCGCGTTACATCGTCCCTGACGTCATGAAGGCAATCGATCCCGAAGCCCCGGGAGGCCCCGAAGTGCTCGTCCTTGTGGAGCGCGCCGTGCCGCATCCCGGAGCCGGCGAGGTCCTCGTCAAGGTCGCGGCGGCGGGCGTCAATCGTCCCGAGGTGATGCAACGGCAGGGTAAATATCCGCCGCCGCCCGGTGCCCCGTCGATCTTGGGCATGGAAATTGCCGGGACGATCGTCGCGGTCGGTGACGGGGTCGGCGAGGAGCAGATCGGGCAGCGGATTTGTGCGCTGATCACCGGCGGTGCCTATGCCGAATATGCGGTTGCCCCGTTCGGCCAGTGCCTCTCCGTGCCCGAAGCGCTGACGATGGTCGAAGCCGCGGCGATGCCCGAGACGCTGTTCACGGTGTGGACCAACCTGTTCGAGCGTGCCTATGCGACTGAAGGTGATACGGTGCTCGTCCATGGCGGCACGAGCGGGATCGGCACGATGGCGATCGGCTTGTGTGCCATCTTCGGGATAGACATCATCGTCACCGCGGGCTCGAAGGCGAAATGCGAAGCCGCGCTCAGCCTCGGCGCGACGCACGCGATCGACTACAAGACCGAGGACTTCGTCGAACGGGTCAAGCAGATCACCGGCGGCAAGGGTGTTGCGGCAGTACTCGATATGGTGGGCGGCGACTATGTCGCGCGTAATCTGCAATGTCTGGCCGAAGACGGGCGGCACGTGTCGATCGCGGTTCAGGGTGGGGCGAATGCGACGGTGCCGCTGTTCGAGATCATGCGCCGTCGTCTGACCTTGACGGGATCGACGCTGCGCCCGCGTGATACCGCATTCAAGTCGCTCGTGGCCGACGAGCTGGCGCGAACGGTCTGGCCGCATGTCGAGGCTGGCAAGCTCAAGCCAGTGATCGATCGCGTTTTTGCCTTTGCCGACGCCCCGGCGGCGCATGCGCGGATGGAAGCGGGTGATCACGTCGGGAAAATCGTGCTGTCCATGACGTGACGCGGGCACGCCGAACCGGGCTGCCATCGAGCCGTCTCTGCTGCTCGTGACGAAGGCTGCACGTCGTCCGATGACTTAGAACAGTCACCGGACTGCGACTGCCATGTCATATTGCGCCGCTAGACAGGACCGCAAGGAACAGATTTGCGGGGCAGGCCGATGGACACCGTCAAGTTTCCAACCGACGCGTTGCCGATCGCCGATGTGGCGGACATCGCGGACTTCATTCATTCGCGACCCGTCGTGCCCGAACGCGTGGTCGACCGGCGGCAATATCGCACGATCTGGATTTCCGACGTCCATCTCGGCACGCGTGGCTGCAACGCGGCAATGCTCAACGACTTTCTCGACCATGTCGACAGCGACACGATGTTCCTGGTCGGCGACATGATCGACGGCTGGCGATTGAAGAAAAAGTTCTACTGGCCGGCGGCGCATAACGACGTGCTGTGGCGGCTGCTCAAGCGCGCGAAGCGCGGTACGCGGGTCGTGTATATTCCGGGCAACCATGACGAGGTGTTCCGGCAATATTCGGGGCTCGACTTCGGTGGGATCTCGATCCGGCGCAAGGCGATCCACGAGACCGCCGACGGCCGCCGCCTGCTGGTTCTGCATGGCGACGAGTTCGACGCCATCACGCTGGCGCATCGCTGGGTCGCGCATATCGGGGATGCTGCGTACACATTGCTCATGGGGCTCAACCGGTGGGTGAACGGCGCGCGGCGACGCCTCGGCATGCCCTATTGGTCGCTCTCGAAGCATGCCAAGGCCAAGGTCAAGAACGCGGTCGCCTTCATATCGCATTTTGAAGAAGTCGTTGCGCACGCGGCCGGCGTGCGAGGGGTCGACGGCGTTGTGTGCGGACACATTCATACCGCGGAAATGCGCGATATCGCCGGCGTTGCCTATTATAACGACGGCGACTGGGTCGAAGGCTGCACGGCGCTTGTCGAGCATTTCGACGGGCGAATGGAACTGCTTCACTGGGCAGACGAAATCGCCGCTCGTGAGGTCGACAACATCGTCACGCTGGCCGCCTGACCCACGTCAATTCGGCTCATGCCGCGGTTACCCAAGGAGACCCCGATGCGTATCGCGATCGTCACCGATGCCTGGAGCCCGCAAGTCAACGGCGTGGTTCGTACCTTGCAGTCCGTCCGGCGGGAACTCGAAGCGACGGGACATCAAGTGCTGATCATATCCCCCGCGCAGTTCGCCTCGATGCCGTGTCCGACCTATCCCGAGATTCGGCTGGCCTTTGCACGGTCGGGCGCAGTCGGACGATTGCTCGAAAGCTTTGGTGCCGATGCGATACACCTCGCGACGGAAGGTCCAGTCTGCCTCGCTGCACGAACCTGGTGCCTGGCCCGAGATCTGCCGTTCACGACCGCCTATCATACCCAGTTTCCCGATTACATCGCGGCACGGACGGGCGCGAACCCCGCCTGGATATGGCGCTATATTCGCTGGTTCCATCGTCCCGCCGAGTCGATCCTGGTCTCCACGCCCTCCGTAGCGGCAACACTTACTGCACAGGGGCTGCATCAGGTTCGCGAATGGGGGCGAGGCGTCGATTTTGCACAATTCGGGCTGGACGGCGCCCGTGATCCGGAGATGGCGGCGCTGCCCGGGCCGATCCTGCTCTATGTCGGGCGCGTCGCTGTCGAGAAGAATGTCGAGGCCTTCCTGTCGTCCGCGCATCGGGGAACGAAGGTGGTGGTCGGCGACGGACCCGCGCGCGCCGCGCTTGCACGTCGCTTCCCCGATGCCGTGTTTCTCGGTCAGCGCGACGGGCAAGGGCTGGCGGCCGCCTATCGGACTGCGGACGTCCTCGTCTTTCCGAGCCGCACCGATACGTTCGGGCTGGTCATGATCGAAGCGCTGGCGTGCGGGACTCCCGTTGCAGCCTATCCCGTCGCGGGCCCGATCGACGTACTCGACCCGCGCGTTGGCGTGATGCATGAAGATCTCGACGAAGCGATCGCGGCGGCACTGACCCGCGATCCCGTTGCCTGCGCCGCCTATGCTGCCCGGTACAGCTGGCCCGCAAGTGCGCGCCAGTTTCTGCGTGCCCTTGTTCCGCTTGCCCGTCCACTCGATCGACCGCGCATGGCGGCATGATGCGACGCGACGATCGCGCGCTTGCCTGTTAGTCATGGGCGCACTAAGTCATGTGTCATGTCAGGCCGCTCCGAAAGGGGCGGCCCTTTCTATTTTTACGGAGTTTCCGCCGTGGCCCAGCCGCTCATGCCCCATGCGACCGCCGCCTGGATGGTCGACAACACTGCGCTCAGTTTCGAACAGATCGCAGATTTTTGCGGTCTGCACATTCTCGAGATCCAGGCGATCGCCGACGACACCACGTCGACCAAGCTGACGGGGCGCGATCCCGTCCGCGCGCATGAGGTCACGCAGGACGAGATCGACAAGGGCGCGGCCGATCCCGATTATCAGCTCAAGATGATCAAGGGTCCCGAGCAGGTCCGCCGGACCAAGGGCCCGCGTTACACGCCGGTGTCCAAGCGCCAGGACAAGCCCGATGGCATTGCCTGGATTATCCGTAATCATCCCGAGATCACCGATGGCGCAATCTCGCTGCTGATCGGCACGACGCGCACGACGATCGCTGCGATCCGTGACCGTAGCCACTGGAACATCGCCAACATCACGCCAAAGGACCCGGTCACGCTCGGCCTGACGTCGCAGCGCGAGCTTGACGCCGCGGTTGCCAAGGCCGCCAAGGCGGCGGGTATGGAAGCACCGACCGACACGCGTCTCGAGGGCGATCGTGAGGCGCTGCTCGAGCAGCTTCGTAACGAGCGTACGCAGGCAGCGGCGGACGCGCAGTTCGTCGCAGAGGGCGGTGTCCTGCCGGTCAAGCCGCTGTTCGACGACCCCTTCAAGCGCTGAACGTTCCCGTTCCCCGCGTGGCGCGGTGCGGGGGCGGTACGGGCTATCGAATAGGTTTGCGGTCCTGACGGCGCGGGGATGGCCGGCGGCACAGGGCGTTGAGGGCACGCGGCATGGCTGATGCGCGTGTCGGCCCGGGGACTATCTCTGGCGCCTTGCGGTTGCTACCTGCGACACATGACGTCGCTGCCGGCTCCACAGGATGAACCGCTAACACACAAGGGGCTGGTCTACCCCTTGGGCCACCGCGAGCCCGAACCCGGTAACGTATTTCGCATCGCTCCCGGCGTTGACTGGGTACGCCTCAAAATTCCCGGTCCGCTGCGTCACGTGAACTGCTGGATGCTCGCCGATGGCGACGGCGACGCGCTCGTCGATACGGGCATGAATACGCCGGAAGCGCGCGACGCGTGGACCGCAATCTTGGCAGGGCCGAAGTCGGGCGTCCGCATCACCCGCGTGATCGGCACGCATTTTCATCCTGATCATATCGGCCTTGCTGGTTGGCTGTGCGAGGCGCACGACGCGGCCCTCGTCATGACCCGGGGCGAATGGCTGACCGCACGAATGCTGGCCGCTGATGCCCGGGATGCCGTTCCTGCCGAAATGCTGGCATTCTGGCGCGGTGCGGGCTGGGACAGTACGCAGATCGCGCATGCCAGCGCGAAGGGGTGGGCGGGATTCCGCAAGATCATCACGCCGCTTCCCTTGGGTTACACGCGGATCACCGACGGTGACGTGTTGACGGTAGGCCGCGATGACTGGCAGGTCGTGATCGGGTCGGGCCACAGCCCAGAGCATGCATGCCTTCTCAACGAAGCATCGGGCATCCTGATTGCCGGGGATCAGGTTCTGCCCCGTATCAGCCCGAATATCTCTTTGGGAATCACCGAGCCGCATGCGGATCCGCTTGGCGAATGGTTTGCCGCGATCGCCCGGCTCAAGACATTGCCCGCAGATTTGCTGGTCCTGCCGGGGCATGGCGATCCGTTTACTGGTCTTCATACCAGGCTTGGCGCGATGGATCGTGAGCACCGCGAACGGCTCGACGAACTCGCTGCCTTTCTCGCCGAGCCGCGTCGTGCGGTTGAGTGTTTCGGACGGCTGTTCCGGCGCGCAATCGGCCCCGATCTGCTCGGCATGGCGACGGGTGAAGCGCTCGCGCATCTGCGTCGGCTCGAGGTCGAGGGCCGCGCCGTTCGGGACAGTGTCGATGGCGTGTGGTGGTGGCGCGCAACGTGAGCTAGCATCGGATCAAAGCCGGCAGGAGAGGCCCCATGTGCGACGAGCATACCGCAGACGATAACGAACACTATCTCGCCGCCATGTCGCGGCGCCAGTTCGGCGTGATGACCGGGGCCGCAGGCCTTGCGATGCTGTTGCCCGTGCCGGCCGATGCGAAGCCGATCAGCGGACGCGACGTGTCGATCAAGACGCCCGATGGTCAGGCTGACGCCTATTTCGTCGCGCCGGCCACCGGGGCTTATCCGGGCGTGCTTGTCTGGCCAGACATCATGGGCCTGCGTCCGGCGTTCCGTCAGATGGCCGATGGGCTCGCGCAGTCGGGTTATGCCGTCCTGGTCGTCAATCAATTCTATCGGTCGACCAAGGCACCGTTCCTTAGCCCCGGTGAATCCTACGACCAGCCGGCCGTCCGCGCGCGAATTGCACCCTTTCGTGACGCGCTTACGCCCGAGGCTACGGTCCGTGACGCCAAGTCCTTCACCGACTTCCTGGATGCGCAACCGCAGGTGGATCACAAGCGTGGTCTGGCGACCACCGGCTATTGCATGGGTGGGCCGATGGTGATCCGCACTGCGGCTGCGGTCTCGGGGCGCATTCGTGCGGGGGCGACGTTTCACGGCGGTGGGTTCGTGACCGACACACCCGATAGCCCGCACCGCCTGATCCCCGCATTAAAAGGCGGCTATCTGATCGCAATAGCGGCGAACGACGATGCGCGCGCGCCGACCGAGAAGGATGTCCTGCGGGCAGCCTTCGCGGCAGCAAAGCGTCCGGCGGAAATCGAGGTCTATCCGGAAACGATGCACGGATGGTGCCCGCCCGACAGCAAGGTCTATAATCCGGTGCAGGCGGACCGTGCGTGGGGCCGTATGCTCGCGCTGTTCGCCACGGCGCTGGCGTAGGACACATCGCCGCTTCGTTCGACGGCACAACCCGCTGGGTGCGATCCGCGATCGCATCTTGACGGCATGGCATCGCCATGAGACCATCGTTCACTCTATGTTCTTGAGGGGCGGGCTATGACGTTGACGCTGTATTCGAATCCGATGTCGCGGGGGCGTATTGCTCGCTGGATGCTCGAGGAGACCGGGGCCGCTTACGATACGGTAATGCTCGATTATGCGACAACGATGAAGGCGGCGCCGTATCTTTCGGTCAATCCGATGGGCAAAGTGCCGGCTATCGTCCATGACGGCCACGTCGTTACCGAATGCGGCGCGATCTGCGCCTATCTGGCCGACGCCGTGCCCGAGGCACAATTGGCGCCGACGGCCGACGAGCGGGCCGACTATTATCGATGGCTATTTTACGCGGCCGGGCCTCTGGAGGCCGCGATTACCAACCGATCGCTCGGCGTGGTCCCGACCGAGACGCAGCAGCGGATGGTCGGTTATGGAAGTTTCGAGGCCGCGATCGCCGGACTTGAGCATGCCGTTGCGGCGCATAGCTATATCGCGGGCGAACGCTTCACGGCAGCCGATGTCTATGTGGGTGCACAGGTCATATGGGGATTACAGTTCGGCACGATGCCGAAGCTTGCAGCATTCGAGGCCTATGCCGCCCGCCTGACCGAACGCGCGGCCCATCGGCGGGCAGCAGCGCTGGATGATGACGCTATGGCCAAGATGGCGTCATGAAGTTGCGCTAGGAGGTCGAATGCCCGATCAGGCGGCCTAGGACGCGAGCTAACCCGCCAGCGCCTGTGGCCCCATCGCGCGGGCATTCGTCAACTCGGCCACGTGCCCCCGCACTCCCAAGGCGATCGCCGCGTGGATCGACGATCAAAACGGCGAGCGCGCGCTTGTGTCGCTATCGCTCCTATGGTGGGCAAGCCTGAAGTTAGTCTCTCGGCATCACTCGTATCCGCCAATCACGGCATTCAGGAAGCTGGGGAAGGGGCCGTTCCACCCGTCAACCGGCGCGTCGGGCACGGTACTGCGGCGGGTCGCCCGCACGGGATCGACCTTTGGCTCGCGTGCCTGCTCGGGCATGGCGGTCGACGGTGCTGGCGGCACTGTCGGCACCCGGGCCGCGGCAGGACGTTCCGCGACCGGCGCGATGGGCATTGCCGGAGCAACACGGGGAAGCGCAGGCTGTGCGGCAGGGACCGGTTCGTCAATCGGCGTCCGAGCCCAGCGCGATGGTTTCGGCGTGGCAGCGTCCATGGGCGCTGCGATTTCGGCAGCTGCCATCACTTCGTCCTCGACGGCATGGGCAACGACATCGGCACGCGGCACCCGCCGCGTCCGCGACCGCTCGCGCCGCGGTGGCAGCTCTTCATTGCTATCGGACGACGCGGTAGCCGCCGGAGCCAGCGCTCTCGGCTCGGACAGCTTTAGCCGCTCGATCGTCTGGCCCGTCAGCTTTTCGATATTCTGGATATTTTCGGAATCATCGGGTGCGACGAAGGTATAGGCTGTGCCCGTTGCACCCGCACGGCCCGTACGGCCGATCCGGTGGACATAATCGTCTGGATGCCAGGGCGCGTCATAGTTGAAGACGGTCGACACGCCCTTGATGTCCAGACCACGCGCAGCGACGTCCGAGGCGACGAGGATCGTCACCACACCGTTCTTGAACAGGTCCAATTCGGCGAGGCGCTGGGGCTGCTCCATGTCGCCATGGATTTCGCCTGATTTGTAACCCGCCTGCTTCAACACCTTGTTGAGGTCGCGCACGGTCGTCTTGCGATTGCAGAAGATGATCGCGTTGGTGACCTCGTCCTGCGCCAGGATCCGGCGCAGTGTCTCGCGCTTCGCGGTCTGGCTGGCGACGGGGACCAGATACTGCTTGATGTTGAGATTGGTCGATGCAGGGCGCGAGACCTCGATCGTCTTGGGGTTCGACAGAAACTTGTCCGCCAGCTTCTTGATCGGCGGCGGCATAGTCGCCGAGAATAGCAGCGTCTGGCGCGACTTAGGCAGCTTGGTGCAGATTTCTTCGATGTCGGGGATGAACCCCATGTCGAGCATCCGGTCCGCCTCGTCGATGACCAGCAGCGAACAGCCGTTGAGCATGATCTTGCCGCGGCCGAACAGGTCCATCAGCCGGCCCGGCGTGGCGATCAGGACGTCGACGCCCTTTTCGAGCGCGGCGAGCTGGTCGCCCATCGACACGCCACCAATGAGCAGTGCCATCGAGAGATGCGAATTGACGCCGTATTTCTCGAAGTTTTCGGCAACCTGCGCGGCAAGTTCACGGGTCGGCTCTAGGATCAGCGAGCGCGGCATCCTGGCGCGGCTGCGGCCATGGGCAAGAATGTCGATCATCGGCAGCACGAACGACGCGGTCTTGCCGGTGCCGGTTTGGGCGATGCCGATGATGTCACGCATCATCAGAACCGAAGGGATCGCGCCGGCCTGGATCGGCGTCGGCTCGGTATAGCCGGCGTCAGTGACCGCCTTCAGGAGTTCTTCGGAAAGGCCGAGATCGGCAAAGCTCATTTATATGTCCGGGAAAAGGAGGGCGCGCATTATTCCCTCAAGCGCCCCGCCGCTCGCGGATTTCCAGCAAAATGTCAAGGAAAGCGGGTGGCGGCACGACGAAAGTCGCACATCACCCCTGCCGTCTTGTCTATTGCTTGAGCTTCAGAGTCTTGAAGTCATCGATTTCGCAGCGCGCCCCGGACCGCATGCGAATCGCGTCGCGATCGCGACATATCAGACCGTCACCGCTCGGCCGCAGGTAAAAGCCCGGATAATAGTCGAGTGGTTTGCAGTCGCCATCAAGCTTCGCGCGCAATCGCGTGCCGTCCTGCATGACGAGATCGACCGAGCCCGGCTGGCCGAGAAAGGCGCCTGCTATCTCCGCGACGGCGACGCATTTGGGCCCCTTGCGCTCCTTCCACTCGCGCGGCTTTGACAAGGGCGCGCTACCGACGGGTTGGGCCGATCGCCTGAACATGCGGGGGACGCGGATGATGATGCGCTCGTGGATCGAGACCTGCGTGATCTCGACGCGCGCGCGCGTCGGCGCGGCGGGGTTCGCCACGGCCGCGAGGGGGGCGGTGAGGGCGAGGAGGGAGGCGGGAAGCGCAGGGTGAATCATGATGTCGCTAAGCAGCGTTAACCGCGATCGTTGAACGGGAGGTGAATTGCGCTTAGCGGCGCAGTCATGACGCCCGAACAGATCCAGATGCTCGACGCGCTTGCCCCGCAACTCGAGCGCAAGTCCATCGTTACCGATGCCGCCGATATCGCCCCCTGGCTCGAGGACTGGCGCGGCCGGTTCCACGGTGCAGCCCCGCTGATGCTCGCTCCGTCGTCGGTTGCCGAGGTATCGGCGATCGCCCAGGCCGCGCTGGCGTTCCGCGTCCCGTTGGTACCGCAGGGCGGCAACACGTCGATGGTCGGCGGGGCGACGCCGCCCGCCGATGGCCGTGCCGCCCTGCTGTCGCTGCGCCGTCTCAACCGCATCCGGTCGATCGATGCCGAGGCCGGCCTCGCGGTGGTGGAGGCAGGCGCTATCCTGGCCGATCTCGACGACGCTGCGCAGGCGGTCGGCCAGCGCTTCCCGCTGACGCTCGGTGCCCGCGGCAGCGCGACGATCGGCGGCCTGGTCTCGACCAATGCCGGCGGCACGCAGGTGCTGCGGTTCGGGACGATGCGCGGGCTGGTCGCAGGGGTCGAGGCGGTGCTGCTCGACGGCAGCGTCCATGACGGCCTGTCCGCGCTGAAGAAGGATAATCGCGGCTACGACATCGATCAGCTGCTGGTCGGATCCGAGGGAACGCTGGCGATCGTCACCGCAGCCACATTGCGGCTGGTGCCAGCCGTGGCCGCACGCGCGGTCGCCTGGGTCGGGGTCTCCGGACCTGACAGCGCGCTCCGGCTGCTCCGCCGCTTGCAGGCGGCGACTGACCGTGTCGAAAGCTTCGAGATCCTGCCGCGTGAAACGCTAGCGGCAGCGGTCGCGCATCTCCCGGGGACGCGTCCCCCGCTCGACGGCGACCATGCCTGGCATGTCCTGATCGAGGCAACCGCACCGTCCATGGACGGCGAGACCCCCGCGGCGCTGCTCGAGCGCCTGCTGGGCGCCGCGCTGGAGGCAGGGCAGGCCCAGGATGCCGTGATCGCCGCCAGCGAGGCGCAGGCCGCGGCATTCTGGCGGATCCGTGATTCCCTGTCCGCGGCCGAGCGTGCGCTCGGCCCCGCCACCCAGCATGACATCTCGGTCCCGGTCGAGACGATGCCGCGCTTCATGATCGATGCCGCGCGGGCCTGCAACGCGCGGTTTCCCGGTACGCATGCCAGCGGGTTCGGCCATCTGGGCGACGGCAATGTCCATTTTCACGTCCGCGCCCCGCAGGGCACCGATCCCTCGCGCTGGTATGCCGAGGATGCGCCGGTCGTGACGCGCTTCGTCGACGATCTGGTCGTCGCGGCCGGAGGATCGATCTCCGCAGAGCACGGGATCGGCCAGATGAAGATTGGCGAGCTGGAGCGGTTGTCGTCGCCCGCACGGCTGACGATCCTGCGCGCGGTGAAGACCGCATTCGATCCGCACGGGCTGCTGAACCCCGGCAAGCTCGTCACGCTTGCACGGGCAGGCGTCACGCCATAGAGCCTCGCGCCAATCGCCGGCGTCCTGCCGCCCAGATCCTCTGACGAAACACTGGAGATACATGATGGCCAGCGCACCGCAGCTTCCGCTCTTCTACAACGGCCTGGAGCCGCTTTCGAGCGACACGCACGCCGATTACAAGGTCCGCCCGCAGGAGAGCGCGCCGTTCCTCGTCGGCCAGCATGCGATCCCGATCACCGTCGACGAATTCCCGCTGGTGCAGCGTCACATGCCGATCGTCTTCTCGGTCGGCGACGATGCGATCCCGCTGGCGCTGATGGGCCTCAACGAGGGCGTCAACGTCTTCATCGGCGACGACGGCAAGCTGACCGAGAACACCTTCTACGTTCCCGCCTATATCCGCCGCTATCCGTACATGCTCGCGCGGCTGCATCCCGATGCGCAGGAGCTGTCGCTCTGCTTCGATCCGACCTCCGATGCGCTCGGTGCGTTCGACGAGGGCGACGCGCTGTTCGCGGATGGCGCGCCGACCGAGGTCACCAAGTCGATCCTGGCGTTCAATGAATCGTTCGAACAGGCCGGCGCGCGCACGCAGAACTTCATGAAGGAGCTGCGCGAACTCGGCCTGCTGATGGACGGCGAAGTCTCGATCCAGCCCGACGGTGCCGAGCAGCCCTTCGTCTATCGCGGGTTCCAGATGGTCAACGAGGAGAAGCTGATCGACCTGCGCGGCGATGCGCTGCGCAAGATCAGCAAGTCGGGCATGCTGCCGCTGCTGTACGCCCACCTGTTCTCGCTCGCGCTGATGCGCGACATCTTTGCGCGCCAGGTTCAGCTCGGCAAGACGCCGCTGCCGCAGCTCGGCGGCTGATCCGTCCGCACCGACCGATCGCAGCGCGGTCGGTCGGCGCACCGGATGCCGGTCGCTCGCGCCGGGATCCCGGGCTACGATCGTTGCGGCGCAGAATTTTTCGCGTCGGGGTTGAACCAAAATCCCGCTCGCCCATTTTAGACCTGTACGGCACCGTGTCCCCCCCTTTCGCGGCGTCGTACGGCACGCTTCTAGCGTGCCTCCTCCCTGAACCTTGGCCACCTCGTGCTTCGCGCACGGGGTGGTTTTTTTATGTGCCGAGCTGGGATCCCGCTGCGGGGAATTGGTGTCGCTGGCGTTGGCCCTTATTCGGCGGCTGCGGCTCGGGTAGTGGCCGATGCGCCCATGGCCAGCGCCTCGTTCGTCATGGTCGTGAGAAGGGCCTTGAGCAGCCGCACCGTCGCATCCACGCCGGTGCCCAAGCCGTCGAACTGGCGATCCAGATAGAGCGATCGATCGAATTCGAGCTGAATCGCGTGGATCCCTGCGGTGGGACGCGCATGCCGTTCGAGGATATGCCCCCCGGCATAGGGCGCGTTGCGGGCAAAGGGGAGGCCTGTGTCCGCGATCTCGGCCTCGAGGCAGGCTAGGAAGCGCGGATCGGCGCTGCGGCCGAAACGGTCCCCCAGGACGATCCGGGGCGGGCTGCCGCCCGGTACGCCCGCCGCCGAGAGCGGCGGCATCGAATGGACGTCGAGGAGGATCGCGATCCCGAACCGCGCCTGCGCTGCAGCCAGCGCGTCGTGCACCGCGTCATGATAGGGGCGGTGGTCGTTGGCGATCCGGCTGGAGATGTCCGCGTCGGTAAACCGGCGCCGCCAGAGGTCGGGCGCGGCGGCTGCCCGACGCGGCACCAGGCCGAGGCCGCTTCGCAGCTTGGCGGAGGGTTGAGGCTGCGCCATCGGGTTCGCCCCCTCGTCCACGCGCGGATCACGTTCGGCCTCGCTGCGGTTCAGGTCGATCCAGGCGCGTGCCCGGGTCTGCACGATCATCGTCTCGACCGTTCGCGCCCGGGTGGCGACGATGTCGATATGACGGTCCTCGAGCGCCACCACGGTGTCGAACGGGACGCGCAACGCCTCGCGCAATGCGGGCGGATAGTCGCGACCGGCATGCGGTACCGACATCACCACCGGGCTGGCAGGCGGCAGGTCGCCGAAGCGCGTGAACGAAGGAGACTGCATGCGGAAAAGCGTAGGGCGCAATGCATGAACGGGCAAACGATCTGGAAATCTTAACTGCTTATGGAGTAACGGACCGCTAAATCACGGGAATATATCGATGTTGCGAATCCTGCTGGCCGAGGATGATCAGGTCATGCGCGAATATCTTACCCGCGCCCTGCAGCGATCGGGGTATGCGGTGACCGCGGTCGACCGTGGCACCGCGGCGATTCCGCTGCTCGAGACCGAGACGTTCGACCTGCTGCTGACCGATATCGTGATGCCGGAGATGGACGGCATCGAGCTGGCACAGCGTGCTGGCGAGCTCTGCAAGAACCTCCGCGTCATGTTCATCACCGGCTTTGCGGCGGTCACGCTGAAGGCGGGCAAGACGATGCCGCAGGCGCGCGTGCTGTCCAAACCCTTCCATCTCCGCGACCTGGTGGCCGAGGTCGATCGGCTGTTCGAGATGGATAATGCAACAAGCTTCAATTGAGCGCTTGCGCCCCGCGATAAGCGCGGCTAGTGGAGCGCTCCGGCGGGCGTGTAGCTCAGTGGTAGAGCACTGTGTTGACATCGCAGGGGTCGCAAGTTCAATCCTTGCCACGCCCACCATGGAATTGACCCTACCCGGTCTTTCTCGTCTTTGCAGACAGAAAGCCGGGTAGGGATAATTCGAAGCAGAGGATGTCCTCAGGGACGTCCGGGCTTCCCAAACCCCATCATGTCATTTCTGGATCTTCGTGAGCACGGCCCTTCAAGGGGGCCGGACTCGGGAGCGCGGATCAGTGCGCTCCCGCGGGATCAGAAGCCCAGCCGCGCGCGGGCGACGATACGGTCGCCGCTGTGTCGCGCATCCGCAAACGGGCCGGTCGCATCGGCGCGTGCGATGTCGGTGCCGATATAATCGACCCCGAGCGTCAGCGGCCCCTGCTGGCGTTCGACGCCCAATCGCCAATCGGTATAGCTGCCACCGGGACGCAGCCGCTGTATGCGCAGCGGATCCGTCGTGGTGCCCGAGGAGTGCCCGATACCCGCGAGCAGTGTGTAGGGCGTCCCGGGGATCCCGGCATCGGCATTCGCATAAAGATAGACGTTGCTGCCCCCCAGCGCATCCTGCGACGGGGCGAAATCGATCCCACCGACCAGACGGGCCGGACCATAGCTGTACCGCGCGGACGCGCCGATCTCGGCATAGTCCATCCCGGTGCGCGCGCCGGCGAACAGATGCCCGGTCGCGGACGTCCGGAGCGTGACCGCGCCCAGCTCCCACCCCGTCGCCAGCATGACGTCGACGACCGCGTCGGCGCCCGCGTGGCGGTCGGCGTTGCGGAGCGTCGTGACACGCGCGGTCGCGTCGATCCGGCCGAGCGACGCCGCCGCATCCGCGGACAGCACCGCGCGGCCCTCGCTCCAACTGAGCCCGCGGCGTGCCTCGTCGGTGGCGACCTCGATCCCGCCGGAGGGCGCGACCTGTGCCCGCACGGACGTTGGGAGAAAGGCTGCCGTGCTGCACAGGGTCAGCGCGAGTGTATGCGTGAAGGGGCGCGTCATCCTGCGGCCAACGCTCCGTGGATCTGATCGAGTTCGGCGCGGAGTACGTCATGGTCTTCCTGTGCCATCGCGGTCACGTCCTGATGCAGGTCGCGCGTCTTCTCGGCGACCTCGCGCGCGATCGCGGCGCGGCTGCTGCTGCACCATCCCGGCTGGTGGCCCGCCGCGACGCCATCGCGCGCGAAGTTGCGCGTCATCAGCGTCCCCGACGACGCCTTGGCGTGCCGGTCGACGATCATGTTGGCGGTCCAGGCACAACGCAGCGTCGAGGATTGTCCGGCGGGTGCGACCGCACCGATCTGGCGGTGTTCGACGACGACCGCGCCGCGATAACGGACCTCCACGGGGCCGCTGTGATGATCGACCCGCGTCGTGTGTTCGATGGTCGGTGCGGCCATGGTGGCGGCGGTCGCGAGCGCGAGGCCGGCGAGCAACATATGGGTCATGTTCGTCTCCTTTCGGGTCCCGGCTTATGCTGGCCGGTGACGCTTCCAAGTCTGGGCACGGTCGATTGACCATGGCCTGTGAACGCGCGCGTCTGGCGGTTCGTTGCGCGGGTACCGCGTCGGGCCGGGGGTGCGACGTCCTGCGTCCGGCAATTCGGGGCAGCGCGCCACGGCGGCGCGGTGGTGTTGACACGCCATTTACCGCGGGTATGGCAGGGCGATCAGAGCGTCGGTTGCAGCGACTTTGGATGATCCGGTATGGTCCGCGCCCGTGCGCGGCGACGCCGGCCCCGGTCCACTGGCGCACGCCGCATGCCGTTTACAGGAACGATCACCATGACCGACGATCCGATCATCATCGCCAGCTATGCCCGTACGCCGATGGGTGGATTCCAGGGGGCCCTGTCAGGGGTCACCGCGACCGAACTCGGCGCGACCGCGGTCAAGGCGGCGGTCGAGCGCGCACGGGTCGACCCGGCGGTGATCGACCGCATCTATATGGGCTGCGTCCTGCCCGCCGGGCTGGGCCAGGCGCCCGCGCGGCAGGCGGCACTCGGTGCGGGGCTTCCCGATTCGGTCGAGGCCACCACGATCAACAAGATGTGCGGATCCGGAATGCAGGCCGCGATCATGGGGTTCGAGGCGCTTGCCGCCGGGACCGTCGACGTGGTCGTTGCGGGCGGAATGGAAAGCATGACGAATGCGCCCTTCCTGCTCGCCAAGCATCGCGGCGGCGCGCGGATCGGCCATGACGTCGTATCCGATTCGATGATGCTGGACGGTCTCGAGGATGCCTATGAAAAGGGCAAGCCGATGGGCGCGTTCGCCGAGGACACGGCGGGGGCCTATCAGTTCACGCGGGCGGACCAGGATGCGTTCGCGCTCGAAAGCCTGGCGCGGGCGAGTGCGGCGGTCACTGGGGGGCATTTTCGCGACGAGGTCGTGCCGGTGACGGTCAAGACGCGCGGCGGTGACGTCGCGGTCGTCGAGGACGAGCAGCCGGGCAAGGCAAAGCCCGAGAAGATCCCGGGCCTGCGCCCCGCCTTTGCCAAGGACGGGACGATCACCGCGGCGACCTCTGCCTCGATCTCGGACGGGGCCGCGGCACTGGTCCTGACGCGGGCGAGCGTCGCCGCGCGGCTGGGGCTGGCGCAGGAGGCGCGGATCGTCGCGACCGCCGCGCATGCGCACGCCCCCGCGCAGTTCACGACCGCGCCCGTCTCGGCGATCCGCAAGGTGCTCGACCGTGCGGGCTGGACCGTCGGGGACGTCGACCTGTTCGAGGTGAACGAGGCGTTCGCGACGGTGGCGATGATCGCGATGCGCGACCTCGCAATCCCGCGCGACCGGTTGAACGTCAATGGCGGCGCCACTGCGCTCGGCCATCCGATCGGCGCGAGCGGCGCGCGGATCATCGCCACGCTGGTCGCCGCACTCAAGGCGCGCGGTCTGCGCAAGGGCGTGGCGGCGTTGTGCATCGGTGGCGGCGAGGCGACGGCCGTCGCGGTCGAACTGGTCTGACGCAGCCCGGCTGGGGCGGGGGAGCGCGTGCGCGCGCCCGCCTTTGCCCTGGTGTCAGGTCTTTGGCGAAAGAGGCTTTTCGCCGGCGGTGCAATACTGGCATGAGCCCGCAATGACCATTATCGCGCGATCGCGTCGCCTGTCCGCCGTCCTTCTCCTTCCGCTCGCGCTCCCGACGCCGGGCATCGCGCAAAACGTTGCCCCATCGCCCGTCACCGAGACGCCGCCGGTGATCGTCGTCACCGGGCGCGGCCTGGCGGATGCACGCGGTGACCGGGCCTATGATATCGTCACGATCGAGCGCGACCGTATCCAGTCGAGCGCGAGCAACCGGCTGGAAACCGTGCTCGCCGATGTCGCGGGGCTGCAGCAGTTCCGCCGCTCGGATTCACGCAGCGCAAATCCTACCAGCCAGGGCATTTCGCTGCGCGGCATCGGCGGCAATGCGTCCAGTCGCGCGCTGCTGCTGTTCGACGGCGTCCCGCAGGCCGACCCGTTCGGCGGGTGGGTCGCGTTTCCCGCCTATGCGACGGGCCGGCTGGGCCGGATCCGCGTCACGCGCGGCGGCGGCAGCGGTTATCAGGGGCCGGGTGCGCTGGCGGGAACGGTCGAGCTCGAAAGCGCTAGTCCCGATCAGCTGACCCCGTTCCAGGCGGGTATCGCCTATGGCAGCCGCGATTCGGTCGACGCGCAGGCCTCGGCGGCGCTGGTCCGCGACGGCGGTTTCGCGGTCGTGTCAGGGGCCTATGCGCGCGGCGACGGCTTCACGCCGACGGTCGCGGGGTCGCGCGGCGCGGTCGATCGCCCGGCACCGTATGAACAGGCGTCGGGCGCGGTGCGCACGGTGATCGCCGTCGACGCGACCACCGAGCTGCAGCTGAACGCGAGCGCCTTCACCGACACGCGCGACCGCGGCAGCGATTTCACCGACAATCGCAGCGAGGGCGCGGATGCCAGCCTGCGGCTAGTCGGCCGGGGGCGCTGGGGCTATTCGCTGCTCGGTTATCTTCAGACTCGCGCCTTTGCCTCGAGCTTTGGCAGCATTAATGCGGCACGCAGCGCGACGACCCAGTCGCTCGACCAGTATAATACGCCCGCGACCGGGCTCGGTGCGCGGTTCGAGCTTCTCCCGCCGCTCGGTGAGGCGATCACGCTGCGGCTCGGCGCGGACATTCGCGACGTCAGCGGCAAGACGCAGGAGCTGTTCTTTTTTGCCGGCGGCAATCCGACGCGGCGACGCGAAGCGGGGGGCAGTTCGACCACGTCGGGGCTGTTCGCGGACGGCAGTCTCGTCGCGGGCGATGTGACGTTCAGCCTTGGCGGGCGGATCGACCGCTGGACGATCGATCAGGGCTATCTGTCGGAACGCCCGCTTGCCGGCGGGCTGCCGGTCACCGACCTGCGCTATGCCGATCGCGAGGGCACCGAAACGACGGGCCGCGCAGGGATCGCCTATCGTCCCGTCGACGCGGTTACGCTGCGTGTCGCGGGCTATCGCGGCTGGCGGCTGCCGACGCTCAACGAGCTCTATCGCCCGTTCCGCGTCGGCAACGATACGACCGCGGCCAATGCGCTGCTGTCGCCAGAGCGGCTGACCGGGGTCGAGGGTGGGGTCACGCTGGCGCCCGCGCCGGGTGTCAGCATCGCCGCGACCTATTTCTACAACAGGTTGAAGGACGCGATCGCCAACGTCACGCTGTCGTCGACCGCGACCAGCGCGTCGCGCGTCCGCCGCAACCTCGACGCGATCCGCGCACACGGGTTCGAGATCGATGCCGCGTATCGCCCAGGCCCGATCGGCGTCCAGGCTTCGTGGTCGCACGTCAATTCGACCGTGGACGCCTCGGCCGCCGCGATCGCGCTCGACGGGCTGCGTCCGGCCCAGACGCCGCGCGACCAAGTATCGGCGACGGTCGACTGGCGCCGCGATGCCGCCGCCGCATCGCTGACGGTGCGCCATGTCGCGCGCCAGTTCGACGACGATCAGAACAGCCGCAGCCTCGATCCCGCGACCACGCTCGATGCCTATGCGGCCTATCCGATCACCCGCGCGCTGGTCGTCGAGGCGCGCGCGGAAAACCTGTTCGATGAAACGGTCGAGGCGGGGATCAGCAGCGGCACGATCGTCGAACGTGCAACGCCGCGCACGCTCTGGATCGGGCTGCGCTACGCCATGCGGTAACGGACGGATCGGGCCTGAGCGGGGGCGGACACGCGGGAAGGTCATCGACGATGCCGCGCGAGCGCTCTATCCCGCGCGGGTGATCGATATTCCTGCCCCGCTCCGCCTGCGCCTCGACGGCGACGCTCTCGTCCGCAACTGGCAGACGCTCGACCGCATGAGTGGCCGCGCCGCGTGCGGCGCGGCGGTCAAGGCGAACGGCTATGGCCTGGGCGCGGTCGAGGTTGCGCGGCGTCTGGCGGGGGCGGGGTGTCGCGACTTCTTCGTCTCCAACTGGCGCGAGGCGGTCGAACTGGCGCCGCTCGGCCTGGCGGTGTCCGTCCTCCACGGCGTCCGCGACGAGGACATGGCGGCCGCCCGCGCCGGCATCGCGCGCCCGGTGCTCAACACGCCGGCACAGGTCGCGCGCTGGAAGGCCGGGGGCGGGGGCGCGTGCGACGTCATGGTCGACACAGGGATGAACCGCCTCGGCGTGTCCGCGCAGGATATTGCCGACGGGCTGCTCGACGGCCTGACGATCGAGACGTTGATGAGCCATCTCGCCTGCGCCGATGAGGACGCGGCGATGAACGCGGTACAGCGCGATCGGTTCGCGGCGTTGCAGGGCATGACGGGCGCGCGTCGGATGAGTCTTGCGAACTCCGCGGGGATCGCGCTGGGGCACGACTATGCGTTCGATCTGACCCGACCGGGGCTGGCGGTGTATGGCGGGGTGCCGCGAGGGGAACTGGGCGAAGTGATTACGCCGGTGGTTTATCCCGAGGCGGAGATCCTGCAGGTCCGGCGGGTGCGCGCAGGCGACGCGGTCGGGTATAATGCGACATGGACCGCGAAGGCCGACACCGATGTCGCGGTCGTCAATCTTGGATATGCCGACGGGTATTTCCGGGGATTTTCCAATTGCGGCACCGCATGGCATGGCCAGGACCGGCTGGCAGTGATCGGCCGGGTCTCGATGGATCTCGTCGCGATCGACGTGACCTCGGCGACTGTGTGCGAGGGGGACTGGATCGCCTTTGACGCAGCCTTGCCGGACGCGGCCGTTGTGTCGGGGATGTCGCAATATGAACTGCTGACCGCGATGGGCACCAGGTTCCAGCGCCTTTGGGACGCGCCGCGTATATCTGCGTGACGCTTCGCGCGGGCAAGCCGCGGCACTAGGTCACGGCAAGCACCGCATAGGTGTCCGCGGACCGGCGGGTTACAAAAAAAGGGGCGGTGGAAATCACCGCGCCCCCCAAGGGATACCGTTTGTCGCGAAAATCGCGATCAGGTCAGAACTTCGCCTGGAACCCGGCGTAGAATTTGCGGCCCAGCGGCTCGAAGATCGCGGTGCCGGCGCCGATGCCCGTCGAGCCCAGTGGCGGAAGGCGGTTGGTCAGGTTGTCGATGCCGAAGTAGAAGTTCGTTTCGCGCGTGACGTTCACGCCGAACTTCACGTCCATGTAGAACACGTCGGGGTAGTAGGGGATGTCGAAATCGTCGAGGTTCTGCGGCACGCGGCCCTGGAACGACTGACGGTTCTCGGCGGCCCCGACGGACTGCTTCGTGATGTAGCGCATCTGCAGGTTGCCGAAGACCGAGCCGAAATCAGCGCCAAGGTTCCAGTTGACCTGATCCTTGGGCGTTCCGACTTCGCCGACCGTCGTGTCGGCAAAGCCCGGCTGCGTCGGGTCGGTGAACGAGCTGTTGGTCAGCACGTGCGTGTAGATGATGTGGCTGTTCAGGCGAACATCGCCAAAGGTGTGCGTGTAGTTCAGGTCGACGTCGATGCCGCGAACCTGCAGCTTTGCATAGTTGAGCAGGGTCTGCTGAAGGCTGCCCTCGACGATGCGATACTGCTCTTCACCGACAGCACCGGTCTGACCCGCGGGAACGCGAGTAAAGAGCGAGCAGAACTGGTTGCCGGTCGTTGGCGAATCGTAGCAGCTGTTGATGATGCCCTGCGCCGATGGCGCGGTGATCACGTTGTTGACCTTGATGTTGTAGTAATCGACTGACAGCGTCAGGCCCGGGATAAACCTGGGCTGGAGCAGCACGCCATAGGTGTAGGAATCCGACTTTTCGACGTCGAGTTGCGGATTGCCGCCGCTGACAATCTCCAGCGTCTGTGCGTAGACATAGTCGTAGGTGGTCGGAATGCCCGCCGCGGCGCAATTGCCGGCCCGGAACTGCGTGCCCCCCGCGACGTTTCGCGCCGAGCACGGATCAGTGACGTTAGCGAAGTTCTGCGATTGCGGCGAGTAGAGATCGGACAGGTTGGGCGCACGGACCGAGCGAGAATAGTTTCCGCGGAAACGGATCCCATCGATCGGCGTATAGGTCGCGTTGCCGCTATATGCGTAAACCGTGCCTGCCGAGCCCTTGTAGTCCGACACGCGGCCCGAACCGCTCAGTGTCAGCTCGCGGATGAGCGTAATGTCCTTCAACAGCGGTATGCGGATTTCGCCATACGCTTCCTTGACCTCGAACGAGGTCGGGTCGAACTTTCCGATCGCGTTGTAGAAGGTGTAGCCTGACGAGACCAAGGGATCCTGCTCGTAGAAGGCCGTCTCGCGCCGGTATTCGCCGCCGACCGAGAAGCCGATGTCGCCGCCGGGCAGACTGAACAGCTGGCTCAGATCGCCGGAGACGAAGCCGTTGATGTCGAGCTGCGTGATCTTGCCACTCGAAACCGTGTCCTGAAGGACGTAGTTCTTGGCCGCCTGCGAGATATTCCCGGCGCCGAACGGATTGAGCGGCTGGCAGGCGGCGATATCCGCCGCCTGGACGGCTGCGTTTCCGGCGATGTCGCCGCCGAAGGACGCATCGGCGCGCGCCTGACCCGTACCCGGCAGCTGCGATCCGCAGATGATCTGGCCGTTTGCCGGATTGGTGACAGCGTCGAGGGCAAGCACCATGCGCTGCTGGTTCAGATTGCCCATGACCTTCGTCTTTTCGCGGAACTCGCCATAGTTCCCCGCAAGCTCATAGTGCCAGTCGTCGTTGAACGTTCCCCGGACACCGCCGACAAGACGGTAGGTTTCGCGCCGCGCGGCTTCGGTCCGGACGCCCAGATCGGTGAGGTTCTTGCGCAGGATGAAGCGGAAGGACCCGTTGTTGATCGCGGTGATGTTCGCGGCCGTGAGCGGTGCGTTGGTGGTCGGATTGATACCGCTTGCGAGGATCTGCGCAGCGATGGTGTTGCGCGCATCGGCCGACAGATAGGGGTTATCAAGTCGCGGACGCTCGTAGAGAAGGTCCAGCGTTTGGCCGGTGAAGAAGGCCGGTCCCGAGCTCCCCTGTCCGACCGAATCGGTACGCGAATATTTGGCCTCGATGAACGGGACGAAGGCGTCCGATACCTCGAAATGGCCGATGAGATTGGCGGAATACCGGTTGAGTTCTGGCAGGATCTGGATCAGCTGCCCTTCACGGCGCGTGTCGCCATTGCCGCTCAGATAGGATCCGGCCGGAACCGCGCTGGCGCGGAACGGGTTGGTAGCACTGCCCGTGCCGGCCGTTGCGGCAAGGCCGACACGCGAGCCGGTTTGCTGCGCCAGGGCGCCGGACGACTGGAACAGGAAGTTGCACGAGAAGGGGCGTCCGGCATTGTTGAACGTCGCCGTCGGCGTGTTGTCGCGCCCGCACGCGCCGGTCGGGCTTGCAAAGGCGACAAGACCCCCGGCCGAGATCGTTGCCGACCGGATATCGCGGAAGAACACCGAATCCGGAATGCCGTCATAGTTGAGGTTCGTCTGACCGGTAGCGACGCCCGCGGAGTCGGAATCGGTTGCGATGAAGCCGTTGGCCTGGCGCAGATAGTCGCGCTGCGACGCGTAGAGCGCATTCTGCCGCGAATATTCCAGATTGACCGCGAGGTTGCCGCGACCGTCGGCGAAATTCTTGCCCGCCAGGACGCTGCCGAAATAGGATCCTGCATCGCCGCGCTCGCTGATCGCACCCTGGCCGCGGACCTGCAGACCCTCGTAATTGTCCTTCAGGATGAAGTTGACGACGCCGGCCAGCGCGTCCGATCCGTAGACGCCCGAATTACCGCCCGTCACAAGATCGACGGACTGGATCAGGTCAGTCGGGATCGTGTTGGTGTCGACCGATACGGCGTTGTTGAGGATGTCGGACCCGACATGCCGGCGACCGTTGACGAGCACGAGCGTGCGCTGCGTTCCAAGGCCGCGCAGATCGAGCAGGTTGAGGCCGGCCGTGCCGAGGAAGCGGGTCGAGTTCGCCTGGCTATAGGTGCTCTGGAGCTGCGGCAGATCGTTCAGGACGTCGCCGAGCGACGTCTTGGCGGTCGTCGTCAGTTCGACCGCACTGATCGTGCTGACGGGAACCGCGGATTCGCCGTTCGGGCTGGCGATGCGCGACCCGGTGACGAGGATCTCGTCGTTCGCGGGCTGTGACGCTTCGCGCTGGGGTGCTTCCGCAACAGGTGCGACCTGATCCTGTGCGGTTTGTGCCAGCGCAGTGCCGGGCAGTGCCGCAAGCGCGCCGACGATCGCCGTCGCGCCCAGAAAGCGAGAAAATTTCATAATACCCCTTTGCGTTGGCATTTATGCCCTATTCGATGGCGAGAGGGTGACGCCATGCGATTGGCCGCGCAATTGGTTTATTGCTGCAGCATGAACGGAAGTCCGCGTTTTCACAAAACTGTAGCGTTCACGCAACAATTCGACACATCCTCTTCCATATTCCATGTTGTGAACTCGAAGAGGCGAGGTGGCGTTATCACCGCAGCGGGGCGATAGCGGCCGCGTCGTTGTCAACGAGGCTCACAGCTTCCGCCGTGCGATCGCAAACCATAGGGTTTAAACCAAAATACACCTAAGCGGCCTTGCAGGGGTTTTTAACAACAAACATAGATTATAAATCGACATATTGTGTCAAATATGTTGAATTCTTACAACGCGTGCGGCGCCAAATGACACTTCCGTCATGTAAGGGTCGATCTTCGTCCGATGCCTCCCTAGAAAATCACGTGTTCACAGGGGGATATAACTAATGCGATGCAATCTGCTCGTTCGCGTATCCGCGCTTGCCATCTTGGCCGCGGGATTTTCCGGCACCGCCTATTCACAAATCTCGACCACCCCTGAATGCACGCCCGGCCAGGAGCGTCTCGCCGATGGGTCGCTGTGCGCGCCGGTCGCGGGCGAGCCGGCGGTGGGCGCCGATGGCGCAACGCGGCGCGAGTCCGCCCCCGAAGAGATCACCGTCACCGGATCGCGTATCCGGCTGCCGAATGTCGAAGGCACCGTGCCGATCACGGTGATCAACAATCAGTATCTGTCCAATCGCGGCCTGACCAATGCCGCCGATGCGCTGAACGAGACGCCGGGCATTCGCGGCAGCATCACGCCCGCGGGCGCGCAGGGTTCGTTTGGCCAAGGCGTCAATTTCATCAACGGACTTGGCCTGGGTTCGAACCGGACGCTGACGCTGATCAACGGCCGCCGCTCGGTATCGTCCAACGTGACGACGATCTTCAACCAGGGCGGCGCGGGGACGCAGGTCGACGTCAACGTCATTCCGACGCTGTTGCTCGACCGTATCGAACAGATCTCAACGGTCGGGGCGACCACCTATGGTTCAGACGCGATTGCCTCGACGGTCAATTTCATTCTCGACACCCGCCTGAAGGGCGTCCGCTACACCGCATTGAGCGGTATCACGGAAGAAGGGGACGCATTCCGTTACAACCTAGCGCTGGCGGGCGGCTTCGACTTTGACGATGGCCGCGGTAACATCACGCTGGCCTATACGCGCGACTATCAAAAGGGCTTGCTGTACAATTCGCGTGGTTTTCTTCGCGACAATATCGGATCGGCCGACAATCCCTCGACAGCGCAGTCCGCGCAGCTCGGCCGCCCTGCTGGTACGACCGCCGCAAATGACGGCCGGGTGAATACGGGAATAGGTTTCAATGATTCCGGAACTGACGGATTTCCCGGATCGATCCTGGTACGCGACCGGACGTTGCCGTTGCTGACCGGTGGAGGTCTGATCACGTCGGCCTTCGCCAACGCGAACGGGACCGGCTCAGTCGCGGCGGCAGTGCAGAATTATCAGTTCGACCGCAGCGGCAATCTCGTGCCCTTCAACCGGGGTATCCGGTTCGTGAGCGTCCAGCAGGGCAGCGGCGGCGACGGGTTCCGCTTCAACGATTATTCGCAGATCACCAGCGATCTGCGGCGCAACGTGTTCAACGGCTTTGCCGGTTACGACTTTTCCGATGCGTTCAAGGTCTTCATCGAGGCAACCTAATTCCAGTCGCGCGGTGACGAACTGGTTCAGCAGCCGACCTTCAACAGCAGCCTGTTCGGCGGTCTCAGCGGCGCGTTGACGTTCACGACCGCAAGCCCGTTCCTGACGGATCTGGCGCGCGCGCAGCTAACAGCGCTCGGCGTCCAGCGGTTCCAGGTCTCGCGTGCGTCGCTCGATCTGGCCGGCCTGACGGGCTTCTCGACCAACAAGCAATATCGTGCCGTCGCCGGCGTCCGCGGCGATTTCAATGTTGGTGGCCGTCGTTTCAACTATGAAGCCAGCAGCAACATCGGTCGGGTCGATATTCGCGATACCCGACAGGACATCAACGCCCAGCGGTTCATCAATGCGGTGAACGTCACGCGGAACGCCTCGGGACAGATCGGGTGCACGGCAACCCCGTTGGTGCAGGCTGCACCGGGCGGTACGCCAGTCGCAGACGCCGCCTGCGTGCCGCTCAACCTGTTGGGTGAAGGTCTTTCGAGCCCGGAGGCACGGTCGTACATCGTATCCGAGAACATCACGAGGAGCCGGCTCGAACAGATCGTTTACAACGTCAATGTCGGCGGCAGCCCGTTCGACCTGTTCGGCAACGAGACCGGCTTGAACCTGGGCTATGAGCATCGCGAGGAGCGCGGCAGCTTCACCCCCAGCACCTTCGAGCAATTGGGGCAGGGGCGTGCTGTCGCCATTCTTCCGGTCGCGGGACGATACAATGTTGACGAGGTGTTCGGCGAAGTCATCCTTCCGATCGTCACGGCGCAGAACGGGTTGTCGTTCCTGCATTCGCTTCAGCTGAATGCCAGCGGCCGTCACGTCAACAACACCGTCAATGGCGGTTTCACGGCCTATGCAGGCGGCGTGTCGTTCGCGCCGATCCGGGATATCGCGCTGCGCGGCAATTATACGAAGTCGTTCCGCGCACCTGCCATCACCGAGCTGTTCTCCCCCGTTGCGAACGTGTTCACCACTGTTCCCGACCTGTGTTCGCCTGCCAACATCAATGCCGGTGCCGCGCCCGAAAACCGTGCCCGCAACTGCGCGGCCTTCCTGTCGGCATTCCCGAATGCCACGCCACTGGATGCCGCAGCCGCCACCGTCCCGGGACGCAACGGGGGCAATGTCGGGCTTGCGAATGAAGTGGCGAAGAGCTTCACCTACGGTGTCGTTCTACAGCCGCGTTTCATTCCCAATCTGACGCTGACGGTCGATTATGTGAACATCAAGATCTCGGATCCGATTGCCAGCCTGACGGTCGCGCAGATCGCATCGGCGTGTTTCGACAATTCGACGTTCAACGCCGCCGATCCGGCGAACGGCAATGCGTTCTGCTCACAGATCCGACGCTATGCACAGGGACAAGGCGGCGCATCGGCGAACGGTGGCAACAATGGCGGCCAGGTGGTCAACGACCCCCTAAACCCGGGTGTCGGAAGTGGTTTCGTCAATGGAAACAAGATCAAGTTCGAAGGGATCCAGTCCGAACTCACTTATAATCGTTCGTTGTCGGGGCTGGGCATTCCTGGCTCGGTCGGGATGCGGGGAAATCTGTTCGTCTCGCTAAAGCGCATCAACGACATCACCGGCGTTGCCCCCGTGCGGACCGACGGAACGCTGGGCGATCCGACGTTTCAGGGCCAGTACAACCTTTCCTATTTTCATGACGACTTCGGCATCTCGACTTCGTTCAACTATACCGGCGAAGCGCTTTTCTCTCGTGTCAGCCGTGGTGCCGATCTTCGCGAAATCGACAAGCTCAAGGATTTCGTGACGGTCAATCCGAGCGTCTACATAAACGCAAGTGATCGTTTCCGGGTTACCTTTGCCGTGACCAACCTGTTCAACAGGGTCGGCGAAAAGTACAACGGGATCATCATCCCGGCGAGCTATAGTGACCTGATCGGTCGCCGGTTCGCGGTGAGCGTTGCCGGTAAGTTCTGACCGGGCGATAATATGAAAAAGGGGGCCGCTCGTCTTACCGAGCGGCCCCCTTTATTCGTTTGAGGCTTATAAGTGCGGCAACGGCAGTCTCACCGTTCGAGGCACATGGCGATTCCCATGCCGCCGCCGATGCACAGCGTGGCAAGCCCCTTGCGGGCGTCGCGCTTCTCCATCTCGTAGATCAGCGTCGTCAGCACGCGCGCGCCGCTGGCGCCGATGGGGTGGCCGATCGCGATCGCGCCGCCATTGACGTTGACCTTGTCGGCATCCCAGCCGAGCTCCTTGCCGACCGACAACGCCTGGGCGGCAAACGCCTCGTTCGCCTCGATCAGGTCGAGATCGGCGATCGTCCAGCCGGCCTTCTCTAGCGCGCGGCGCGTGGCGGGGACGGGGCCGATGCCCATGATCGACGGGTCGACGCCGGCGGAGGCCCAGCTGCGGATGGTTGCGAGCACCGGACTGCCGCGGCGCTCGGCCTCGTCGCGGCGCATCAGCACCAGCGCGGCGGCGCCGTCGTTGAGGCCGCTCGCATTCGCCGCGGTGACGGTGCCGTCCTTCTTGAACGCCGGCCGGACGCCCGACACGCTCTCGATCGTTGCGCCCGCGCGGATATATTCGTCGTCGCTGACGATCGTGTCGCCCTTGCGGCCCGCAATCGTCACCGGCGCGATCTCGTCCTTGAACCGGCCAGACCCGCGGGCGGCCTCCGCCTTGTTCTGCGAACCAACCGAGAAGGCGTCCTGTTCGCTGCGCGTCACCTGATATTGCTCGGCGAGATTTTCGGCGGTGATGCCCATGTGATAGCCGTTGAACACGTCGGTCAGGCCATCGCTGACCATCGTGTCGACGAGGCTGAGAGTGCCCATCTTCTGCCCGCCGCGGATCGACTGGGCGTGCGCGGACAGCGACATGGATTCCTGCCCGCCGGCGACGACGATCGTCGCGTCACCGGTCTGGATCGCCTGACAGGCAAGCGCGACCGCGCGCAGCCCCGAGCCGCAGACCTGGTTGACGCCCCAGGCGGGGACTTCCTTGGGAACACCCGCCGCCATCGACGCCTGACGCGCGGGGTTCTGCCCCTGCGCTGCGGTCAGGACCTGGCCGAGGATCACTTCGGAAACATCGGCACCGTCGACACCCGCCTGCGCGAGTGCCGCCTCGATCGCGGTCCGGCCGAGCTCATGCGCGGGGACGGTGGCGAAGGCGCCGAGGAAGCTGCCGACCGGCGTGCGCTTGGCGGCGGTGATGACGATGTCGCTGGGATGGGTGGCGGTCATGACGGGTCCTCTCGTTTTGCGGATCCAATACGCTAGCCGAGCGAATCTATCCAGTTCGCGAGCGGCTCCCACAGCTGCGCGCGGGCGCGGCTGCCGACGATCATGCCGACATGGCCGGCATCGACGTCGCGCCGGTCCGCGAGCCCGATCGCAGTGGCGGCGGGCACGATCCGGTCGTTGCGCGCGACGAACTCGACCGCGGGGCAGGACAACGCGCGCGGGGCGATCGGGCGACCGGCAATCTGCCACAGACCGCGTCCGGGGAGGTCCCGGGCGATCATGTCCCCGAACAGTCCGGCGGCGGCGGCGGCGGGGAGCGGCGCACCCGCATTCGCCCAGTCCTCCAGCCTGACGAACGCGCGCGCGGCGGGGCTGGTCGGATCGCGGTCGGCGAACCCCTCGTATTTCGCGATCGTCTGCGCGGGCGCGAGCTGCCAGAACCCGCTTTGCAGCACTTCCATCGGTAACAGCCCCGTCTGGCGCGCGAACGGAGCAGCGGCGCGCCAAAGTCGCGCCATCTCGACACGCGCGGTCTCGCCATAGCCGGCGAAATTCCAGGGTGCCGCGATCGTCGCCAGCCCCGCCACCCGCGTCAAGGCGGCAGCGGCGACGGCGAGGGTGCCGCCCAGGCAATAGCCCACCAGGATCGGCGGGGTAGCAAATCCGTGCAGCAGGGGCAGGAGGATGCGCGCGACATGCGCGTCGAGGTCGAGGTTCCAATCCTCGGGTCCGGGCGTTCCCCAGTCGAGCAGGTGCGCATGATAGCCCCGCGTGGCCAGCCACCGCATCAGCGACGTGTCCGCGGAAAGATCGAGGATCGCCGCGGGGTTGATCAGCGAGGGTATGACGATGACCGCCGGCTTGCCCGTAGTGCCACCGCCATAGTCGCGCAGGACCGCCCGGCCGGCCGACGCACGGATGGGACGGGGTGGCAGGGGCAGATCCCGGGGCGCGGCCTGATAGCGGTCGAGCCCGGCCAGTGCCCGCGCGCGGCGGTCGGGCGATGCTGCAGTTTCGTTGCGCAACATGGCGAGGAACAGCGGCAACGGCCGTGGACCATGTTGCGGCGCAATGTCAAAGCGCGTAGCGTTTCCCCCGGTCACGTGGAGGGGCTGCATATGAAGAAGCAAAGCACGGTCGACGGGCTTGTCATCATCAAGAAGTACGCCAACAGGCGGCTTTATAATACCGAAACATCATCCTACATCACGCTCGATCATCTCGCGACGATGACTCGCGAGGGCCGTGACTTCAAGGTCGTCGATGCGAAGACCGAAGAGGATATCACGCACAACGTCCTCACCCAGATCATCATGGAGGAGGAAAGCCGCGGCGAGACGATGCTGCCGGTCAATTTCCTGCGCCAGCTGATCTCGATGTATGGCGATTCGATGCAGAAGATGGTGCCCGGCTATCTCGAGGCATCGATGGACAGCTTCCGCCGCAATCAGGAACAGTTCAAGACCGCGGTCGAAGGAGCGTTTGCCCATTCACCCTTCGCCGACATTGCCAAGCGTAATCTGGCGATGTTCGACGTTGCAGCGCAGGCCTTTGCCCCCGGCAATGCTGCGGGTGCAGCATCCCCCGCACCAGCCGCCAGGCCGGTGGCGACGAAGGACGAGGAGATCGCTGCCCTGCGCACCGAACTTGCCAGTCTTCAGGACAAGGTGGAAAAGCTCGGGAGCTGACATGGCACCGCTGCTGTGGACGGCGAGCGGCGGCTTCGCGGCGCTCGCGATCGCATCGGGTCTGGGCGCCCGCCGTCGCCATCGGCGGCGCGATCCCGACGCGGTCGGCTGGGTCGACTGGCCGACCGTCCAGATGCTTTCGCTGATCGGGCTGGCGGTAACGATCGGGCTGGCGTTCAAGACCTAGCTGGCGGGGCGGCGGCCGAGCCGCGGCCTCGACGTTCGACTCTGCGCCGGTTACTATCCGCGCCAACCGTCAGGAGGGCAGGGCATGGACACGCTGGTGAGCACCGAATGGTTGGCGAACGCGCTCGAGACCAGCGTCCCGGGCGCTGGCGATCTCAGGGTCGTCGACGCAACCTATGCCGAAGGTCGCGACGCCGCGGCGGACTATGCGGCGGCGCATATTCCCGGCGCTGTATTCATGAACCTCGCCGAGCTTCGCGACACCGACAGCGACCTGCCCAACATGCTGGCGTCGCCTGCCAAGTTCGCCAGCCGGATGCAGTCGCTCGGGCTCGGCGATGGCAGCCGCATCGTGCTGTACGACAGCTCGCCTTGGCGCACGGCGGCGCGCGCCTGGTGGATGCTGCGGACCTTCGGTGCGCACAATGTCGCGATCCTCGACGGCGGTCTGGCCAAATGGCAGGCCGAAGGGCGTGAGACGGAGTCGGGCAAGCGGGCGGTGCGGCATCGCCACTTCACCATCTGGGCCGACAACAAGGCTGTTCGCACGAAGGACCAGATGACCGCGAACCTGTCGAGCGGCGCCGAGCAGGTCGTGGATGCGCGCTCCGCCGCCCGGTTCACCGGTGCCGAGGCGGACCCGCGACCTGGCACCGCATCGGGGCATATCCCCGGATCCAAATCACTGCCCTATGCCACGCTGTTCAACGCGGACGGCACGTGGAAGACCGGCGACGCGCTGCGATCGGCATTCGAGGGCGCGGGCATCGATCTGGCAAGGCCGATCGTGACGACCTGTGGATCGGGAATCACCGCGGCGGTGCTGGCGTTCGGCGCGCACCTCCTTGGCAACGAAGCCGCGCTGTACGACGGCAGCTGGTCGGAATGGGGCGGCGATCCGTCGACGCCGAAGGCAATGGGCGCGAAGGCGACAGGAACGCAATGACCGAAACGACAAGGCCGGTCGGCGACGCCACCAAGGTGGTGCTCGCCGGACGTCGCGCGGAATGGACTCGTGGTGTCGGGGAAGGGGCGATCGTCAGTCCGCCGGTCTGGCGGGCGTCGACGATCCTGTATGATTCCGTCGGCCATCTTCGCGACAGCGCGACCCGCGATACGCATCATCGGTTGTTCTACGGTCGCAAGGGCACGCCGACGCAGTGGAGCCTTGCGGATGCGCTGACCACGCTCGAACCCGGGGCGGAGGGCACGTTCCTCTATGGATCGGGCGTCGCGGCGATCGCGGCGGCTTTGCTCTCGGTGCTGTCGCCGGGCGACGAACTGCTGTTGGTGGACAGCGCCTATGACCCGACGCGTGGGATGGCGAACGGCCTGCTCAAGCGGTTCGGCATCACGACCCGCTTCTACGACCCGCTGATCGGTGCGGGGATCGCCGACCTGATCGGCGAAAAGACCCGTGCGATCTTCATGGAGAGTCCCGGCTCGCTCAGTTTCGAGGTGCAGGACATCCCCGCCATTGTCACGGCCGCGCGCGCGCGCGGCGTGACGACCCTGCTCGACAATACCTGGGCCACGCCGCTGTTCTTTCCGGCGATCGGCCACGGCGTCGATGTGACGATCCTGGCGTGCACCAAATATGTCGTCGGCCATTCGGACGCGATGCTCGGATCGGTGACGGCGGGGCCCGGCCATTTCAAGGCGCTGCGCGAGACGAGCTTTCAGCTGGGGCAGATCGCCAGTCCCGACGATTGCTGGCTCGGCAGCCGGGGGCTGCGGACGATGGCGGTCCGCCTCGCCCAGCACCAGTCGAGCGCGCTGGCGATCGCGCGGTGGCTGGAGGCGCGTCCGGAGGTGGCGCAGGTGCTGCATCCGGCCCTACCTGGCTGCCCGGGGCACGACCTGTTTATGCGCGATTTCAAGGGATCGAGCGGGCTGTTCTCTTTCGTGCTGGAGGGCGGTGACGAGGCGTCGCGGGCCGCGCTGATCGACACGCTCGAGCTGTTCGGGATCGGCTATAGCTGGGGCGGGTTCGAAAGCCTGGCGCTGCCGGTCGATCCGCACCGCTATCGCAGCGTCACCCGCCGCGAGGTCGCCGGGCCGATGATCCGCCTGCAGATCGGGCTCGAGGATCCGGCGGACCTGATCGCCGATCTCGACGCGGGGCTTGCTGCCTTTCGGGCGGTGCGCGGCTAGCGACCTTGCTCGCCGGACGTGAGCGGGTACAGCGTGCCGGTCATGCAGACAGAACCGCCCGACGCTGAAGGCCCGGTCTTCGATACGGCGTTTCAGGCCAGGCTCGATCTGCTGTTCCGCTGGCGCCGTGACGTCCGCCGGTTCCGGCGCGATGCGCTGCCCGCGGGCGCAGTCGACGCGCTGCTCGCGATCGCCGACGCCGCGCCGTCGGTCGGGCTCAGCCAGCCCTGGCGGTTCGTGACGATCGACGACCCCGCGCGGCGCGACGCGATCCGCGCGGACTTTGCCGCCTGCAACGCCGCCGCGCTGGCCGGGCAAGACGAGACGCGTGCCGCGCTCTACGCCCGGTTGAAGCTCGCCGGGCTCGAGCAGGCGCCCGTTCACATCGCGGTGTTCGTCGAACCCGATCCTAGTCAGGGCCATGGTCTGGGGCGTCAGACCATGCCGGAAAGCGTCGCCTATTCCGCCGTGATCGCGATCCACACATTGTGGCTGGCGGCGCGCGCCCAGGGGATCGGGCTCGGCTGGGTCTCGATCCTAGACCCCGCGCGGATCGCGCATATTGCGGGCGTGCCGGAGGGATGGCGGTTCGTCGGCTATCTCTGCCTCGGTTATCCCGAAAGCGACGCGGACATGCCTGAATTGGCGCGCGAGGGGTGGGAAGCGCCGCGTCGCACGCCGATCCTGTGTCGATAGGCCCGCGCGCACCCGAGCGTTGTGACCGAGACGGTGTGGCCGGTGCGCAACATCCATGGTGTCAACACCGCGCCTGGCGCAATAATCGCTTGTGCAGTGCATCAACGACTGTCATTCATTTGTCACCGCAGGAAAGACCGCGCTCGGAGGCCATGCCTCGATAGATGCGGCGTCCGCGGGTGCAGGCGGGGACATCGAATTTCCAGTTTCGAAAGGGAAACGATGCGCTTCTCCACTATCCTCTTCGGCGGCCTCGCGCTGGCTGCCGCACCCCCTGCGTTCGCGCAGGATACGGCGCCACCCAAGGACGTCACGGTCAGCGGATCGGTCGGACTTGTCAGCGACTATCGCTTTCGCGGCGTGTCGCAGTCGGACGAAAATCTCGCAGTCCAGGGCGGCATCACGATTGCGCACAAGAGCGGCGTCTATATCGGCACCTGGGGGTCGAACCTCGCCGGCTGGGGCACGTTCGGCGGCGCCAACATGGAGCTCGACCTGATCGCCGGGTACAAGCTTCCCGTCGGTGGCGGCACGCTCGACGTCGGCGCGACGTGGTACATGTACCCGTCGGGCTTCGACAATACCGACTTCATCGAGCCCTATGCCAAGCTCTCGGGCACTGCCGGCCCGGTCGCGCTGACCGCGGGCGTCGCCTATGCGCCCAAGCAGCAGGCGCTGGGGCCTTGGTATTCGAACGGCACCTCGGCCGCCAACGGGGTCTATGACCGCGTCAACGCCAAGGATTCGAACCTGTACCTGTGGGGCGATGTCAGCAGCGGCATTCCTGATACCGGCCTGACCGTGAAGGCGCATGTCGGCTATTCGAACGGCAACAAGGGGCTCGGGCCATTCGCCACCAGCGTGTCGCCGACCGGCGAATATTTCGACTGGCTGGTGGGTGCCGATTACGTGATTCCTGGCACGCCGCTGACCCTGGGCGTCGCCTATGTCGATACTGACATCAGCAAGGCGGAATCGGCGTATCTCCAGCCGAGCTTCAGCCGCGGGCAGGACGGCGTCGGTTCGATCGCCAACGGAAAGGTGCTGGCGTCGCTGACCGCCGCGTTCTGACGTAGCGCGAGTGCTGTCGTCGTCCTGGCGTTCGGCCGGGATGGCGGGAGCGCGCGGTTGCGGCACTTTGCACCGCCGCTTCCTGCCTACCTCTCGTCACCCCAGCGGAAGCTGGGGTATCCACGGGACAGGGGCGGGCGGGGTGGCCATCGACCGAACACGAAAAAGGGCGGCCCCCCTGGGGAGCCGCCCTTTTTCACGTCTTGCGGCAACCGCTCAGTTGGCGGTTGCGCGCGCGTCCTGGCCGTCGCCTTCGGGGGCGGCGACGATGTCGCGCGTGGTCGAGCCCTTGTCGATCACGGTCGTGCCGGGATCGCCCGCGCTCGACCGGATGCCGGGATCGGCCGCGCTGGGGCCAGCTTCGCTCAGCACGCCGGCTTCGGCAGGGCTGCGCGCAGCGGTGCCGCCGAACAGCGCGTCGAGCGTCTGTGCATTGGCGGCGGTATCCTGCGGCCGTGCGGCACCCGGCTGTGGCGGAACCAGCGCGAAATCGGGCGGGATGACCAGCGGAGCCTGGCGGGCGACGGCGAACTCGTCCGGCCGCGCACGATCAAGGCTCTTGCCGGCGCCACAGCCGGACAGCAACGCGACGCTCGCCAGACCGGCAGCCAGGGGCACAAACTTACGCATGGGAATTCTCCACAGGGGGCTTCTCGCGCACGAGCAGCGCCCGGACAAGCAGGACGAGCACGCCGACAGTAATCGCTGCATCCGCGACATTGAAGACCAAAAACGGGCGCCACTCGCCGATATGCAGGTCGGCAAAATCGACGACATAACCGAGCCGGATCCGGTCGAGGATATTGCCGACCGCACCGCCGAGCACGAAGCCCAGCGCGATCTGATCCGCCCGGTTCTTTTCGCGCGTCATCCAGATCGCGACCCCGACCGAGATCGCCCCCGTCAGCAGCACCAGCGCCCAGCGCGTCAGATGGCCATCGGCGGGCAGCAACCCGAGCGAAATGCCGATATTGGGGACGAAGCGCAGGTCAAAGAACGACGTGATCGTCTGCGCATCGCCGAGCGAATCGATCCCGAGCGGGTGCGTCACAGCCCATTTGCTGAGCTGGTCGGCGAGGAACAGCGCGATCGCCGCCCCGAAGCCGGCCTTTGGCAGGTTACGCATGCGCCACCACCTCTTCGCACCGGTCGCAGAGCTCGCCGTCGGTTGTCACCTCGGGAAGGTGACGCCAGCAGCGGCCGCATTTGTGGAAGTCGGTGCGGGTCACGGTGACCGCATCACCCGGCGTGACCTTGGCGACGATGAACGCCTCGGCCAGCGCATCGGCGTCGAGCAGCATCGTCGGGACGGTGATCTCGGCCTCGAGGCTGGACCGCACGGTCTTCTCGCGGCGCAACGGCTCGATCGCCTCGGTGACGGCGACGCGTAGCGCGCGGATCTCCTGCCACTTGGCGCCGACAACATCGTCCGCGTCGAGCGACGGGAGCGACGGCCATTCGAGATAATGGACCGAGCTGTCCTCGCTCGGGAAGCGCGACTGCCAGACTTCCTCCGCGGTGAAGCACAGCACCGGCGCGGCGTAGCGGACCAGCGCGTGGAACAGCACGTCGAGGACCGTGCGATACGCGCGGCGCTTCACGTCGCCGGGCGCGTCGCAGTAGAGTGAGTCCTTGCGGATATCGAAGAAGAACGCGGACAGGTCCTCGTTCGCGAAGTCGGTCAGCAGCCGCGTGTAGCGGTTGAACTCATAGCCTTCCGCCGCCTGGCGCAGTTCGGTGTCGATCATGCCCAGGCGGTGGAGCACGTAGCGCTCAAGTTCGGGCATGTCGGACACCGCGACACGCTCGGACTCGTCGAAGCCCTCGAGCGCGCCGAGCATGTAGCGGAACGTGTTGCGCAACTTGCGGTAGGAATCCGACGCGGTGGCGAGCACCTCCTTGCCGATCTTCACATCGTCGAAATAGTCGGTCGAGGCGACCCACATGCGCAGGATGTCCGCGCCGCTCTCGCCGATGATCTTGAGCGGATCGACGACGTTGCCGAGGCTCTTCGACATCTTGCGGCCTTGGCCGTCGAGCGCGAAGCCGTGGGTGAGGACCGCGTCATAGGGCGCGCGACCGCGCGTGCCGCAGCTTTCGAGCAGTGACGACTGGAACCAGCCGCGATGCTGGTCCGACCCTTCGAGGTACAGGTTGGCGCGGGTGCCTTCGCCGTAGCGCGCTTCGACGGTGAAGACGTGCGTGCAGCCCGAATCGAACCAGACGTCGAGGATGTCCTTCACGACCTCATAGTCGGCGAGGTCGTAGTCGGAGCCGAGCAGCGCCTGGTGGCCGTCGGCGTACCACGCATCCGCACCGTTCTGGCGGAAGGCTTCGACGATGCGCGCGTTGACGGCGGGGTCGTTCAGATACTGGCCGGTGGCGCGGTTGACGAACAGCGCGATCGGCACGCCCCAGGCGCGCTGGCGTGAGATGACCCAGTCGGGGCGGCCCTGCACCATCGACGTGATCCGGTTCTCCGAGCGCGCAGGGATCCAGGTGGTCGCGGCGATCGCGTCGAGCGCGATCTCGCGGAGGGTTGCGCCGTTGCTCGACCCAGGCCCTGCTACTTCGTTCGGGGCGAACGGGGGTGCGGCCGCATCCCCAACCCCGTTCCTGCTGAGCGAAGTCGAAGCACCCTGGGTGCCGACCGACGTCGCCGCATCCATCGGGATGAACCATTGCGGCGTCGCGCGGAAGATCACCTTGGCCTTGGAGCGCCACGAATGCGGGTAGCTGTGCTTGAAGTCGTCGCTCGCCGCGAGCAGCGCGCCGGTCGAGCGCAGGTCGGTGCAGATCGGGCCGTCGGCGGCCACGAACTTCTTGTTGATGACGGACCCTTGCCCGCCGAGCCAGGCCCAGTCGGCGCGGTACATGCCCGCACCGTCGACCGCGAAGACGGGGTCGATGCCGTACTGCTTGCAGAGCTCGAAATCGTCCTCGCCGTGATCCGGCGACATGTGAACGAGCCCGGTGCCCGCGTCGGTCGTGACGAAGTCGCCGGGGAGGAACGGGCGCGGCTTTGCGAAGAACCCGCCGAGTGCGTGCATCGGGTGCCGCGCGGTCGCGCCTTCGAGATCCGAGCCCTTGCCGCGCCACATGATCGCGCCTTCTGCTCCGTCATCCCGGCGGACGCCGGGACCCACCTTACCGCCGTCTCCCACCTGGGTAGATGGGTCCCGGCTTTCGCCGGGATGACGGGAGGAGAGGGTACGGGCATTGAAACTGCCGACGAGCGCCTCTGCGATCAGGAACCGGCGATCGCCGTCCGCGAGTAGAACATACTCGATCTCAGGCCCATAGCTCAGCGCCTGGTTCACTGGGATCGTCCACGGCGTCGTCGTCCAGATCACCGCATGCGCGCCGACCAGCTCGGCCGCGTTCGGCGCGTCGACGATCTCGAACGCGACGTCGATCTGCGTCGAGACGATGTCCTCATATTCGACCTCGGCCTCGGCGAGCGCGGTCTTCTCGACCGGCGACCACATCACGGGCTTCGCACCGCGGTAGAGCTGGCCGCTCTCGGCGAACTTGAGCAGCTCGCCGACGATCGTCGCCTCGGCATCGTACTTCATCGTGAGGTACGGATCGGCCCAGTCGCCCATCACGCCGAGCCGCTCGAACTCGCCCTTCTGCACGTCGACCCATTTTTCGGCATAGGCGCGGCACTCGGCGCGGAACTGGTCGACGGGGACGTCGTCCTTGTTGAGCTTCTTGGCGCGATACGCTTCCTCGACCTTCCACTCGATTGGCAGGCCGTGACAGTCCCAGCCGGGGACATAGGGCGCGTCCTTGCCCATCAGCGACTGCGAGCGGACGATGATGTCCTTCAGCACCTTGTTCATGGCGTGGCCCATGTGGATGTCGCCGTTCGCGTAGGGCGGGCCGTCGTGCAGGATGAACCGCTCGCGCCCAAGCCGCTGTTCGCGCAGCCGGTCGTAAATGCCGAGCTTCGCCCAGCGCTCGAGGATCGCCGGCTCCTTGGCGGCGAGACCGGCCTTCATCGGGAAGTCGGTCTTCGGCAGGAAGACGGTGTCGCGGTAATCGCGGGCGGGCGCAGGAGTATCGGTCATAAGTGGGCCGGGCTGTAGCCGAGCGGAGGGCGCGTTGCCATCCCCCCTCCCGCACGCACCGGCGCCGCCGCGGTCAGCCGAGAATGGTGCGCGCGCGGTCGCAGTCGATGTCCATCTGCGCGATCAGCGCGTCGAGGCTGTCGAACTTCGCCTCGGGGCGCAGATAGTCGATCAGCGCGACCTCGATCGTCTGCCCGTACAGGTTTTCGGTGAAATCGAAGAAATGCGGTTCGAGCAGTTCCTTCGGCGGATCGAAGCTCGGGCGGATGCCGAGGTTCGCCGCGCCCTTGAGCACGCGGCCGTCCTCCAGCCGGCCGGTCACCGCGTAGATCCCGTAGGCGGGGCGCAGATAGTTGCCCATGTCGAGATTGGCGGTCGGATAGCCGATCGTGCGACCGAGCTTGTCGCCATGCTGCACCACGCCCTCGATCGCAAACGGACGCGTCAGCAGCCGCGTCGCGGTCGCCATGTCGCCGGCACGCAGCGCCTCGCGGATCCGGGTCGAGGACACCGTCTCGCCATCCAGCGCAACCGCGCCGACCGTTTCTGCGCGGAAACCGTGGACCGGCCCGCGCGCGGCGAGCGTGTGGACCGTGCCGCTCTTGGCATGGCCGAAGGTGAAATCCTCGCCCGTCACCACGCCGCCGATCCGCAGATTGCGTTCGAGCCGGTCGGCGACGAACTGCTCAGCGGTCAGCGCGGCGAGATCGCCATCGAAATGGAATACCACCATCGCATCGGCGCCAGCGTCTGCGAACAGCCGCTCGCGCTGGTCGAGCGTCGTGAGGCGGAAGGGGGGCGTATCGGGGCGGAAATGGCGAACCGGATGCGGATCGAACGTCGCCACCAGCGCGGGGCGACCCTCCGCCTTGGCCCACGCGATCGCGCGCGCGACCACCGCCTGGTGACCGAGATGGAATCCGTCGAAATTACCCAGCGCCACGATCCCGTCCGCCAGATGCGAAGGGATGGATGCGCCACCGTCGAGCCGTTGCATGCACGGGTCAGTACCCAGACGCCGCGGATGACGATAGTCCTTCCGTGTCGTTGTCTCCCGCGCCTCCTTGTTCTTCCGCGAAGGCGGGAGCCGAGTCCGAGCTCCCGCCTTCGCGGGGGGAACGGTCTTTACCGGCGGGTGAGGGTGACGAAGCTGTAGGGTGGACGCTGCTTTTCGCCCGGGTGGTCTTCGCGGGCAATCTCGTGCCAGCCGTCAAACGCGGGGACGAAGGCGTCGCCTTCGGGTTCGTCATGGACTTCGGTGAGCTCGATCCGGTCTGCATGGGGGAGCAGCTGCGCATAGATCTGCGCGCCGCCGATTACCGCGACGTCGTCCCCGGCCATCGCGAGCGCCTCGTCGATCGAATGCGCCACTTCCGCGCCGTCGGCGTGCCAGTGACCGCGGGTGAGGACGATGTGGCGGCGGCCGGGGAGGGGGCTCGGGAAGCTCTCGAACGTTTTTCGGCCCATCACCATCGGCTTGCCCATCGTCAGCGCCTTGAAGCGCTTGAGATCGGCGGGGAGGCGCCAGGGGAGCTGGCCGTCGCGGCCGATGACGCCGTTGCTGGCGCGGGCGAGGTAGAAGGTGATCATCGGCGCATCATGCCGGATATGGGGGCGGAGGGCTATGCTTGTATCACCACCCCGGCGAAGGCCGGGGCCCAGTTGGGGGACGTTGGTGGTGAAAGACGGCGCTCCGTTACGACCACCTTTCCACCTGGACCCCGGCCTTCGCCGGGGAGGTAAGAAGCGGGTGGATCAGTTCGGAGCGTGTTCCTTGACGTACGCCTCGGGATCCTTCTCGACGACCTTCACGCCGTTCAGGTGGTTCGCCTCGAACGCCGCGAACCGGACGCCCAGCTCGTGCCGCTCTTCCAGCGTCGCATGCTTGCGGAAGTCGGTCAGGCCCTGGCGCTCTTCCTCGGCGAGGTGATCGCTGTTCGCCTTGTTGCATTCGCCGACCGCCTCGAACCACGCGTCCGAGCCGACCGGATGCTTGTCGACCGCTTCGCCGGTTTCGCGGATCTCGTTGTGATCCTCGATCGCGTCCTCGGTCTCCTCGGCGGCCGAGTCGGCGTCGTTGCCGCCGGTGCCGATCTTCATCAACCGCGGGTAGAAGAAGCGCTCTTCCGCCTCGGCATGCGCGTCGAGCAGGTTCTTGAGGCGGGTCCACAGTGCCGAAAGCGCCTCGGTGTCCTTGGCGTCGATGCTGTCGATCTGGGCGAACAGCGCGCGCTGCTGGGCATGTTCGTCGAGGATGAGCTGGGTGATGTCCATGATGGCCTTCCGAATGGGTTCGGACGGTCAACCGCGCGCGCCGTCACGGGTTCCTATTGCGATTCGCTCTCTGTTCGGGCGGCGGGTCTAGACCGCGACGGGTGCCTTGATGTGCGGCTGCGCGACGTAATCGTGGAGTACGAAATCCTCATACTCATACGCATCGATCGAGTCGGGCGTGCGCACGATCTCGAGCCGCGGGAGCGGGCCGGGCGTGCGGCCGAGTTGCAGTCGTGCCTGCTCGAGATGGTTCGAATAGAGGTGGCAGTCGCCGCCGGTCCAGATGAACTCGCCGACCTCGAGTCCGCATTGCTGCGCGAGCATGTGCGTCAGCAGTGCGTAGCTGGCGATGTTGAACGGGACCCCAAGGAAGATGTCGCCCGAGCGCTGGTAGAGCTGGAGCGAGAGCTTGCCGTTGGCGACATGCGTTTGGAACAGGCAGTGGCAGGGGGCCAGCGCCATGGCGTGCAGATCGCCCGGGTTCCACGCGCAGACGATCTGGCGGCGCGAGGCAGGGTTGGTCTTGATCTGGTCGACCAGCTCGGCGATCTGGTCGATATGGCGACCGTCGCCGGCCACCCAGTCGCGCCATTGCTTGCCATAGACGGGGCCGAGATCGCCGCTCTCGTCCGCCCATTCGTCCCAGATCGCGACCTTGCGGTCCTGCAGCCAGCGAACATTGGTGTCGCCGCGCAGGAACCACAGGAGTTCGACGATGATCGAGCGCAGGTGAAGCTTCTTTGTCGTCAGCACGGGAAAGCCCTGCGCCAGATCGAAGCGCATCTGCGCACCGAAGACGCTGAGCGTGCCCGTGCCGGTGCGGTCCATCGTCTCGACTCCGGTCGAGAGCACGCGGTCCATGAGGTCTAGATATTGGCGCATCGCGACGGCCTAGCGGTGCGGGACGGATCGCTCAAGCGGATGCAGTTGTGGATGCGACAGGGGCGGCGATGCGACAGTCGAGGTGGTGCCCGCCTCGCCCGCCTCCGCTCCGATCATTGCCGACCTTGCAGCGGCGTGCGCGCTGTTCGCAAGGCTTGGGCATGCAGCGACCGAGGCGGTGGCGGTCGCCTATCTTGATCCGAATCGGAGGCTTTTGGGCATGCGGCATGTGGCGGGCGGGCGCGATCAGGTGCGGATCGCGGTACGCAGTATCGCTGCCGATGCGCTGGCGTTCGCGGCGCAGGGGGTGGTGATCGCGCACAATCATCCGAGCGGGGACGTGACCCCGAGTACCCGCGACGTGGCGTTTACCCGTGCGCTGGCGGCCGGGTTGCGGACCGTGGAGGTCGTGCTGCTCGATCACGTGGTGATCGCTGGCGACCGGGTGGCGAGCCTGCGCGCGATGGGGGTGGTCTGACGGTCCGGAGCAACACTTGCTCCACCCGGTGGCGCTATTTCGTCCGGCAGGCGCGGATCGCCTCGGGCGCGGGGCGCGGGCCGGTCGCACGGAACATGGCCATATAGCCGCCCGCCGACGGCATCTCGTCCCTGTCGACCTGCGTATAGCCGACCGCCGCGAACTCGCATTTGAGCAGTGCGGGCGGCGTGCCGTGGTTGCGCGTCTCGCGATCGGCATCGACGACGACGACGAGTCCGTCGGGTTTCAGGGAAGGGCGAAGCCGCCACAGGAATTCATAGGGCTGCTCGATCTCATGGTACATGTGCACCATCAGCACGCGGTCGAAACTCGCCGGGGGCAGCTTCGGATCATTGGCTTCACCGAGCCGCACGCTGACATTGGCGAGATCTTCGCGCGCGACGCGCTCCGCCAGCTGGTCGCGCACGCTCGCGACGATGTCCTCTGCGAGAACGCGACCGTCCTTGCCGACCCGCGCGGCGGCGCGGATCGTGTAATAGCCCTCGCCTGCGCCAATATCGGCGACGGTCATGCCCTTGCGGATATCCGCCTTGGTCATGACCTCGCCCGCTTCGTTCAACCGGTCGCGCGCTTCCTCGTTCGACCAGCGCGCGGAGACGATCGACGCGACCGGCCGGTCGGCGGCGGGGAAGGGGCCCGCATCCTTGGGTTCACGCTGGATCAGCGGTTTGCTGCCATCGCATGCCGCTAGCAGCCAGATCGGGGACAGCAGCAGGGCCAGGACGCGCGTCATCTTCAATCGACGTCCTCCACCTCGACCGCCTCGCCGGTCACACGCTGCGACAGCGCGGCGGCCATGAAGGCCTCGAGATCGCCGTCGAGCACGTCCGACGGACTGGTCGAGACCACGCCGGTCCGCAGGTCCTTCACCATCTGGTATGGCTGCAGCACATAGGACCGGATCTGGTGGCCCCAGCCAATATCGGTCTTCGACGCATTCTCGGCATTGGCTGCCTGCTCGCGGATCGCGAGCTCGCGCTCGTAAAGGCGCGCGCGGAGCTGGTTATAGGCCTCGGCCTTGTTCTTGTGCTGCGATCGCTGGTTCTGGCACTGCACGACGATGCCGGTCGGGACGTGCGTGATGCGCACGGCCGAATCGGTCGTGTTGATGTGCTGGCCGCCTGCGCCCGATGCGCGATACGTATCGATACGCAGGTCGCTCTCGTTATACTCGACCTCGATATTGTCATCGACGACCGGATAGACCCAGACGCTGGCGAACGACGTGTGACGACGCGCCGCGGAATCATACGGGCTGATCCGCACCAGCCGGTGAACGCCGCTCTCGGTCTTGGCATAGCCATAGGCGTTCTCGCCCTTCAGCAGCAGCGTCGCGGACTTGATCCCCGCCTGCTCGCCCGAATGCTGGTCGACTAGTTCGACCTTCAACCCGTGGCGTTCGCCCCAGCGCGAATACATCCGGCTGAGCATGCCCGCCCAGTCCTGGCTCTCGGTCCCGCCGGCGCCGGCATTGACCTCGATATAGGTGTCGTTGGCATCGGCCTCGCCCGCGAGCAGCGCCTTGATCTTGTCCTTGTCCGCGCGGGCGGCGAGTTCGGCGAGCGCGGCGACGCCGTCCGCTTCCATGGCGGTGTCGCCCTCGGCTTCGGCCATTTCGATCAGCTCGGACGTGTCGCTGAGCTCGCTTTCGATCGCGCGCGTTGCACTGATCGCCTCGTCGAGACGACGACGCTCGCGCATCACCTCCTGCGCAGCCTTGGGGTCCGACCAGAGCGCCTGATCCTCGACGCGCGCGTTCAGCTCGTCGAGACGACGCAGTGCGCGGTCCCAGTCGAGAAAACGGCGCAATAGCGCCAGCGCGTCCTTGATGGTGTCAACGTGAGCCTGCGCTTCGGCGCGCATGGGTATTCTCCAGTGTTGGGACAGGCATGATCGGCCAGCCCCGGAATATGGGGACGGCTAGTAGATTCCGCCCTGTCTTTGCAAGAAATCGCTGTCGCGCGGGGCCTCTGCCTTGGGGGCGGCGGTCGGCGCGGTGGTGGTGGTGGGGGCGGGGCCCGCACGGCGCGCGGCACGCCGCGGTTCGCTTTCGGGCTTGAACGCTTCCCAGATGACGCCCGGTTTGGGATCATCGGTGTTCGGCCATGTCCCATAGACCGGGCGGCCGCTCCCCCGGTCGATCCGGACCATCCGGATGCCCGCGGGTGCGCGGAATGGCAGCTTGGGCAGATCGGCATAGGCCTTGACCGCGAACTGCTTGAAGATCGGCGCGGCCAGCGTGCCGCCCTGCGCTGCGCTGCCAAGGTTCCGCGGCGTATCGAAGCCGATATACAGCCCGCCCACATATTGCGGGGTTCCGCCGATGAACCAGACGTCGGTCGGGCCATTGTTCGTGCCCGTCTTGCCGAACATCGGCCGATCGAGATCGCGCAGCGTCACCGCGGTGCCGCGCTGGACGACCCCTTCGGTGATGTGAACCATCTGATAGGCGGTCATCGCGTCGAGCACCTGGCGCTGGCGCGCGACCGGACGCGGCATCGGCTTGCCGTCCCAATCGGGGGCGTTGCAGCGATCGCAGGCGCGCCAGTTCTCGGGCCAGATGACCTTGCCGTGACGATCCTGGACGAAGTCGATCAGCGACGGCGGCCCGCCTTTGCCGTTGTTCGCGAGGATCGAATAGGCGTTGACCATCCTCCCCACGGTGGTTTCGCCGGCGCCCAGCGCGAAGGAGAGATAAGGCGCGTAATCGCCGACGCCCATCTTCTTGATGGTGGCAACGACCTTGGGCATGCCGGTCTGCGCGGCGGCGCGGACCGTCATCAGGTTGCGCGACTGTTCGATGCCCCAACGCATCGTGTGCGGCCCGGCGCCGCGCGAATTGCCGAAGTTGCGGAAGCATTTCTGCCCCAGCCGCGCACCCTGATAGACACAGAACGGCCCGTCGACGATGATCGAGGCGGGCGTCATCCCGTTGTCGAGCGCGGCGGAATAGACGATGGGCTTGATCGTCGATCCAGGCTGGCGCATCGCCTGGGTGGCGCGGTTGAACGCCTGGAGCCGGTCGTCGAAGCCGCCCTGCATCGCAAGCACGCGGCCGCTGGCAGGCTCCTCGACGACGAACGCACCCGAAACCTTGGGGATCGCCCGGAGCGCGAACTCGCCGCCTTCGGGTGCGACCGCGATGATGTCGCCGGTCTTGATCGCCCCGAACGCATTGCCGCCCTTGCCGCGCACCGCCATCTGCGCGGCATAGCGCGGCAGCGTGCCGGTCTTGCCGGTGCGGAAGCCCAGGTTCCAGCTATTGCCGTCCTTGCCGGTCACGATCGCCGCGACCCAGTTGCGGTAATCGAGCGCGATGTTGCTGTTGAGCAGCGGCTGGAGCCAGTTGTCGTCCTCGATCTCGACATGGCGGATCGGCCCGTTCCAGCCGCGCCCGCTGTCGAAGCGGACCAGGCCATCACGCAGGGCCTGCTGCGCCAGATCCTGCAACCGCGTGTCGAACGAGGTCCGCACCCAGAGGCCGCCCGAATAGACGCTGTAAGGGCCGTCCTTCGCGCTTTCGCCGAACTTGGCCATTAGCTGGCGGCGGACTTCCTCGACGAAATAGCCGCCGACGCTTTCAAACCGCGGCGTGCGTCGCAGCACGACCCCCAACGGTTCGGCGTTCGCCCCGTCGAATTGCGCGCGGGTGATGAACCCGTTCTCGAGCATCCGGTCGAGCACATAGTTACGCCGCGTCATTGCGCGGTCGTGATAGCGCACCGGATCGTAATTCGACGGACCCTTGGGCAGGATCGCGAGATAGGCGATCTGTGCGAGATCGAGCTGGTCGAGGTCCTTGTCGAAATAGGCGTGGCTGGCGGCTTCGACGCCGAACGCGTTCCGGCCAAGCGCGATCTGGTTCAGATAGAGTTCGAGGATCTGAGGCTTGGTCAGCGTATCCTCGATCTTATACGCCAGCACCGCTTCGCGAAGCTTGCGCGTCGGCGAATATTCGTTGCCGATCAGAAGATTCTTGGCGACCTGTTGCGTGATCGTCGATCCGCCGCGGGCGCGTCGGCCGCTGCCGATCTTCGAGACATAGTCAAAGACCGCGCCGGCAAGTCCCGGAAAGTCGACGCCGTGATGCTCGAAGAACGACTTGTCCTCCGCCGCCAGGAACGCATTGATCAGCATCGGCGGATATTCGGCGAAGCTGAGCTCGACGCGGCGTTCACGCGCATAGCTGTGGATCGGGGCCCCATCGATCCCGCGGACATTGGTCGGCAAGGGCGGTTCGTAGGTGCGCAGCGTATCGACCGAGGGAAGGTCGCGGACGACGATCAGCCAGAAGCCGAACAGCGCGATCAGCCCGAGGCCGAACAACGCGAGCGCCGCCTTGATCCAGCGGCTCGCCCAGACGCGCGCGACACTGCCGCGCAGCCTGTCGGTGGTCCGGCGGGTCGCCGTCGAAGAGTTTGGGGAAGGATCGGACGCCATATTCGTGCCCCGCGTCTAGCAGGTTCGCGCGTCCTTGCCAGCCGCGTTCGGCGGGGTGGGGGCTGGACACGACGGTCGCGGTGGTGCGCGGACCCCTGAAAAGCGGTTGCGCCACGACCGATCTGTGGCAGCAGGCGGCGATGACCCCGCCGCCGCTCCCGATCCTTGCCGTCCTGCCCGACCTGCTCGCTGCGCTGCGTGCGCGGTCCTCCGCCGTGCTCGTCGCGCCGCCGGGCGCGGGCAAGACGACCGCGGTCGCGCCTGCGCTGCTCGCGGAAGCCTGGTGCACCGGCGAGATCCTGCTGCTCTCACCCCGGCGCCTGGCCGCGCGGGCCGCGGCGGAGCGCATGGCGGCGACGGCGGGCGAGCCCGTCGGGCGCACTTATGGCTATGCGACGCGGATGGACAGCAAGCGATCCGCGGCGACGCGCGTCACGGTCGTCACCGAGGGCATCTTCGTCGCGCGGATCCAGTCCGACCCGGAACTGGCGGGGGTGTCCGCGGTGCTGTTCGACGAGGTGCACGAACGCAGCCTCGACGGCGATTTCGGGCTCGCGCTCGCACTCGACGTGCAGGCGGGCTTCCGCCCCGACCTGCGACTCGTCGCGATGTCGGCCACGCTCGACGGCGCGCGGTTCGCGGCGGTGATGGACGACGCGCCGGTGATCGAGAGCGAGGGGCGCAGCTATCCGTTGACGCTGCGGCATATCGGTCGCGCGGCCGAGGCGCGGATCGAGGATGGCATGGCGGCGGCGATCCGCCGGGCACTCGGCGAGGAGCAGGGCGGCGTGCTCGCCTTCCTGCCCGGCGTCGTGGAGATCGAACGGACCGCGGACCGGCTCGCGAACCTGCCCGACGACATCGTCGTGCACGAACTTCATGGCAGCCTCGATCCGGCAGCGCAGCGTGCGGCGATCCTTCCCGAACCCGATGGCCGTCGCAAGGTCGTGCTGGCGACCAGCATCGCCGAGACCAGCCTGACGCTCGACGGGATCCGGATCGTCGTCGATTCGGGTCTCGCGCGGCGCCCGCGTTACGACCGTGCGGCGGGCATGACCCGCCTCGTCACCGAACGCGCGAGCCAGGCCGCGGTCACGCAGCGCGCCGGGCGTGCCGCGCGTCTGGGTCCAGGCACCGCCTACCGGTTGTGGGAAGAGGCCGCGACCGCGGGACTGCCGCGGTACGATCCGCCCGAGATCCTCGAGGCTGATCTGTCCGCGCTGGTGCTCGCCTGTGCCTTGTGGGGTGTCGCCGACCCCCGCGACCTGCGCTGGATCGATGCGCCGCCCGCTGCGGCGATCGACGAGGCGCTGCGCCGGCTGGCGACGCTCGAGGCGATCGACGAAGACGGTCGCCCGACGGCGCATGGCCGTGCGATCGCGAAGCTGCCGATGCCGCCGCGCCTTGCCCATATGCTGTTGCGCGCCGGGGAGCGGGGACTCGCGGACGTCGCCGCGCAGGTCGCGGTGCTGCTCGGCGAGCGTGGGATCGGCGGTCAGGACGTCGATGTCGAAACCCGCCTGCGCCGCTGGAAGACCGAACGTGGCGTGAAGGCGCAGGCCGCGCGCGGGATGGCCGAGCGGTGGGCGCGCCTCGCACCGTCGCGCGGGTCTCTCTCGCCGGCAGACGGGGGCGTCGCCACGTGCATCGCGCTTGGCTATCCCGACCGCGTCGCCCGGCGGCGTGATCCGTCCGGCGAAACCTGGGCATCGGTCGGCGGACGCGGGTTCCGGCTCGATCCGACGTCGCCGCTGGCGCGTGCGGAATGGCTTGCGGTCGCCGATACGCAAGGGTCCGCGGCGGGCGCGCGGATCCTGTCCGCGGCGGTGATCGATCAGCCGACGGTCGAGGCGCTGTTCGCCGATCGGATCGAATCGCGCCGCACGGTCAGCTTCGACCCAGCGACCGGCGGCATCCAGGCGCTCCGCGAACGCCGGCTCGGCGCGATCCGGCTGTCGAGCGGACCCGACAGCGGCGCCGATTCCGACGCGATCCTCGCCGCGCTGCTGGAGGCGGCTTGCGAGCACGGTCTTTCGCTGCTGCCGTGGAGCGACGGCGGGCAGGCGTTGCGCGACCGCGCCGCTTATGCGGGGGTGCCGCTCGACGATGCGGCGTTGCTCGACCGCCTGGACGAATGGCTTGCGCCGCTGCTCGTCGGAAAGCGCCGACTCGATGCGATCGCCCCGGGGGCACTCGTCGAGGCGTTGCGCAACCTGCTCGGCTGGGATGCAATGCAGACGATCAACCGCCTCGCGCCGCCCGATTTCACGAGTCCGGCGGGGAGCACGCACGCGATCGACTATGCCGCCGAGGGAGGGCCCCGTGTCGAACTGCGCGTCCAGGCGCTGTTCGGGCTCGGCGTGCATCCGACCATCGGCGAAGCGCGCGTTCCACTGGTGCTGAGCCTCACGTCGCCGGCCGGACGCCCGATCCAGACGACGCGCGATCTGCCCGGTTTCTGGGCGGGAAGCTGGGTCGCGGTCGCCAAGGAAATGCGCGGTCGCTACCCCAAGCATCCCTGGCCCGACGATCCCGCCGCGGCATCGGCGACGCTGCGCACGAAAAAGGCGGATGCAAGGGGCGCAACTTCGCGATAAGGGGAGCCCATGCCAACCGCCCGTATCTTCCAGCGCCCCAAGAACGCCATGCAGTCCGGCAAGCACCGGACCGACAGCTGGCAGCTCGAATTCGAACCCTCGGAGCCCAAGCGCCCCGACCCGCTGACCGGCTGGGCCGGCAGCGGCGACACGCGCGACCAGCTCCGCCTGTTCTTCCCGACCGCCGAGGCCGCGATCGCGCATTGCGAGCGTGAAGGGTTCGGCTACACGGTCGTACCGGCGCCGCAGAAGACGCTGAAGCTGCAGAGCTACGCGGACAACTTCAAATAAGCGACTACCCGACGCCGTTCCGGCGACGGGGTTGAAAACGGCTCAGCGCGAGCGTCGCTAGAGGATCGATCCCGCGAGGATCAGCAGCATCTTCGCGTCGATCGCAACGCCCGCCTCACGCTTTGCCGCGACGAAGGCGGGAATGTCGGCGAGTGGTACCCGGTGCACGGTGATGTTCTCGTCACCATCGCCGCCGCCATCGCCGACCCTGGTCAGCCCGGTCGCACGGACCAGCGTGAAGCATTCGGACGTCATCCCCGGCGACGAATAGAAGAGCCCCAGATCCTCGATCGCGGCCGCGCGGTAGCCGGTTTCCTCCTCGAGCTCGCGCCCGGCGGCGACCGCGACGCTCTCGCCTGCGGTCTCGTCACCGACCAGCCCGGCGGGCAGTTCTAGGCAGGCGCGGCCCAGCGGTACGCGAAACTGTTCGACCAGAATGACGTCGCCCGCGTCGATCGCAACGATCACGGCTGCCGCGATCTGCCCGCGACGTTCCGCATATTCCCAAGTGCCTTCAGTCTGCACGGTCAGGAACTTGCCCGCCCATACGGTCGTGCTCATAATTCGATCAGCCTGTCGGGAAGTTCGTTGATCGCCGCACCGGCTCGCGGGAAATGCTCGGCGAGTACCGTGCCGATCTGCGCAACGGCATCGGCCATGCCGTCTGCCGGCCGGTCGTCGCGCACCGCAGTGAGGACGGCCGCCATCGCCGCACCCCAGATCTCGTTCGGCACGCGCGAATGGATGCCCGAGTCCGCGACGATCTCCGCGCGGTGTTCGGCTAGCGACAGGTACAGCAACACGCCTGTCGCGCCGCGCGTGCGCTTTTCGGCACCCGCCCGGAACAGCATCACCGCACGCCGGCGCACCCGCCGTGATTTCGTCGCGCCCGGCGTCAGCGCGAGTCGCAACGCGGGGATAGTGAGCAGCAGGCGCATGCCCAGGAACACCAGCGTCATCAGGACGAGCGCGATCGCGAACAACGCGCCCTGTGGTGCCGACTGCCCCCACGGATCGACAAGCCGCGCATAGATCTGGTCAGCCGCCACCGGGTGCAGCGCGAGCACCGCAAGGCTCAGCAGCATGGCAAGCACGGACCATTGCAGCGAGACGTCGTGATAGGCGTCCGACTGGCGCGCGACGATCGTGACGATCTCGCCCGTCGTCGTGGTCTCGGCCTGCGTCACCGCGGCGGTGACGCGGCCGTGATCGGCTTCGCTCAACCGCATGTCACCAACTCCCCGATGCGCCGCCGCCGCCGGCAGAGCCGCCGCCGCCGCCGCCAAAACCGCCGCCCATCCAGCCACCGCCGCCGCTGTCGCCGCCACCGCCGCCCCAGCTGCTGCCACCGCCGCCGCCGCGCCGTGACATCTCGTTGGCGATGCTCCACAGCACGATCGGCAGTGTCCCGTTGCCGCCGCCACCGCTTGAATAGCGGGTGCCACCGGCACGCCGCGAGATCATCGGAATGACGATCGCGGCGGCCACGATCCCGAAGATGATCAGCCCGATCGGCACGCCGCCACCGTTGCCGGACGGCGCGCGGCGATGCGTCTTGTCATATTCGGCCGCCGCTGCGCCGACCTTCGCGCGGGCCTCGGCGTCGGGCAAAGCGAGCTGGTCCGCGACCGCATTCGTGCCCGCGACGATCCCGCCGGTCATGTCCCCGGCCTTGAAGCGCGGCAGGATCTGCTGGTTGATTACGACGCTCGAAAACGCGTCGGTCAGGACCGGTTCCAGCCCGTAGCCGACCTCGATCCGCACCTTGCGATCGTTCGGCGCGACGAGCAGGATCGCACCGTTATTGGCGTCCTTCAGCCCGACCCCCCAGTTCCGCAGCAGGCGATAGCCATAATCCTCGATCGGATAGCCCTGCAGATCGGCGACGGTCGCGACGACCAGCTGGTTGCCCGTCGCCTTTTGCAGATCGTCGAGTCGTTTGGTGAGCGCCGCTTCCTGCTCGGGCGGGATCACGTTTGCCGAATCCACGACGAAGCCGGTGAATTTCGGGAAGGTCTGGGCGCCTGCGGTGCCGCTGCCGAGCAGCACCGCGAAGAGGAGCGCCGCGAGGACGCGGATCATGCCGCCGGCCCCGCGATCAGCTCGCGTTGCCGAAGTTCACCGTCGGCGCCGTCTCGGCCCCCGGCGTGGTCGCGGCAAACGGCACCATCGGCTTTGCGCCATAGAAGATCTTCGCGCCGACCGCGTCGGGGAAGGTGCGGATCTTGGTGTTATAAGCCTGGACCGCGCCGTTATAGTCGCGCCGTGCGATCGTGATGCGGTTCTCGGTGCCTTCGAGCTGGCTCATCAGCGTGGTGTAATTGGCCTGGCTCTTTAGCTCGGGATAGGCTTCCTGCAGTCGCTGCAGCGACAGCCCGACAGCACCCTGCACGCGCGAGAACTGCTCGATCTTCGCAGGGTCGGTCAGGTCGTCGCCAGAGACCTGCACCGTGCTCGCCGCGGCGCGCGCCTGCGTCACCTCGACCAGAATGCTCTTTTCCTGCGCGCCGGCCGCCTTGACCGTCGCGACGAGGTTGGGGATCAGGTCGGCGCGACGCTGATAGTCGTTCTGGACATCGGCCCAGCGCGCCTTCACATTTTCCTCGGCGGTCGGGATGCTGTTGATCCCGCAGCCGCCAAGCGTCGCCGCGAGCGCAACGACGGCGGATCCGCGAAGAATCTGGGCATAGGACGACATCGGGGCTCTCCTGCTGGTCTGTATCACCCCCATAGGACAGCGGACCGGCTTGGCGAAACCGAAATCGATGGCTAGCGTGCAGTGGACTGGAAAAGGGGGCGCAAATGCTCAAGGAATTCAAAGCGTTCATCATGCGCGGCAACGTGCTCGATCTGGCTATTGCGGTGATCATCGGGGCGGCGTTCAGCAAGATCGTCACCTCGCTGACCGACGACGTGCTCATGCCGGTGATCGGCAAGATTTTCGGTGGGCTCGACTTTTCGAGCTATTTCTGGCGGATGGGTCCCGTCCCCGCAAACTATGTCGGGTCGCTCAGCGACTATGCCGCGCTGAAGAAGGCGGGGGTGCCGTTGCTCGGCTATGGCGCGTTCGCGACGCAGCTTGTCAACTTCGTGATCGTCGCCTTCATCATCTTCATGATCCTGCGCGTGGTGAACCGCGCGGCGGCGCTGATCGAGCGTGAAACCGCGCGGCTCAAGCGTGAGGAAGAAGCGACGCCAGTCGCGCCAGCGCCCGAGCCGGTCGAGATCGCGCTGCTGCGGGAGATCCGCGACGAGCTCAAGGCACGCGGCTGATCGACCGGTCCCTCTCCCCGCGCGGGGAGGGGGAGATCAGGCTGCGGCCAGATCCTCGGCGTTGGCATCCGCCAGGCTCGTGCCGTCGAGGATCCGTGCAGTCTCGTCGCGGACGCGCATCATCGCAAAGCGGATCGCGCAGTCTGCCTCGCTCTTGCAGTCGAGGCAGGGCCGATAGGCGGTCCGGCTTACGCAAGGCACCAGCGCGAGGGGGCCCTCGATGATCCGGATGATCTCGCCGAGCGAGATCAGGTGGCTGGGGCGCGATAGGCGATAGCCGCCCATCTTGCCGCGATGGCTGTGCAGCAAACCGGACTCGCGCAGGTCCGCAAGGATCAGCTCGAGAAACTTGCGCGGTACATTGGCCTCGGCCGCGATGCGGGTCATCGGGATCGGTGGACCACCGACCGGGGCACCGCCAAGGAAGATCATCGCGCGAAGCGCGTAGCGAGAGCGCTGCGTCAACATAATACAGATTTCTATGCACGCGGTTTGTGGCGAGCGAAAGGCCGCAAAGGGCAAAATCACGGGCTTTTAATCGGCCGACCGCCGCTCTATATCACAAGCGTCATCGGGGGAATTCTCTCCTGGTGACTATGGCGATAAACCGTGGCGTGTCATAGACACAGCGGACCCGGGGGCAGTACCCGGCGACTCCACCACCGCCCTCTTCGCAAGAGGGGGACGATGACGGGGTCGAACTAGGATCGACGTGTGTTCAACGACGCTATGTTTCGCTCGGAATGGGACCACCGCAACGGCCCATACACAAGTGCCAACGATAACGAAGCACTCGCAATTGCCGCATAACTGACGGTCTAACGACCTAAGTTATACGGACGAAAGCGCGGTTCGGGCCACACCGGGCAACAGAAGTGGAAACCGGCGGTACGGGGGGCACCGAGCAACAGAAGCTCCCCACTCAAATCATACTCAAGCGCGCGCCCGCCGTCAGGCGGCAAGTTGCGCGACCAGCTTGTCGAGCCGCGGGCTGAACCCGACGATGTCGATCAGCAGCTGTACGAGGGTCAGCATTCCCGCGCCCCACCAATAGGCCAGGTGCACCCGCCCGCGCAGTTGCGCATCGAACAGCATCGCAGCCCCCAGATAGACCATGGTGGCGACGAATATCGCCCATGTGCCGGACGGGCCCATGAGCGGCATCGGCAGAATGCGCCCCAGCGCCGGCGACATGATCAGGATCGTCGCGCACAGCATCAGGCGCTTGTGCCAGTCGGACCGGTGTCTCAACTGGATCGCCCAGCCCGCCAGGATGGCAAAGCCGATGATCTGAAGGTCGAGCGCGAGGAAAAGGCCCGGCGTGAAGAAGGGCGGGACGCGGTTTAGCCGCACGGCCATGACCGTCGTCGCGACGCCCACCACGACCATGACCGGGATCAGGCATGCGGTCGCGACGCCCAGTCGCCGGTGCATCGCGATTGACCCCCGGTCGACCAGCCAGTTCTGCGCGACGTAGAGGATGATCCAGCCGAAGAAGACGGCAGCGTGCAGATGGACCTGGGCGGGAAGCCCGACGATGTTCCAGTCCGTCCGCTGCAGGTCCAGCCCGAACCCCGCGAAGACGGTGACCGCGATGATCGCAGCCAGCATGAGATAGAAACGCCGCTCGGCGGTGATCGCCGACACGCTGGTCGCCAAGGTTGCCATGATGCCCCCGCATCTTTGCTGCCTTGGCCGAGAATGCGCATGCACGCTGGACGCTGCAAGCCGATAGCAGCGTGTCCGGCCGTCATTCTCGTACAAATTGCCGAGCGCGGATCCCGCGGCATCGCGCCGCCGGCTTCCGCAATCGTGATCGCCACGAAAAAGGGGACCCGGTTGCCCGGATCCCCTTTCGCTAGTTGCCAGTCGGCAAGATCGCTTAGTCGCGATCGCCCGTCAGGAACGCCGGAGCGAACTCGGGGGCCTTGTCGCCGTCCGAACGCTCGGCGCGGGGAGCGCGCTCGCCGCCCTGGCCACCGCCGTCGCGACGCGGGCCACGGCCACCGCCGTTGCCGCCATCACGACCGCCATCGCCGTCACGACGCGGGCCACGGGGACCACGATCACCGCCGCCGCCTTCGCCGCGCGGGCCACGGCCGCCACCGCCGTTACCGGCGTCACGACCACCATCGCCATCGCGACGCGGACCGCGCGGACCACGGTCACCGCCTTCGCGCGGCTCACGGGCAGGACGCGTGTCCTCCAGCTCTTCGCCGGTCGTCTGATCGACGACGCGCATCGACAGGCGAACCTTGCCGCGCGGATCGATCTCGAGGACCTTGACCTTGACTTCCTGGCCTTCGCTCAGCGCATCCGAGACCTTCTCGACGCGCTCGTTCTTGATTTCGGACACGTGGACGAGACCGTCCTTGCCACCCATGAAGTTCACGAACGCACCGAAGTCCACGAGGTTGACGACCTTGCCGTCATAGACCTTGCCGACTTCGGCTTCCTCGACGAGGCCCTTGATCCACTTGATCGCGGCTTCGATCTGCGCGGGGTCGGACGACGACACCTTGATCACGCCCTCGTCGTCGATGTCGACCTTGGCGCCGGTCTGCGCGACGATCTCGCGGATCACCTTGCCGCCGGTGCCGATGACTTCACGGATCTTCGACTTCTCGATCGTGAAGGTCTCGATACGCGGTGCGTGTGCCGACAGCTCCTCACGCGTGTGGTCGAGCGCCTTGGCCATTTCGCCCAGGATGTGCGCGCGGCCTTCCTTGGCCTGTGCAAGCGCCTTGCCCATGATCTCCTCGGTGATGCCGGCGATCTTGATGTCCATCTGCATCGTGGTGATGCCCTCGGACGTGCCGGCGACCTTGAAGTCCATGTCGCCGAGGTGATCCTCGTCGCCCAGGATGTCCGACAGAACCGCGAAGTTCTTGCCCTCGAGGATCAGGCCCATCGCGATGCCCGAGACCGGACGCTTCAGCGGAACGCCCGCATCCATCATCGACAGCGAACCGCCGCAGACCGTCGCCATCGACGATGAGCCGTTGCTCTCCGTGATGTCCGACAGAACGCGGATCGTGTACGGGAACTCTTCCTTCGACGGCAGCACCGGGTGCAGCGCGCGCCAGGCGAGCTTGCCGTGGCCGACTTCGCGACGACCCGGCGCACCGAAGCGACCGACTTCACCGACCGAGTAGGGCGGGAAGTTGTAGTGGAGCATGAAGTTTTCGTACGAAAGCCCATTGAGGCCGTCGATCATCTGCTCTGCGTCGCGCGTGCCGAGCGTGGTGGTGCAGATCGACTGCGTCTCGCCGCGCGTGAACAGCGCCGAGCCGTGCGTCCGCGGCAGGAAGTGCACCATCGCCTCGATCGGACGGATCTGCGTGGTGGTGCGGCCGTCGATGCGGGTGCCGTCCTTGAGGATGGCGCCGCGGACGATCTCCGCCTCCAGCTTCTTCATCAGCTTGCCGGCCGCCATCTGGTCCTGCGGGGTCGCATCGGCAAAGGCGGTCTTGCCCTTGGCGCGTGCGGCGTTCAGCAGGTCCGAGCGCTTGGACTTGTCGGTCACCTTGTAAGCAGCCGCAATGTCCTTGCCGATCAGCTTCTTCAGCTTGTCCTTGGCGGTCGACAGGTCGGCCTGCTCGGCCATTTCCCAAGGATCCTTGGCAGCCTGCTCGGCCAGATCGATGATCAGGTTGGCGGCTTCGCGGCATGCCTTATGCGCGAACTGGACCGCGCCGAGCATGATCTCTTCCGAAAGCTCCTTGGCTTCCGACTCGACCATCATCACGGCCTGGCCGGTGGCGGCGACGACGAGGTCGAGGTCACCCGCCTTGGCTTCGTCGAGCGTCGGGTTGAGGATGTAGGCGCCATCGACATAGCCGACGCGTGCTGCGCCGATCGGACCCATGAACGGCACGCCCGAGATCGTCAGCGCCGCCGATGCCGCGACCATCGCGAGGATGTCCGGCTCGTTCTCGCCGTCATACGACAGAACCTGGCAGATCACGTTGATCTCGTTGTAGAAACCCTCTGGGAAGAGGGGACGGATCGGGCGATCGATAAGACGGCTGGTCAGCGTCTCCTTTTCGGTCGCGCCGCGCTCACGCTTGAAGAAGCCACCGGGAATGCGGCCGCTTGCGGAGAACTTCTCCTGGTAATGGACGGTGAGCGGGAAGAAATCCTGCCCTTCCTTGACGGTCCGTGCAGCCGTGACGGCGCACAGAACGACGGTCTCGCCGAGGGTGGCGAGCACGGCGCCGTTTGCCTGACGGGCCACGCGGCCGGTCTCGAGCGTCAGCGTCTTGCCGCCCCACTGGGCGCTTACGGTTTTGGTATCGAACATTTCGTTTCCTTCACTCCGGCGGCCAGATGCCGACCGGGGCCTATGTGCGAGCTAAGCCGGCTCGCGGCGGTGTGGAGCGAGTTGTCGCTCCTTGCCAGTCCACCGAATTGCGTCCTGGCGTTTGCCTCCGCGCGCGATGGCGCGGAATCAAAGTCGTATATACAAAAACGGCCCCCCGAAGGGAGCCGTTCGTTTTACTTGCGGAGACCGAGCTTCGCGATCAGATCCAGATAGCGCTGGCCGTCCTTGTGACGGAGATAGTCCAGCAGCGACCGGCGCTTGTTGACCATCATCAGGAGACCACGACGCGAGTGGTTGTCCTTCTTGTGGCCCTTGAAGTGCTCGGTCAGGTTCTTGATCCGCTCGGTCAGGATCGCGACCTGGACTTCGGGCGAACCCGTGTCGCCGTCCTGGCGTGCGTGGATCTTGACCAGCTCGGTCTTGCGTTCAGCGGTAATCGTCATGAATTCTCAGTCCTTCGACATCACAGATTGAAACCGCGAACGACCCGGACGTCTCCGTCCTCGACCTCGACCAGCGCGACCGGGACAGCGTCCAGCTCGGCGAAGTATTGGCCATCGTCTGCGGCGATCCCGGCCAAGATACGCCCCTGTCGGAGCGCCCCTGCCTGGTCGGGGGTGAGGGAGAGAGCCGGGATGTCGTCCAGCGCCACCCTCAAGGGCAGTAGTACATCTTCAAGCGCGGAGGCCTTAGCGAGTTCGTCCAGTTTGTCCAGCGATATCGCCGATAAGAGGTCGAACGGACCGGCCTTGACGCGCCGCAGCATGGTGACGTGGCCGACGGTTCCGAGCGCCAGCGCGATGTCGTGTGCGAGGGAGCGGATATAGGTGCCTTTGGAGACGTGCGCGGTGAGGGTGACTGCCTCCAGTTCCTCCCCGACCTCGTCATCCAAAAGACGGGTGGGGTGGGTGGTGAGCGTGTGGATCGTCACGTTCCGGCTGGCGAGCACCACGTCCTGCCCGGCGCGGGCGAGGTCGTAGGCGCGCTCGCCATCAATCTTGAGTGCGGAATAGGCGGGGGGCACCTGCGCGATCGGGCCGGTGAACTGCGCCAGCACCGCCTCGACCGCTGCCATCGTCGGGCGCACGTCGGAGGTGGCGATGCTCACGCCCTCGGCGTCGAGCGTGTCGGTCTGGACCCCGAACATGATGGTGAAATCATAGATCTTGTCGCTGTCGAGCATCCGCCCGGCAAGCTTGGTCGCCTCGCCGACCGCAATCGGCAGCACGCCGGTCGCGAGCGGATCGAGCGTGCCGCCGTGGCCGACCTTGAACTTGCCATAGCCGCCGTTGCGCAACGCGCGCTTCACCGCGGACACGCCCTGCGTCGAGCCCAAGCCCAGCGGCTTGTCGAGAATGATCCAGCCATGCATGTCGTAGGATCCTTGAATATCGGGGGCTCGTCCGGCCCTCCCGTTCGTCCTGAGCGAAGTCGAAGGACATGAGGCAGAAGTGCTTCGACTTTGCTCAGCACGAACGGGTAGGGATAATGGGAAGGCCAGGGTTCAGCCCAGAGCCTCGGTGAAATGCCGTCGGCATAGCGCGACATAGCGGTCGTTGCCGCCGATCTCGGTCTGCTGCCCCTCGGCGATCGCGCGGCCGTTCGCGTCGACGCGCAGGTTCATCGTCGCCTTGCGCCCGCACATGCACACCGACTTGATCTCGACCAGCGAGTCGGCCAGCGCCAGCAGCCGCGCCGAGCCGGGGAACAGCGCGCCCTGGAAATCGGTCCGCAAGCCGTAGGCGAGCACCGGGATGCCGACCACGTCGCAGATCTGCGCGAGCTGGTCGACCTGAGGCGCAGTCAGGAACTGTGCCTCGTCCACCAGCACGCAGGAGATAGCATCCTCGGCGTGCTGCCGGGCGATGCAGGCTCCGATATCGGTCTCCGCGTCGAACGCGATCGCCGGTGCCTCCAGCCCGATCCGCGACGTGATCGTGCCCGCCGCAAAGCGGTCATCGATCGCGGCGGTGAACAGCATCGTCCGCATCCCGCGCTCGCGGTAGTTAAAGTCCGCCTGGAGCAGGTTGGTCGACTTGCCCGCGTTCATCGACGCATAATAGAAATACAGCTTGGCCATCGGCTCAACCCAAAGACGCGTCGCGCGGCGGCGTCAATCCTCGGACAGGTCACGCGCGATATGCGGATCGCGCAGCAGTGTGTCGATGTGCGTGCCCTCGTCGAAGCTCTCGTCGGCGACGAATTTCAGCTTGGCGGCATAGCGCGTCTGCACGCGGGTCGCGACTTCGCGCTGGAGATAGGCGGTGTTCGTCCGCAGCGCCTTCAGCACCTTTTCCTCGTCCTTGCCGAGCAGCGGTTTCACGAAGACGGTGGCGTGACGCAGGTCGGGGGACATGCGCACCTCGGTGATCGTGACGAGGTGCTTTTCGAGCACCGGATCATGCACGTCGCCGCGCGCGAGGATGTCGCTGAGCGCGTGACGCGCCTGCTCGCCCACGCGCAGCGCGCGGACGGTTTTGATCTCTGGGGTATCGGTCTTCATTCTTCTAACTCCCTCGCCCCTCCGGGGAGAGGGTGGGGATGAGGGGCGGCCGCAGGCGTTACCGCCCGGTACTGCCCCTCACCCAACCCTCTCCCCGAGGGGGAGAGGGTTTCAGTATTACAGCGTGCGGTCGCGCATCTCGACTTCGAACGTCTCGAGGACGTCGCCGGCCTTGATGTCGACGAAGTTCGACGTGAACGTCACGCCACACTCCAGCCCGGCACGCACTTCGGCGACATCATCCTTGAAGCGACGCAGCGATGCGATTTCGCCCTGATAGATGATGACGTCGTTGCGCGTGATACGTGCCTTGAGCGCCTTGCGGATATTGCCCTCGGTAACGAGCAGACCTGCCGCCTTGCCATGCTTGCCCGCCGAGAAGACCTCGCGGATATCGGCACGACCGACAACCGTCTCGAACGCTTCCGGCCCAAGCTCGCCGGCCATCCCCGCCCGGATCTCGTCAATCAGGTCGTAGATCACGTCATAATATTTGAACGCGACCTTCTGGCGCTCGGCGATCTCGCGGGCCTTGGCGTTCGGACGAACGTTGAAGCCGATGATCGGTGCACCCGATGCCGCCGCCAACGTGACGTCCGATTCGGTGATGCCACCGACGCCCGAGCTCAGCACGCGCGCCTTGATCAGATCGGTGGAGATCTTGTTGATCGCCCCGACGATTGCCTCGACCGTGCCCTGCGTATCCGCCTTCACGACCAGCGGATATTCGATTGCCTGCTTTTCCTTCAGCGCCGAGAACATGCTCTCGAGGCTGGCCGGAACCGATGCGGTCCGCTTGTCGGTCTTCACGCTGCGACGATATTCCGCGACTTCGCGGGCCCGTGCCTCGTTCTCGACCACCTGGAACGGATCGCCCGCCGACGGCACGCCCGACAGACCGAGGACCTCGACCGGCATCGCCGGACCCGCTTCCTTGATCTGCTTGCCCTTGTCGTCGACCAGCGCACGAACCTTGCCGCTCTCGCCGCCGACCACGAAGATGTCGCCCACCTTGAGCGTACCACGATTGACGAGGATCGTCGCAACCGGACCACGACCCTTGTCGAGCTTGGCCTCGATCACCGTACCCTCGGCCGCGCGATCCGGATTGGCGCGCAGTTCGAGCAGTTCGGCCTGGAGCTGGATCTTCTCGATCAACGTGTCGAGACCGATCTTCTTGGTCGCGGAGACTTCGACGTCCTGGACGTCGCCGCCCATGTCCTCGACCACGATCTCCTCGCTCAGCAGGCGCTCGCGCACCTTCTGGGCATTGGCGCCTTCCTTGTCGATCTTGTTGATCGCGACGATCATCGGCACGCCCGCCGCCTTGGTGTGGGCGATCGCCTCCACCGTCTGCGGCATCAGGCCGTCGTCCGCCGCCACCACCAGGATGACGATGTCGGTGACGTCCGCACCACGCGCACGCATCTGCGTGAACGCCTCATGGCCCGGCGTGTCGAGGAAGGTGATCTTCGACTTGTCCTTCAGCGTGACCTGATACGCGCCGATATGCTGGGTGATGCCACCCGCTTCGCCGCGCACCACATCGGTGCCGCGCAGGGCATCGAGCAGCGACGTCTTGCCGTGATCGACGTGACCCATGATCGTGACGACCGGGGCACGCGGACGCAGAGTCTCCTCGGCATCGTCGATCGTGTCGTTCGCCAGATCCTGGTCGACATCGCTGACGCGCGTCAGGTTGTGACCGAATTCGGTGACGAGCAGTTCGGCCGTATCCTGGTCGATCGTTTGCGTCATCGTGACGGGCATGCCCATCTTGAACAGCGCCTTGACGAGGTCTGCACCCTTCTCGGCCATACGGATGGCGAGTTCCTGCACGGTGATCGCCTCGGGGACGACCACGTCGCGGACCTGCTTGGCCTGCGGCTCACGTGGACCACCGGTGCCACGACGCTCCTTCTCACGCGCACGCTTGAGCGCGGCGAGCGAACGGGCGCGGGCGCCATCGCCATCACCGAGGGCACGGTTGACGGTCAGCTTGCCTGAGGTGCGACGATCATCGCCCTTGCGGTCACGCTGCTGCGGCCGTGCCGGGGGTGCGTCGCGACGGACGCCACCAGCCGGCGCGTTGGCACCGGTTGCACCAGGGCGCGCTGCGGTCGTGCCGGCATTGGCGGTCGCCGCCGGCGCTGCAGGCGCAGGTGCCGGAACGGGCTTCGGCGGCGGCGGAGGACGCTCGGGACGGGCGACTGGCGAGAACCGGCGGGGTGCCGGCATCGACGGATCGCGCGACAATTCGAGAATCGGCGGCGGGGCCGGCGGTGCGACGGGCGCGGGCGCCGGCTTGGGGGCCGGTGCTGGCGCCGCTACCGGAGCTGGCGTCGGAGTCGGCGCGGGTGCCGGGGCCGCAGCGGGGGCAGGGGCCGCCGCAACGGGGGCTTCAACCGGCGCGGCAGCGGGCGTCGGCGCTACGACCGGCGCTGCTTCGACGACGGGTGCCGGTGCAGGTGCGGGCGCCTCGACGGGCTTCGGCGCAGGTGCAGCCTTGGCTTCCGCCTCGGCACGCGCGCGTTCGGCGATGCGGTTGCGCTCGTCCTCGGCGGCCTTGGCGCGCTCGGCTTCCTGGCGACGACGCCCCTCTTCGAGCGTGTTCATCCGCTGCTCTTCCGCCTCGCGGAGAAGTTTGGCCTGCCGCTCCTGCGGCGACAGGTTGCTCGGTGCCTGCTGGCGTACCGGTGCGGGGGCGGGCTGTGGCGCACGCGCCTGCGGAGCCGGTGCGGGGGCCGCAACCGGCGCGGGCGCGGCAACCGGCGCATCGGCGACCGGACCGTCGGGCTCGCCCGGACGGCGCAGGACGCGCGCACGCTTGGTTTCCACGATCACCGTATTCGATCGGCCGTGGCTGAAGCTCTGCTTCACCTGGCCGGTCTCGACCGTGCGCTTCACACCCAAAGGTGCGCGCATGCCAAGTTTCGGCTTCTCGTTGTCCGTGTCGCTCACTCAAATTCCTCAGTCATGTCCACGGCCGGGCTGTGTCCGGTCGATCCGGACGCCCCTGTTATGGGTGACGTCCCGTTTTGTTGAGACGCCGATGCGCCCTGCGAGGCCGTTTCGCAAGACACGGGAGAAGGTTCGGGGCCGATAAAATGCAGCCAACGGTCGAGCGCTTCGCTCACCCGCTTTGCTGCAGCGCGGTCAGTCAGGCCAATGTGTACCACATTCTCCCGCCCCAGCGCCAATGCCAATATGGTACGTGACGCAGGCAGTGCCAACCCCCGCAGGCCCGAGCCTTCGACATCGTTGCCGATGCGCCACGCCTGGTCGAGCTTGCGGTTGCCGTCCTCGGCCGCATCGGACGCATGATACAGCGCCTTCAGCTTGCCCTGGCGCGCATTCTGTTCGATCCGGTCCGAGCCAATCAGCACGGTGCCCGAGCGCGATTCGAGCCCAAGCCGGTCGAGTGCGTTGCGCTCGAGCGCGGCTTCGATCTGCGCGGGCAGTTCGGGGGGAATTGCGAACTCGCCGGTCTTGAACGCACGCGCGAGCGCGCCTTTCAGCTTGCCCTTCTTGATCGCAGCCTCGAGCTCGACGCGGGTGACGCCGATCCACGCACCACGACCAGGCGCCTTGGCACGCACGTCGGGATGGATCTGCCCGTCGGGCGCAAGCGCGAGTCGCACGAGATGTGGCCGAACATCGCGCTCGCCCGATAGGATGCACTTGCGAATGGGGGCGTCTTCATCCCCCTCGCGCACGCGGGATGGGTTAGGCTCGCGCCCACCTGCACCCTTGTTCTTAGCCGAGGCCGGGCGCCCACCCTTCGGTCCTCTCCCGCTTGCGGGAGGGGAGGAAGGAAGGTCGTCGGTAGCGCCTAGCGTCTCATCGGGAGGGTTCCGCATGTGCGTCCTCCTGCGCCGGAGTCGTCTTCGGGGCGTCGCGATCGACCAGCAGCTGGCCGCCCGCGCCGTAATTCTCGGTCGACACCTCTTCGATCACGATCTGCACCGCAGCCGGGTTCTTTCCCAGCCGCTCGACGAGCGACTGGGTGACGTCGGCGACGATGCCGGCCTTCTGGTCCTTGGTCGCGGACCCCGAAATGCGGATGCTGACAAACGGCATCAGGCCTTGTCGTCCTCGCTCTTCGCGTCGGTCGTGTCCGCAGCGTCATCCGCCACGACGTCATCCGCCGCAGTGTCCTCAGCCGCAGTGTCCTCAGCTGCAGTGTCCTCGGCCGAAGCCTCTTCCACCGGCGCCTCGTCCGCCTCGACGGCGTCAGCCTCAGGGGCCTCGTCCTCGAACCAGTGCGCGCGCGCGGCCATGATGATCTCGTTGCCCTGTTCGTCGCTGAGACCATATTCGGCGAGGATGCCGCCCTTGGGCTCGGGACGCTTGGGCGCGTCGTCGTTGCGGCGGCGCGGTTCGGCGCGCTTCTTCTCGACGAGCTCGTCGGTCGCAAGATCCGCGAGATCGTCGAGCGTCTTGATGCCCGCCTTGCCGAGCGTGACGAGCATCGCCTCGTTCAGATACGGCATGTCGATCAGCGCGTCCTCCACGCCGAGCGCGGTACGCTCTTCGCGGCTGGCCGCGTCGCGACGCTCGAGCGCCTCGGTCGCGCGGTTCTGCAACTCGCCCGCCAGGTCCTCGTCGAAGCCCTCGATGCCGGCGATCTCCTCGACCTCGACATAGGCGACCTCCTCGAGGCTGGTGAACCCTTCGGCGACCAGCAGCTGTGCGAGCGTCTCGTCGACGTCGAGCTCCTTCTCGAACATTGCCGAGCGCTCGACAAAGTCCTTCTGGCGCTTCTCGGAGGCATCGGCCTCGGTAAGGATGTCGATCGCCTTGCCGGTCAACTGCGACGCGAGGCGGACGTTCTGGCCACGACGGCCGATCGCCAGCGAAAGCTGGTCATCGGGAACGACGACCTCGATGCGCTCTTCCTCTTCGTCGATCACGACGCGGCTGACCGAAGCCGGCTGCAGTGCGTTGACGACGAAGGTCGCGATGTCGGGCGACCAGGGGATGATGTCGATCTTCTCGCCCTGCATTTCCTGCACGACGGCCTGAACTCGCGACCCCTTCATGCCGACGCACGCGCCGACCGGATCGATCGACGAATCATGGCTGATCACGCCGATCTTCGCGCGCGAACCGGGATCGCGGGCCGCGGCCTTGATCTCGATGATGCCGTCGTAGATTTCGGGGACTTCCTGCGCGAACAGCTTCTTCATGAAGTCGGGGTGCGCGCGGCTGAGGAAGATCTGCGGCCCGCGGTTCTCGCGGCGGACGTTCAGGATCAGCGAGCGGATGCGGTCGTTGACGCGCACGACTTCGCGCGGGATCTGCGCGTCGCGGCGGATAACGCCCTCGGCGCGGCCCAGGTCGACGACGACATGGCCGAACTCGACGCGCTTGACGACGCCGGTGATAATCTCGCCTGCGCGGTCCTTATACTCTTCGAACTGGCGCTCGCGCTCGGCGTCGCGGACCTTCTGGAAGATGACCTGCTTGGCGGCCTGGGCGGCGATGCGGCCGAACTCGATCGGGGGCAGCGGGTCGACGATGAAGTCACCAAGTGCCGCGTCCTTCTGGAGCTTCTGCGCGCCCTTGACGTCGACCTGCTTAAAATAGTCGTCGACCGCCTCGACCACTTCGACGACACGCCACAAGCGCAGATCGCCGGTGTTCGGATCGAGCTTGGCGCGGATGTCGTTCTCGGCGCCGTAGCGCGAACGGGCGGCGCGCTGGATCGCGTCCTCCATCGCCTCGATCACGATCGCCTTGTCGATCATCTTCTCCGACGCGACCGAATTCGCGATCGCGATCAGTTCCGCGCGGTTTGCGGTGACTGCCGTGGCCATCAATGCTGTCCTTCTTCGGTCTCGACGCCGCGAGCATCAGGCTCATCGGACGTATCTTGATAGAAAACCTCGTCCGCGCCTTCGGTCGAAAGCGGCGCGGTCGCGGCGATGAGTCGGTCGGTCATGACGAGCTTGGCGTCGGCGACTTGGCTGAAGTCGATCGTCATGATCTTGTGCTTGTTCACGTCGACGGTGATCTTGGTGCCCTCGACGCCCATCAGATTGCCCGAGATCTGCTTGCGATCCTCGAACGGCTCGACGAGGCGGATGCGCGCCTCCTGGCCTTCCCAATCGGCAAAGTCCTGGAGCCGGGTCAGCGGGCGGTCGATACCGGGGCTCGACACTTCGAGACGATAGGCGTCCTCGCCGACCGGGTCCTTACCTTCGGCTTCGAGCGCATCGAACTTGTCCGAGATGCGGCGCGACAGCTCGGCGCAATCCTCGATCACGAGCTGGCGGGTGTCGGGCCGCTCGGCCATCACCTGCAGCGTCGGATCGGACTTGCCGCCCTGCATGCGCACGCGCACGAGGCTGAGGCCGAGCGCCTTGGCTTCGGGTTCGATCAATTCGGTCAACAGGGCGATATTCGCCATCGCAATTCCAAACAGGGCCAAAGCACAGGTGATCAGCGCCGCGGAGCGAACCCCGCAGCCTCTTCATCTGGCGATGTAGAGAAAGTAGGATCTCCATACCCGCGATGGCAACGCTTCGCAAGCGGGAGCAACCTTCGTTCGTCACGCCGCGTTGGCGCAGGGATTTCCGGGAGAAGATCATGATCCGTCGCATATTGGCCGCCACCGGCCTGATATCCGCCACTTTGCTCGCCGCCGCTGCCTGTTCCGCACAGCCCGCGCCGGGGGAAAAGCCGTTCAGCGAAACGGTCGTCGCCGATTTCGAGTCACCCTGGGCGATGACGGTGCTGCCCGACGGGCGGATGCTGGTGACGGAGAAGGCCGGTGAAATGCTCCTCGTTTCGGCCGATGGGAAGCAGCGTCAGACGGTCGCGACGATCACGGTCGATTCGGCAGGGCAGGGCGGGTTGATGGACGTCGTCCTCGCGCCCGACTTCGCGACGAGCAAGCGCGTGTATTTCAGCTATTCCTCGGCGGGTGCGGGCGGCAAGGGGGTAGTCCTCGCGCGAGGTCGGTTGCGGCCTAACGGTGGTGGGGGCGAGCGGCTCGGCGAGATCGAGGTGATCTTCAGTGCGCGGCCGTTCGTCGAGGGCAATGGCCATTATTCGGGCCGCATCGCGTTTTCGCCAGACGGCAAAGATCTGTTCTTCACCAATGGCGACCGCCAGAAATTTACCCCGGCGCAGGATCCCAAGGTCACGCTCGGCAAGGTGTTGCGCCTGACGCTCGACGGCAAGCCCGCGCCAGGCAATCCGCTCGCGGCCAAGGGCTTCGCACCCGAGATTTGGAGCTATGGCCATCGCAACCTGCTTGGCATCGCATTCGACGCGCAGGGCAATCTCTGGGAGCAGGAGATGGGGCCGAAGGGCGGCGACGAGGTCAATCTGATCACGCCCGGCCAGAATTACGGCTGGCCCAACGCGTCGAACGGCAGCCATTATGACGGGCGCGACATTCCCGACCACAAGCCCGGCGACGGCTATGCGGCGCCCAAAGTGTCATGGAACCCGGTGATCTCCCCCGGCGGGCTGATGATCTATTCGGGCAGCATGTTCCCGCAGTGGAAGGGCGATGCGTTCATCGGCGGGCTGTCGTCGAAATCACTCGTCCGCGTCGACCTGAACGGCACCAATGCCGCCAAGGGCGACCAGTGGGACATGGGCGCGCGTATTCGCGAAGTGGAACAGGGTCCCGACGGCGCGATCTGGGTGCTGGAGGACGGTGGCGAATCGCAGGGACGGCTGATCAAGCTGACGGCGCGGTAAGGCTGTGCCGCCTCCCGCCCGCGGGCGGGGGGCGGGGTCAGTCGCGGACGATCAGGTAATTCATCCTCGCGGCCGCGATCGGCTTGTCGCGGTCGTCCTGCCACGCGGTCGCCTCGACATTGGCAACGCGCGTGCCGAGCCGGGTGACCACGCCCGCCGCGCGCGTCGGCTTGTCGCGGCCGCCGCGCATGAAATCGACAGTGACGGTCACCGGCTTGATCCGCACGCTGGCGTCGTCAGGCCCCTCGGTCTCGATCGCATGGTAGAGCGCGGCGATCGCCGCGACCTCGAGCAGCCCCGATATCGCGCCGCCGTGGAGGAATCCGGGGCGGCCGATCACGTCGTCGCCGAACGGCATCAGCAGCACCGGCCGACCCTCCGCGTCGCGTTCGATCTCGACGCCCAGCGTTGCGGCATAGGGTGGCAGCGTGCTCACCATGACCCGAGCACCATGAACGTGCCCGCAACATGCGCAAGCGGATCGGCGGGATCGCCGTCATGCGCCTGGCCGCGGACGAACGCGATCGACCGGGTGATCCGGTAGCATTCGCCGCGCCCGATCACCGTCTTCCCGGGCGTCGCCGGGCGCAGATAATCGACGCGCAGGTCGAGCGTCGCATGCGGCACGAACGCCGCGCGGCGGATCCAGATCGCGATGCTGGCGGCCATGTCCATCATCGTAATGATCGGCCCCGACGCGATCACGCCGCTGGCCGGATCGCCGATCAGCTTTTCGTCATAGGGCAGCGCAAGCTCCGCCCAGTCCGCGCCATGCGCATGATAGCGCATCCCGAGCGCGGCGCCGTGCCCGCCGAACCCGTGTCGTGTAAACCGCTCTGCGTCGAAGCCATCCATGCCCCGACCTCTACACGCCAGCGACCGCCACGCAACATTGCCGCACATGCGGGGCGGGGCTAGCATCGGGCGCAACGAGATCAGGAGAGAGGATCGCCATGAACGACCGGGTCACCATCGCCGTCGCGGACGGGATCGCCGATGTCCGCCTCAACCGCGCGGACAAGATGAACGCGATCGACCCGGCGATGTTCGAGGGGATTGCCGCCGCGATCGACCGGCTGGCGGGGATGGCCGAGGCGCGCGTCGTCGTGCTGTCGGGCGAGGGCCGGGCGTTCTGCGCGGGGCTCGACATGGCGTCGATGGCGGGCGGCGGGTCGGGGCTTTCGCTCGACGACCGGACGTATGGCGATGCCAATCTGGTGCAGCAGGTCGCCTGGGGCTGGCGGACGTTGCCGATGCCGGTGATCGCCGCGGTCCACGGCGTCGCGTTCGGTGGCGGGTTCCAGATCATGTCGGGCGCCGACATCCGTATCGCCCACCCACAGGCGCGGTTCGCGATCCGCGAGACGCATTGGGGGCTGGTACCCGACATGGCGGGGATCGCGCTGTGGCGGACGCTGGCGCGCGACGACGTGCTGCGCGAGCTGACGTACACCGCGCGCGAGTTCGACGGGGCGGAGGCGCTGCATCACGGCTTTGTTACGCGGCTCGACGACGATCCCCATGCCGCCGCGATGACGATGGCACGTGCGATCACCGCGAAGAATCCGCAGGCGATCCGGGGGGCGAAGGCGCTCTACACGCTCGCCGCCGATGCGGACTCGGCGGCGATCCTGCGCGCCGAAAGCGACGCGCAGGGGCAGGTGATGCGCAAGCCCAATCAGATCGAACAGGTCCGCGCCAATCTCGAAAAGCGCACAGCGTTGTTCGTCGACTAGGCGCTACTTCATCAGTACGAGCTCTTCCGCCATCGTCGGGTGCAGCGCGAACGTCGCGTCGAAATCGGCCTTGCTGAGCCCCGCCTTCACCGCCACCGCGGCGGACTGGAGGATCTCGGGACAGTCGGGGCCGATCATGTGAATGCCGACGACGCGGTCGGTCTGGCCGTCGCAGATCATCTTGTAGAGCGACCGCTCGTTGCGCCCTGCCAGCACGTTCTTCATCGGCCGGAAGTCCGACGTGTAGACCTTCACCGAGCCCAGAGCCTGCTTGGCCTGCGATTCGGTCATGCCGACGCCGGCCATTGGCGGGTGGCTGAACACCGCGGCGGGGACGTTGGCGTAGTCGACGCGGGTCGGCTTGTTGCCGAAGAAGGTGTCGGCGAACGCCTGTCCCTCGCGGATCGCGACCGGGGTCAGCTGGATGCGGTTGGTGACGTCGCCGACCGCGAAGATGCTGTCGCAGCTCGACCGATTGTCTTCGTCGACCACCACTGCGCCCGCCGCGTCGAGTTCGACCCCGGCCGTCTCGAGCCCGAGGCCCTTGGTGTTCGGCAGGCGGCCGGTCGCGAACAGGACGAGATCGACGACGATCGGCTCGTGCCCGCTGGTATGCACGGTCAGGCAACCGTCCTCGCCCCTGTCGATTCCCTGGAACGCCGCGTTGAAGCGAAAGTCGATGCCCTTGCTCATCGAGATCTGGAGCAGCCGGTCGCGGATCGATTCGTCATAGCCGCGTAGGATCACATCGGTGCGGTTGATCAGCGTGACGTGCGCGCCGAACTGATGGAAGATGCCGGCGAATTCATTGGCGATATAGCCCGCACCCGCGATCAGCACGCGCTTCGGCACATCGTCGAGATGGAACACCTCGTTCGAGGTGATGCCGTGCTCGGCACCGGGGCAGTCCGGCACCAGCGGGTGCGCGCCGACCGCGATCAGGATCTTCGCCGCGGTCTTCTTGCTGCCGTCGGCGAGCGTGACTTCGTTGGGGCCCGAGACGACCGCGCGCTGGTGGATGATGTCGACATGGTTGTTCTCGAGCGTCTGGGTGTAGGCGCCGTTGATCCGGTCGACCTCCTCCATGACGTTGTCGCGCAGCGTCGGCCAGCTGAACGCGCAGTCGTCGGGCACCTGCCAGCCGAAGCGCTTGGCGTCCTTCAGATCCTCGGCGAAATGCGCGCCGTAGATCAGCAGCTTCTTCGGCACGCAGCCGCGGATGACGCAGGTGCCGCCGACGCGATATTCCTCGGCGACCGCGACGCGCGCGCCATGCGCGGCGGCAACGCGCGATGCACGCGTGCCGCCCGAGCCGGCGCCGATGACGAAGAGGTCATAGTCGAATTGGGTATCGGTCACGGGCTATCCTTATACGTCGCGCCGCCGCGCTGCGGCTTTGGGTGCCATCTGGGGCAGGCGGGATGCGCGGACAAGGCCGGCGCGGCGATCAGGGTGATCGGCTGGCTCTATCGCCGACCCGCCCTGCGCATCGGCATCGCGTCGATCGTCCGCTCCAGCACGGCGGCGGGAAAGGGGTGTGCGCTGCGCAGTTTCTCGCCGCCATCCTTGCCGATGAGGATCGCGGTGAAGGTGGCGGGAAGGCGGAACTTGCGGCGCAGCGCGGGGGCGCTGTCCCCGGCGCCGCGGACCTGATCGCCGACGATTTCGACGACGGTGAGGTCGCGCTCGTCGCGTTTCGTGGCCCAATTGTCGAGGATGCGGCGCTGCTCGGCGAGTTCCGGGTCCTGCGGGGAGGGGGCCGCAACGATCAACACGCGGCGCTCCCATCGCATCTGCGCGAGGGTGGGAGAGGCGGCGAGCGCTACGGCGAGGAGGATGGGCATAGCGCGGTAACGCTCGAGGTACGCGCACGGTCCCCCCAATACCACCCCGGCGAAGGCCGGGGCCCAGTTGGGAAGGCCTCACTGTGATAAATTGGGGTTCGCCCAACTGGACCCCGGCCTTTGCCGGGGTGGCGGAGTGGGGTGGGGCGCACTCAGCGCACGCCCACCCCAAAAATCACCCGAAGGCGCGCTTTATCAGATCGTCGGTCGAAGGATCGAACGTCTGCCCGCCCTTCTCCGCCGCCTTCGCCATTTCCTTGCCCAGCTCCACCCCGAACTGGTCGAACGAGTTGATCCCCAGCAGCACGCCGTTCACGAACACGCGGTGCTCGTAGAACGCGATCAGCGCCCCGAGCGTGCGCGCGTCGAGATCGTCGAGCAGCAGCGTCGACGACGGCCGATCACCCGAATAGCTGCGCGCCGGATCCTCGACCTGCTTGCCCGCCATCAACGCCGCACCCTGTGCGAACGCGTTGAGCAACAGCGCCTTATGATGCTCCTCGGGCAGCGTATCGCCCGGCTCGATCGACGCGACGAACTCGACCGGCACCAGGTGCGTGCCCTGGTGGAGCAACTGGAACACCGCATGCTGCGCCTCGGTGCCGACGCCACCCCAGGTGATCGCCGCCGACGGCCGCCCGAGCGGCTGGCCATCCGCGGTCACCGACTTGCCGTTCGACTCCATCTCCAGCTGCTGGAGATAGCTCGGCAGCAGCCGCAACCGTTCGTCATAGGCGAAGGTCGCGCGCGTCTCGGCATGGCGGATCTGCGTGTAATAAAGATCGGCGAACGCCGCGAGCACCGGCGCATTCTCGTGCAGCGCGGCGAGGCGGAAATGGCGATCCATCTCGGCCGCCCCCTCGAGCAGCTCCTCGAACCGGTCCCAGCCGAGCGCGATCGCGGCGGGAAAACCTATCGTCGACCAGAGCGAGTAGCGCCCGCCGACGCTCTCGGCGAACGGCAGGATCCGCGTCTCGTCGACGCCCCATTCCATCGCCTTTTCGGGCGCCGCGGTCAGCGCGATCACGCGGCCGTAAGGGTCCTCGACATTGTGTTCGTTCATCCACTGAAGCACCGCTTCGGCGTTCATCAGCGTTTCGGTCGTGGTGAACGTCTTCGACGCGACCACCAGCAACGTCGCTGCCGGATCGAAGCGTTCGAACACGTCCTCCAGCGCGACGCCGTCGACATTGGCGACGATCCCGACATCATAACGCTTGTCGTCGCGCCCGAGCGAGTCGACCAGCAATTGCGGCCCCAGCGCGGACCCGCCGATGCCGACGTGCAGGATATGGCGCACGGGGCCGAGCGCATCCGCCTCGATCGCGTCGATCAGCGTGCGCATCCGCGAATGGCTGGCCTGTGCGATCGCGACGCTCTCGGGCTTGCCTTCGCCGCGCTCGGCGGTGTGCTCGACCGCGCGGCCTTCGGTGACGTTGACGATCTCGCCCGCGAACATCGCCTGGCGCTTGCCCGACAGGTCCTGCGCCTTGGCCATCTCCTCGAACGCGCTGACCATGTCCGTGGTCAGGTGCGTCTTCGACCAGTCGAAGTGGATGCCTGCGACGTCGAGGCTCAGCTTGGACAACCGCTCAGAGTCGGCGGCGAACAGGTCGGTGAGTTTGGCGGCGGGCAGGGCTTCGAGTTTGGACCAGTCGGCGGTCATGCAAAGTCTCCGATTTGGAATTCGTGCGCACCGATACGGCGACGCGAGCAAGAACACCATAACGTCCCGGGAGGCGATTGGGTCTCCGGGGGTGTCCGGATGGTCTCCGGACATGGCGGATGCTGCATATGCTTGACGGCGCGCGCCGGTTGAGCAAACCCGCGGCCATGGCAAAAGACGCGAAGACCAAACCGGCCCGATCCGAAACCGCAGAGACGTTCCGCTTCCTGCTGAAGCTGGCGGTGGTTGTGCTGATTCTGCGCAGCTTCATCTTCGCGCCGTTCAGCATTCCGTCCGAATCGATGCTGCCCCGGCTGCTGATCGGTGATTATCTGTTCGTGTCGAAGTGGAGCTACGGCTATTCGCGCTGGTCGCTGCCGGGTGGCGTGCCGTTGATCCCCGGCCGGATCTTCGGCAGCACGCCGACGCGCGGCGACGTCGTCGTCTTCCGCGCCCCCGAAGTGCTCGATCACGACGTCATCAAGCGCGTGATCGGCCTGCCCGGCGAGACGGTGCAGATGCGGCAGGGGACGCTGTACCTGAACGGCACCGCGATCCCCAAGGCGCGGATCGCCGACTTCACGATCCCGCTGACCGCCAATTTCGATGCGGAGAAATGCGGCGCGCCGTTCGTCGACGTCGCCGACGGGGTCCAGATCTGTCGCTATCCGCGCTACCGCGAGACGCTGCCCGGCGGCCGCAGCTATTCCGTGCTCGACCAGGCGCAACTGCCCGATCGTGACGACACGGGTGTCTATACCGTGCCTGCCGGCCATATCTTCGTGATGGGCGATAACCGCGACGACAGCGGGGACAGCCGGTTCCCCGCACCAAGCGGGATGGGCTATGTCCCGCTCGAGAATGTCGAGGGCAAGGCGGTCGTCAGCTTCTTCTCGACCGACGGCAATGCCGAATGGCTGAAACCCTGGACCTGGGTCAGCGCCGCGCGCTGGGAGCGGATCGGGGAAGGCTTTTGAGCGACCTCGGCGACTGGCTGGCGGGCGTGTTCGGTCGCCGGCCGCGCGATCTGGCACCCTATGAGCGCGCACTGACGCATGGCAGCCAGGCGAAGGCGAATTACGAGCGGCTGGAATTTCTCGGCGACCGCGTCCTGGGGCTGATCGTCGCCGAATGGTTGTACGAACTGTTCGCGACCGATCCCGAGGGGTCGCTGTCGAAACGGCTGAACGCGCTCGTCACGGGCCCGGTCTGTGCCGAAGTGGCGCGTGAACTGGGGGTGCGCGCGCATCTGAAGCTCGGCAAGCAGGCGCGCGACGATGGCGCCAGCGACAGCGACAATGTGCTGGGCGACGTGATGGAAGCGCTGATCGGCGCCTGGTACCAGGAGGCCGGGCTCGACGCCGCGCGTGCGTTCGTCCGCGGCGCCTGGGGGGACCGCGTTCAGGCCGGTGCCAAGGCGCCGCAGCACCCCAAGTCCGCGCTTCAGGAATGGGCGGCCGCGCATAACCGCAAGCCGCCCGAATATACGATCGTCGATCGTACCGGCCCCGGCCACGCCCCCAAATTCACGATGCTGGTCTCGATCGGCAAACTCGCCGAGGCGACGGCGACCGGCTCGAGCAAGCAGGAGGCCGAAACCGCGGCGGCCAAGGCGTTGCTGGAGAAGCTGGGCTAAGAAGGCTTTTGTTCGCGCGGAGACGCGGAGTCGCGGAGGGGGGCAGCGAATGGAACTCCGGTCCTGCCCCGAACGACTCCGAGTTGATCGACGGCGCATAATCGCAGACGGCGCGAGCCCCATCCACACCATCTCCGCGCCTCCGCGTGAACCAAACTGCCTTGTCGCGACGCGATGACGAACAGCCGTTTTCGCTGTACAGGTGCCCGCAACACCAGTTCGAAAAGAGCATATGTGACTGAAACGAATACCACGCCCGACCCGAAGCATTGCGGCCTAGTCGCCATCGTCGGCGCGCCGAACGCAGGCAAGTCGACGCTCGTCAACGCGCTCGTCGGCCAGAAGGTCGCGATCGTCAGCCCCAAGGCGCAGACCACGCGCGCCAAGCTGATGGGCGTCGCGATCGAAGGCGACACGCAGATCCTGCTGGTCGACACCCCCGGCATCTTTGAGCCCAAGCGCCGCTTCGACCGCGCGATGGTCGCCGCCGCCTGGGGTGGTGCGGAAGGGTCAGACATCATCGCGCTGGTCGTCGACGCCAAGGGCGGGATCGGCGGCAAGGTCACGACCATCGTCGAGTCGCTGGTCGGCCGACCTGAGCCGATCTGGCTGATCCTCAACAAGGTCGATCTCGCCGACAAGACCAAGCTGCTGATCCACGCCGAAAAGCTGAACGCGCTGCTTCCCTTCGCCGAGACGTTCTTCATCAGCGCGGGCACCGGCGACGGTCTCGCTCACTTCAAGACGCAACTCGCCAAGGCGATGCCCGAAGGCCCGTGGCATTATCCCGAAGACCAGGTCTCCGACTCGACCGAACGCGCGCTCGCGTCCGAGGTCACGCGCGAACAGCTCTATCTCCAGCTCCACGCCGAGCTCCCCTATGCGAGCACGATCGAAACCGAGCAGTATATCGAGCGCCAGGACGGGTCGTTGGAGATCCACCAGCAGATCCTCGTCGAACGCCCGACGCAGCGCGCGATCGTGCTCGGCAAGGGCGGCGTGCGGATCAAGGAAATCGGCGCCCGCTCACGGATCGAGCTCGCCTCGATCACGGGCAAGCCGGTGCATCTGTACCTGCACGTCAAGGTGAAGCCGGGCTGGGACGAGGACCGGGAAGTGTACCGCGATATCGGGCTAGACTGGGTCGACTGACCCGCGACCACAACCACAATTACTACACGCCACCCCGGCGAAGGCCGGGGCCCAGTTGGGAGACGGTCGTCACGACGGACAGCGCTCCGTTACTCAGGCCTTCCCAACTGGACCCCGGCCTTCGCCGGGGTGGTAGCGTTCGGGCGGATGACAGAGTTCGGCTCGGCACTCCGTTACGCCCACGCCTATTGTACCAAACCCGCGACCTCCTGAAATCTATTGATGCTACCGTGGACCTCACGGGCTGACCCGGACGAGGACCACGCGATGCCGACCCTGATCGATGCGACGTCTGCGATCCGCTACGACCAGTTGCATCTGTCGCCGGTGGCGCTGGATTTCGGCCTGTTCCAGATTCGATGGTACGCGCTCAGCTATATCGCGATGATCGCGCTGGGCTGGTGGTATCTGCGGAGGATGCTCCGCCGGTCCGGTGCGCCGATGACGGCGGGGCATGTCGACGATCTCGTCTTCTACCTGACGCTGGGCATCATCATCGGTGGTCGGCTCGGCTATTGCGTGTTCTACCGGCCCGAAATCTGGCGCGCGCCGCTCGACGTGCTGAAGCTCTGGCAGGGCGGCATGTCGCTGCATGGCGGGTTCCTGGGGGTGATCGTCAGCCTGGTCCTGTTCACGCGGCGCCACCGGCTGTCGCTGCTCCGAGTGTGCGATTACGTGGCGTGTGCAACCCCGTTCGGCCTCGTGCTGGTGCGGATCGCCAATTTCGTGAACGGGGAGTTGTGGGGCCGGCCAAGCTCGCTTCCCTGGGCGGTGATCTTTCCCGGCACGCAGGACGGCATACCCCGCCACCCGAGCCAGCTCTACGAAGCCGCGCTCGAGGGCGGACTCAGCATGATCATGCTGGCCTATCTGTTCTGGCGCACCGACGCGCGGGTTCATCCCGGACACCTGCTCTGCGCGGGGCTGATCCTGTACGGCACCGCGCGGTTCCTGCTCGAATTCGTCCGCCAGCCCGATGCCGGGCTCGACCATCTGTGGTGGGGGCTGACGATGGGGCAGACGCTGAGCGTGCCGATGATCGGCGCGGGCATCTGGTTCTACGTCCGGTCGCTCAAGCGCGCGCGCGTCGCCCCGTGACTATCGCCCCAGGACCTCATCGACCCAGGCCGGCACCAGCACCCCGGCCGCGCCGATCCGCGTCTCCTCGAAAAACACGCTCCCCATCGAGGGGTCGAGGTTCAGCTCCAAGGTAGCGGCGCCGTGATAGGCCGCGGTCTGCACGAAGCCGGCCGCCGGATAGACCGCCCCCGACGTCCCGATCGACACGAACAGATCGGCCTGCGCCAGTGCTGCCTCGATCCGCTCCATCTGGTACGGCATCTCGCCGAAGAACACGATGTCGGGCCGCAGCGCCGCAGACCCGCAGGCGCCGCATATCGACCCCTCTGGCAAGCTGCCGGCCCAGGGTTCGCGCACGCCGCAGACGGCACACAGCGCCGACCGCAATTCGCCGTGCATATGCAGCATCCGCGTCGCGCCCGCCCGCTCATGCAGGTCGTCGACATTCTGCGTGACAATCAGCAATCCGCCGCCCCATGCTTCGTCCAGCCGCGCCAGAGCACGGTGCGCGGCATTGGGCTCGACCGTCGCCAGCGCCGCCCGGCGGAGATCGTAGAAGCGGTGTACCAGTTCCGGATCTGCGGCGAGCGCCTCGGGCGTGCAGACGTCCTCGACCCGGTGTCCTTCCCACAAGCCGCCCGGGCCGCGGAACGTCGCGATGCCGCTTTCGGCAGAAATTCCTGCACCCGTCAGAATGACGATGTTTCGTAGATCCTGCATCGTCACCCTCTACGTATGGCGCTGTCGCCAGGATAGCCGCAGTCACGCCGATATCTCGCGTCTCCGAGCATCGGGTCGGCGGGATGCGCCCGGTTGCTCGTTTACGGCGTTGAACCGAACCGACCATGTCTTTGTGGCCGGCCGCACACCGTTCGCCGATGCCGTCATGGCACCGCGCGCCATGATATTCGAAGGATCCAATGCGATGGTGACCAAAAAACTGATGCTGTTGAGCGGCGTGATCGCGGTCCTCGGCGGCTGTGGCGACACGACATCGACCGGCGCCAACACCGCCACCGTCAATACCAGCGCGGCGGCGAGCGCAGCGCCCGACGTCACCCGCGTTCGCGGCGTGATCACCGCGGTCGGCGCCGACGCGGTGACCGTCCAGACCTATGACGGCAAATCGGTCAGCGTTCCGCTCGACGCCAAGACCAAGGTCGCCTGGGTGGTGAAGTCCGAGCTGTCGACGCTTAAGGACGGCGACTTCATCGGCACCGCGACGACCGGTCCCGACGACGCACTGCGCGCGGTCGAGCTCGTCATCTTCCCCGAGGCGATGCGCGGGACCGGCGAGGGCCATTATCCCTGGGACGTTCCCGGCGTGGTCGCGGCCGCTGGCGGCGGCGCGGCCGATGGGCAGAGTGCAATGACCAACGGCACCGTCGACGGGCAGAGCGCGATGACCAACGGCACGGTCGACCAGCAGAGCGGGATGACCAACGGGACGGTAACCGGCGGCGCGGGCAAGGCCGGCGAAACCAAGCTCAGCATCTCGTACAAGGGCGGCAAGGCGCAGGTCGTCGTGCCCGTCGGCACGCCGATCGTCCGGTTCGAGCCGGCTGAGCGCTCGGTGCTTGCTAAGGGCCAGAAACTGTTCGCGATCACCTCGGCCGGCGCGTCGGGGGCGAGGTCCGTCGCGGTCGGCAAGGATGGCCTGACGCCGCCGATGTAAGACTGCTGCACGTAATCACAGCCTGAGGGGCTGGAGTGGTGATGTGTCCACTCCAGCCCCTTTTGTTTGGAGAACCTCACACGTCGGACCTCGTGCAAGCGCGGACGTCTTGGCGGGTCGCGCGGCGATCCCCGACCAACCCTATCTTCATAAATCACCCGATCGCCGCTAAGACGCCTGCAAACCCGTATCCGTAAAGGCGCTGCATGACCGTCATCACCGAAGCCGACCTGATCGAAAGCGTCGCCGACGCGCTCCAGTTCATCAGCTACTACCACCCGATGGATTACATCCGTGCGCTGGGCGTCGCGTACGAGGCGGAGAAGAGCCCCGCCGCCAAGGATGCGATCGCGCAGATCCTGACCAACAGCCGGATGTGCGCGGAGGGCCATCGCCCGATCTGCCAGGATACCGGCATCGTCACGATCTTTGTGAAATGGGGCCAGGACTGCCGTCTCGATTCAACCCGCAGCCTGCAGGAGGTCGTTGATGAAGGCGTCCGGAAAGCGTATCTCAACCCCGAGAACAAGCTGCGCGCCTCGATCCTCACCGATCCCGCCTTCACGCGCCGCAACACCAAGGACAACACGCCGAGTGTGATGCATGTCGAGATGGTGCCCGGCAACACGGTGTCGATCGACGTCGCGGCCAAGGGCGGCGGGAGCGAGAACAAGTCGAAGTTCAAGATGATGAACCCGAGCGACTCGATCGTCGACTGGGTGCTCGAGATGATCCCGCAGATGGGCGCCGGCTGGTGCCCGCCCGGGATGCTCGGCATCGGCATCGGCGGCACCGCGGAAAAGTCGATGATCCTCGCCAAGCAGTCGCTGATGGGCGCGATCGACATGGCGCAGCTGAAGGAGCGGGGCCCCAGGAACGACATCGAGGCGCTGCGGATCGAGATCTACGACAAGGTCAACGCGCTCGGCATCGGCGCGCAGGGGCTGGGCGGGCTCTCGACCATCCTCGACGTCAAGATCTTCGACTGGCCGACGCACGCCGCGTCGAAGCCCGTCGCGATGATCCCGAACTGCGCCGCCACGCGCCACGCGCATTTCGTGCTCGACGGGTCGGGGCCGGTGTATCTGGAGGCGCCGAAGCTCGAGGAGTGGCCCGATGTCAACTGGACACCCGACAAGGCCGCGATCCGCGTCGATCTCGACACGCTGACGCCCGAGGTCGTGCAGACCTGGAAGCACGGCGACCGCCTGCTGCTGAACGGCAAGATGCTGACCGGGCGCGACGCCGCGCACAAGCGGATCGCCGACATGCTCGCCAGGGGCGAGGAGCTGCCCGTCGATTTCCGCGGTCGCGTGATCTATTATGTCGGACCCGTCGATCCGGTCGGTGACGAGGTGGTCGGGCCAGCCGGTCCCACCACCGCGACGCGGATGGACAAGTTCACGCGCATGATGCTCGACCAGGGCCTGCTCGCGATGGTCGGCAAGGCCGAGCGCGGCGGCGATGCGACCAAGGCGATCGCCGAGGCCAAGTCGGCCTATTTGATGGCGGTCGGCGGTGCGGCCTATCTGGTCGCGCGCGCGATCAAGGGATCGAAGGTCGTCGGCTTCGAGGATCTCGGCATGGAAGCGATCTACGAATTCGAGGTCGCCGATTTCCCGGTGACCGTCGCGGTCGATTCGGCGGGAGAGAACGTCCACCAGCTGGCGCCACTCGTCTGGCGCGAGAAGATCGCACGGGAGCGGTTGCTCGCGCCGGCGTGACTGCTCGTCCTGATGACGTGGAACGGGGAGGGCGGCCCTTCCGTTGAGCTTGCGAACCAGAGGAGTTTCGTATGTTCAAGCCCGCCAACCCCGTCGTCGCGATCGCGGTCGCAACATTGATGACGACGAGCGCCGTTGCCCAGAGCGGGGCACCCGCGCCCGCGCCCCGTACGTCCAGCGGGGGCCTCGGTAGCCTGGGTGACAGTCTTGGCGGGCTGGGTGGCGGATTGGGTGGCCTGCTTGGCGGTGGCGCGTCGGGCATCGGTTCGATCGGTGCGGGCAATGCGGCAGGTCTGTTAGGCTATTGCCTCAAAAACAACCTGCTCGGTCAGGGCGGCGCACTAGGCGCGTTAACGGGGCGGCAAACGGCGCCCCAGACCCGGACGCAGTCCCCCGCGACGGGCCAGGCGGCAGGCGCGCAGTCGATCCTGCAGCGGTTGACCGGGCAGCAGGGCGTGCGGACGTCGCCCGGCTTTGCTGCGGGACAGGCGGGGGAGCTTCAGGCGCCGAACGGTCAGGGGCTGTCGCTCGACAATCTCGGCGGACAGGTGAAGACGAAGATGTGCAGCCTCGTGCTCAACCGGGCCAAGGCGTTTTTGTAAGCGGCGCGTGCGCTAGGGCGGCTAGCCGTCGCCCGTCCCGTCATCCTGACGAAAGTCAGGATCCAGGGTAATTAGGGGCAACCTGCGTGGCTCTGGATCCTGACTTTCGTCAGGATGACGGTGTGGGTTGGGGGAGGGCTGTTCTCTTAAAGATGCGGGGCCACGTCAGCAGCCTCCAACCAAAACCACCCAGAAATGAAAAGAGGTTGCCGGGGCGTCTCACGACGACCCGGCAACCTCCTAACATGGTCAGCGGCCGGAGAGCTCCAGCCCGGAGGACCATGCGTACCACCTCATCCTGTGCCATGCGCGTTGATTGGAGGGCGATACCTCCCGCACATGCCGTCGGATATCAGTAGCGCGTCCCCCGAACGAACCGAACCGAACTCACTGCTGAACCATGAGACATCGGATCACCTCCTTTCGCTTGTTGAAAAAACGCGGCCAAGCCTGACCGCAACCGCAATGTGTGCCGGGCGCCCTATTGATACAAGTCTTGTTTTGCAGAAGATTTCGCGCAATCCTCAAAGGCTGTCCGACAGGCTGCGCGAATGCCGGCCCTTACCCGCGACAATCCTCGGTCACGCGCTCGATCTCCGCCCATGAGGGGATGACGAGGGCAGGCTGGCCCTGCTGGTCGATCACGAACCGACCGCGGCTGAACCCCATCGCCTCGAGCAGCGGATCGCTGGCCGGCAGCGTCGCCGTCACGGTGCCGGGCGTGCTGCCGGGCTGGACCGCCAGCGCGCGCGTGACGCTCGACGTGCGGATCGTCATCGGCGTGGCGGCCGCGGCGGTGCGCGACAGATGGATTTGCCGCGTGCCGGTATCGCACTGCAGTGTCAGCGCGGGCAGCGCCGCCTGCGTTCCGAAGCTCGCCAGCGATCCGCGCGGATCGCGGCGATAGGTCCAGCTTCCCGGCGTATAGGGCCAGTCGCGCCAATCCGCCGCGAGCGGGGCGGGGCGTGGGGCGGGGGCGGGCGCCTCGACGCGCGGTGGCGGCGGCGGCGGTTCGGCGCGCGGCGGCGCGACGCAACCGGCGATCAGCGTCAGCGTGGCGAGGCCGGCGGCGATGGGCCAGCCAGCGGCGATAGGGGTGTGGGCGCGCATGACCCGCTATGCGGCACACCCGGCGGCCGCTCAAGGCGCGAGGACGGCGATCGGGTGGGAACCGGCGCACGCTGCTACCGGTTCAGCGACGGAACACTGTAAATCAGGAGACGATCCATGTCCGATACCGTTGCCCAGACCCCAACCCAGCTGCTCGTGCAGGCCAATATTTCGGGGACGATGAAGGTCGAGAGCCGCGATGGCGACGCGGTGGGGACGGTCTATGCCTTCATGGTGCACAAGGGTACCGGGCGCGCGACGCACGCCGTGCTGAGCCTTGGCGGGTTCCTGGGCATGGGCAAGAGCTTCTACCCGCTGCCGTTCGCGCTGCTTCAGTTCGACGCGGTGCGTGACCTGTATGTGGTGACGATCGACAAGCGCGTGCTTGAGGGAGGCCCGAGCTGGTCGAACAACGCGCCGGTCTTCGACCAGGCCTATGCCGACCGGGTGGCGAGCTATTACGGATCGAGCAGCGAGGATCTTGTCGTCGGGTAACGCTGATGCGGGGAAGGGGCGGTTTGTATGGCTCTGGATCCTGACTTTCGTCAGGATGACGGATTGATTTAAATGCGCTGTCCCTTTCCCATGTCATCCTGACGAAAGTCAGGATCCAGGGTTATTGGCCCCAACCCTCACGACCAAAGCAATGAGCGGCCTCAGCGAGACCGAGAGCCACCCATCCGCATCTTCTGGCTCTTCCCGTACCGTGTCTTGCGCGTGCCCGGCTTGCCTTCGTTCGAGCGGCCCATGACCGGCGCCTTCTGCTGATCCACCGGCAGACCCAGCTCCTCGTTCTCCAACTGCCGGATCTCGTCGCGCAGCCGCCCGGCGGTCTCGAACTCCAGATCCGACGCGGCCTTGCGCATCTGCTTTTCCAGATCCTCGATATAGGCACGCAGGTTGTGGCCGACCATGTGCGGGCGGTCCTCGTCGATCGGGACCGTGACCTGATCCTGGCTGGCGACATGCGCGATGATGTCGCCGATGTTGCGGCGGATCGTCGTCGGCGTGATGCCGTGTTCGGTGTTGTACGCGACCTGCTTCTCGCGGCGCCGAGCCGTCTCGTTCATCGCGCGCTCCATAGAGCCCGTGACGCGGTCGGCGTACAGGATTACGCGCCCGTCGACGTTACGCGCCGCGCGCCCAATCGTCTGGATCAGTGAGGTCTCGGACCGCAGAAAGCCCTCCTTGTCCGCATCGAGGATCGCGACCAGCCCGCATTCGGGAATGTCCAACCCCTCGCGCAACAGGTTGATGCCGATCAGCACGTCGTACACGCCAAGCCGCAGGTCGCGGATCAGCTCGATACGCTCGAGCGTCTCGACGTCGCTGTGCATGTAGCGGACCTTGATCCCCGCCTCGTGCATATATTCGGTCAGATCCTCCGCCATCCGCTTCGTCAGCGTGGTGACGAGCGTGCGGTACCCTAGAGCTGTCGTCTTCCCGACCTCGACGATCAGGTCCTGCACCTGCTCCTCGACCGGCTTGATCTCGACGGGCGGATCGATCAGCCCGGTCGGGCGGATGACCTGTTCGGCGAACACGCCGCCGGTCTGCTCCATTTCCCAGCTGCCCGGCGTCGCCGAGACATAGGTCGTTGGCGGGCGCATCGCGTCCCATTCGTTGAACCTCAGCGGCCGGTTGTCGATCGCCGAGGGAAGGCGGAAGCCATATTCGGCCAGCGTCAGCTTGCGACGGTGATCGCCGCGCGACATGCCGTTGATCTGGCCGATCGTGACGTGGCTCTCATCGACGAACAGCAGCGCGTTGTCGGGCAGATATTCGAACAGCGTGGGCGGCGGCTCACCCGGCATCCGACCGGTGAGGAAGCGCGAGTAATTCTCGATTCCCGCGCAGCTGCCGGTCGCCGCGATCATCTCCAGATCGAAGTTCGTCCGCTGCTCCAGCCGCTGCGCCTCGAGCAGCTTGCCCTCGAGCACCAGCTCCTTCAGCCGCTCGGCCAGCTCGTGCTTGATCGCCTCGCCTGCCTGTTTGAGCGTCGGGCCGGGGGTCACGTAATGCGAGTTCGCATAGACGCGCACCGAGTTGAGCGACGCTACCTTCTTGCCGGTCAGCGGGTCGAACTCGGTGATCTCCTCGATATCGTCGCCAAAGAACGAGATGCGCCACGCGCTGTCTTCGTAATGCGACGGGAAGATCTCGAGCGTGTCGCCCTTCACACGGAAATTGCCGCGCTGGAACGCCGCGTCGTTGCGCTTGTACTGCAGCGCGACGAGCTTGCGCACGATCTCGCGCTGGTCGACCGTCGTGCCCTTTTTCAGGTCGAAGATCATCGCCGAATAGGTCTCGACCGAGCCGATGCCGTACAGGCACGAGACCGACGCGACGATGATCACGTCGTCGCGTTCGAGCAGCGCGCGCGTCGCCGAATGCCGCATCCGGTCGATCGACTCGTTAGTCGAGGACTCCTTCTCGATATACGTGTCCGACCGCGCGACATACGCTTCGGGCTGGTAATAATCGTAATAGCTGACGAAATATTCGACGGCGTTCTCGGGAAAGAACGACTTCATCTCACCGTAGAGCTGTGCTGCGAGGATCTTGTTCGGCGCGAGGATCAGCGCCGGCCGCTGCACGCGTTCGATCACGCTCGCCATTGTAAAGGTCTTGCCCGAGCCGGTGACGCCGAGCAGCACCTGATCCTTCTCGCCCTCGCCGATCGCCGAGACGAGTTCGGCGATCGCGGTCGGCTGGTCGCCCGCAGGCGCATAGTCGCTGACGAGCTTGAACCGCTTGCCGCCCTCGACCTTTGCAGGGCGCGCAGTCGGGCGGTGCGGGACGAAGGTGTCGCCGGTTTCGGGTTCGGCGAGGCTGGTGCGGATCTGGATGGCCATCGAGGGGGAATATGGGGAACACCCGTCGAGTCGGCAACGTGCTGGTCGGCCCTGATCCGTCATCCTGACGAAAGTCAGGACCCAGTATCCCGGGGGCAGTCCTTTGCGGCCCTGGGTCCTGACTTTCGTCAGGATGACGGGAGGGGCGGCGAAACCGATACCGCTGCATTGTGCGGCCCCAAGCTTTGCTAATGTTGACCCACTGCACGCGCATCCATAATGCGACCGTTTCGCAAGCCATCGACCCGCCGGCGCGACTCCGCGCGGCCAAGGAATAGACGCATGACCGCCGAAACCCTCGAAACCCGCGCGCCCGTGCTCATCCCGGAGACGCCCGCATTCCTCAACGCCAAGGTTCTGTGGGTGCGCCACTGGAACGAGCATCTGTTCAGTTTCGCGATCGAGCGCCCGTCGACGTTCCGCTTCCGCTCGGGCGAATTCGTGATGATCGGCCTTCCGCAGGAGGGCGGAAAGCCGATCATGCGCGCCTATTCGATCGCGAGCCCGCATTATTCGGAAGAGCTCGAATTCCTGTCGATCAAGGTCGAGGACGGCCCGCTGACCTCGAAGCTCCAGCTGATCCAGCCGGGCGACGAGGTGTATCTGGGCAAGAAGCCGACCGGCACTTTGGTGCTCGACGCGCTGCTCCCGGGCAAGCGGCTGTTCATGTTCTCGACCGGCACAGGCCTCGCGCCGTTCCTCAGCCTGATGCGCGATCCCGATGTCTATTCGGCCTATGAGCAGGTGATCGTCGTGCACAGCGTGCGCCGCGTCAGCGACCTTGCCTATCACGACGAGATGGTCGCCTTGCTCGCCGAGGATCCGCTGATCGCCGAGGAGGCAGCTACGCAGTTCCACTACATCCCGACCGTCACGCGCGAGCCGTTCCGCACCACGCGGCGGATCGGTGCGCTGATCGAGGACGCGTCGCTGTTCGGCCATCCGGTGCGCGGCGACCAGAAGCTGAACCCCGAGACCGACCGCGCGATGCTGTGCGGATCGACCGAGATGATCAAGGAGTTCGCGGTGATGCTCGAGGCGCAGGGCTTCGAGGAGGGCGCGAATTCCAAGCCCGGTACGTTCGTGATCGAGCGCGCCTTCGTCGGCTGACCCGCCAGGGCGCTTGGCGCGCCGTCCGATCCCCGATAGCGTCATGCTAAAGGGGACTGAAAATGCGCCATATTATCTCGGGAATCCTGCTCGCCACCGCCGCCATGCCAATGGCGGCGGTGGCCAGGACCGTCGCGGTCGAGGAACGCTCGATCGATCAGCTTCAGGCGAGCATGACGGCGGGGACGGCGAGCAGTGTCGATCTGGTCCGGGCGTATCTCGCGCGGATCGCGGCGATGGACCGCAAGGGGCCGACGCTGCGCAGTGTGATCGCGCTCAATCCCGACGCGCTGGCCCAGGCCAAGGCGCTCGACGCCGAGCGTCGGGCGGGGCGGGTGCGCGGACCGCTGCACGGCGTTCCGGTGCTGATCAAGGACAATGTCGAGACCGCCGACGCGATGCCGACCACCGCTGGCAGCCTGGCGCTCAAGGACAATATGACGCGCCGCGACGCGCCGGTGGTCGCGCAGCTGCGCGCGGCAGGCGCGGTGATCCTCGGCAAGACCAACCTCAGCGAATGGGCGAACATCCGGTCGACGCGGTCGATGAGTGGGTGGAGCGCGGTCGGTGGGCTGGTCCGCAATCCCTATGCGCTCGACCGGACCGCGTGCGGATCGTCGAGCGGGTCGGGCGCGGCGATCGCGGCGAGCTTTGCTGCGACCGCGATCGGCACCGAAACCGATGGTTCGGTCGTATGCCCGTCATCGATCAACGGGCTGGTCGGGCTGAAGCCGACGATCGGGCTGGTCAGCCGCACGCATGTCGTGCCGATCAGCCATAGCCAGGACACGCCAGGGCCGATGGCGCGCAGCGTGCGCGACGTGGCGACGATGTTCTCGGCGATGATCGCGGCGGATCCGGCGGATGCCGCGACCGCGGGGGCAGGCGCGTACAAGCGCGACTATGCCGCCGCCTTGTCGACGAGCGCGCTGTCGGGGTTGCGGATCGGGGTCGTCCGGCCCGAGATGACCGCGGACGTCGCGGCGCGGTACGAGGTCGCGCTGGGCGTTCTCAAGGCCGCGGGCGCGGTGCTCGTCGAGGTCAAGCAGCCCAAGCTCGACGGGATCGGCGAGGCGGAGCTGCTGGTGCTCCAGACCGAGCTGAAGGCCGATCTCGACACCTATCTCGCGACCACGCCGGCGACGGTGCGGACCCGGACGCTCGATCAGGTGATCGCGTTCAACCGCGCCAATGAAGCAGCGGAGATGCCGTTCTTTGCGCAGGAGACGTTCGAGGCGGCGGCCAAGACCCGCGGGCTCGACGACCCGGCCTACAAGGCGGCACGCGCGAAATCGCTGCGGCTGGCGGGCGCCGAGGGGATCGACGCGATGCTGAAGACCGCGCGGGCGACGGTGCTCGTCGAGCCGACCTATGGTCCCGCCTGGCTCAGCGAGCCGGTGTACGGCGACCAATATGGCGGGCCGAGCGCGAGCGAACTGCCTGCGGTTGCCGGCTATCCCAACCTGACCGTGCCGATGGGGCTGGTCCGCGGGCTGCCGGTCGGGCTGTCGTTCATCGCGACACGCTACGGCGACGGCACCGTGCTGAACGCGGGCTATGCCTATGAACAGCGGGCCAAGGCGCGGACCGCGCCGCGTTACCTGCCGTCGGCGGCGGTGGGCACCGGACTCGACGGGGCCCGCTGATCGGGGGCGACGAACACGCGGTCGTTGCGCAGATAGACGGCGCTGCGATCCTTCAGCCGGCGCGTGGTAAAGACGAGGCGATAGTCGCTCGCGAGCGTCGCCTTCAGCGCGCGCAGGCTGCCGACGTTCCAGATCGACAGGCGGCGCGTCGAGGTGACGATCACCGGCGGACGGTTGGCGAGGATACGGCGGACCTCTGCCGCCTCGTCGATCCCGGTCGCACCCTGTTCGGTCGACAGGCTGAGCAGGTTGGGAAAGGCGTAGGGCGTCGGCACGCAGGTCCGCGCGAGCAGATAGGTGACGGTGTCGCCGCGGAACACATAGGGGCATTCGTCGCCGCTGTTCGCCTGGACGATGCGGGCCAGCGCATAGGCGCCGGCGGCGTCGTCGCGCCGGACGATGCGTTCGACAGCGAGGATCGTGAAGGGGACGATCAGCGCGATCGCGAGCAGCTTGGCATGGCGTGACAGCGCGGGCGCGGCGGCGATCGCCAGCGGGGCGACCAGCGGCAGGCCGTAATGATCGAAGAAGGTACCGATCGCGAGGAAGCCGAGCGACGCTGCGATCAGCCAGCCAAAGGCGAGCCGCGCGACCGCACGGTCGGTCCCGAGATGCGCGCGGCGATGCCAGGTGATCGCCGCGGCGGCGATCAGCGGGAGCAGCTGGACGAGGATGCCGAGCAGCCGCATCACCACCTGCCCGAGCGGATAGCCGGGGCGCAGGAAGATCGAGGTGACGTTGGCGAACCAGAAGGTCGCGAACAGGTCGTGCGCGGTGTACCAGCCAAGCGCGGCGAGCGACGGCGCGAGCCCGACGGCGATCCACAGCAGCGCCGCACCCAGCGTCGCTGAGACCGGCGCGCCGGTGCGGCGGTGGAACCAGAGATGCGCCAGCCCGAAGAACGCGCCTTCGAAGGCGGGCGTGTATTTCATCTGGATCGCGATCCCTGCGAGCAGGCAGGCCAGCGCGCCGCCACGCACGATCGCGCGGCGGTCGTTCGCCGCCGCGAGTGCGGGCAGGCGGAAGGTCAGCAGCGCGGCGATGGCGATCGGCAGATTGTAGAAGACCGGCGCCTGCCCGCCGCCGCCGCTGAGCAGCGACAACCCGGCCAGATAGGTCGCTCCTGCCGCCAGCGCACCACGCCGCGTCGCGCCGATCCGCATCGCGCCGTGATGAACGAGGACCGCAGTCAGCCAGGCGCAGCCGGTCGCGACCAGCTGATAGGCGAGAATCCCGTCGCCGGGGAGCAGCCGGATCGCCGCGAACAGCAGGAAAAGACCGATCGGCTTGCGATCCCAGATGTCGAGAAAGGGGATCGCGCCGTGCAGCATACGGTCGCCGACTAGCAGATAATATTGCTCGTCGACGGCGATCACCGGATTGCCGAAATCCCAGACGCGGATCGCCAGCGCGATCATCAGCAGGATCAGCGCGGGGGTCCAGCGGGATCCGGACGATGCAGTCGTGGACGATGTCATCAGTAGAAAGTCCTGAGCGTCAGCGTGCGCGTCGTCCCGTCGCACAGCCCGAGTCGGACGACGCTGCCGGGCGGGCGGATGGTCCAGTCCGCCAGCGGGCTGGTTGGATAGTCGCGGGGGATGGGCTGGCCGTCGATCGAACAGATCAGGTCGCCGACCTGCCACCCGCTCGCCTCGGCCGGGCCGCCGCGCATCACGTGCAGGACCTTCAGCCGGTTGCTTTCGACACCCATCAGCAGGCCGCTGGTCGACCGGATGGGGCGGGGATCGGCGACGTCACCGCGGCGCAGGACCATCCGCGCCGCGCTCGGGTCGAGCAGCACGCGATAATGCTGGAGAAACCCCGAGCCGAGCCGCCCGGCGGCGCCGATCGACTGCGAAAAGCCCGCCTCGGGCTCGATCCGCACCTCGGTGTCTCGCGCGACGAGCGTACCGACCCGGATCTCGGGGGCGATCGCGAGGCCGCTGACGACCGAGCCGCCGAGCCCATAGGCGATCGCGGTGGTGGTCGGCAGCCCCGGCGGCGCGGCACGGCGCCAGCCCGCCGCGGTCACGGTGATCGCCGATCCGTCGCCGGTATCGACGACGATCGGCGCCAGCGCGTGCGTGCCGATGCGGATCGCGCTTTCATAGACGCGGCGATCGGACGAGATCGTCAGCGGCGCGGTCTCGCCCGCGAACGGCAGCCGCCCGGTCGGGATCAGCCGGAAGCGGCGCGCGGCATAATCGATGTCGAGCGCGTGCGCGGCGAGCAGGTCGCGTCCGACCAGCAGGTCGACCGCGGTCGCGCTGCCGGTCGCGAGCGCGGGGAAGGCGGCGACACTGACACCGCCGCCGCTGCGCGTCAGGCCGCCGAGCGTGATCGACCGCGTCGGCATCCAGCGCAGCGCGACCGACCCGCCGATCGCACTCGCCCGCCCGCCGGGCTGCAGCGCGCGCCGGACCAACGCGGGGGAGGTGTCCGCGAGCAACGTATAACTGACCCCCGTATCGAGGATCGCGGTGATGCTGCGCCCGTCGATCTGCATCGCGAACCGGATTTGGTTGCCCGGCGTCAGGTCGAACGGCACCCAGCGTGTCTCGGTATCGGCGGCGAGCCGGGCGACGCCCTGGTCGCGGTCGGCGGGGGAGGTGCTTGGGGTAGAGCTCGCCTGGATGGGCGCGGCCGCGGCCTGCGATGCCGGCTGCCGCGTCGCGATGCTTAGGGCCGCCAACAGCGGGACGATGGCGAGGGTAAGCATACGCATGTGCAACCGTCCCTAGCGCGTTGGCGGGGCCTTACAAGCTAGGCACGCGGACGGTGGGGCAGATGGATTTGAAGGGAAGGAAAGCGGACTCACGGCTTTCGCGGCTGCCTTGTGGGAGACCCACCGCCGAACGAGCCCGCCAATGCATCAACTTTTTGCATCGGTGAGCGCCTACGTTTCCTGCCATTCCTTGGCTGATGCGAAATCTGTGATCGTTTACGTGGGGGGGGTAGGCTTAGGATCGTTAGCGGCACCCGTATATCGATGGGTTAGGGCCAGACTAGTCTTATCCAAGCTACTTTATGACCAAGCTTGCCTTCACCGATCAGCGTTAAAAGATAGGCTTGAGAATGAAGGTCGGGCAGTTGGGAAATAGCTCCTAACCGGACGGGCAATGTTGCAAGGATAAGGAACCGCTTGCCGTCGAAGGCGACGACCCGCGACCGCTCTGCCAAGCCTTCGGCGTTCCATACCCCAATCCAAGTGTAGCTGTCCCTATGAACGTTGTCATCGGCTGCGACGAAACTGTAGCCAACGATATCGGGGGTCACGGCAGGCCGCGCCGGGACAAAACCATCCACATAACCGCTCCTCCCGATGCCAGCGTTGGAAATGCCTGCAATACCGCTCTTCCCTTGGATGCTGGTCCATGAAAACCAGCATCCCGATGTTCGCGAGTGCACTGGGCCAGGAGAGAGGTCAAAGTCGGTGAAGCGTGGGTCATCCGAGCGCAGCATCACCGCCGAGCTATAGCGAAGCTGATCCACGCGTGCCTCACCGGGATGTGGCCAGCCGGGATGTGCTCGATAGCTGCCCCCCAGCATCTCGACTGTTAGGGGAGCAGCGTTGATCGCAACAGATTCCCCAAGGTGACCCGAGCACACCGGCTTTGGCATGATCGCGGTGGTGGAATCGGAGGTTTGTGCGGTCGCAGAGGCCCCGATCAGCCCGGCAACGATTATCAGTATAGCGCGAACAAGCATCGCAGTAGCCTAACACGCGTAGGCTCGTGCGCTAGAGGGTGTCACT
>NZ_JACYVM010000012.1:0-98696 GCF_014842355.1 Sphingomonas sp. CFBP 13706
AGCCTGACAGGTTCATCGTCGATCCGATCCACCAGATGCCGGGACTAAACACCTAGGAAATAGGATGACGGAGCTAAGTTTCGGTGGATCGCTTCGCAAATGCTCTCGCCGGTCATCCGATGAAAGACAATTCAGTAAGTAATGTCTTCAGAGATCAGTTCGCCAAGCTTAAGTTTCGTTTGATTGGCAGCCCGGAAGCGGAAGCCGAACAGGCGGTGGAACGCCAGCGCAAGCTGGCTGAGGTCTTTGCGCGGCCGCAACAAGCGAAGCTTAGGCGCGAAGTCTTCGCCCTGTGGGGCGCGCGCTGCTTGATCAAGAAGTGCGAAACTTTGCCTGCTCTGGAAGCTACGTATCCGGAAGAGCGGGAAAGGCCAAGGTCTTGCTGCAACGCTTCGCAAGCGAACCCTTTGTTTGGTGGTTTAATGAACACGTGGTTGGGCGGCGAGCTCGCTACCGCAAAGACGCTAAGACCCATAATCGGTCATTTTTGCATGGGCTTGGGCTTAATAAGTTCTGCCATTCATTCATGAAGATGAACGGCAGAGCTCGGGAGCCAGTCCGCTGCTTAACCTCAGTCGAACTTAAAGCGCACACCAAGCGCAAAGGTTCGGTCGATCAGCAGCGTGCTGGAGTTGAACTGCTCAGGGTTACCGACATTGCCGAACTTGTAATAGCTCTGCTGCTTTGCCTTGGTTAGATTCACAGCGTCGAAGGTCAAGCCAATATCGTTATTCACATTCAAGGTGAGCTGGAAGTCCAGGCTTTTTTCCGGCGCGCGCCAGAAGCCGATCGGGTTGGCAAACGCCCGGGCTTCGTTACTCTGCAAGAACCCTTTGCGCCAGACGTACGATAGACGCGCACCAATCGGACCGTTGTCGTAGGCCAGCGTCGCATTGTACGACAGTTTCGATACGCCGAAGAAGGCCGACTTCGTCGAACCCGTAATCTCGCCGACAGCGTTGGTAAGCGGAATGGTCTGTTCGGAATCTAGGATCGTAGCGCTGCCGGTGACACCCAACCCGTTCAGCGGACCAGGCAGATAGGTCGGGAAATAGGTCAGACCCAGTTCGACGCCCTTCAGGACGCCGTCCGAGGCGTTCACCGGACGAGTGATGTTAAACAATTCGGTATAGGTTTCATTGCGCGGTAGATAGTTGTTCGGGATCGCTTCACGCACTGTGAGCGGCACGACCAGCCCGTCGATCTCACGACGGAAGGCTGTTACGTAGATCGCGCTGTTGCGTTCGAAATACCATTCGACCGCCAGATCGATATTCTTCGAGTGCGTCGGGGTAAGGTTTGCCGTTCCCGACGTGCCCGAACCGAAGCCGATGCGCGACAAGTCGCCTGTCAGCACTGGATTGGGGTTCAGATCGCCGAAACTGGGACGCCGGAGCGTTTCGCCATAGTTGAAACGGACGCGCAGATTATTCCCGATCGCATAGCGCGCGGTAAACGAGGGTAGCCACTTCTCCGAACCGGTGGACACGCTCGTCCGAGCAAAGTTGGCACCGCGATCGAAATAGTCATAATCGGTATCGATCGCGACATAGCGTACGCCGGCCTGCAGCTGCAGCGGACGCCCGAAGATGCTGACTTCGCCATCGGCAAGCGCATAAGCGGCCACGTTCTTTTCCGAGATGCCGAACACCTGGCCGAAGCTCAGCTGATCGGAGAGCAATAGGCCGGGGGCCACGGCGCGATACAGCGTGCGGACGGCGTCGCGGTCCATGCTGCGCGGATCCGCCAGCACCCAGCTCGTCGGAATGTTCGCCTGACCGTCGAAGAAGCCGCTGTTGGTGAAGGGCTTGCCCTCGCCGAACGCCGCCAGCGTGGTGCCCAGCCCACCCGCGCCCTGGTCGCGCACGTAATTGTCAGCCTTGCGATCATCGAACCGGAAGCCCGTCTTGATGCGCCGCAGGAATCCTTCGTCCCAGCCATATTCGCCATCGAGCATCATTGTCAGCGCGCTACCGGTATTTTTGGTACCGCTGTCGAACAAATTACCGATCGTCCACGCCGTCGCGTCGGTCAGCACGGACTGATTGCCGAAGCTGTAAGACGGCAGCCCACCGCCCGCGTTGAAGTCCACGTCGATGTCGAGCGGCCCGCGATCCGTGCGGATGGCGAAGAACGAGGTCTTGTTCTTGCTGTCCTGATACGCGATGTCGGCCGAGATCTTGCCGCGATCGGCCACGTCCCACTTGGCGTTTAACGCATAGACATAGCTGTCGGTCTTGCTGGTGCCCGTGTCGCCGCTGTTGAACCCCGCGACCGATCCGACCTGACGCGACTTGATGATGTTCGTCCCGTCGAACAGCTCAAAGCTTGCTCCAGGATTGGCCGGCAGGTCGCCCCACCAGTCGACGAAACTGAAGTTCAGGCTGTTGAACGTCTTGCCCTTGAAGCCGGTGTAGAAGACTTCCGCCGTGTAGACCGAACGATCGTTAGGCGCCCATTGCAGCGCTACATTGAACGCGCGACGTTCGCGCTTGCCGTAAACATCGGACGCGATGACCGCGTCTCTCGACAGATAATACGGCGTATTCACGCCATTGATGTTGAGCGTGGAGCCCGGCGCGGTGGGCAGACCTGCATCCAGGCCCGGCGTCCAGTTCTGGTTCCTGTCACCCGGGAAGATCCGCTGCAACGGGGTAAGGCCCGAACCCGCCGCCGGGTTTTCCGTTGCGAACGGCACCATCGCGCCAGCCTGCAAATTCTGGTTGCGGAATTGAGCGCGCGTGTAGCTGCCGTTTACGAGCAGCCCGATATCGCCAATGCCGGTTTTCCAACGGTCGCTGATTAACAGCGCAGCGTTTGGGTTCACTTTGTCAGCGAGTTCCGAATAGAGTCCGCGTACGAGGCCCGATATCGTGAAGCCGTCAAAATCGAGCGGGCGCCGGGTCTGAACATCGATCTGCCCGGCCAGGCCCGTTTCCAGCTGGTCAGCCGAGCGGGTCTTGTAGACGTCCACCTGCTTGACGAGGTTCGCCGAGATATCCTGTAGGGCGAATGACGTGCCGGCCGCGGTGAAGATGTTGCGCCCGTTTAGCGTCGTCAACGGATCGGTCAGACCTCGGATGGTGATCGTCGCCGCTTCGCCGCCGGCGCGATCAGTGACCTGAATACCGGTAACACGCTGAAGCGCTTCGACGACGTTATTGTCGGGGAGCTTACCGACATCTTCCGACACGATCGAATCGACAATCTGGATCGAATTCTTGCGCACGTTAAGCGCACCGACGATGCTGGCGCGGACACCTGTCACAACGATGTCAGCGTCGGTCTGATCAGTGGCAGTCTGGTCAGTCGCGGACTGCTCAGCCGCGGGCGGCGTCTGGGCAGCGTTGTTAACGACGCCCGCGGGCGTACCGGTCGCTGGCAGGCCGTTTTGATCCTGTGGCGTGGTCGGCACGGCCTGCGCATGTGCGGGGGCTCCCAGCACCAGCGCTGCGATCGATGCGGAACACAGAATTAATGATTTCATCGCCATCTAGCCTCTCCCTATCATGTCTATCCGACCTTATTGGCAGTCGGTATTACTCGGACATTCGTTATGATCGGAAGGACGTTAAAGCAAGGGTTATTTGGCCGACTACTCAGCAGGATATTTCAGCGAGGACTGAGGCGGTACAATGCGGCGCCGTGCGGTGGCAGGCTTTTTACTAGCGTACCCGACGCCCTTTCCAGATCGCGTCGTATCCAAAGATCACGGACACCGACCGGTCCGTTCAGGCCGATCATGTCGAGGCAAAACCGCACAGATCGCCGGGATTTGTCGGTGTTAAATAGAGCGAGATAGCGGTCTCGCGATCCCGGCACACGCGCCGACCAGACCCGAATTCCGTCGGCGACGAAATGCGGCTGGTTGTCGTAGCTTGCTTGATTGACCGCTATGACCTCAGGGTTGGTGAGAAGGTCGAGCGTCGGGCGGTCGAGATAACGCAGGTCGCCGCCCATAATCAGCGGCGATCGCGCAATCGACCACAGGGTCATCAGTGTGCGCTGTTCGTCGGGCGTAAACTTGGTGTCGCGCGCGCCCAGCGCCAGACGCCCAAGCGGGAGCATGTCCGCATCGGGCCAGCCGCCACGTACGCGGTGCGGGTTCCAGTTCTCCAAGCGGGTGAACTGCGCTTCGAGCAACGGCCACTCGTCCCAGAAATCGTCGCTGATCCGCCACATCTGCGCAAAGCGGCGAACGTGATCGGCACGGGATAAGGGCGTTTCTCCGGGCGACAGGCTCAGGATGATCGGCCGCTTAGTCGCGACGATCGCGGCATGCGCAGCTTCGATCTCGGGGGCATGCGCGTCATAGGGGCGACTCATGTCGTCCATCTTGACCAGGTCGACGCCCCAGGATGCGTAGAGTGCGAACACGCTGTCGTAATAGGCTTGTGCGCCGGGCTTGCGCATGTCGACGCCGTACATGTCCGGGTTCCAGGCACAGATGCTGGCGGTGTCGGCGATTTCGCGCGCGCGGTATTTCGTCCCGAACACCGGCAGGTTGTGCTCCACCGCCAATCGCGGAATACCGCGCATCAGGTGGATGCCGAACTGCAAGCCGAGCGCGTGCACCCGATCGGCGAGCGGGCGGAAGCCCTTGCCGCCGGCGCTCGACGGGAACCGGTTCGGCGCGGGCAGCAACCGGCCATAGCCGTCCAGCGCCGGTGTCGCCTTGGTCGCGTAGGTGTAGCTGGTCGCCCCAGGCTCGTACCACTGAATATCGACGGTGAAGACATCATAGCCCGACGGCAGCAGCTTCTCCGCCATGATCGTCGCGATCTCGATCGCCTGCGCCTCCGTGATCGTCGTCGCAAAACTGTTCCAGCTGTTCCAGCCCATTGGCGGCGTCGGCGCCAAGAGCTTCGAGCCAGCACTTGCGCCAGCGCCGATCGCGGCCGCGGGTACGGCTGCGGCTCCTGCTGCAAGGAACGTCCGGCGATCGAGACCGCTCACCTCAATGGGCCGCTGGCAATCGGTTCGCCGAAATCGGGGGTGCCGTCGGGCATGTACGTGAAGGTCTGGACGCGGGTGTGGCGGTTGGGATCGAACAGCGGGTCGCCCTTGATCGCCTCATAGTCGCGCGCATGATAGACCAGAATATCGCGGCCGCGCTCGTCAACGGTGAAGCTGTTGTGGCCAGGCCCGAAGACCTTGTGCGCTGGCGAGGACTTGAACACCGGCTTCGGCGATTTCGTCCAGGCTGCCGGATCCATGATATCGGCATCGTCGCGCGCGGTCAGCATGCCCAGGCAATAGCGCGCATCGGTCGCACTCGCCGAATAGGTCATGAACAGCTTGCCGTTGCGCGCCAGCAGCGCCGGAGCCTCGGCGACCTTGAAGCCGCGGATCTCCCAATCAAGCGTCGGCACTGCCAGCCGCGCGGGCTTCGTCGCCAGCGTCAGCGGGGTTGCGAGCGGTGCGAGATAGAGGTTGCTGTTGGTCTCGATCCCCGGCTCGCGCTGTGCCCAGGCGAGATAGCGCGTGCCGCGGTGAACGAAGCTGGTCGAGTCGAGCGTGAAACTGTCCCACGGCGTCGTCAATTGCCCCAGCACGGTCCAGTTGCCGGTCATCGCGTCGGGTCCGTCGCAGACCACCGCGAAGGTGCGGATACGGAAAACGTCCTCGCCGCCGCCGCTCGGGCCTGCCGCGAAATACATGATCCAGCGGCCGTCGATCATGTGCAGCTCGGGTGCCCAAAGAAAACCGGACATCGGCCCGGTTTTCTCATGCCGCCACAACACGCGCTCCTTGGCTGTCGACAGCCCTGCCAGCGTGCGCGAGCGGCGTAGTACGAGCCGATCGTATTGGGGCACCGAGCCGGTCATGTAATAATAGCCGTCGGTGTGCAGAAAGACCTGTGCATCGGCACGCTGGCGGACCAGCGGGTTGACCGGCAGCGGCGCTTTGGCCGCAAGCCGCGCGAGGGCGCCGCTTGCGGTCGCTGCGCCGGCACCGGCCAAGAACAGCCGTCGTGTGAAATTCATCATCATGGTCGGTTCTCCGCAATTGGCCAGCCATCTGCACCCCAGGCGATTGGTGCGATGCGCAACGTCGGGGTGCCTTTGGTCTGGGAATCATAGGCATGGTAGACGACATAGTCCTTGCCGTCGGTATCGTGCATCACGCCGGGGTGGCCGGGTCCGCGAAAGCGCTGCGTTTCCTGCAGGTCGGCGCGCAGGAAGATCGTCCCCCCGCCCTGCATCATCGCGCTGCCGTCCTTGCCGAGATACGGGCCGGTGATCGCCTTCGATCGGCCGACGACGGTGTAATAGGTGCTGTTCACGCCCTTGCAACAATAGTCGTAGCTCGCGAGCAGCCAGTAATAGCCGCCATGGACGATGATGAACGGCGCCTCGACCGGGGCGGGTCCGCCGGCTGGTGCGGGGCGGCGCGCGATCGCGTGAGGCTTCTCTACGGGGTCGAGTAGCTTGCCGGTCTTCGGGTTCAGCGCGAACAGCTTGATGCCGGTCCAGAAGCTGCCGAGCGATAGCCACTCGCGGCCCTGCGCATCGACGACATGGTTGGGATCGATCGCGTTGAAATCGTCCTTGGGCGTCGACATTACCACGAGTCCCTCGTCGCGCCAGCCATAGTCGGGCGCCTTGGGGTCGAGCGTCGGGCTGGTCGCGAGCCCGATCGCCGAGCGGCTCGAGCCGAAGGTGGAGACCGAATAATAAAGCCGGTACCGCCCGTCCCCGCTCCGCGAGATGTCGGGTGCCCACATCCCCTTGGTGCCCGGCACCGCTTTGGTCGCCCAGTCGGGCAGGCGCGACAGCGGCGGCGTACCCGCGGTCCAGTGGACCAGATCGGGCGAAGTGCGTGCGCTCAGCATCTGGCCGTCGAGCCCGGTGCCGTAGACGTAATAGGTATCCCCCGCCCGGATCATTACCGGGTCGTGAACGGGCACGATATCGCCGGTTAGACTGGCATTTAGTGTCGGCGGCGCATCGGCGGTTTGCGCCAGCACGCTACTCGCGAGCGTCAACGCGATCAGCCCGGTCGCCCATTTCGATGCGGCCATCGTCTCTCTCCCGGTAGGTACGCCCGCCGGTTGCTCCGGCGGGCGTCACGATCACTTCAGTTCGAGCATCACCACCGACATTGGTGGCAACGTCACCGACAGGGTGCCACCGCTCAGGCTAGCGCCAGTGAATGCCTTCGGTGCGACCGCGTTGGGCGCCTCGAAGGTGTTGAGCGCAGTCATCGTCGGCGCGGTCAGCACCTGCCCGGTGACGGTCTGCGCCGTCACGCCCGGCAGCGCGGCGGACACGCTGGTAGGCTTGTTCGGATCGAGGTTCGAGAGCGCGATCCGCACCACGCCGTCCTTGCCACGGACGGCAGATGCGCTGACCGACGGCATCGTCCACTGGTCCTTGTTGTACCAGGGCGACTTGATGTCGATCGGCAAGACAGTGCCGTCCATGTACGGCTTGTACATCGCGAACACGTGATAGGTCGGCGTCAGCACCATCTTGCTGCCGTCGGTCAAGATCATCGCCTGCAGCACGTTCACCATCTGCGCGATCGCGGTCATCTTCACACGGTCGGCATGCTTGGCGAAGATGTTAAGGTTGATCGCGGTGACCAGCGCGTCCCGCAGCGTGTTCTGCTGGCGCAGGAAACCGGGGTTGGTGCCCGGATCGCCGGCATACCACGTGCCCCACTCGTCGACCGCGAGCCACATCGTCTTCTTCGGATCGACCTTGTCCATGATCGCCGAATGTTTGGTGATCAGCTCGTCCATCCTGAGCGTCTCGGACAACGTCTCGGCCCAGCCGCGCTCGTCAAACACGGTCGCGGACGCACGCGGCGGCCAGCCACCGGGGATCGTATAGTAATGCAGCGACAGCGCATCCACCTTGCCGACCAGCTCACGCGCCATTGTCTCGGTCCAGTGATAGTCGTCGACGTTGGCGCCGCTCGCGATCTTCATGACGCGCGTATTTGCGGGCGCCTTGATGAAGGTGGCGTAACGTCGCGTGACGTCGGCGGCATACTCCGCGCGCATGTTGCCGCCACAGCCCCACAGCTCATTGCCGACGCCGAAATACGGCACTGCCCACGGCGCCTTGTGGCCGTTTTTTGCGCGTTCGTCGGCCAGAGCGCCGGCGGGCGAGGTCATATATTCGACCCACTCCGCCATTTCCTGCGGCGTGCCGTTGCCGACGTTGCCGGCTATGTAGGCTTCGGCGCCCAGCTGTCCGGCAAGCTCCATGAACTCGTGTGTGCCGACCGTATTCGGCTCGGTCACGCCGCCCCAGTGCGTGTTGATCTTGGTCGGGCGCTTAGCCTTGGGGCCGATCCCTTCTCGCCAGTGGTATTCGTCGGCAAAACAGCCGCCCGGCCAGCGCACCACCGGCACGCCTATCCCGCGAAGCGCGGTGACGACGTCAGTACGAAATCCGCGGACGTTGGGAATCTTTGACTTGTCCCCAACCCAGAGCCCGCCATAGATGCCGGTGCCGAGATGTTCCGCGAACTGCGTAAAGATGCGGCGATCATAGGTCGGGCCGGGCGTGTCCGCATGGACGGTCACGGTTGCCGCAGCCGACGTGGGGGCGTCGGTCTGCGCGGTGCCGATACCGGCGGTCGAGAGCAGCAGCGCGGCGGCGAGGCCCTTCAGCGTGCGGGTCATTTTTGCCTCAATCATTAAAAGTCTCCACGGATTTGCGGGTGCCGCGCAGGAATGCGTCGGCGACGAGCGTGAAGGGGGTCGTGTCGACCTCGCTGCGCCCGTCACGGACCAGGGCGGCGAAACGCGCGTAGAGCCCGGCATATTCGGCATCGTCATGCTCGCTGCTGCCTTCGGGCAGCGTTAGCACCGCGCCGCCTTTGGCGAGACGGAGCGTGCCGGCGTCAGTGTCGACGACGATGTCCCAGCTTTGCGGGCCCGTCTGACGCCAGTCGAGATCCATCGTGATCGGTGTGCCCGACGCACTGCGGAAAGCGAGATCGGCAGCAATGGGCGCGGCACGATTGGCCGGTGTCGACAGCGTCGCGGACTCGAGGAAGAACGGCTCGGGCAGGATCTCGGTCGCGATCGACAAGGCGTTGATGCCCGGATCGAATACGCCGAGCCCGCCCGGCTCCCAGATCCACGCCTGACCGGGATGCCAGACGCGGACGTCTTCGCGCCAGACGATCGACACGCGGTCGATGCGACGGTCGGCAAGCCAGGCCTTGGCGGGTGCGACACCCGCCGCGAACCGCGAATGCCAGCCGGCGAACAGCGTTGCGCCGGTCTGTGCGGCCTGAGCCTCGAGCGCGTCGACCTCCGCGAGTGTCGCGCCCGGCGGCTTTTCGAGGAACACGTGCAGGCGCTTGTCGAGCGCCATCGCGGCGAGCGAGTAGCGCACCTGCGGCGGCGTGCAGAGCGCGATTGCGTCAATCGCCGGACCGTCGGCGAGCAACGCCTCCAGCGACCTGAAGTTGGCGACGCCCTCGACGCCCGCATCCCGCGGGCTGACGCTGGCGACGAGGTCGAATTCGGCGTTGCCTGCGATCGCGGGTAGATGCTGGTCGCGGGCGATCTTGCCCATGCCGACAATCGCGATGCTGATAGCTGCCATACTCAGAGCGCCTTCACGACGACAGGCTGCGGTGCTGCCTTGGTCAGCGTGTTGCGCAAGGGAAGCGTGAACGGTGCGGCCTCGATCTCGAATACGTCGCCTTCGCGCGTTGTCACGCCGTCGGCGAATGACAGCGTTGCGGTGCCGAAGAAGTGGACATGGACATCGCCTGGGCGACGGAACAGGTCATATTTGAAATGATGCGTCTCGAGGTTGGCGATGCTGTGCGACATGTTCGCCTCGCCCGACAGGAACGGCTTTTCCCACAGGACGGCGCCGTCGCGGTGGATCCGGCTCATGCCCTCGATATGCGCGGGCGGCGTGCCGACGAGCAGCTCCGGGCCGAGCGACGCCTGGCGCAGCTTGGAATGCGCGAGCCACAGATAATTGTGCCGCTCGGTCACGTGATCGCTGAACTCGTTGGCAAGGCACAGACCAAGGCGAAACGGCGTTCCGTCCGGACCGATCAGGTAGATCCCGGCAAGCTCAGGCTCCTCGCCGCCGTCTTCGGCAAAATCGGGCATCGCGAGCGCGGCACCCGGTGCGACCAGACCCGAGCCATCACCCTTGTAAAACCATTCGGGCTGCTGGCCGCGTGTCCCTTCTTCCGGCTTGCCGCCCTCGACGCCTTCGAGGAACATCCGCATCGAATCCGTCTGCTTCTCGGCGTCCGCGGCCGCGCGGTGCATCTTGTCGCGGCCCTCAGCCGAACCGAGATGCGTCAGGCCGGTGCCCGTCATTATGAAGTGGGCCGGATCGACATGATCGATCGGTGAGGTCAGGCGACCAGCGGCGAGCTCAGCGGCGATGTCGACGCTCGCGCCTGTTCCACAAGCTGCAACTGCGCCGGCGAGATCGGTGCCATCGGCGAGCGCACGTTCGGCGAGCGCGCGGACGCTGTCTACGCCGGTAACGAACGTGGCCCCTTCACTAGTGGCAGCGATCACCGATCGCGTGCCGTCGACGCCAACATGCTGCAACAGGCGCAAAATCATCACACTCTCTCTCCTAAGCGGGACGCCGTTGTTACGGTTCGTCCCTAGTATCTTGATTTAGATGGCGGGAACGCCGTCGATAAGTCGCGGCACGGTCGTGCCATCACGCAGAACCTCCGGCAGTAGTTCGGGCAGCAGATTCTGGTACGACACCGGCCGCAGGAACCGGTCGATCGCCAGGCTGCCGACCGAAGTCGTGAGGCCGTCCGACGTCGCCGGGAACGGCCCGCCATGGACCATGGCATGCGCGACCTCGACACCCGTCGGCCATCCATTGGCCAGGATCCGCCCCGCCTTGCGCTCGAGCCGCGGGATCAGGCGCGACGCCATCCCGGCATCGCCCGTATCCATCTGGATGGTCGCCGTAAGCTGACCCTCGGCGGCACCCAGTACGGCGTGGAGTTCGTCCTCGCTCGTGCAGCGTACCAGCAACGACGACGCACCGAACACCTCATGGCCCAGCGCCTTGTCGCTCAGGAACTGTGCGGCGGTCGTTTCGAAGAATACCGCCTGCCCTTGCGCAACGCCTTCGCCGACCTTGCCGCGCGCGATCTCGTTCACCGCGTCGTGGCCGGCAAGGGCGGCGATGCCCTGCTCGTAGGCGGCATGGATGCCGCTGGTGAGCATCGTTGCGGCAGGAGCCTCGGGCAACGACGTTGCGGCCGCGGACACGAATGCGTCGAGCCCCTCGCCCTCGAGCGCGAGCACCAGCCCGGGATTGGTGCAGAACTGGCCCGCGCCCATCGTCAGTGACCCGACGAACGCCGTACCGAGCGCAGCGCCACGGGCCTTCAGCGCTTCGGGCAGCAGCACCACCGGGTTGATGCTTGACATCTCAGCATAGACCGGGATCGGGACTTCGCGAACCTGCGCCAGCTTGGCCAAGGCCAGCCCGCCAGCCCGCGAACCGGTGAACCCGACAGCGGCGATCCTCGAATCCTGCACCAGCGCGCTGCCAAGCTCGTTGCCGGGGCCGACCAGATGGGAGAACACGCCCTTGGGCAGCCCACACGCCGCGACCGCGGCATCAATCGCGCCAGCGACCATTGCGCCGGTGGCGGGATGTGCAGGATGACCCTTGACGACGACCGGGCAACCGGCTGCCAGCGCCGACGCGGTGTCGCCACCGGCAGTCGAAAAGGCGAGCGGGAAATTGCTCGCCCCGAACACCGCGACCGGACCGAGCGGGATCATACGCAAGCGCAGGTCAGGACGCGGCAGCGGTGCGCGATCGGGGAGTGCCGGATCGATCCGCAACCCCATCCAGCCGCCACGGCGAACGAAGCCTGCGAACAGCTTCAACTGGCCGACGGTACGCCCGCGCTCGCCCTCCAGCCGGGCGCGCGGCAGGCCACTCTCGCGCATCGCGGTGACGATCAGGTCGTCGCCCAGTGCGACGATCTCCGCGCCGATCCGCTCCAGGAAGTCCGCCCGTGCGTCATTAGTGGTCGCGCGGTATACGTCGAACGCGGCTTCTGCAGCGGCGCAGCCTGCTTCGACGTCGCCATGACCATGAACCGCAATCGGATCGCCTACGGTCGCACCCGTTGCCGCCTCGACGGACCAGAAGCCTGTATCGTGAACCTTGTTCGCAAAAGACACGTCGGCCATGTGGTATCCACTCCTTATACTCTGACATATAAGGCTCGTTTGAGTTTGGCAATCTACGACATTCCTCCATCTGGAACGGCGTGGTATCTGTCGAACAGGGAGCGCGAATGACTAAGATTCAAGACGTTAACGACGTCGTTGATGCGATAAGTGAACCGCCGCGGGCCACCCGTGGTACGGGAAGACGGTTGCACGGGGCCGTAGCTCACAAGCTGGGAACGGCGATATTGTCCGGGAAATACACGCCTGGCGACACGCTTTCCGGGGAGGTCGAGTTCTCAGCGATGCTGGACGTGTCGCGTACTGCTTACCGCGAAGCCATCCAGGTCCTGACTGCCAAGGGGCTCGTGGAGAGCCGTCCGAAAATCGGAACGCGCATACTGCCGCGCAGCCGGTGGAACTTGCTCGATCCCGACGTTCTGGCGTGGTCGTTCGCCGGCGAACCTGACATCGCATTGATCCGCAGTCTCTTCGAACTTCGCGCGATCGTCGAGCCTGCCGCGGCGGCGCTGGCCGCCCAGAGACGCGAGCGCAGCGACCTCAAGATCATGAAGGATGCGCTGGCGGCGATGCGGCGGCATACCTTGGCCACCGAAGCCGGCCGCGCGGCGGACCGCGAGTTTCACGATGCGGTACTGACCGCGACGCGCAACGATGCATTGATCGTACTGAGCGCGAGCATCGGCGCCGCGGTCGCTTGGACCACTCAGTTCAAGCAGCGCGCACGTGCCCTGCCTCGCAATCCCATCCCGGATCACGCGCTGGTCTACGACGCGATCGCTTCAGGCGATGCGAACGGTGCCAGCACGGCGATGCGAACCCTGGTCGATCTGGCGCTGGAGGATACGAAGCTGGCGATGGCGGGCTGATCTCACGCCACCGTCGTTTCGGCTTCCTTTGCTCTGACTAACCGGAGCCTGGTTAAGCTGAACTCTGATTAAGGAACGGGAACGGGATCAGGCAGCGCGTCGGTCACGCGCGACCCCCATACCGCATAGAACAGGATATAGAGTTCGCACACGGCGGTCAGCAGGAACGAGATCTGCAACCCGTAGGTGTCGGCGAGCCAACCCTGGACGATCACTAGCGCGCCGCCGGCTATTGCCATGATCAGCAGCCCCGACCCTTCTTCGGTCAGCGGCCCCAGGCCACGGATGCCGAGAGTGAAGATCGTCGGAAACATGATCGAGTGGAAGAGCCCGACCAAAATCAGCGACCACATCGCGACATGGCCGGTGGTGAAGGTCGCGATCAACATGACGACGAACGCGCCGATGCTCGCCACCGCCAGCACGCGCTCGGCGGGGATCGTCCGCATCACTACGCTGCCGACCAGTCGGCCGACCATCATACCGCCCCACAGGACGAACAGGTAATGCGAGGCCTGCTCGTGCGTGAGGTTGCCGATGTCCGGCTGGCTGACGAAATTGATGAACAGGTTGGCGACGCCGATCTCGGCGATAAGATAGATGAAGATCGCCGGAATGCCGAGTACGAGGTTGCGGTGCGACCACAGGGACAGCCCCTTACGCTCCGCCTTTGCCGAGCGCTGCGTCGATGCGCCCATCGCCGGCAACGGGAAGCGCGCGATGACGATCGCGAGCACCACCAGTACGCCGGCGACGATGAGATACGGCAACACCACCGACTGTGCGTCGGCGAGCCGTTCGGCCGGCGTGAGGACTGCCGTTGACCCAGCAACCGCGGTACCGGAGGTTGAGCGGCCGAGGATCAGATATCCACCGAACAGCGGCGCGAGCGTGGCGCCCGCCGAGTTGAACGCCTGGACCAGGTTGAGCCGCGACGAGGCGGTCTCAGGCGGGCCGACGACGGCGACATACGGGTTGGCGGCGACCTGCAGCAGCGTGATCCCACTGGCGATCACGAACAGCGCGAATAGCGTGACGCCGTAGGAGGGCAGCCGCGCGGCGGGTACCATCATCAACGCTCCAACCGCCATCAGACCCAGCCCGAACACCATCGCGCGCTGGTAGCCGACCCGTTCGATCAGCTTGGCGGACGGGATGGACGCGAAGAAATAGGCGATGAACCAGACGCTCTCGATCAGCGTGGTCTGTGTGTAGCTGAGGTCGAACACGCTGCGCAGATGCGGCAGCAGCGTGTTGTTGATGACGGTGATGAAGCCCCACATGAAGAACAGACTGGCCAGCAGCGTCAACGCGGATCGGTAGCTTAGCCCCCCGCTTGGCGGCACTTGTGTCGCAGCACCCTCAACCTGTCGTTGCATCTGTATCGGCATCGCCATAATCGTTCATCCTCCGTGCCATGTCGGCGACTGATCGACGGACTTTGGTCGATCGTCTTTTCCCGCACGGCTTGCCCAGAAATATATTGTCTGACTATATAGCCGCATAAGGCGCGTCAACGGCGCCGAACGATTAAGGACGGGATGCGCGCAATGATTAAGTCGGTGTCGAAGTCGGGGATCATACTATCAGTCGCACTGGCGGCGCTGACGGCTCAGGCCGCCAACGCCGCGACGGCCAAGCGCGGTGCATTCGGCACCCTGCCCGACGGTACCGCGATCGAGGCGGTGACGTTGACCGGCAGCAACGGCGTCAGCGCGAGGATCATGACGCTCGGCGCGACGCTCCAGTCGTTCAGCGCGCCCGACCGCAACGGCAAGACGGTCGACATCACGCTCGGCTATGACGATGCTGCAAGCTATGTCAGCGCACCGAACTTCTGGGGCCAGACGGTCGGACGCTATGCCAATCGGATCGCCGGTGGCCGTTTCGAGCTTGACGGCAAGGCGTATCAGCTCCCGCTCAATGACAAGACCAACAGTTTGCATGGCGGCACTACCGGTTTTGACAAGCGGGTCTGGAAGATCGTCTCGGTCACGAACGGCGCGCAGGCGAAGGTCGTGATGACGATGACCAGCCCGGCAGGGGACCAGGGCTATCCGGGCACGCTTGCGGTCAAGGTCGCCTATGCGCTTGACGACAAGGGCGGACTGACGATCGACTTCGATGCGACGGCCGACGCGCCGACGATCGTCAACCTGACCAACCATGCGCTGTTCGACCTCGCCGGCGAAGGCTCGGCGACCGGGATCTACGGCCAGCGTCTGACCATCCGCGCCCGCCGCTATACGCCCGTCGATGCTGCGCTGATCCCGACCGGCGAGTTGAAGCCAGTAGCCGGCACCGTGTTCGACTTCACCAAGGGCCGGGCGCTGTCAGATGGCATCCGTGACGGCCGCGATCCGCAGATCGTCATCGGCCGCGGCTGGGACCACAATTTCGTGCTCGACAAGGGCGCGAGCGCGGAGCCCGGCTTGGCCGCCCGCGTCGAGGACCCTGCATCGGGTCGCGTGCTCGAAGTATTCACGACGGAGCCTGGCGTGCAATTTTACTCGGGCAATTTCCTCGACGGCTCGCTGGTCGGCAAGTCAGGTCACGTTTATCGGATGGGCGACGGCCTAGCGCTCGAACCACAGAAGTTTCCCGACACGCCTAACCAGCCGGCGTTCGGCTCAGCGCGCGTCGACCCGGGCAAGCCCTATCACCACCGCATGATCTACCGCGTCTCCGTCGCCCGCTGACCCCCCGCTGATCCGATTTCCAGAAAGCCCAATCGATGACCGACTTGACCACGCCTCTTCAGAAGCTTCGTTCGCGCGCCTGGTTCGACAACCCCGAGAACATCGACATGACCGCGCTCTATCTGGAGCGCTATCTGAACTTCGGGCTGTCTCTGGAGGAGCTGCGTTCGGGCAAGCCGATCATCGGAATCGCGCAGACCGGCAGCGACCTCAGCCCCTGCAACCGCCATCACCTCGTGCTCGCCGAACGGCTGCGCGAAGGCATTCGCGAGGCGGGCGGCATCGCGCTCGAATTCCCGGTCCACCCGATCCAGGAGACCGGCAAGCGCCCGACCGCGGGGCTCGACCGCAACCTCGCCTATCTGGCGCTGGTTGAGGTGCTTTACGGCTATCCGCTCGACGGCGTCGTGCTGACGATTGGTTGCGACAAGACGACGCCCGCCTGCCTGATGGCGGCGGCCACGGTCAATATTCCCGCGATCGCGCTGTCGGTCGGGCCGATGCTCAACGGCTGGCACAAGGGTGAGCGGACCGGCTCGGGGACGATCGTGTGGAAGGCGCGCGAGTTGCTCGCGACCGGCGCGATCGACGATGAGGGCTTCATCAAGCTCGTTGCCTCGTCGGCGCCGTCGACCGGCTATTGCAACACGATGGGCACCGCGACGACGATGAACAGCCTGGCCGAGGCGCTCGGCATGCAGCTGCCCGGATCGGCTGCGATCCCCGCGCCCTACCGCGACCGCCAGGAGGTCGCGTACAAGACCGGCAAGCGCATCGTCGACATGGTCGCCGAGGATCTGAAGCCCAGCGACATCCTAACCAGGGAGGCGTTCCACAACGCGATCGTCGTCAATTCGGCGATCGGCGGATCGACCAACGCGCCGATCCACCTCGCCGCGATCGCGCGCCATATCGGCGTCGACCTGCCGATCGACGACTGGCAGACGCACGGTCACAAGGTCCCGCTGATGGTCAACCTTCAGCCCGCCGGAGAGTATCTCGGCGAGGATTATTACCATGCCGGCGGGGTGCCAGCGGTGGTCGCTGAGCTGATGAAGCAGGGGCTGATCCACGAGGACGCAATGACCGCCAACGGCAAGAGCATCGGCGACAATTGCCGCACCGCGACGATCGAGGACGAGCGCGTCATCCGCCCGTTCGCAACGCCGCTGCTGGAGGATGCCGGCTTCATCGTGCTCCGCGGCAATTTGTTCGACAGCGCGATCATGAAGACGAGCGTCATCTCGCCGGAATTCCGCGAACGCTATCTCAGCAATCCGGACGATCCCGAGGCGTTCGAAGGCCCCGCGGTCGTGTTCGACGGCCCCGAGGACTATCATCACCGGATTGACGATCCGTCGCTCGGCATCACCACCGATACGCTGCTGTTCATGCGCGGCGCGGGGCCGATCGGCTATCCGGGTGCCGCCGAAGTCGTCAACATGCGTCCGCCCGCTTATCTCATCCGCGAAGGCGTTCACGCGCTTCCCTGCATCGGCGACGGTCGCCAATCGGGCACGTCGGGCTCGCCGTCGATCCTCAATGCCAGCCCCGAGGCGGCGGCGATGGGCGGCCTCGCGCTGATCCGCACCGGCGACCGGGTTCGCATCGATCTCGGCAAGGGCAGCGCCGATGTCCTGATCTCCGATGAGGAACTGGCCGAGCGGCGCCGCACGCTGACTGCGGCGGGCGGCTATGCCTTCCCGCGCTCGCAGACGCCGTGGCAGGAAATCCAGCGCGCCACCGTCGGCCAGATGGAAACCGGCGCCATCCTCGAAGGTGCGGAGAAATACCAGCGCATCGCCCAGACGATGGGTCTACCGCGCGACAATCACTGATAAAGATGCAGTATCGCCTTCCTATGTGAAGGCGATACTGCATAGGCCTTCAGCGTTGGCGCCGTACCGCTGGCACTTCGGAAAGGGCCACCGGTACGACACCCTTCGGCGCTGCACTCGATCGGCGGATCAGATCGGTCTCGGCCTGCCGATACGGCGTGCCGTCGTTCCGGAACACCTCGTGAAACCAGATCGTCGGCTCGGCCAGCACGTACGGTTTCTGCCAGCTGTCCCAGGGTAGACGCGTCTGCGTCTTGCCATCGACGAACCCCCAGTTGATCATCCCAACATTGTAGCGCTTGCCAATCGGCAGCGAACCGTCAAAGGTCGAGCCGTTGCCACGCGCCATATACTCCGTGCAGATTACAGGACGATCGTAGGCCAGAAGCTGCCTGATCCGCCGCTCGAACGTCTCGGGCCAACTATAATCGTGGAATGTCACCACGTCCGATTGCGCAAGCTGAAGCTTTTCCATCGGTGAGGTCTTGCCGCCCGGCGTCCAATCGTTTCCGATCCACACGCCCGAGGTCAGCGGCTGGGACGGATCGGACTCGCGTGCCCAGTCGAACACCTGCGCCAGCAGTGCGCGAACCAGCGGCTCCTTGCCCTCCTGCCCCTTATACTGGTCGGCACCATTGTCGGGCTCGTTCCAGACGTCCCAGCCGAGGATCCGGTCGTCCTTGGCGAACGCACCGATCACGCCCTGCACATACGCCTTGTAGCCGGGATAGCGCGTGCGATCGCGTAGACCTGGCATTCCCGGCCCCTGCACCCACCCCGAATTGTGCACGCCGGGGATCGGCGGATGCTGCGGCCCGAGTTTCGGATCCGGATCCCAGCAACTGTCGAACAAGACGAACAACGGCTTGATCCCGTGTGCCCGAGCGATCGTCAGGAACGCGCCTATCCGCTGCTTGAAGCCCTCGGGGTCCTGCTGCCAGAGCTGGTCGTGAAGAAAGACGCGCATCGTGTTCATGCCGATGCCCTGCGCAAGGCCGAGCTCATAATCGATCCGCTTGGGATCCCAAGTTACCGCCTGCCACATCTCGAGCTGGTTGATCGCAGTTGATGGCGCATAGTTTGCGCCGACCAGCCACGGTTGCGCGGCATACCATCCCTTGGCTTGTCCCTCGGTCCAGCGACCCCTCGCTTGGGCGGGGCTGACTGATAGGACGATCGCGGCAAGCAGGACGGGGGGCAGCGCCCTCATGGGCGCGACGATTCTTCCGACCGAAATCCTCCGATGCGGCTTATCGGAGCAAACTTCTCGTTCCGATCCATCCCGCATCTGCCTCGACGTGCGTTGTTTCACCGGTTGTCCTCTCCTGTTGGGCGATCGTGCCGTTCATTCACTTAACGACGCGCCACATCACCGCAGCGCTGTTCGCCGCGCCTTTGATCATCCTAGCTGGCCACGCTCCGGATCACCAAGAACCAACCGAAGAATTGTTCGGTATTGTCCTACAAACGGTTGTCAGCTCCGTAGGATAATCTTAGCGTGGAATCAGGTCGCGTGGAAAACCATCGACATCGAAGGGGAGAGAGACATGAAAGCGAAGGCGCTTCTCTGCGCATCCGTAGCCACCATGGCACTGCTTACCACAGCGTCCGCCAGCGCGCAGATCTCCGACAAATCGACAGCCGAAGTTCGGGCGGGCGGTCAGGATCTCCCCAAGCCGACCACCGCCTCCGATCAGAACGCGAACCCCGCCGCCCCGCAGCCATCGCTGCAGGAAAGTCCTACGGAGGGAGACGGCGAGATCGTAGTTACCGGCCTGCGTCGCAGCCTTCAGTCGGCGCAGGCGATCAAGCGCAATTCTGACGGCATCGTTGATGCGATTGTCGCCGAAGACATTGGCAAGCTGCCGGACACGTTCGCGTCGTCCGCGCTCGCGCGCGTGTCGGGTGTGCAGGTGACGCGGGGTGGCGGCGAGTCGGCGGGTGTCACGGTGCGCGGCCTACCCGATCTCAGCACCACCTATAATGGCCGCGAGATTTTCACAGCCGAAGGTCGTTTCGTCCAGATCCAGGATTTTCCTGCCGGCACGGTCGCAGCGCTGGAAGTCTATAAATCCGGCACTGCCAACCTGATCGAAGGCGGCATCGGCGGCCAGGTCAACGTCCGCGGCCGTCGCCCCTTCGACTTCAACGGCTTCGAACTGTCGGGATCGTTGAACGGCGTAAACTGGCAACAATCGGGCAAGATGTCCTGGAACGGCAATCTGCTCGTCAGCGACCGCTGGGACACCGGGATCGGTGAGATGGGCCTGCTCGTCAACGCGTCCTATGTCGGCATCAATTTCCTGGACTCAACGCGCGAGCAATCGCTGGTCGTCGCGACGACCAATGCCGTGAATGCGCCTGGCACGACCGGCGGTGTTCGCTATCCAGACGCGCAGTCGCTCTTCCTCGGCTATGGTCGACGCTGGCGGCCGTCCGCCAACGCCGCATTCCAATGGAAACCAACGCCGGAACTCGAGATCTATGCCGACGGTCTCTACCAAGGTTATCGTGGGCGCGATTCCAACCGGTTCATGTTCGTGCCGAACTTCGGCGGCGCCGATTTCCAGCTGAACAATGTGGTCACGCGCCCCGGCAACGCAAACGTCGCGCAAAGCGCGACGGTTTCGGGCGCTAACGCACCGGATGGCTATTATGGATCGGCCAACGGGACGACCAACACGTATCAGGCTGGCGGTGGCGCAATCTGGAAACATGACAATCTCCAGATTTCCGGAGACATCGCCTACACCGACAGCACCTACACGTTCGATGCGGTCAATATCGACTACACGTTCCGCAGTTCGCCGGTCCGCAACGTCGTCTTCGAGTCGCCAGGAACGGACGGTGGTCCGAGTTTCGACCTGGGCACCTTCAACCTGACCGATCCGGCGAATTACCTCAGCCGCGGCTTCTTCCAGGAATATACCAAGGTCGGCGGCAAGGACATCCAGTCGCGCTTCGACGTCCAGTACGACATCGGCGAGGGCCTGCTTAAGCGCCTGCAGTTCGGCATTCGCTACAACGATCGCGACGCCAACCGTGATCGCGGCGCGCCCTATATTTTCAACTTGCCGGCTCAGATTCCCATCACCGCGCTGCCGGTCAGCACCGAAAGCACGTTGGCCGGGTTTGGCTATAACAACACGCTGCCGATCCATACTTTCACCGCAATCCCCTCGAGCAGCATCCGCGATAATCTCGTCGCGTTGCGGAGCTTCTACGGTGCGCCGGCTGGACGACCGGAGTTCAATCCCTCGGAGAATTTCCGCGCGAACGAAAAGGCGCTGGCAGCCTATGCTCAAGTCAAATACGGCTTCGACATCGGCAGCGTCGTCGTCGACGGCGTGGTCGGTTTGCGGGCCGTCCGCACGAAAAATCAGATCAGCGGCTTCCTGCGCGACGAACAGACGCCGGGGAATTTCGTGATCACCCCGATCACCGCGAAGAACGAATACACCGATTACCTGCCCAACGTCAGCGCGCGCGTTGCCGCCACCGATGAACTGCAGTTGCGGCTCGCCTATACGCAGACGCGGACCCGGCCGAACTTCTTCGACCTCAATCCCGCACTGACCGTCGGATCGCCGCCGACGATCGATCCGAACAATCCGCCGAACTCGAACGATCCAAACAGCAACGCCCGCAATATCACGGCCGGCAACCCAAACCTGTCGCCGTTGACGTCAAACAACTACGACGCGAGCCTCGAATGGTATTTTTCACGGACCGGCTCGCTGACCGGTGCGATCTTCCGGCGTGATGCGCAGGGCTTCATCTCGAACACGACCGTCTTCACTACCGACCCGACTTACGGTCGCGTGCGCTTCACCAGGCCCGAAAACACCGGCGCAACGCGGTTCCAGGGTGTCGAAGTCGGCTTCACCAGCTTCCTCGACATTGACGGACTGCCTGACTGGGCGAAGGGCTTCGGCTTGCAGGCCAACGGCACCTACGTCGATTCTAAGGGCGATCTCGCATCGACGCTCGCGACGTCCCCCAACGTCGCCGGTCAGCAGCAACGCTTCAACGGCGTGTCGAAATGGACTTACAACCTGGTCGGGCTGTACGAACGGCCGTTCTTTTCGGCGCGGATCGCGTATAATTTCCGCTCAGACTTCGTTCAATATTACAGCCAGGAGCCGCTCGACGTCGACGTCAACGGCGCTCAACGCACTGGCGGGGTGATCGAGAAGGCGCGCGGGCAACTCGATCTGTCCGCAACGGTCACGCCGATTCCGAGCGTCACGCTGGCGTTCGACATCGTTAACGTTCTGGGCAATCCGATCCGGCGCTATCGCCAGTTCGATGACGCCGGCGATCAGTTCGCACGCCAGATCTTCTATCTCGAGCGTACCTACTCGCTCGGCGTCCGGTTTCGGTTCTGACCTGACCTGACCTGACCTGACCTGACACAGCGATCATAGGAGATACTGTCATGCGGATTGCTTTCTTCGCTACGCTGGGGCTCGGCGCGCTTATGTCGGCCTCGTACGCCACCAACGATGCGCCGAGTGTGGCGCCCGACCTGGATCTCTTGTTCGTGCTCGACTCCGGGCAGCCAGCGCAATGACGCGGCGTTGGGGACCGTGGATCGCAAGCACAATCGGTGTCGCTCTGGTAACGGCCGCGGCAGGCCTCGCCCGCAACCCAGTGTTCCAGGGCGCCGACCCGCATGCGATGATGATCGATGGCGAAATGTGGATCTTTCCGACTGGCGGCCCGGGCGGAAGCTGGGCCGCGGACCGGTTCGGTGCCTTCTCGTCTCGTGATCTCAAGACTTGGACCTCCCGTGGCGAGATCCTGCGCCGCGATCAAATCCGCTGGATCGGCGACGATGGCGCGAAGGCGCATTTCCTGTGGGCGCCGGGCGTTGCGACACGGGACGGCAAATGGTATCTTTATTATTCGGTCGGACCGCAGAACCCTACGCCGAGCCGGATCGGTGTTGCCGTCGCGGACGCACCGCAGGGCCCGTACCGCGACAGCGGACGGCCACTGGTCACCGGCGGTCGTCAGGCGAACGGGGAATTCGAGGCGATCGACCCGATGGCATTCGTCGACCCACGGTCCGGCAAGGCCTATCTCTACGCCGGCGGCAGTGCCGGCGCGAAGCTGCGTATCTGGGAACTCAGTCGCGACTTGGTCAGTCTCGCGCGCGAAGTTCCGGTACACCAGCCGCCCAATTTCACCGAGGGTGCGTTCATGCACGAGCGGAATGGTGTGTATTATCTCTCGTACAGCCACGGTCACTGGAACGGCCCTGATTACTCGGTCCATTATGCAACTGCGCCCTCCCCCATCGGCCCGTGGCGCTACCGTGGCGCAATCCTGACGAGCAACACGCGACATCAAGGGCCGGGCCACCACAGCTTCGTCCGTACACCACAGGATGAGTGGTTGATTGTGTATCATCGTTGGGACCAGCCCCCCGGTCCAGCGCCGCTTAAGGGCGAGCGCCAGGTTGCGATCGACCGGGTATGCTACGGCACCGACGGCACTATTGTGCCCGTTATTATGACCGAAGGCGACGCGGTCCCGAAGCTGCACGGAATAGGTAATTGCGCGGGCAATTAGCGATTAGGCGGCTGCCCGTCATCTGGACGAACGGCTACTCATGCCGCTCGCCGCGCGAATGCGGACAGGCGACTTTCCACCAGTTTCGCCTCAAAACAGACGTCCCGCTCTGCGCCCCTACTCGACTCCCGTTAGGTTTATGCGGTTGCCGAGATGCCTGAAGGCACGATCGCGACAGGTCAGTAGAATGACCTGCATCCGCGTCGCTGCATCGGTAAGAATCTCGGTCATAAGATCGAGCCGGCTATCATCGGAATAGACGAGCGGGTCGTCCAGGATCAGCGACACGGGTACGCCCTGCTCCAATAGCATGTCCGCAAAGGCAAGCCGGGTCAGGACGGCCAGCTGCTCCTGGGTGCCCCGGGAGAGATCCCCGCAGTTTTCGCCAAGACCACCGCGCACAATAGATGTCAGGCCCAGATCATCACTGAAGCTCGGATCACAGCCCGGTAAAAGTCGCTCGATATGGCGCCGCGCGCGGCGCGCAACAGGACCGACGAACGTCCGTGACGTCTCCGCACGCGTGCCTTCCAGCGTATCGCGAAGAAGCCTCAACGTGTCCGCCTCCTGCATCACTCGCGCGAGGTTAGCGGCCGCGTCCTCCGCTTCGTCTCGCGAGACCGCAGCGCGGTCCGCGAGGCCCTTGCCCCCTTCGGCTTCGATCCGCGCCTCGAGCCCGGCGATCACCTTCTCAAGATCAATACGCTGCGTCCGGGCAACCTCGGCGCATTTGTCCAACACGGCGATCTGCCGCTCGATCGCGGAGACGTCATGCGCCGTCGCTGCCCGCTCGGCATCCTGCAGGCTGACCAGCGCTGCCGCCTCTTGCTGACGAGCCTCCGACAGGGCTTCATCCAGATTGGCGACCTCAGACTTGCCTTCAAGGGCAGCAAGCTGTGCTTCGGCGTTAGCGGCATCACGCTCGGCGCCAGCTGCCTGAACCATCAGAGGGGCATTGCGCGCTTCCAGTTCGCGCAGGTGCATTGCTGCTGCCTCATCGCCTCCCTCGGCTCTCGCAAGCGCGGAGTCCGCTTCCGCCGCAATCGCCGTCAATGCGTCGAGGTCTGGCCCCTCTTCACTCCCCTCCCCTTCCGCGCTCTCGTGCAATCCCGCTACGAAAGTCTTCAGGGTTGAAGCACCACCTGCGATACCGAGCAGCGGCACGGCTGGGGTCATCCCGGCGATTTTCACCTCGAGCGTACGGGCGTTAGCAGCGGCATCTCGTGCAGCCTCATTATGAGTTCGCGCATCGGCGACACTCGCCACCCCGTGGTCAGCCAGTACAGCGCTCAGATCGTCGCGGGCGTTGACCAGCACTGTTTCGGCGCTCTGTAGCTCTGCTGGCGGCCGGATGATCAGCATGGCGCCACCAAGCTGAATGCGCGTCTCACGCGATAGCGTCCGGTCGCCAGGCTCCGCTGGCATGCCGTCGATCTGAACGCCGCTGATATCGCCCGTCAGCTCGACCCGGGTCGCACCCGCCTCCACGGCCGCACGCGCCTTGTCGACGGCCCGTTCGCGCTCCTCCAACATCTTGATGACGTTGGGTGGAATCAGCGTCTTACCAAGCTCGCGCGCCACATCGAGTTGCGCTCCAAGAGGCAGTAGTTCGTCGTGCCGCTGACGTGCTCGGGCGATCTCGACATGGCGTGCTTGGGTGGCCACCAGCCTGCCGGCAGCATCGAGCGCGGCATGGGCGTTTCGCCGGGTATCCCGGGCCGCCGCCAACCGATCACGCGCCGTACCCGCTCGCTCCCGCGCGTTGGCCAATTCCTCTTCCAGGGCAGATCGGTTTTCGAAGGCGCTGGCAAGCTCTGCGACCGTCTTGCTGACGGCCTTGCGGGCATCGACCAGACGCGCGGTAAGTTCCTCGAGAGCCTTGACCTGGTCCGCAAGGCGACCTTGCTTGGCCCGCCGCGTATCGCGCAATTGCGCCGCGGATCGTGCGACGTCGACCTGATCGACCAGAACCCTTCGCCGATCTGCATCCGCCGTATCGGCAAGATCGCGATCCAAGAGCTTCAGCCTGGCCCGAGCAGCTTCAAGATCAGCGAAACCCTGCTCGAGGGCGGCGAGCCTAGTTGCGGCTTCGGTTGCAGCCCGCTCGGCCGCATCATGTTCGGTACGGGCTGTCGACTGTCGAGCGCCAGGCCGACCAGTGTTGGTCCAATAGTCTGCGAACTGGCTGTCGATCCGGGGCCGGACACGCTGATAGGCAGCACCGCCCATGATGGTACCAACCTCGGCTTCCAGCGTCGCGCGCACGCTGTCGCGGACAATCTCACCGGGAGGCGTGACCTCGAGTGCCTGCGCCTGCCCTACCCAGAGCAGTCCGAGCGCGCCGTATGCGGCCACGTCGCCGGCTTGGCTCGTAGTAAAGGTCGGGGCAACGCTCAGTGCCCTTGACCGGAGTACAATCGATTTGAAGTGCAGCCAGCGCTAGAATTTCTCGTTTTGTGATCGTTTTTGGAAAAGGCGGCAGCCCGCCAGGAACGTCGGCCGATCACCATCCTCTTCCCGAAAGCGGACTGTCGCCTTTCCATCATTTATTGCCCTTCAGCGGTCGAAAGTACGGAAAACCCGGTTCCCGTCACCCGTGTGTGACAAACAGGTGCTTGGTGACGCCTCAGCTAGCCTGCCGACGCTAACTGTGTATCTGTGTCCATTTCAAATACCGATCCCGGATCGCTTCGTGCTCGGATGCCGGAACTTGCTGGTAAAGCATGGCGATTGATACGCTGATCGCCGGGGCGATCTCCCGCGCCCCGATCGAGCGACGAGCGCGCCGTCCGCCATATTGCTCCGTCGACGAGCGCGATGCCTGCTTCCAGGATGCTGCGGTCCGCTTAGCTTTGCAATGACAGCGTGTTTTCGCCTGAGCCTTGTACCATAGCGGCGTGGCTTGAACACCATCCTTGGCCCGCAAGTGCGGTCGAATGCTGGGTTCCCGACTTCCGTCGGGCGGCCCGCAAGATACATGACCTTGCTACGGTTTGTCGGTGCGGGGAATACGTGGGGCGTGGTTACCAGTGTTGCCGCGTGTTCAACCGTCCCGGCTACCGGCGGTTGATGGAACGCGCGCCATGTCCTTGATCAAAAGTTTGCTCACGAGGTTCCGCCGGCGCCAAAGCCCTTCGAAGGATTTCTCGAACAGTGGTTCGGGAATGCTTCAGATTGAAGCGCTGGTGCAGGCACATGGCGACTGGCTCGCGCTGCTGGCCACAATACTGGAACGCGAACGCGTAATCACAGGTGCCGAACTCGCCCGCACCCTGTCCGAGTTTGCCGCGTATACAGCCGACGATCGCCCGGTGGAGGGGCAGATCCTTTCCTTCTGGGCTTCCCGCTTGAACGACACAGCGGCAACCGTCTGCATATTCTCTTCCGTCCATTAGCTCTATTATTCATGCTGAGTGGCGATCGCAGTTGATCGCTACGCTGGTCTTGGCTTCAGCCTGCGTCGAAAGTGAGAAAGCGGCGAGGCGTCGTGGGCTCTGGAACGTGCCCGGTCCGTCGCGTTCGAGCGACGTTTGAACCTTGTGATGTGGATTTGATAGACGGGCCCCGTCAGGAGTCATCGCAGACATGGAGCCGAATCATTCCGGGTTGCGAGTATTTTCACGAGCATGCTGACGATCGAACCGGGCAAACGTCCTGCCCAACGGACGCCTCCAACACCGACGCCGGGTGTAAGCACACCGGATCGCGTTGCTCTGCTGACCGATCGTCAGCGGTCTTATCTCCGCCTGGTGCTTCAGAACCGCAGCTCGAAGGAGATCGCGGCAGCCACGGGTAGCAGCCACCGGGCGGTCGATAAGCAGCTGTTAAAGGCAAATAATATCCTCGGCGTGCCGACCCGTTATGATGCCGCGCGGCTCCTGGCGGAGTACGACGGAGGGGTAGAGCCTTTACCCCCTGCAAACGACCTACCTTCCGCGCCACCAACTTTACCGCTTCCCCTCCCGTTGCCGACCGCTGGGGCGGCAGCGAATATGCTCACCTGGAAGCAGGTTGCCTTCTGGACCGCGATCATCTCGATCGTGACCCCCTTGGGCCTAACTGCGGCCGGCATGGCGATCGTAACGCTGCTTCTCCTGCTTGGATTGAAACCACTGTGATGGGCGCTCGGTGCCCAAGGAGGCCTTATGCAATCACTTTCCGACACAAGCCGGATCGTCGCGGACGACCTGCGCCGAGCGGAGCGATCGATCACTCTAGCCACACGTGATACGGCGCAATTTCTACTGACCATACTCGAGGCGACGGAGGCCCACAGCTTATCTGCCGCGATGACGCAGCAAACGGTAAAGGCGACGGTCGCGGCACTGTCGGCCCTCGTTGATGTTCAGGATCAGCTGGCAATGCGAGCACATCTGTCTGTCGAGAAGGTCGGTCGCCAACTGGGCCTGACAGAAACGAACTGAGGCGAGAACTTGCCGAAGCCGCCATCTGTTTCGATCAAGGAGATCGACGTTCCGCGGATTGCGGAGGCTACGTCACCGCGGGGGTAACGGCGGGTAGGCCGCGAGAAATCCTATGAGCGCCCAGATAATCCTCGCGGTCATCTTTAACGTCGTCATGTTCGGCGTGCTGCTCTTCGCGGCACTCAGAGGGGGCAGGCCGGAACGATTGGGGGCGCTCATCAACATGGCGGGGTTCGCCACCACTACTGCTATTCGATTGATCGCGGCGAAAGAAGGCTGGGCCCCGGGTGAGGTATTGATCCTGGTGATTGATGCGGGCGTCGCTGCGGGCTTCTACTGGCTGAGCGTAACGACGATCCGCTTCTGGCCAATTTGGGCAACAGGTTTTGCAGTAGCCGACCTCTTCATGAGCATCTTCGGCGCTCTGCTGCCCGGTGTGCCACTCTTTGCCTACCATACAGGCCTTGGGATCTACGCTTATCTCGCGCTTGGCACGCTTGCGCTCGGCACGCTCCGCTTGCCGGCGAACGCCGAGCCCCACATCCGAAACGGATCGAGACGATTATGGGTGCAGCATCTGAACGAGATGACCTGATCGACGTCGTTGTGCGGCTGCCGCGCAAGGCGATAGAGGAGACGTTGCTGTCTATGCCGCCAGACGCGAGAGAGCTGTCCGAGCGCAGGCTTGCCGAGGCTAGGGCGGTGTTGGTCGGCCGGCGCCGGCGGGCGACCCACTTTAACGGGGTCCGCTTCTATGATCCGAGCTGGGACATGATCCTGGAACTTTACGTAGCCGCATGCGAGCGACGCCGCATCGCTGTGTCCCAGCTATGTAAGCTGAGCGGAGGCTCGACGACCACCGCTTTGCGCCACATCGAGCATCTCGAGGCGCTTGGATACATAGTCAGACAAACGGATCCCGAAGACGGACGCCGCCTGATCGTCGGTACGCTCACTCCCCTTCTTGTCGCTTCGGAGCAGTGGCTCGATCTTCAAATTGCCGAGTTCCGAATACAGGATCGGAGATCGGGCTGACGATGTCTACGGGTCACACTAGACTCCGGTCTTTCAGCCACCAGTGACATATCGAATGCCCGAAAACGTCCAACTCGCTCCCCTGCTTGGACAAACGGCATCAGCCAATTTCGAGCCTGAACTTGCAGCCTCTCGCTGACTCAATTGCCATTTCCCTGCCACGCCTACCCGGCGCGCCGATGAGGAGGCTGCTCTACGTCTGCGCAACATGTCACGTAAGACTGCCGAAACGCCCGATTCTCACGCCGTTACCGAAAGCACGAGCGAGTGCGCGACGGCGTTACCGATAGCACGTGCCTCTGGGGACAGCGTTATCGATAGCACGAGCGAAGATCGACACGTCGTTACTGATAGCACGTGATTATCACCCATTCCGTTACTGATAGCACGATTCATCGCGCACGACCGACCCGCCAGTGATGCTTAACAATCGATGCTGTGGATCAGCTCGACGCTGACCTCCGCCGTCCACTCGGGCGCGCGTCACAACGATCAAGGGGGACGCTGTGCAGATATGAAAAACCCGGCACGAGGCCGGGCTTTTCGGGACGCCTGCTAGGGCGGATGTGAGAAACCTCACTTTAGCTGGCTCCCTTTCCTATTGCTACCCCAAAGCGTCGATCGTGGCGCCACGGTGTCGCTTTGTCTGCACGGGCTCCCCTCCCAGGGAGAACGAACAATGGCTGCTGCCCATAGCCCCGGCCGGGGACTGCGCCGGTTTGACGAGCATGCCGCCAAGGCGACGAAACTTGCCGAGCAATTTTGCGGTCTTGAAACTGGAATGGCACCTTCCAAAGCGCTTGCGGCGCTCAAACGAGCGGCTCCTTACATAGGCGTCCCCCTGCGCGTGGTTTCCGTCATCGATCTCCTGTTTGCCTGGACGAAGCCGCAGGACTGGCAGGGTGGACAAATCCCCGTCGTTTGGCCGTCGAACGACCTGCTCGCGCAAAAGCTGGGCGTAACCGTCCGACAGGTTCAAAAGCTCTTAAATCAGGCACAGGCCTTCGGTCTGGTCAGCTTTCGGGATAGTCCGAACGGTCATCGTGGTGGACGCCGCGGGGCCGACGGCTTCATCACATGGGGCTACGGCATCGTCCTCGCTCCGATCGGCACCAGGCTTCAAGAATTTGCTGCCCGCGCGGCCAAGGGAGCCGCAGAGGACGCGGCACTGACAGTGCTCCGCAAACGCCTTGCCGCTGCCCGCAGGAATATCAGGGCTCTGGCCCAAACGGTATTCGATGCCGATCTTCACGATTTAAAGGCGGGTGACGATCTCGCGTTGGCGTTGATGGCCACCGACCAGATGCGTTGCGTCCGCGATGTCGGCCTTCTGACGGCCTGTGTGGAGCAGATCGAAGAGCGTGCGCGTCGTTTAGCCGGGGCTGTTTCGGCCGAGATCGCTGTCCCCAGTACCGGTAGCGATCAGGATGATAGTTCATGCTGGGATGGACCTAGGGACATCCACTCTACAACTACAAGCCAACTCCAATCAGCTAAAGCAGATACCAGTAGCGGCTTAGCGAAAAAAAGTAGTGAAAATGGGGACGCCCTCTCCTCTCAACCTCAAACTGCAGTCGACGACGATCTGGAGAAACACGGTGTCGATCCGGGATTCATGATGTCGATCGCGCCGGAGCTCTGTTCCGGTCTGCTCCACCGCGATGGATCGTGGGGCGAGGTGGTCGCCACCGCGGAGCGTCTTGCGGGACAGTCGGGGATCAGCAATCACGCGTTCAAGGAAGCCTGTCGCATCATGGGCCAGCGAGGTGCCGCTGCCTCCGTCATCGCCACGATCCAGAAATACCGGCGCGGCGAGGTTCAGCGGCCCGGCGCGTATCTCCGCGGAATGAGCAGCAAGGCTGACAAGGGCGAATTGAACCTTGGGCGGACGCTCCACGGCCTCAAGGACACGAGCCGCACGGTCGCCATGCGGGGGATGTCCGATGGGACCGACGCGACGCCGATCGGGAGCCTGATGTCGCGGCTGGTTTCCCGGGGGGCTGAACTGCGATGACAGGATTTCGTCACCTTCTCAAAGACCTGGAACTCGTACTGCACACCGGGTCTCCGAATGAGGTTCACGGCGTTACCGATAGCACGAGTCTCGACCGGGTTTGCGGTGGCCCGTACCTATCAAAATGTGAAACACACCCCGATTTACCGGCTAAATCGCTCCAAATCCTCGTGCTATCGATAACGCGGTCGCTTATCCGACTGCAGGTTTGCGGCCGATCCGCTATAAGCGGCCTTGCTAAGTGAAGCTGGTGGGAGCCCGGACGATGGATTCGCGAGAAGTCGCTCTCTCCCAGGGCAAGCTGTTCGACTATCTCGACAGCCCGCTGCACGGCAAAGTCCGCGGCGAGCAGAGCATCATGGACTTTCCACTATTCTCGTTAGCGAAGCGGCCTCAGATGGAGGCCATGACCTACGAGATGGACGGCGTCAAAATCGAGATCAAGCCCAGTTCGAGCGGTATCGCGACGATGTGGGATAAAGAAGTCCTGATCTACGTCCTGTCGTTGATGGTGCAGCATATTGGCCGGACCGGGGGTGAAGTACAGAACGTCTTTACCTTCAATGCACACGACTTCTTCCGGGCGACCGGCGTCGGTCGCCCATCGAAGCGTGATTACGATCGCTTCATCGAAGCACTCGGTCGTTTACAGGGCACGCAAATCCGAACAAACATTAAAACTGGCACCGTGGGGACGAAGGGCTTCTTCTCATGGTTCGCGGAGGCGCAGGCGACAACTCGCGAAACAGCGAGCGGCGTCGATCAACTCATGCCGGTCCGCGTCCAGCTCTGTGACTGGCTCGTCCGCGCGGTTTCACGTGACAGTCGTATCTATGACTACCACAACGACTATTTTCGTCTTGGCTCGATTGAACGACGCCTTTATGAATTGGCGCACTGCTATTGTCGTGATGAAGAATATGAAATGCCTCTGGAGATGCTGGGTGCGAAAATCGGCTCCACGTCGCCGCTACGCACGTTGAAAAGTCAGCTGAAGAAGATTGCGGCCGACAATAAGATGCCGAGCTACTCAATTGAAGTGCGCGAAGTTGTTCCGGAGGTCCCTGCGCGGGATAAACTAGGACGACGGGTCGGGAAGCCAGAAACGGTCGTTGTAATGAGGCCCAAGGATCGGTCGACAGGCGGTCGGGCCACGTTGGCCGCGTGATATCGATCCATATGCCTGACATCCTGCGCGACTAGCCGCGGCCGACGCCGCCCGACCGGCTTTGGAAGATGGCTTCGCGGTCGCTATGCTTTGTCGGGCACAAGGTGTTCAGAGGAGAGGGAGCCTTCGGCTTGTTGATTCGGTGATGATCACCGGACGACTTAACCGAGGCCCTCGATGCGAACCTCAGACGCAGCTCTCAAACTCGATTTCACCGAACCGTCAGTCACCGCTGCCAAGGCCGTCGCCGAAACCATTGCCAAGAATGGATCGCTCCAGCGCGACATGCTGTGTGGGTCATGGAGCAAGCCTATGGCGCTTCGACTGCAGATGGTCGCTGGTCGCTGGTCGCTCCGCGACATGCTCGAACTCGTCGAAGTCATGTACTTCGCAAAAGCAGGCCTTCCCGCCGATCCTGGCGCTTGTGTCGCTGCACTTACCGAACTGGTCGCCAATCTGCCGACCCACACTGTTCGCAGCGAAGAGCAGATTGAGCTCCAGCAATTCTCGACACCGGCGCCGATCGGGTACCTCGCCGCGCTCGCTGCGCGCATCGCGCCCACGGACCTGGTGCTCGAGCCATCTGCCGGCACTGGTCTCCTCGCTGAGTTCGCCTCCCGCGCCAATGCTCGCCTAGTCCTGAACGAGATCGATCCGGCTCGCGCCGAGATGCTCGCAGCCGACTCCCCCGGGGCTGCCGTCACGCGGCACGACGCCGAGCTGATTCACGACCTGCTGGCGCCGAGCATCCGGCCTTACGGCCGTTCTTATCAATCCGCCTTTATCGCGCAGCATCGGTCGTCACGCCGACCGCCAAACAGCGTTCCGGCATCTTCGCACCGCTTTGATGCGTCTGGGCACGGGAGGCCGCTGCGCCGCCATCTTGCCCGACCGCGTCGACACGTCGAGTCGCGCGTGAGCGAAGGCGACCGAGGGTTGTACGCTGACGTTGCACCTTGAACTGCCGGCGAATGCCTATGCCAAGCATGGCACCAGCCAACCTGTGAAGATCATGGTGCTGGAAAAGGTGACCGGCACGCCTGCCGAGATGATCCGCTGCACGACGCTCGCCGATGCGCCCGCGGCGATCACCGCCAAGACCGCTCCGTCTGTGTCCGCGCCTGTCCCGCGCACGGCCTCGCTGCTCATCCGCCCCCGCGGGCGCAGCTCGCGTTTTGGCGGCTTGGCGAGCAAACCGCGGCTGAGCGCACCACCCGCAAAAGGCGCGCTGTCGCAGACCGCAACGCCGATCGATTACACCGTGTTTGCCAAGCCACTTCCGACGGGGGAGTCTGTCGGTGTGTACCTGCCCTATCGGCCAAGCCGTATCGCGATCGGTTGCGCGTCGGCGCATCCAACCGCGCTGGTAGAATCGATCGCCATGGCTTCGATCACAGCGCCGCGGCCAATCTATGTTCCGACCCTGCCCCAGGCTGTCGTCTACGCGAAGGCGCTCTCCGACGCACAGCTCGAGACGCTGATTTATGCCGGCGACGCGTTTGGGCGTAACCTACTCGGCCTGTTCAAATCCGTCGAGGAAGGTCTCTCAATCGCTTCTCCGAGGATGGCCGTCCGTACCGGACCGGCTTCTTCCTCGGTGACGGCACCGGCGCCGGCAAGGGTCGCCAGGTCGCCGCGATCATCTTGGATCAATGATTGCGCGGTCGCCGCAAGCAACCTCGGCGCTCCTCGCGCGAGCGGCAAGAGGCTTTGCGTCACCGTCGCCGGCTTCGGCCCCCCGCCTGCATGGTGAGGACGCGGATCGCGCTGTCGAAGCCATGATCGGTCGTGCACGCTCCCAAGGCGAACAGCCGAGCGGTGATGACTGGTTCCTAAGGGGCAAGCTCGCGATGGTTGGTGGCGAATAGTGTAACGACCAGCGCGCTATGCCGCTTCGCTCCACCGAGTTCCTAGCCGGTCTTGGCCCGTCCGGGTGACGATCGACTGACGGGGCTTATCGCGCCCAGATCGCGATTCCGACGCGGAGCGGTTCCGTGGGGCGAGGCCGGAGTCTGCCCCGCGCTGTGTGCTTCTCGTTCAGGCCGCACGCTAACTCACAGCGATGGCCTTTGCGCCGGCTTCGCCGCGGTGTGCCAGGCGGGACGCACTACCGGCAGGCACGTCAGCCGCGCTTGGTTCCTGCAGTCCGGGCGGGATGCTGCGAAGCACGAACCGTCCCATCGTCATCTCGACATGCTCGGCGCGCGCGCGCCGTGTCAGCGAAAGCCGCACCAAGGTCCACGCCGCAACCATCATCCTTCACCACAGACACCGGCGCAGGGCGCGAGCACCAGCGAGGGAGAGTGTCAGAGGCGCCCGGGATAACAGGATTGAGGCAGAGTGGCACTTCCGGACGAGTAACGCGACAAAGACGTACTGCTTCACGGTTCCATGACCGCTGCCCGCCGGGCGGTCCATCCCCTCTCTTTCCTGAACGACCTAATTCGGCCGTCCACCCCCTCCAACCCGCGATCATTCGGGCCGAGTTGCCGTGTGCCACGGCTGCCCGCACCACCCTTTTGATCGGGGTTCCCCTGCGCGTCTACGCGCTTGCGGTGGAGGGGGCGTCCTGGCCGTCTTTTTTGGTGCTCAGTCGAGGGGACGGACCCCCCGGCGAGTAAAAAAAGGAACTTCGAAATGCAGAACCTCGTCATCCTCACCGGCAACGTCGGCGCCACGCCTGAAGTCCGCACCACCCAGGGCGGCACCAAGATCACCAACTTCTCCCTCGCCACCTCGCGTCCCAAGCGTGACCAGGACGGCAAGACCATGAAGGATGGCGAAGTTCGCCGAGTCGAGGACACCGAATGGCACCGGATCACCTGCTTCAGCGGCGTCGGCCAGACCGTCGCGCAGTATGTCGAGAAGGGCCAGAAGGTCATGGTCCGGGGCCGCATCCACTACACCCGCTGGACCGACGACCAGAATATCGAGCGCTACGGTGTCGAGATCATCGCCGACGAAGTGACCTTCCTCTCCTACGGCAAGAACCGCCAGGAACGCCAAGGCGCCGCGCAGGAAAATGAGGCCGATGACGTCCCCTTCTGAGGGAGGCAGTACGGGCCCGGAGCTGACGCTCCGGGCCTCTTATCGCGTTCATTGGCGATCAGGACCGTAAGGTCACAAGTTCAGGAAAACTCAGCTAAACCGCCCGCTTGAGCTGCTCGGGTTGCTTGTTGTCCGGTAGCGTCTGCCTAAGATGTCGGTGAACCATGCGATCGGTGAACGGTTTGCCGATAAACGTAGCCTTGTCGGGCATGACCCCCGGACCCGGACCCGGACCCGGCTTCCGGTTGCCGCTTGCGATCACAATTTCAATCCCGTGCCAATGGTGGGCAACGTGATGGGCTAGCGCAAACCCGTCGGTGTCGCCGGGCATCTCCACGTCGGACAACAGGAGCATCACATTGTCGGCATGATCGCCCAGGAGGGTCTTCGCCTCATCCCCCGTACCCGCCTTGTGAAAGCGAAACCCGGCGGCCACGAGAGCGTCGGACGCGTGCATCAGGATAAGCGGATCATCATCGACTACCAAGGCATAAGCGACGGTAGAGATCACCTTCCGATCTGAAGCCTCGTTATAAAATCTGGTTGCCGTTGTTGGCGTTTCGAAATGAGATGGCGTCTCCCGGCGAAGCCGGGACCGTCGCTCTATTCCGCTTCGCTTCACCGATGCCGTAGCCGGTCTCGGCCCTTTCGGGTGACGATCGACTGACGGACGCACAGCGCGGAAACATCTTTCCGGAAAGCGGCAACTTCCTTCCATCCTGGCCCGGCCGGGGCTGCACCGCCGCGCAGCGCACTGTCCCCGTCGACATCGGGGCGCAGAGAGGGGCACGGACTGGGCAGGTGTCCACCGCGCCTGCGAGGGGCGCGTTACTGGCAAACCAACGCTGAGCACGACGTTCCCGGCAGGCGGGCTTCCCCCCCGCTTTTGAGGCGCAATCCTTGGGCCGCCTCAGGGCCCTGTACGATCAACCCGCAAGGGGTCCGGGCGCTTTGCTACGGCTTTCTTGCCTGCGGCAACAAAGTGATCGCGGCCCTTCCCCGTCCTGTCGGGCGCCTGTCGAGCGGGGATGAACCCCGCCGGCTTCACAGGAGCCTCGGACATGTTCAACGATATCTGGATCGCCCGCAAAAACGCCATGTGCCTAGCAAGAACCCTCATGGTGGCAACCATCGTCATCGCCGTCGGCACGGGGTACGTCGTCATCACCGCCGAAGATCACGACAGCTCGCTCACGATCGTCAACGAATACGACCCTTACGCCTGAGCCTCCCGGGGGCTTCGGCCCCCCTCCCCTCCCCGCTCGTCAACCGTGAAGGCGCCGGAGCGGGCATCGAGCCCGCCCCGGCCCCGCTGCGCAAGCACGGCAGCGCCGCTGGACGACGCGCTTCTGCCCCCTTCTACCCACCGCTTGGGTGCGGGATCCAAATTCAGGCGGTATCTCTTCCGAAGGCGGGCAATCAGCTCCACGCCGTCCGGACAGGCGGCAGTTCCTCGAACACCTTCATCAGCCGCGGGTCGCGCAGGAGCGTCACCCATTCGCGGCCATAGGTTCGCGACACCAGATAGAAGGTAGACCCTTCGCACTCGACCATCCGACAGCGCTCCAGCTTGTCGACCAGCGAATAGTCGGAGCCGCGGCGTGCCACGATGTCTTCCAGCTCGGCCCGCATTAGCGTCCCGCATTTGCAGCACCGGGTCCGGACCAACGCCTTCATCCGGAGCATATCGCCAGCGCTGTCCATCCAGCGGGGCCACAGGGCAACGATGTCGGCAGCCGTTTCCATGATCAAACGATACGCCGCGATCGGCGTGGTCGTCCAGCATCAGCATGGACCTGAAGTCTTCCCGTGTCGACGATCCGCGCGGCATTTCGGGCTCGTACGTCCTGGCCGGGGCGCTCCCCCGCGCAAGCCCGCCAGCGGGCTTCTCCACTCCGTTTCGACCCTATGGGTGCGCGAGCGACCTGTGCCCCGCCCGTCCTGTCGCCTGTCGAAAGGCCCCGATCGTCGGGGTCAATGGCAGGAGACCATCATGGCCGAGCAAACGCCCCAATCAAACCACGCCAAGGGTGGCGCAGCGGAGATCGCCCGCCTCAACGACTGGCTGCGCGAGCATCTCACCGTCCCGGGCAACAACCGTATCGTGATGACCAGCGGGATCGCAGATCTGATCGGCGACGTCACTCTTTTCCGAAACTTCCGCAAGCGGGCGGAACTGCTCCGAGAGGTTCGCGACTTCGATGGCTTTGACGACGCCATCGACCCGTATGGCGAGCACGACCTGGGCCGGTTCCGGTTTGAAGGCACCGAATGCTACTGGAAGATCGACTATTACAATCACGACCTGAGCGCGGGTTCAGAGGATCCGGCCGATCCCTTCAAAACGACGCGCGTCCTGTCCCAGCCCTATCGAGGGGATGGACGATGGAAGCATTATCGATTGGCGAGATTGCGCGGAGCGCGATCGGCGGATGGAACTCCGCGCGTAAGCCTAAGCCGTCAGGTGCAGCGCATAGGACCGGCGCGCCGGTGCTGCGTAACAGCATCGAAGAAGGCACGTTCGAGGATATGTTTTTCGCGGTTCCCGCGAAGGGCGAAACCGACAAGACGTTGAAGGCAGCAAAGGAGCTTTGCGCGCGTCGTTCGGCAATCCGGGCGACGATCGGCCGCGAGGCGCGCAAGGCGTCGCGGATCGAGCGCGCTATCCTATCGCTCAACGGGAACGTGATCCTGATATTTGAGCGGATTCTAGAGCTGGCGCGGCTTAACGCAGGGCGGGTTTATCCGACCTATGAATGGTTGATGGAAAAGACGGGCATTCGCCGGGCAACGGTCGCGCGTGCATTGGGGATTTTGGAGGCAGTCGGCTTCATTGCCCGCCAGCGCCGTTTCAAGCGGGTTGAGGTCGAGGGCATAGGGCCGCGGTACAAGCAAACGTCGAATGCCTATCGCACGATGCTGCCGGCGCGCGTCCTGGCCTATCTCCCGCGCTGGATGCGACCGGCGCCGGTCCCGATCGATCACGAGCAGCACCACGCCGACAGCGCGGCCGAGACGAAGGCTATGCTAGCCACCCTCTCCTGCCGCGACTTCGCGAAAGCCACAGTAGGCGGGCAGTTGGGGAAGATGCTGGAGAAATTTGGCGCGGCGATCGATCGGAGAGACAGCGAGTCTCAATTACAGACGCAACCGCTAATAGATTCATTTAATCATAGCTCGGATGGAGTTGGCCTAGTCGGCCAACACGTTTTCGCCTGATGGCGGGAGGCGAGGAAGCCACTGGAAAGGATCTAGAACGGTTTCCTTGTGGATAGTGCGGGAGTGTCGGCTGCGCCGCCACGATGCTCCACGATGGAGCAAGCGGCTTTGTCAGCTTCCATTTGAGCGCGTTCGTCCCGTTGAAACGGTGCAAAGGGTCACGAACACGACGAGAGCGGCACCGACTATAGCAGGAACAGCGCCCGAGCAGCGCCGAACCCAGCGAGCGCCGCAATTCCATAGCCTAGCAGATTGAGGCGATAGCCACTCGTTCGCCAGCGGTCGCGGCGTTCGTTGATCTGATCGCGCAGGACGGCGATCATCCGGCGATCGTCGTCGGCTTCTAGCATCCGATCAATCATCGCGGTTAAACCGGCCGTCAGGTCGACGCGGCGCACGTCTGCCAACAGCTCTTCCGGATATTGTTTGAGAGCGTCGACCGTCATCGGCTTAGACGGGAAATGGCGACCCCAGCCATCGGCCGGGCGATCCCAGGCGAAACCGAACCGACCATAGAACCGCGTCAGGCGGTCGAACTGCGCCGCAGTATCTGGACGAACTAGGGTTATGGGATCGACGGCCACGCCGGGGAAGGTGCGTTGCGCCCATGCGGTAACGACGTTGAACACGAGCGTTCCTATCCCCTGCGCTCGCAAACGGGGATGGATCACCTCGACAAAACCGTCTGTCAGCTTGACCCCGGAACCGGAGAAACGGCCGAGGCTAGTCATCACCAAGCGATGCCATCCTAGCCTCGTCACCTCGACCACCCGCACTTTCAATTCGCGGTTTCTCCCGCCTTCCTCTTCTAGCGTGCCGATGGCGATCAGGCAGCCCGAGGGCTGCGTTCCTACCTCGAATAAGGACCAGCTATAGGGTTCGTCATGCTCCCCCAGCGTTGGAAACATGGCAGCGAGTTCGGGCGTGAGCAGCATCTAAAAGCCTCCTAACCTCCCCAAAACAATACGATATCGAAAAATATTAGGCAATATGCAAAATACCTATTGCATAGCAAATGATATCGTTTAATATCGTAAGTGGAAGGACGGCCTTCCCGCCGATTTGCAGCGGCGATCACCAACCGGAGACAGACCCATGAACGCCACCCTCGCAACCCGCTTCGCTCGCAACGCCCGCCAGATTCGCGGTTCGGAAGCACTCGACAACGACACGCTCCGCGCCCTCGTCCCCTCGATCTTCGCGGAAGAAGCGCACAACAGCCGTTCGCAGCGTTACGTTTATGTCCCGACGATCGAGCTGGTCGACGGCCTTCGCAAAGAGGGTTGGGCACCGTTTTTCGCGGCACAGTCGAAGCCCCGCGACCTGGGCCGCATGGCGCATACGAAGCACATGCTTCGCCTCCGTCGTCCCGACGATATCGGCAAAGCCGAGGCCGCAGAGGTCATCATCGTCAACAGCCATGACGGCACGAGCGCTTATCAGATGTTCGCCGGGATGCTGCGTTTCGTCTGCACCAACGGCATGATTTGCGGCGATCAGTTTCAGGAGGTCCGCGTTCCCCACAAGGGCAACATTCAGGATCAGATCATCGAAGGCGCGTACACCATCGCCAAGGACTTCCCGCGCATCATCGACGCCACGGCCGAAATGAAGGGAACGCGCCTTAGCGAGGCCGAGCAGCGCGTTTTCGGTGAGGCGGCATTGATCGCCCGCTACGGCGACGACGAAAGCCCCATCCGTCCCGACCAGATCATTCAGCCGCGCCGTTCGGCCGATGTGGGCGGCAGTGTCTGGAGCACGTTTAACGTCATTCAGGAGAACGTCATTCGTGGCGGCGTGCACGGGATGAAGCGCACCGACGAGGGCCGCATTCGCCGCAGCAAGTCGCGTGCGATCAACGGCATTGACCAGAATGTCAGCCTCAATCGGGCCATGTGGACACTGGCCGAGGGGATGCAGCGCCTAAAGGCCGCAGCCTAACAAAGGTGGGGGGACGGCATTGCAGCGCCGCCCCCCCCGGTTTTGCCGACAATCGGAGACAGACCCCAAGCCGACGCGCGCCCCCTAACAGGGTCGCGTCGTGCCGTCACGGAGACAGACCCATGACGACCGTTGCACAAACCCGCTGGCGTCACCTGGCCCCAGCCCGCGCCGCTCTTTCCTTCGTCAACTGGCTGGACGCCAACACGTATCCGCCTTGCCGCGTATGCGTCGCGCACGAGCTGCGCCGCGCCGCTGGCATCCGAAACCGGAGGTTTGCACGATGACCGTTCCCGCATGGCGCGGCGCGATTATCGGGAAGGCCGATGATCGCGCGCATCGCTTCGCGATGCAGAAATCAACAATTTTGCATCATTTCAAAAACGGCTGTTTTCCGCGGCCTTCCGCTATGCACATTTCTGATACAAAAGAGGGCCATGATTTTGGGCTATGCGCGCGTCTCGACAGGGGGACAGGATTTGACCCAGCAAGCGGAGGCGCTTCGCGCCGCTGGTTGTCAGAAGATTATTCGCGAGACGCGCAGCGCCGGCGCCAACGCCGACCGGCCGAAATTACGGCAAGCGTTGAAGTCTCTAGAACCGGGCGACGTGCTGGTAGTGACAGCAATCGACCGGCTGGCACGCGACACGCGCGACCTTTTGAATATCCTGCACGAGGTCAAACTATCGGAAGCGGCTTTCCGATCGATCGCGGAGCCGTTGGTAGATACGTCGTCGGAGCTGGCCGAGGTAGTGATTGCCGTTCTCGGGATCGCAGCCAAATGGGAGCGAGGGCGCATCATCGCACGCACAACGGCGGGACGGGTTCAGGCGAAGGCCGCAGGGATCAAGTTCGGTCGCAAGCCGACACTGACACCCCACCAGATACGCGAGGCGTCTGCACGGGTCGCCAGCGGCGAGACACAGCGCAACGTCGCGCGATCCTTCAACGTGAGCCAAGCCACAATTTCGCGGATCGTAACGCGGACCGAGGAACAGCAAATATGAGCCGGTACGATTTTCAGGGGAACGGCGCGCGCCTCGCGATCGGATGGGACGCGCCGCTTGCGTCGTTCTTTCTGACCGTCTGGACGGACGCCCTGCAGGACGGTTCGGAGGACGAGCCGCCTTTGATTTGGTTAGGTGCGTCCTATGCCGAGGTCAGTCATCCCGGCGTACTGGTGACGATCGCGAAGCGTCACGTTCCGGATATACCGGCCGACCTGGCGCGAACGCTTATGGTCGACCAACTCAAGGCCCCTGCCCGGCCGCTTGCGGCTGGCAACTCGACAATGGACCGCCTCTTAAACACGTTGACCGGCCAACCGCCGATCAACCCGACAGCGCACTAGTCCTTATGTTCGGTATAGCCCTCTTGCTTCGCCAGCGCGTCAACCGCGCGCTCGATCGCCGTAACAAGCGACCAGCCCTTTTCTTCGCGGATACGCTGCAACAGTTCGTGCTTATCGGCCGCGAGACGGGCGTAAACCGACCCCATCGCGCCACGAGAAGGCCGACCGCGCGGCTTTGCTTGATCGTCCATAATGCTCCTACACCGATCGCGTTTGACGATGGCAGGAGCGATCATAGGCGATTTAACGATATCGTGCTAGGGTGGCGTCATCGGATGACGTAAGCACCCCCGGCCGAGTAACGGAGGAACGATAATGCAAGAATTATGGGACGGCATTCGCGGTATTAGCGAAGCGATCGGCTACCTATTCATTGCAGGATTGATCCTTTGGGGACTGTTCGTGCGCGGATCGACGCCCTTCGGGCGCAATCGCGGAGCAGGACGCGGAGGGGAAGGCCCGTACCGTTACGATCAATCGGCCCAAGAACTTTATGACCGCAATCTCCGGAAGGGTCCGGACAACCATTGATCCCGGCATAGCCGGTGGAGGCTTGAGCCATGCAGACGATCGTAATCAACAACCAGAAGGGCGGCGTCGGGAAGACGTTGTTTTCCGTTCACCTTGCTTGGTTTCTGGCCGAGCTAAAGGCGAGTGTTCTGTTCATCGACCTAGACGGCCAAGCCAACTCCAGCACCGTTCTACAGGCTGAACGAAAGGGCGGCTATGCAGCCGACCTATTCGAGACGGGCAAGCTAGATCCTTTAACCGCTGAACCCGGCATCACCGTTCTAGCCAGCGACGGACGCCTAGACACCATTGAGGCGGCGGGCGCGGATGCGATGATTCCGCAGTTTGCGAAGATCGCGGGCGCGTTTGACTTTTGTGTCGTCGACACCCCGCCCGCCTGGGGCTGGCGAAACTTCTCTGCAATGGCTGTGTGCGATCATGTAATTGCGCCCATCGAGTTGAAGGACTTCGCGATAAGCGGCGTCGGCAAGCTATTGCAGTCGATGAAGAATGTTCAAGACAAGGGTAGAAACGGAAAGCCCGTCAACTTCCTAGGTTTGCTCGCTTCGCGGTTCAACAGCCATTCTAACCGAGAGCGTGACAACCTCCAGACGCTTATAAACGCGCTTGGCTCTGATATGTTGTTTCCGGGTGTGATTACTAACCGAGACGGATACGAACAGGCAATGTCGGACGCCGTTCCAGTTTGGACAATCAAAACTTCCGGCGCGAAAGTAGCGGGCGCAGAAATCCGGAAGATACTTACGACGGTTTACGAGCGGGTTGCACCTAAGCAACCCGAGACGACGGAGGCTAAGTAATGTCCAAATTTGGAAGACTACTTGGCGACGTTGCATTTACGCTTAATTCTAACGCGAGCGCGGTTGCTATTCAGATGATCCCGCTCGATCGGATCACGAGCGACCCAAACAATCCTCGCAAGATTTTTGATCAGACGCAGCTTGAGGAAATGGCGCAGTCGATCAAAGAGCGCGGGATACTCCAGCCGATCACCGTTCGCCCGTTGGAAGGCGGAACGTCGTTTATGGTCCGCTATGGCGATCGGCGCTTTCGCGCCGCTCGAATAGCGGGGTTGACTGAAATCCGCGCGATCGTGACGACGGCCGATGTATCCGAAGATGATTTGTTCGATCAGGTCATAGAGAACGACCAGCGCGCGCCGCTGACAACCGCCGAAATGGGCGAGGCGATCGGAGCCGCGTTGGCGCGAGGCGACAAGGCCGCGGATATAGCGAAGAAGCTAGGACGCCCGAAATCGGTAATTGCGGAATATTCGGCGTTGCAGGAAATGCCGCCATTCCTTTGCGCCCTGGCCGACACAACAGCAATCCGAACGCTCTACGAGCTGTATCAAGGTTGGAAGGCAGACCCGGCAAAGGTCGAGGCGTTCGTTGCCGACAGTGACGGAACGGGCATCCGGCGAGCTGCCGCGCGTGAGCTGGTACGCGGAGCAGACGCGGTAAATAAGCGCCCGGCACCAGCTCCAGCAGCAACGCCAAACGCGGATGAGCCACCCCTACCGCTGGAACCGGACGATAAAAGTTCGTCCGGACGAACTTCCGACGACGATGAAAAAGGTTCGTCCGGACGAACTTCCGAGCCAGCTCCAAACGGATCGACAGCGACAGACCCACCGGCCGCGAGGGGAAAAGACGCGGAAAACCTATCAGCTCCAGTAACAAAGCCCGTTACGAAGGATGCGACACCAGCACCGCCAAAAGGTGACGGAAAGCCCACACAATCCACGCCCGAGAAATCCCGCGCGGCTGACAGCAGCAAGCCAAGCCTTCCTGTGATGGTGCATGGGCGAGCAGCGAGACTTATCATGCCGCCAGTTGTTCGCGTCGTGTTTGACGATGACGGAGCGGAAGAGTCCGTTGATCCAAACGACGTTAGCCTTTTGGCGTTCGGTTCATAAAGGGAGGGGGATGGCGTCTGCCGCTTCGCGGCACCGTTCATTCAGTCGCTACGCTCCCCAAGCCCCCAAGTGGGGTCTTGGCCCTTACGGGTTCCAATCACTGACGGAAGAGGCGGCGCGGAAGGGCGCCGCAGAAAGTGCCGGCAAAGGCCGGCGCGTAGTTTGTAGAAAGGGGGGAAAGGACGCACGCGCCCTCTCCCCCGCAACGACAATCTAGGGGACCGAGGCTCAGTCGCTAAAGCTCCCTGCGCCCGCACCACTCCCCTAGATTCTCGCTGCCCCCCTCTCCCGGTTAGATTCCACGATGAAGGAGTTTGCGGGGTGGCCCCGCCAGCCAATCGAAGGGATCGCAAAATGCGCTGGATCATCATCACCGACAAAATCGACGACGGGAACGCAGTCAACTTCGGCCAGTTCGACGACGAATCGCGCCACTATCAGAACGAGAGCAAGGTTGCCGACGCACTGGTAACGATGCCGACCGAGTTCCAGCTTTTGGACGATGACGGCGAGGTCTATTTTGAGGGCCGCACCCGTTGCATCAATCACGGCGCGGACCTCGCTTTTGCCCCGCTCGATTGGGCCGAAGCCTACGGATGCACCGAGCTTCAATATCGGCCCGTTGGTTCAAACGAACCTTGGAAAACCCTCTGATCCATTGCGGGCCGGGCACCCCCCCGGCCCCTCTTTCGAGGATGCCGATATGACCACCACCACCAAGACGCGCGACGAGCTAGGCGAACAGATCATCACCGCAGGACTCGCGGAGAACGATTTCATTCTGGACCTTAATGGCGGTTTGACCGTGCCAAGCGGCTTCCCCCTGCCCTCCCCTTGGGATCTTCCTTCCCGCCTGTTCCGGTTCCCGATTGAGGTATGCAAGGCGCGAGGCGATCGGCCCCGCACGATCGGCCTTCGTCACCCTGATCTAGCCGGGCATCCGTTCGTGCAGCACGTCGAGGCCGCGTTAGGGTTCAAGCTGGACCCGAACGGCGCACCCAACGAAAACGGCTACAGCACTTGCGAAAGTTTCGGTTGGTTTCACGCGGTCGACCTCGTGACGGCGGGCCAGTGGCGCGCGTTGCTCGATACGTCCGACTTCACCACCACCCGCAGCATCTTCAACGCGGTGGATTTTGGTTTGCGATATTCAGACCATAGCGAGGGGGGAAAGCGCCACGGCCACCTTTCCACGTCGGAGGCCCGGCAGATCATGGACGAGCTTGGAGCTACCGAACCGATCAATCGCGCCTCTATCATTCGGGAACTCGGCAAACCGTCAGCTTGCAATTCAGAGGGCAAGAAAGGCGGCGAGCGTTGGCCGATCAACGGGAAAGCCAGCAGCCTTGAGGATCAGGCGTGGGCGATGATTTTCGGAATCGAAGACGGATGGTTTGAGTATGACCGCGCCGGATTCCTGCAATGGTCCGTAAAGGGACGCGACAGGTACAGCGCCGGGAATGCCGTCACCTACGTTGAGGCAAAGACGGGACAGGCGGCGTTCGCATTTTAAGAAAGTGACGGCGCGGGCAAGGGGGGGAAACCGCGCCGTCATAATCTGAACAATGCGGGAAGGGTTACGATCCGACCGGCTTTAGTTTTTTGAAGTGACGACGCGGATAACAGGATGGAAAGCCGCGCCGTCTGGAGGAAAACGTGGCGGGAGCAAGTACGATCCGGGCGGCGCGAAAATGCCCCCGTGACGATCGGCGCAAGAGCTGGATCGTCACGGGGGCATTTTCGCGCGAGCCGGGCTTTGCCCGGCGTTCGACCGAGAGAGGGCAGGGGGAGGGGCAAACGAGCGGTCAGAAGCGATCGTTAGCGAAAGTTCGTCCGGACGAACAATTTTAACTCTTGTGGTATGATGGCAGGATAGGCTTACAGCCGGCTTTTGTATTACACAGCCCATTGGTTTGTGTATTGTCTCTGTCCTATGGCGATGTTCACCCTTCGATTGCCGGATGACCTGGCGGCACAGTTCGACAAGATCGCGGCTGCTGATGGCGGGCGGTCAGACTTGTTACGCAAGATGATAGAGAGGGTTTGCACCGCGAAGGGTGTGACGCTTCCACCGCTTCCCGCCCCCAACGAACCGCCCGACCGGATCGAGGTTCGACTACCGAAAGAAGACGGCGAAGCGCTTGAACAGCTCGCAAGCGGGCGGCGTATGAAGCGAACGGAATGGATCGTTGCGCTAATCCAAAGCCGGTTGAGAGCCGCGCCAGTCCCGGCGATCGATCACCGGCAAACGCTGACAGACATTCGCCGCGAGCTTCGCGCGATCGGCAAAAACATAAACCAAGTGGTGAAGGCTTTTCATGCCGCGAACATGGAGGAAAGCCGGTTAGAAGTAGGCCGCGAGGTTGTGCGCTTGGCCGCGATGGCGGAATCAGTAAGCGAACAAGTCGAGGCGATCGGTGACGCGATGCGCGGCGACCTATCCTATTGGAGAGCCGGGGATGAGTGACGGCCCGAAGATCGAGTTTCTAGACACCACCTGGCGCGCACCAGCAGGAGGCAAAACAACAGGCTCGAAAGGCCGGTTGAACATACCGGCTGGCAAAAGCTCCAGAGGGGGAGGGGGCGGTAGCGTTGCGGCGACGAAGGCAAAGCTCCAGCGGATCACGAACCGCGTCCCGGAGGTCATGGTCAAGGTTTCCGGCCGTCAACGTGGTGGCGGGCATACCGCCGCGCACTTGGAGTATATCGGCCGACACGGAAAACTTGAGGTCGAGACGAGCGACGGCGAAAAGCTGGAAAGCGTGAAAGACCTTCGCGAGCTAGCGCAGGATTGGGCCGAGGATGAAGCGGCGACCACCAAGCGCCGCGAACCGCTTACGTCGATTTCGATGGTTCTATCCATGCCGCCCGGCACCGATCCGGACACGGTGTATCAGGCAGCGCGGGCGTTCGCTCGCACCGAGCTGGAGCGCTTTCCCTACGCAATGGCGCTGCACACAGACGCGGATCATCCGCACGTTCATTTAACGGTCGCGGCCCGAGGGGAAGGCGGGGAGAGATTCAATCCGAGGAAGGACGATCTAGCCGGATGGCGCGAGAGCTTCGCACGCGAGTTACGGGCGCGCGGTATCGAAGCCGAGGCAACACCCCGCCGAGCGCGGGGCGTTATTCAGAAGATGGAGCGGACGCCTATCCGCAAGATACGCGATCGGGCGGAAGCCGGAACGGCCGAGCTGCCCCGCGTATTGCAATCGAGCAGAGCCGAGGCCGCAGCTATGGCACAGGAGAAGCCAGCCAAGGCGCGACCTTGGGAGGTGAACGCGATCGTTCGGCAATCCGAGGTGCGAGCGTCTTACGAGAAGGCGGCTACCGAACTGGACGCCAGCGCCGACCCCGCCGATCGGAAATTAGCCGAGCAGACGCGGGCGTTCGTCGCGTCGATGCCCGATCCAATGACACGGGATCGCGACCAAGCCCGGCAGATGGCAGAGGTGACAAGGAATGCCCGCGATAGCGAACGCGATCGAGAGCGTGCGCCAGTGACCCGAGCCGAGCCGGTTCCTCCAGCAAAGTCAGAACGGAAACGGCCGACACAACCCCCGCAGCCAGAGCGGATGCCCGACAAGTCGCGCGAGACACCTAAGACGCCAACGCGGCCCGATCGCAGCCGGTAGTTTGGCGGAAAGTTCGTCCGGACGAACTTTGACGATGATGTATGCCAACGACGGCCCCGGCATCGTCATCGGCATTACCGGCGGGAGTTATGTAGATCGTCGCCAAGCGCAGCTCCAAAACATGCGAAATGATTGGCCCGATATTAGTCGGTTCGGCTTTAACGCAACGTTTACCGTGAGCCTGTGCAACTACATCCGCTTGAGTTAGCCGAAACCCGACCCTAGAACATGACTGGTATTGCCCCCCGGTGTTCCTAAGCGCCGATGGCGATACCCTTTCCGAGCCTGTTCCAAGGGGTAAGGGAGGGCGGGTAGGAAGACGATCCCGGCTAAGGTCGCGGCCCCTTCCACAAGGACCAGCGCACGGTCTTCCTACCCGCGTCTCTAATCGACCGACTTCGATATGGAGACAAGCGAAAACCGCTTTTGCCAGCGGTGCGGCGATGCACGCCGGGATAAATCACACCGCGCTTGAACCGGAAAGTTCGTCCGGACGAACTTCAATGTCCGCTCAGATACCGAGCGAGTTTATGCGTGATTATCGTGAGGGCGTCGGAAATGTGGGCTTGGGGAAATGACATAGATTGGGGGAGTTTTCCCGATTGGGTTGGTGCAATCGGAGGCGTCGGGGGCGCTCTAACGGCTGCATCGTTTTACTTCCTTGATCGAAAGCGGGCGCGGCTCGCTCAGGTTGCAGCAGATAAGAAACAAGAGCGGTTTGAAACCGACGTAGCTACACACCTGTACGTCCTATTTCGCAGCATTCAGGACGTTTCACGGAACTACTTGGAAAACGTCTCTAGCTTTGCCGACACGATTGACTTGCGTGCAGAGCTTGGAGCTTTCCGGGGAACTGCAATTAGAATGCAAGGCTTACCGGGATTGCCGATCGAACGGTTCATGGACCTATGCGATTTGCTCGAAGCGATTACCGACAGGCGCATCGAGGGAAAAAGTCCAGAGGCAATTAGGGACGCCGTTGCTCAAATCGGTTACGTGGTGAACCCACTACAAGAAAAGCTAGCGCAGGAACTTCGTCTATGATGCCCGGTCCCCTCGTATCAGAGGGTTCGTGGCTTCTCCGAGATCCACGGAGCCGATTTTCGGCAAGATCAAAAAGTTCGTCCGGACGAACTTTCGTCTAGCTATCGCTCTCTGCGCCGCGTCGGGAAAACAGGGCCACGCACCGTCATCTTGTCCGGATCAAAAGGCTTCTGGAGCCGAACAACGTCGTCATACGAACCGCGCAACCACGTCTCGATATCGTCGGGATCGAGTATCGTTATCATAGCTTTGGGGTGGATCGGGCTAACCAGCGAATTAGGATCGCACGTCACCATCGTAAAGCCGTTGCCCTCCGCTGTGGTCTGCCAGAATCCCGCAACAGCGAACACAGGCTGACTTGGCACCGAGAACCACATTTCGCCTTTGAGGGGCGGTTTGCCGTCCTCCAGATCGTGCTTGTCGGGAGTGAACTCGCAGAACTCCGTGAGCGGCACGAGGCAGCGGTTTTCCGGCTTCTCGGCCAGCTTGCGCCATTGAGGGAGCGCGAGGTTCCGCACGTTCGTCATGGGCCAAGGGGCTTTGCCGCCCGTAACGTCCCACGTCATCACGTCCCAGGCGCGTTGGCCGTCCTGTTCGCGGATGATATAATTGCGGCTCTTCGGCCGCAACTCGCGCGGATTAAACCGATTGTCGCGGGGGCGTTCGATAAAGAGCTTTGACGCCGATCCCCATACGGTTTCCGGTTCGCCGTCCATGCAGGCGCGGTTGCACATTATGCGATCCCTAGTCGTCTATTGCGTGGTCACGGATCGCTTGAGCGATCTTACGCAGCAGCTCCAGAACGCGATCGTCGGTTTCGCCTTCCGCGAACGCTTCGACGATTTGGGCGGATTGTTCAAAGGCGTCGGGTTTATCCATTGCAGGATGATGCGGCATCGATAGCCGGGCGGCAACGCCCGTCATTCCCACCCCTTTTTTTCGGTATCTAGAAACACGGCCTCGATGGTTTGGCAGCTCGCGTCGAACGTGGCGATGATGCGCAGCGTATCGCGGTCCAACTTGGCTAGCGCTTTGTCCCGAACTTCACGGGCGCGGACTATTTCAGAATAGCGCGCTTGTTCGGCACGCTGGCGAGCTGGCGACCAGTGGGACCAGTAAAGCGACATTTGTTCAGGGAGCGGGGGCGGCTTGCGGTAGACCATCCCGGCTATGCTATCCGAAAGCACGAAGACGACGCCGCAAAAATGCGATCGGTCGCATAGCTTTACCCGTTCCCTTTCTGTTCTTTGATGCGTTATGAGGGGCCGAAGGGAGACGCTAAAATGCTGCCGCTGATGCAGCCAATTCCGATCGCAGATATTCCGCTAGGCATATTTCCGCGCATTCTCGCAGCCGCTGGAGCTGGATTCCCCTCGCCCGCGCAGGACTGGGCCTGCGAGTCCGTAAATCTGGTGGACCTGTTACGATTGGATCGAGCCGCGAGCTTTGTTTTCCGGATCGAGGGAAGCAGCATGAGGGACGCCGGAATCCACGATAACGACGTGGTGGTGGTCGACCGAGACACGCGCCCGTCAGACGGTCACATTGTAATCGCGGTTGTAGATGGCGGGTTCGTATGTCGCCAACTGGTGTTCCGCGAAGGTGTGCCGCACTTGGAGGCGCGCAACGTATCGACGAGCTACCCCGTGACAATCGCAGATGAGGCGGTCGACGTGTGGGGCGTCGTGCGATCGGGCGTCCGCGACTACCGGCGTTAGATCGAGCTATGTCCTACGCAATCTGTGACGTGGCGAATTTCTATGTATCGAGCGAGCGGCTTTTTGATCCTCGCTTGCGTGGCGTGCCGGTAATCGTACTATCCAACAATGATGGATGCGCCATCGCTAGAAGCGAGGAAGCAAAAGCCCTGCATATAAAAATGGGCGATCCGATGTTTAAGATTCGTGACGTTGTGAAACGTCACGGAATACCGGTTCGTTCATCTAACTACGAATTGTACGACGATCTAAATAGGCACTTCAATGCGGTAATTGCAGAGTTCTCCGATACGTTTGAGGTCTATTCAATAGACGAGAGCTTTTTCCGTCTTCCTGTTCTTCCTAGCGGCGTTGGCGACGTAGCAACCGCTCACCGCGTCATTGATGCTATATCACGAAGCGTTGGTTTGCCTACCCGCATAGGCTTAGGACCAACGCGAACGCTATCAAAGGTTGCCAATGCTCTTGCAAAAGCGACTGAAAAGATTTGGGGCGGCGTCGTCGACCTTCACGACGAGGAATTGCGTCGCCGGCTGTTCGCGCAATGGCCGGTCGGAGAGGTTTGGGGGATAGGTAAGGCTCTGGAGGCCCGCCTGAAGCCGCTAGGGGTGCGAACTACGGCTGACCTTGCTGCATTGCCCCCAGCGGTCGCGAGAGACGCCGGGACAGTCGTTCTGGAGCGCCTTGTGCGTGAGTTGAACGGTATCGAGTGCGCCGAGTTCACAGTTGAACCGGAGGCGATGAAGGGAACAGCCGTCACGCGGCAGTTTGGCGCACCTGTCAGCACCTTGGACGACCTATGCGAGGCGATGGCACGTCGCGCAGCTCGCGCGGCCGAGAAGATACGCGCGCAGGGGCTGGTGGCGTCTCGCATGATAGTCTTTGCGCACGGCAGCAAATACCGGCCGAATCCACCAAGCGCATCGCGATCGGCGCGCTTGTCCCCGGCGAGCCATGACCCGCGCGTGATAGTCGGGATGGCAACAAGGCTTACCGAGGCGATGTTTCAGGAGGGCGGGGTATATACGAAATGCGGAGTGCTTCTGGAGGATCTAAACCCGGCTGGAGCGGCACAGACCGACTTGTTCGCTATTCCAGACCCGCGCGCTCCTGGCCTGTTAGCCGCGATGGACGGACTAAACGCCCGGTTCGGGCGGGATACGATCACCGTTGCGGCGCAGGGGCGCGGGCCAAAGGCTTTCGACACGAAGCGCAGCCAGAAATCTAATTCGTGGACAACGAACATCGCGGAAATCCCGGTTGCGCGATGAGTACCGCACGTTTTGAAACGACGATGGATTACGCGCGTCATCGCGCAGATATGCGGATCGTGTGCCAGTGCGGGCGGACGATCAATGTACCGTTCGCCAACGTGTTGAAGCTCTTTGGCGGTTTGCCGCAAACAATGCCGCAAGCCATTGCGCGGCTAAAGTGCAAACGGTGTTTTAAGCGGGGGAAAGTAACGGTCTCGCCTGTGCCGACCGTTAGGCGATAGTTATATCTAGGCAAGCTGTATCGTTAGATATGCAAATATATCTTACCAATGGTAAGCCCAACAAGGGCAAACATGCCCGAAACACGGCCATAAGCCTTTAGCGCCTGGGATCGCCTCTTGTTATCTGTTTTATTCTTCAAGTCTTTAGTGTCGTACCATTCGCCAATAGACGGTAGAAGGATCGCTAGACCGGCAAAGATATACAGAAATATCTTAAAGATACTCGTCCAACCTTGAGCATCAAGGCCAGCGACCCAAGCCGCGATTGAAATAAGGACGTCGATGTTCATCGTTCGCGGTTCAATAGCTTTTGAGGTGTCGCTGTTGGCGACGGGAAACCACGATTAGGAATCGCTTCGGCCGAGCGGTTGAGCATTACGCCCCGCCCGTTGTCGTATCCGATCCGCGCCCCCTCCCCAACGTGTGGCGTTTCCTTGAAGCGATCGCGATCGTGGCGCACCACCTGGCTATCGTTGCCGAGCTGGTAAATGTTGGCTTTGTCGACGTGAAGCACCGCACCGCGATATTCACCCTTGGTCTTAGGATCGGCGTCCCGAGCCGTGTCGAGGCGATGAATACCACGAGGGTTCATGCCCTGCGGTTCTGAATCCATGACGGTCCACTGGCCGCCAAGGTGCCTTTCGTGAAGGCGGCTACCGTTCATTATTACGAGCCGTTCGGCACGTTCGGGCGGGCGATCAGAACTCACGATCGGAGCCTTTCATTCTAGTTCAGTAAAAAAGGGAAATCTCAAATCCCGCAGCTTCGGCTGTGAGGGCAAATCAACTCTTCTTCTCCTAAGTTTCTTCACTTTTTTTGGAAAATGTCGACGAAGGAATATTGCAGCGAAACCATACACGAACGTATTAAATAGGCGCGTTACATCGCGGCTATGATCCATCAACGCCATTAGAGACGCCGCATCGTCCGACGAGGAATTTTCTATCTTTGCGACAACCTCAAGGTGAACCATCTCCGTTGAAAAGTAGAGGGTGTTGCCCATTGTCAGGCATATGTATTCCCCCATTATCGCATCGTCTTTGCATTCGTTAAATGCTGATGCCGTCATTTTGAAGTCAGCATGGAAACCTATCTTATCGCGAACCATAGCGAGTAAGGCGCGGCGCGGTTTCGGCTGGCCTTCTATTTGTTTTGGTTCAAAATACGCTTCTAACTCGGCCAATGCAGATTTTGCGTCGGCTTTTAGATCTTTATCATAGAGCGATGATATGTGCGGATAATGAGCTTTGTGAGTCTTCCAGCCTTCATACAGACGACCGGCAAGCATTCTTAGGTTGAGCATCGCCATTGCATGAGCGCCATGCTGGACGACCTTGATATCACTTTCTTCTCTAATCGAGGTTTGCATTTGCTTGTTTAGCATCTGCACATCGTTTGCGAGGCTAGTCATAACAAGGAAGAATGTTCGTTCCTCGTCAGGAACCTTAGCTAGCTGCGCCTTGGTATATTCAAGCTCGAATATCTCGATCATGGTTTAGGCGCTGTGTGATTACGTGGTTGCATTACCTCGCGTATGACGAAGGCAATTACCGCAAGCATCGCCCATACGATCCAATCCCTGATGCCGTGAGGCATGAAGACGGAATGGCGTGCAGCGTAGATCGCTTGCGGGAGGGTCGCGTTGTATCGATCAAGGCTGGTGGAGATTTCCAAGCCCAGCTCGATCGCAATCCCGATCGGAATTGCTGCGATCGATGCGACTGCAATGCGCCCGGCTCTCGTCATGCAGAAGCCCGCACGTCCTACCGCTCGCGGTCGGGAGTCGTGCGGGTTGGCGTTTGGCTTGGCGCTGCCGGCGTCTGCACGGTTGGGGAAGGCGCAGCGCGATCCGGAGTAGGTTCGGCCGTGCGCGTCAGCACAGCGGCTTGGCCTTTATCGTATCCAATTCGAGCATTGTCCCCGACGCTAGGGGTTTCCTTGAAGCGGTCGCGATCATGGCGCGTTACCTGGCCGTCGTTGCCGAGCTGGTATACGTTCGATTTGTCGACGTGCAGCACAGCGCCGCGATACTCTTCCTTGGACTTAGGATCGGCTTCCCGCGCGGTATCGAGACGATAGACTCCCTTGGGGCTAGAGCCTTGTGGTTCCGAGTCCTGTTCGCGCCAGCCACCATCAATGCGCTTTTCGTGAATGCGTGTTCCGTCCGCGATGATAAGGCGTTCGCCAGTGTTCGCGCGATCGGCATCCGGACTCCCCCGGTTTAGGGCCGCTGCATCGATCGACGGTTCAGCCGGTAGGCGTTCGTGAGAGGCAACGCGAAAGCCTTCAATCTTGCGCTGTTCGTCGAGATCAGCGCCACGGAAGCGCATGAGATCCGATGCGCGATCCCAAGTTTAGCAGCGTCTTCTAGGCTACGGCGATCGGGGTTGTTGTGAATGTCGCGAAGGGTATCCGCTAGGCGTTCATCGGGCACCCACCGGCCGTTTTCTAAGTTGCTACTGCCAACAACCTTTCCGTCACGACCGTAAAGAACGATCGCGTGAGCATTGTTGTTCTGCTGCAATTTCTCGATCGTATCAACCAGACCTTTCACGGCCTGATCGTGAAACTCATCACTTACTCCACGACCAAACCCGGTTTTGGAGTCAACGATTTCGACCTCGCGGCGATCATAAGTGCTTGCATGACTTAAATCCGGAGACACAGCCATTCCGTGAACCTCGACACGGTATCCCTTGTCTTTCAGTTCATCCATACTTTTGGAGGAATTGCCGTAGTTCGATAGCGTCCCATCATAAATGATATTCCGCCGCTCTTCTGCGGATATCTGCATGACACGGTGCGCGAGATTGCCAGCGTCAGAGAATGCGACTTGAGGAATATCTAAATCGCCGCGCTCGATCCGGTCGCGCATGTATGGGATTTGCGGCCTGATTTTATCCGGATCAATTTCAACGGCACCGCCAACACCCTCGAATTGAATCCGCATCGAGTTGACGATCATGCTCTTTCCAGAACCCGACTGCCCGGCTGTAAAAATAGCCAACGGCTCTTTTACAGCGGTCGATTTCTCGATTCCGGTTTCTGCTAGATCGCGAGCAAGTTTCTCGCGTTCATCGTCGCGCAATGGCTTTTGATCGTCACTCACTTTGTTTTGCGAGCTTCTATCTGTTCCATTGCGCGCTGCACTAAAGGGGCGCGGCTACTCTCTACATCGCCGCGCGTATCGTAGTGCTTTGAAAGCGCCTCTTTTGCAGCAGCTTTTTCTGCATCTGGAGCCTTATCGATCACACCACGGAGCCGACCCTGTTCTACGGCCCAGCGTTGCGAGTGGAGATAAGGGAGGTTCGCGTCGATACTTTCCCGAATAAGCTCCGCTTCCGTCTTCCCGGTAGCTAGTCCAACATCGGCTATCACGCGCTCCTTGTCCTATCAAATATAGGGTGCAAACGGCTAAAAATACAGAGCGTAACACCACCCATCCCAGCCAATTCGCTACCTACAAACGCCATCATCGCACGCAGCGGGCTAACCGTTGGCTAGGGTCGAACTTAGCCCAGCGAACGGCGATACCGGCACGGATCGCGACGCAGCTCGCGTCCTGGCCGTTCGGTAGTTGGCACCACGCAACGGTCCTATTCCAGCTTGTCCCGACCGCTTCGCACGAAAGGCGAACCGGCCGGGCGAAAGTAAGATATCCGTCTGGCCGTCGATTGTCCGCCCCGATGCCGCCACCCAGCGCGACAGCCATTTCGCGGCGTTGTGCGAACGGATCACCCGCAACGCCGGGTTGTCCCGGTCGCCGCGAGCCGTCGAGTTCAGTTGCACCGACACCGGCAAGGCGGATGCGTTCGCCCGACTGACACCGAATAGGACCGTCAACGTCGTGCAAGGCGATGGCGAGGCAGAGCAGCAGCATCGCCTATCGCCCCCGCGATCGTTGCGGGGGTTCGCGCCGAGGGGTTGGCGGAACAGGTGGCGCACCCTCGACCGCACGAGCTGGAGCGGGTTGGCGGGCTGGCGTTGCTGGTGAGCTTCCGCCTTGCTGCGTGCGATCGGGACCACCGCGGACTTGCGGGGTTCGGAGGCCGGTTCCCTGTTCGACACGATCGGCAAGCTGCGACCGGGCCGACGCCAGCACCTTTTTTGCGGCTTCCGGATTGTCAGCCAGCGCCTTCCCCACGACGCTTTCAATCATCTTCATGTTAGCGCGGGCGGTGCGATCGGCGCCGATGAGCTTTGAGGCGCGATCGTCGCCTTGATCGCGAACCGTGAACCGTTCGAGCTTGGCCGGGTCCGCGCGTTCGCCAACGTACCAACGCTTTTCGGCTCCGTCCCACCGTGCGCCAGCCGCCTTCGCCGCTTCACGCTCCTTGTAGGGAACCGCGAGATATTGGCGTTCAGCCGGGGCGGCGTCAGAGCCACGGGAAGGACCGTCACGAGGCGTTGGCGGTGTTTGGGTCCGGTCAGCCGCACTTGCGCCCGAACGGTCCTGCGACGGCTGGCGATCGGGTGTTTGAGGCGAGCTAGATCCTCGATCGTTCGCAGCGCGGTCAACCGACTGTTGGCGATTAGGTTCGGTCAGCTCGACAGACCACCGGGCGCGTTGTGCCTCGATCGTCTTCGTCGACCATTCGCCGGTTTCCTTATCCTGCGTGCGTTGCGGGACTTGGACCGTTTCACGCTCGCCGCGTTGAACCACAACGCTATCACCGATTGCCGCGCTCGAGCGCGCGAGAGCATCGGGAAGGCCGACACCCCAAGCGCGTCGACGATCACCGTTCGCTAGTTCAACATCGACGTAAGGCGACGAGCTGGACGGATCGCCTTCCTTGAAGTTTGCCCGACCAGTTTCGACCAGCTTCCCGCGAACGCCGTCCTTAAAGTCGGCCGCGCGATCGGCGGGGGGCGCACCTGGCACACGATCGGCGCTATCAGCACGACGCGGCGAGACACGTTCCGCGCCGCTGCGTTCGACTGGTGCAACGCTATTGTTCTGGCGATCGGCGTTGGCCTCCCGAAGGCGGTTCAATTCCTGTAAATCGCGTTCGGTAGGCTTGTAGCCCTTTACGCCGATATCCTGCTGCATCGCCTGCAACCAGATTTCGCGCTTAAAGGCGTCGGTCCCGGTGACTTGGATTTCGCCCCAGCCGCGATGTTGAGCAACCGCAACCAGATCGCGCGCAGTCGCCGGGCTATCGGTATGCGCGACGAGCTTGCCGCCTTGATCGCGAAACGCCGGGTCTTTTGCTGTGCTGGATTCATAGAAACCGGGTTCGCCAGACCATTTGGATTTCTGGACGAAATAGCGGCGCGCAATCTCGTCCGGTACGTCACCCGGTTCTAGCGACTGTTCACGCTTCTTCGCGGCAGGATCAGACGCGCGATCCGGTTCGCCGGGAGTATCGCGCGAGGGACCGGCCGAACGGTCAGGGTCCACGCGGCTATCGCGGTCGATCGGCGGGACGCCGGCAGCGGCAGCACCCGGCCCCCGATCGCGGGCGCTTTCAGGTCCAACCGGGCCAATGGTGTTTTCGTGGGCTGGCGAAGGAGGCTGATTTTCAGCCGCGCCCCGTTCGTCATCGGCCGCTTTGCGCGCGGGTTGAGCTACCGGAGCCGGATCAACGCCGCGCTCGGGTGGCGTGCTGGCGGGCGCGGTATCCTCCCGAAAAGTTCGTCCGGACGAACTTTTGCGGTCAGCATCGAGCCTTGCAGGGTCAACGGGAGGGGCTTCCGGCGCGGGGACGGCAGCGGCGGGACGCTCGATCGCGGGCGCATTGCGCTCCGTATCGCGACCCGGTTCCGGGTTTGCGTCGTCAGGCATAGGGCGCTCCTTGTTCGCGTCTGTTTGATGGGCTGTTCGCTCTTGCTCGGCGCGGGCGGCTGCAAACACCACGTCACGCACGGCTTCGGCAAATTGGAGAGAAATGGCGACATGCCCGTTCGGGCTACGCATCTTCAAATCGTTGAAATCGCTATATGCGCCGGGGTTGGCGTCGCGCTCCTGGCCGAACTCCGGAAAGATCGCCCGACCATTCACGGCCAAGGCAGCGGCGACAGCCTTATCCTTGCCGGGGTTTGGTCGACCTTTCAGCTCTTCCGCGCGATCGTCATCCCCAGCGATGATTATCGGCTTGTCGGGAAAGCGATCGTGCAGGGCGAGAGCTACGGCTTTGAGGTTGCCGGAATCGAAGGCTGCAACAGTTGGGAAACCGACTTCCTCGCCAACGGTGCGGGCAGTCGCATACCCCTCGCCAATGATGATGACAGGCACCTTTTCCAGCGAAGCGAGGTTGCCCCCCGCAACGTGGAACGTGCCTTCCTTGTGGCTATCTTTTGCAAACCGCTTCGTCCCGTCGTCACGGATATATTGCATCGTCCATTGTTTGCCGGTGACGTCGATCGCGGGGAGATACGTCGTCTTTCCGTCGCGATCCGTAAGCGCACCTCCGGCCGGGCTGATGCCCTTTGCGACCATGTATGGCGTAGCCGCGACCACAGGCGACAGCCGTTCAGCTTGACGGGTAACACGCCGCGCAGTCGCGTCGAAGGTGGCGGTACGTTCGGCCGCACGCGCTTCCGATTTGGCTTCAAATTCGGCCTTCAACCGGGCGGATTCTTCGGGGGCGATGGTGACGCCCTCCAGCTTCCACGGCGTATCAATGCCGCTTTTATAATTCTTGATATGCCCGGCCGGATGCCCGTCGAGATACCCGACATACCGACCGGACTCCCGACCGCCCTTCTCACCCTCGACCGGGATGCGATGCGGCTTGCCGTCCATAATTGGATGTTGCCCGGTTGGATTAAGGCCGAGGTCACGCATTGCACTCGCGAAGGACGCCCGGATATCGGATTCCGATAGCTCTTCCCGAGGCCGCTCGCGCCAGCGCGCTACAACGGCCTCCGCGTCGGCTTTGGGGCCGACGTACCAACGCTTCTTATCCTTGTCCCAGCGCGCTCCAGCGACCTTTGCTTCGTCCCGTTCAGCGTAGGGGACCGAGAGATATTGGCGATCGGCCATCGGTTGTCCTCCTTTGTGGTTATGCGGCATCCCGCTCGCGGTCTTCGGGGTGCATCACGTTAGCCAGCCAGTTTTCGACCGCTACAACCTTGTCAGCACCGGCTTTGATTGCCTCGAAAGGATCGTCATCGCCCAAGATGAGCGCATTGGTATCAAGCAACGCAGGACTATCGATTTCCTCGTCCGTCAGCTCGCGCGGAGCCGGGGAAGCCTGTTGCGGGGCATCGGCTGGTGCATCCGCAGCGGCACCACCTGGAGCGGCGGGAGCCGGTTCCGTTGGCGGCGTTGGCGGTACTGCCCCGGCATCACGGGGAGCCTTATCCACCCAGCTAGGCGGGGGGAGCGCCGAGGCATCGCTAGCTTGTACCTTTGGAGCGGGCAGAAGGCGCGACGTGAACTCTTCCATCTTGTAGTAAATGAGCTTCGCCGCCTTAATCGGCAAAACGCCACGCTTGAAGATTAGAATCTCGTCGAGCGGCATGGATAGAACTTCTTGCGGCAACATGAGTGCGCGGGCATGTTCGCTTTCCGATACGCTGTTGTTTGACTGCCCGAACAGTGACCCGCCCCGGCTTTTCGACTTAGCGCCAAGCCCATGTGTCCCGAGGCGATCGGATATGTCCTTGGCGTCCTTAAACTCCTTCGGGGTATAAACCACGGTAACGTCGCTGTTCGCACTGATTTCGTCGGCACCGTCCTTCAACTGTGCTTTGTTTTGAACCACGATTAAGAGGTTCAAGCCATAGCTGCGGACGAACGAAATTGCCGAGACGATCACCGGCACCCGCCCGAGCTTCGCAAACTCGTCGAGCAGGATCAAACAGCGGTGTTGTGTTTTCGGATCATACTCACCGATATTTGAATCGGTGTTGAGGTCGACGATTTGCTGAAAGATCAGGTTGTAGAGCGGTGCAAGCCGGTCGATATTGTTGACGGTCGCACCGAGATAGATCGACATTGGCTTTAGGCGCAGCTCGCGCAGATCAAAGTCACTCGTCGCGGTGGCCTTGTCGATATACGGATTGAGCCACAGCCCGAGCTTTGTCGTGACGCTCTGTTTAATACCGGAAAAGGTATTGTCCGACGCCGAGGTAAAATCAGAAAGCGCGGTAATGCACGCGATCGAGAGCGGTTTTCCAGCCGCTTCCCGATCGATGATTTCCTGTGCGAAGCGGGTCTTTGGATCGCCCGTCGTGATGCTGCGATAGATTTCCCCGATCGTGAACGGGAGTGTTGGCGTTGCGGCTAGCCATGTGCCGACACCGACAAAAGCCGTCCGAGCAGCTTCCGCCCAAAAAGGATCTCCCTTTTCCGGCGCGGCGAACAGCATCGCGCCGATCTTCTGCAACTCGTCGACGACCTGAACGGGATCGGCGCGGTCGATATAGCCGATCGGGTTATAGCAGGACGTAAGCCCTTCCCGGTTGACCGGATCGAACAGATGCACCGCCTGGCCGTGCTTGGCGCGGAAGCCAGCCGTCTTGTTGAAGTTCTCTTGCTTCATATCGAGGCAGACAACCGACCCCGCCCAATTCAATAGATTGGGAATGACGATCCCGACGCCCTTACCGGCACCCGTGGGAGCCTCCAGCAGCACATGCGCTTCCGAATTTGTGGTTAGCCAGCGCCCGGCAAACTTACCCAACAGGATGCCGTCATTCGATCGAAGCCCAGCGGTTTCGATTTCCTTGGTGTTGGCAAAGCGCGCCTCGCCGTGGAGCGACTTGGTATTCCGGAACAGGAGTAGCGCGCCGATCGCCACCAGCGCCGAGGCGAGGAACGACCCACGCATAAGCCAAGTTTGCAGGATCGGATCATACCGATAGTACCAGACCCACTTAGGGATCGCGGCAAAACTCATATGCGAATTGAGCTGTTTCAGCGCGGCCAGCGCAATGAACACGCCAATGACGAACGATAGAACAGCGAAGACGATCACGGCGCAGACGACAACAGCCGTCTTAGTCGCCGGACTTTTCCCCCATATACGGATCAAAGAATATCTCCTTCACTTTCCAGCGGCCTTTGACCTTTTGCGCTTGAATAACCACGTCGATAAGGCTGTGGAGCAGACCCCGGATATCGTCACGGGCAAGATCACGCCCGCCTTCCAATTCCTTTACGAGCAAGGTTAGCTGTTCAAACGCGCCTTCGGCCGAACTGGCATGGACGGTTGTAATCGAACCGGGATGGCCCGAGTTGACGTTACGTAAGTAAAAGAACGCGGTCCCGTCGCGAAGCTCTTGGAGCAGGATGCGATCAGGGCGCATTCGCAAAGCGCTTTCGAGCAAGTCTTTCGGCCCGATCTTGGCGAGGCTTTGCCCGTCCTTTGCGTACATCATATGCACGACGTTCTTATGCGGCATAGTCAGCTCGCGGGCGTCCTCGATCGTCAGGAGCCGTTCGTCCTCCGGTATCATCCGGATTAGCGCCTTCGATATCGTGGTTTTACCCGAGGCGGTCGCGCCGCTGATAAGGATGTTTTTCCGGCTGACGACTGCGAGCTGGAGGAAGGCTTGCCAATCCTTCGCGGCCAACAGTCTTTTTAGCTCTTCGTCGGTCGGAGAAATGGCGCGCGATGCCGCTTCCGTTTCGTCAAACACGCCCCCCGCAATCAGCGATTCAACGTCCATTGTGACGGTAGAAGGCTTGCGGAGCGTTGCCGATACGATGCCGTCTAGCGTGGCTGGCGGGATCAGGAATTGGCACCGCTCGCCGCTTGGGAGGACCGTCGAACAGATTGGCGACGTAGCATTTATGTCCTGTTTAGTGACGGCAGCGGCAGCGCGGGCGAGTGTCATCAGCCACGCAAAATCAAGCTCTGGCACGTCATGCCATACCCAACCGCCGCGCCGCTCTATCCCGACTTCCCCCGGCCGATTAATAACGAGCTCGGTCACGTCGTCAGGCGCTAGAAGAGCGCGCAGCGGTTCCATGTAGTGTTCTAGAATACCGCTCGATGGGGTCACTTGAGAGCGAGTCCGTAAACGTCCGCGAAATTGAAATCCTTCGCGACGAAAATGCCGACTTCCTCGCCCTGGTTCTTTTTGAGGACGGGGCGGATATTCTGCGACTGCTGGAGCGATTGCCCGGCCGCGTTGGACGGCTGCGACACGTTATAGCTTCCGCTGCTAGCAACTGCGTTCGATCCCGCCTGTCCGGCCGCATCGATGAGTGACAGCATGACAGCACCGCCGAAGCGCGCCCAAAAGAACGTATCGACACCGCCAGCCATGCCAGCCCGGCCGAGAGCGTCAGACGCGGGCGAGCCGAGTTCGATCGCAACGCCGCGAGGCGTCGTCGCGCGGGTCCAGACCACGAAAAGGCGGTTTTGCCCCTGCTGGAGTCCGCCTTGATACTGGCCGAGAACCTTCGTCCCCTTTTCAAGCAAGACGACACGACCATTCTCGCTGAACACGTCGCGCGGCACGATGCACGAGGTATAGCCCGGCTGCGTCGAGTTCATCGCGGTTTGCAGAATGCAGGGGATCAGCGTCCCGGCCGTGATGAGGTAATTTCGGTTCGGCATCATCGTTGCGCGAGATTCACCGATCGACGATGCCCGGCGCAGCCGGTCGAGTTCGCCGGGCGCTTCCTGTTCCGCCGAAGCGTTCTGGAGGCCCCCGAGCTGACCGCCGCCATTGTTACCGGCTGGCGCCCCAGCTTGCCCGCCCGGGCCGCTATCGTCGCCAGCACCGAACACGAGCAGCGGCGATCGGCGGCTTTGTTGTGCAAGGGTTTGCGCGGGCGACATTTGGTTTGCGCCCCCCTGCCCGGTCGCTGGATATGCGCCCGGCTGAATCGCCGGCACGACTTGGCCGTTCGCGAGCGTCGTCGTCCCCGGTGTACCTGGCGCGACGTTCAACGCCCCGAGCGTCGGCGCGTTAGGGTCGGTCGCAGCGGTGGCGATCGTCGGCGTACCGTTCTGATACTCGGCAACCTGTCTTGCCGTATCGGTCGGCCGCTCCTTGGCGCTTTTTGCCATCGCCATAGTGTTTGTCGTCGCGGAGTCATCGCGACCCCCGAGGTTGATCCACAAGAGCGCCGCAACGACAAGAGCGCCGCCCGCGATCGGAGCAATCTTGCCGGTCTGTTTTGCCCGGCTGACTGGCGTAATACCGCGCTGGATATCGGCCTGTTCGGGCGTGCGGTCGCGGATTGGCGGGGTACGGTCGACAGGCTCGCTATCGGTAATGGGCGGAATCGTGCTCAACGCTCTTCCTCCTTCATAGTCCGCTCCACGAGAGGCGAGGCGGTATCGGTGCCGTGGTCGACGCCGTAGGTTTTGGGGTTTTCGTTGTAGATGCAGACGACTTCCGCACCCCGACGGAGTCGGAATTGTTTGGCTACCGTGTGGATCACCATGAAATCGTCGCGCACGTCGAACGGGACTAGGGTTTCCTCACCCGTAGGCCGCACGAGGTAGACCGCTGGCATTTCGCGGTTTGCAGGAAAGCGCAGCACCGTAAATTGCCCGTTGTCGGAGACTTCCGAGGGAGCGAGATCGGATGAGCCCTGGAGAGAATAGGCGAGGTTGCGCGGCCCTTCCAAAACGCCATGATCGAGGGCGCTTTTCATCGCGGTTTCCTGCACCTTGGCGAGCTGGAGCGCCGCTTGCAGGGTCCGCATCCGCTCTTCCTTCAATCGTTCGTCTTCCGGATACCGAAAGCGAACCTGAAAGAATGTGTCGCGGGCATTGGCTTTGATCGAGCCTGTCCGTGCGGTCAGCTCGAATGTGTAGTTTCGCAACTGCCCGGCGTGCATCGTCGAGACGATCAAGTTCGTCGGACCAGCGCGTTCGCGGGGCTTGATAAATACTAGGTTGCCGCGAGGAACGACCTCCCAAGCGATGCTATCGCCAACAGCGACGTTGACGATTTCCTCGTCACTACCGAACAGCACCTGTGTCGCCGTGCGGAAGACGCCGACGATCCGGTAAACCTGTTCCGGATCATAATTGACGGTGCGAACGCGCGGATCGGCAAAGCCAGCGCGAGGCGTTTCGGATGCCAGTGCGGGAACCGAGATTAGGCCCAGCGCCAAGGCTGCGAGTGCAACCCGCGTCATCGTCCGACCACCACTGGATCAGCACGGTAATTCTCGACTTGGAACCCAAGAGGATTCCGGAAGCGGTCGCCTTCCGTCATTGGCGCATTGGTGTAACCGAACGTCACAGTCGCAATCCAATCCGTTGATGTGGGTTCCGTGGTCGCCGTTTGAACAGTGCGCGTGAAGCGCACGTTAGCAACGCGGTTGTTGATGAAGGTGATGTTTGTTACCCGAGCATTTGCAAACCCGTTTTCACCAAGCACGGCCCGAGGGCTTTTAGGGTTTGCCACGTTCATAAGATCGGACAAGCGCTGTTGCTCTGGCGTAGTTGATAGGATTGCAACAGCGTTAAAGTCTTCCTTACCGGAAGCCGAGTTCCAGCTTTCCCGCAGACGAACGTAATTCGCGAGGAAATACTTAGAAACGGCTTCATCGTAAGCAATCTGTTTTTTGCCACTAAGCTCCGTTTGAACGTCGACAGCGCCGGTCGTCTGATTAACGCGGACGGTGACGAGTTCGATACGTTTCAAAGGGACAAGCATTGCCACAGCCGCAAGGCCAGTAATGCCGGTCGCAGCACCTACACCCGCGATGATGTAGGCAAACCGCTTCGATTTAATTGCAGCGCGTGCGCGATCCTCGTCCCAGCTTCGCGCATCGGCGAAATACTTTTGGAGGTCGGATTTTGAGACACCTTCGGCCAATTTCCGGCTCCTATCAGCAGCTAGCGAAGACCCGACGCGAGGCGTCGGGCGTGAGGGCGGACGTTGCCGCAGGATCGGGTGAGAAGACCTGTGCGGGCGCACCTGGCGCTGATGGCGCTGGGACGGGGACCGGCACGCCCTTTTTACCGGGAACGTACACAACAGGAGGCGCACCCGGCAGGATGCTTCCGTAAGGATTAGCTGGCCGCTTGTGCCGACCATCACAGACAGCGAGCTTTGGCGTCTTGGACGTGGCGCACCCGGCGAGCGGACCCGCGAGAGCGACGACGATTGCCGCGATTCTAAACCCGCGCGAGCGTCGGTTATTCAAATTGCAGTTCATGACGTTCCCCGAGCTAGATTATCGTTTTGAGATTGAGCCGCCCGAGGCACCACGGCCCCCGGCACCACGGCCACCGCCGCCACCCCCGCCGCCCCGCGACGGCAACCACGGCCTAGAGGCAGCGCGAGCGACGTTTCCGACCAGATCGCTAGCGCCAGCGGCAGCGCCGCCAGTGATGCCCGATGCAATGGAGGGAGCTTGGAAAAAGAAGAAAGTACCGAGAGCGTAGAAGCCGATATAAAGAACGGCAGCAGATACATCGTCTTCGATGTTCATTTGACCTAAGACCTTATCCCCAAGATCGGTAATAAGGCTTGCCATTGTCGTTATGATCGCAAGTACGACGATGTAGTTAAACGCCTGATTTAACCAGCCGTTGAAATACCGCTTTCCCCAATCAAATAGCGACAGCGCAATAAATATTGGCCCCATAGCGATAATGATCGCAAGCGATATCAGCGCAAGCATACTGACGCCGAAACCAACGCACGATGCAATTTCAGCGAACAGGCGAACAATGAAGGAAAGAATGTAATACAGGATCGCGCGTGGTGCCATGAGAAGTGGCATTGCGTCAGCGGCGGTTTGAAGTCTGTTTGAAACCTCTATCGATTGAGATTCCAGCGCATCAAACACCATGCCCATCGAGCCGTATTCTTTGCCGGAAATAGCCTCCGTGACGGCGCTAGGCGCGTCGTTGAATAGCGGTCCCGTGATCCAATCCTGATAGGCAACGGTGGTCGCAGCCGTGAAGATGATTGCCAGCTTGACGCCGCGATAGACGAAATCGGTAAGAGGTTCCTGCACTACGCCGCGCATGATCGCGAAAGCGTAGATCGCAATATAAATGACAAGCCCTGCCAAAAGAGGACCGCGAACGGCGTCAACTACATCGCCGTACCGCTGGGTTAGAAACATGTTCAACTGACCGTTGAAGTAAGTATATGCCTCAGTGAAAAGCGTAGGGCTTGCCGGATTCATTGCTATTTCCCTCCGGTGCGCTCGCGAGCGTAATTCTCGCGAGCTACTTGCTGATCGGCAATTTGCGCCGTTCCGCACTCTTCTTCCGGCTGATAAGCGTGCGTGCCTTGCGCCGCCTTACACGCCGCAATGACCTTTTTGCGGACGGCGGTATTCGCCTTGAAGAAGTCCAACGATCGCGGTTGCGCCGCGATCGGGGAGTTTTCCGAACAACCAGCCAGCGCCATCGCGCCAACCATGACGGTCAGAACGACCCTCACTTTTGGCGGCTCTTAGCATAGGCGGCGCGGGCGGCGGCTTGCGTCTCTAGCATCTGTTGGCCGCGCAATTCGCCTTCGGCCGTTCGACGCGCTTGCACCGCCTGGAACTGCATTAGATCGTTTTGGATATGCGCCTGTTCGACGGCGATGCGGGCTTGGATATCCTGCACCTGTTTTTGCGTCGTCGCAGTATCGAGCGAGCGCCGCAGCTCTTCGAGGCCCTTCGTGCGGGTGCCGGTTGCGCTATAGGCAGCTTCTGCAACCGCAGCGTCAGTCGCATAGCTGTTGCCGTTCGTATCGAGAGCCTTGCGCGCGGCCTTTTCGCTTTCCGTCGCATTCGCACCCAGCGCCGGGATATCGACACGCCTTCCGTTGCGAATGTTATTGGCGGCGGTGCCGAGCGATCCGAGCTGATCGTTCGCGCCACTCATCAGCTTTTGGATATCCTTCGCTTCGGAAGGGATCCAATTTCGCGATTGCGAACTGTTGAGGATCGAGCCGATATCGTTGACGTTGGTGATACCGTTGGCGGCATCATACGCCTTCACCGCCTGATTATACGTCTCTTGCAGCTTGTTGAGCTGTGACGCGGCGGTCTTCGCCTGTTCCAGCAGCTTGAGGTATGAAGTCCCATCATAGACGGGGATGCCCTGCGCTGCCGCTGGTGCGGTTGTGCAGAGCATGAGTGCGGCGAGTCCGATTACATATCGTTTCATCGTCTTCTCTCCTTACTTGAGCCACTTGCGGCGGCGGTGGAACTCGGGAAGCCAAACCTTGGGATCGTCGCCCAACTCGGCGCGCAATTCGTCGAGAAGCCCGACAGTCGACGACCGGCCCGACAGGATCGCCAGCGCGTCGTCGAGGCCGTCGAGGTCGAGTTTCACCACGATTGAATCGTGACCCTGCTTGATGAGGAATTGCCGGGATTCCGGAACCAGCTCGCGACGGATCAGATTGAACTCTTTCGCGGTCAGACCCAGCCCGACGCGATAGCTTTCCTCGCTCGCCTTCGGGTTCGGCATGATGATGAGCGTTGCGACCTGGCCGACGATGCTACTCGCGATCGGAGAGCGCAGCGCATGATCCGGGTTCTGTGTGCCGAAGATCAAGAAGGCGTTGCGCTTACGGTAGGTAAGCAATGCGTCTTCGATGTACCGGGTGAATTGCGAGTCACCCAGCGCCTTCCAGAACTCGTCGATATCGATGACGAGACGCTCTTTGCGGTCCAACAGCTCTTCAAACCGCTGGAACATATACATCATAACAGGGGTGCGAACTTCCTCGTTATCGAGGAAATCCGTCATATCGAACCCGAGGAAACGCGCCTCCAGCGAGAGCACATCGGCCTCGTTATCGAATACCCAGCCGAGCGGCCCGCCTTCCGCCCAACGCTCCAGACGCGCGCCGATGCCTTCTGCATCCTTGAACCCCAGCACTTCGCGAAGGGCGCGGATCGAGCGTTGGTGAGCAGGGAGACGGCCGAGAGCAACCAAGCCCTCGTGAATTAGCCGCTCTTCCGCGACAGTCAGATGCGTGTCCTCGCGGCGCACCAGTTGGCGGATGAAACCGCTAAGGAACGACACATTTTCCGGGGTATAATCAAACGCCTTGAGCGGCGCGAAGCCGGTCGGAAGGGCGTTTTGCAGGGACAGATATGTCCCGCCAGATGCGCGGACATAGATTTCCGCGCCGCGATCTTTGTCGATAAAGATTTGCCGCGCGCCGCTCTTTTCCAGCATCGCCATGAAGAAGTTTTGGACGGCGGTTTTACCGCTGCCGGTCGGTCCAAAAATGGCCGTATGACCAATATCAGCAACGTGGAAATTGAAATAGTACGGGGACAGCGCGGTTGTCTGGAGCAGCGCAACGGCCGACCCCCAATGGTTGCTATCGGGCCTTCCAGCCGGGAAAGTATGGAACGGCGACATTGCCGCAAAATTGCGTGACGTGATGACCGAGGGACGCGCGCGCCAAGTGAAATTGCCGGGGAGCTGACTCCAGAACGCGGCTTCGTTCGCGCTTGTCTCGCGTGCTGACACCATCGCCGCGTCCGACAGAGCAGCGCGCGCCGACGACAGGTTATCGTTGAGCTGGCGCACGGTATCGCCAAACACGGCGATCGAGAAATGATGTTCGCCCATCACGAAATGGTTATCCGCCAGATCGTTCGCGGCGTCGTACAGCGCTTCGGCCTGCGACACGGCTTCGTCGTCAGTGCTGCCGAGCTGGCGGCGCTTACGGATCAGTCGCGTCATTCCGTCATTCTTGCCGAGGAACGCAAACGAGTGCGTCATCACGAACTCGAAATCCGCGTTGAGCAGGGAATCAAGCATCCCCGGCCGGGTGCGTGACGGATATTCGCGAATGCCGAAAAGGCCGAGAAAGCGGCTACGATCATGCGCGCGAATTTCGACGGCTTCGCGCCCGAAGATTAGGCGTTCGCCATAGAGCGCCGAACCCAGATGACCACGCACCAGCGGAATCCGCCGATATGCGCCCATCATAATCAGCTCCAGAACCTCCAGCGGTTCGGAGAACAGCAGATCGTCAAACTCATACAGGCCGAGCCGTTTCGGAGAGAGCCGCCCGAGCAGCTTTGCCGTCTCGCTGGCGCGTTCGTTAAACCGCTGTAGGTCTTCCTCGTCGACCTTTGCCAACGCATCGACGCGAGCCTGTTTCGACACCAGATTTTTGAACGCCACCGCGAGCTTGTCAGCAGCGCCGACAGCCGGGCGCATGACGATCGACAGGTAGAGTTCGTTGACGAACATGCGTTCCGACGTGACCCGGCCGCGATACGTCTCGTTGAGGTCGCGGGCGAACTCCGATCGGAATGCGCCATCCGGATAAGTGTCGGTGCGGCGGCGAACGGTATGCGTCCACCATGCAACGCGTTCGTCCGCGCTATTGCGGAGAATGCTGTTTAGATTTTCGTGCCACGAATTGAGGTCCGAGCGATCGGCCGTCTCAAATGCCATGCCGTCGAGACGAAACATCGTCAGGAGCGAGCCGTCATCGAGCGCAATCACATGATCGTCGATATGGCGTGAGTATGGGAGAAAGCGCTTAGGTTCCTGTTCGCGCTTGGCGATGTTCCAAGGCGTCTGGAGCTTTTCGGCGACGGTCGGTTTATTCACCTGCAAAACCCTTGCGCTTGAGAGCCTTCACAGGGAGCGGCGAGTAAGAGCTACCGCCCCACCACGCGCGGTCCCGGTTTTTCCATTTCGTTTGAACGCCGAGGTTCAGGAGCCGGAAGGCGTTGGGATCGTGGCGCACGACAAGCCGGGCGATCCCGAATCCGACGACTGCGACAATCACGCCGTAAATCGGATTGTCCGAGACGATCAGGACGAGGACGCCCGCGATCGCCATCGGAATACCGGCCTCGATGGGGACGCCGAACCACATAGCCGGGCGCGTGACCGCCAAGAAAAGCGGCTCGCTGATTAGTGGTTCGTCGTCACCCAAGATCGTTCTCCAGTTGGTTTAGGCGTCGTCAGCAGCGACCGATCAGCCGCCCACGATTTGATCGAGGAACCACGACGCGCCGAAGATCAGGAAGCAGCCGCCAACGACGGCGATCAGCGGCCCGGCACTCGCGCGGCCGGTGAAGAAGCGATAGCCGGTGACAGCAATCGCGATGACCGCGACGCTCTTTGCGAACGTCCCGGTTACGAACTCTTTGATCGAGTCCGCAAAGCTCTGAATGTTGCCCGTGCCTTGAGCGTAGGCAGGATGAGCGATCAGGCAGCACGCGACCGCCGCAATGGCGAACCGTGTCAGATCCTTTGTACGACGGGCGGAATTATAATGCCCGTTGAGGTGTTCGTGGTGTCGTTTCAGCACTTGTCCGTCCTTTCGGTAGGTGTTGCCCGTCATTGAAACACCATCACGCCTCGCACGCTCGCAGCGGGAGCCTCTCGAACGGGAGAGCCTTCCTCTGGTAGGCGTACAGGCGGAGCGGGTTGGGGATCGGCACGGCGGGCGACCGCGCCGAAATCTGATGGCCGGTTCATGGCTAGAACCGTGGAAGGGGGAGCCAGCTTAGGAAGCCCGGCAATGCTAGGAACGACCGTCCCGGCCGAGCCGTACACGCGGCCGACATAGCCGTTCGTAAAGCCGCGCCATTCCTTGCCGGTGTTATACATCGACAGCGCCGTAGCGAGCGCGTGCTGCGTCGACTGCGAACGCGGCAGGACGCGGAGATAATTCGCGGTCAGCACTGTAGCGGCTGCGGTCAGGCTACGGCACGGATCAAAGGCGTCTTCGATCGACAGGTTTAACCGTCGAAGGTTCGCGCTGTTAATCTGACCTAGCCCGAGGTCGATATTATATCCGGCACGGATAAGGGCATACGCCGTATTTACGGCTTCGGCGTAGCTGCGCGGTTTCGGCTTGGACCGACCACCACGATTGACGCCGATCGCCAGCGAATTGAACCGGCTTTACGTGTGGATCACCGATAGCATCGTTTCAACGGCCACACCTGGCGCGCATTGACGCGCCAGATCAGCGGCAGCAGCGATCGTAAAAATCATGGATGCTGCCCCGGTTAGTGGAGCGAGCTAAATCGTTTCGCGGGGGCCATCCGTAGAGTGACTTGACCGAACAACCTTGCAGTCCACGATCCAGGCGTATGAGCGTAAAATGACGTAGCTATGTCAGCAATGCTGCCCTTACATTACAGTGTTTGTTGAAAGTTTCACTCTTCAATCTCAGAATTTACTCGTACGGGTGAGCATGGAAAAACGGGCAAAACACAATCCTTATAATATTAAAAACAAGGTAAACGTCATAAACAGTCATAGATCCAATCGTTTGGACGGATGGTCGTGGTCAGCTGGTGGGACCGCTTTCGCGCGCCCTTCTCGGCCTCCAGCTCCAGCCAATCATTCATGTTCAATAGTACAAGGCCGACGGCCGTGATCGCCGCGGCATAGCTGGCCTCGTCTAAGAACGCGCGTTACGAGCAAGCATGCCGCTTCCTTACCATCCCCGACCGGGCACAATCGTTATCTGCGATTACACTACAGGCTTCAGAGCTCCGGAGATGATCAAGCGACGGCTAGCGGTTACGATCTCGCCCAAACTCAAACGTCGAGACGCGCTGGTGACCGTCGTACCACTATCAATGTCTGCCCCTACCCCGGTCGAACCATGGCACATCGAGGTGCCCAATGAGATTCCAGAGCCGTGGGGACCAGGGCCGCGCTGGGCCAAGTGCGACATGGTAGCAACTGTGGGCTACACTCGCCTCAACCTTCCTCATAGCAAGCATCGCGTGACCGGCGTTCGGCAGTACCATCAGATCGAACTTGAAAAGGCTAAGGTTGACCAACTTCGCCGAGCTGTCTCAGCAGCAATCGGGATCGTCATTGAACCTTAAGGAACAGCAGCGTATATGCCTCTCGTTCCTGCGCTACCCGGCTTGCCGGGTATCAGGCTTAAGTCCGGAGTAATCCGGCAGGACCCTCGGCGATGCAAGCTAGGGGTTCGATAGACCCCAGCCGGGAAACCGGTTGGGGTTTTTCGTTTAGCGCCTGGGGCACGTATAACTTCTGACAGCAGGCATTTTGGTCGATGGCCCAACAGCGAGCTCGCGATCCCCAGATCACGCCGTTTACTGTTAAAGCTGTACGTTCCTGCCGCTTCGCGATCTGCTGCCGGAACGAGGTCCGGCTCTCCACTAACGAAGCTTCTTTCGCCCGCAGATAGGGCATTTTGGCTGAATGACCTCGGCAAATCACCCGTAAATGCCACTGCCGCCCCCGCGACGTTTATGATAGAAAGCCATATGCTCAAGACAAGAATGAAGCGGGTCGCCGATCGCGGCGATCACGCAGTGCGGCGCCTTGCCGAGATCGAAGCCTCAATCGCGAACCTTTCCAAAGAAGATCTGCTCGATTTGGCTGACATATTTAAAGCCGAACCCCGCTCACCAATCGGGGATACGGCGTTGGTTGAAATGGCGCGACGTAATATCAGCCTTTGAAGACCGATCGAGAACAGGTTAGCAGAATCATGAGCCCCACCGAAGTACATCGATAACGCGCAATGATATCCCGCCAACTCTCACGATCATGATGAAGTAACGGCGTAGCGATGGTGACGAATGAACCCGGATCAATGAGATTGGTACCCTGATACAAGATGACGGGGCCTTCTATCTTCGCCGCGATGTTGGTGGCGCTACGAGCTGGAACTGCACCACACCCCGATAGATCCGGTAACGAAGCGCGTCCGGCTCAGTGGTACGTTGATTGGCTCATGTCTGGCAAATGCCGACGGGGTTGCACCAGTTTAGCTGGTCAAGCATGCCTCTGGTTTACATTGTCAGCTACTCAATGCAATTCTGATTCAACCTGACTAATTGCCGTTGCGCACAAACCACGAACAGCCATGAACCAGCGGATCATTCATGCCTGCGGTCACGAGCGGGCTCACTATCTTTCCGGCTTTGACAGCTAGCAGGAACGAAAGGCTAAGTGGCTCAAGACGACTACCTGTCGAGACTGCATCGTTGCGGAAAAGCGGGCTGAGAAGGTGCCGCGGTAGCGTTAAGAAACGCAAGTCTCACACCTTGCTCTTCCACCGCTAACCGGCACCGATCGGCAAATCAGCTGGGCGTTGACGATCAGGGCCAAGCAGCTTGCAGCGCTAACCAAACCCAAACAGTGACGCCGACTGTAACGCATGCCTTCGATCACTGACGTCAAATGATGGATCGATTGCCGCGATCTGACTGACGTTGATCTGATGGCAGCCGCGAACCAGCGTCAAACATGCAAAACGTGCCGATGCTCATGCCATCGACTACGAATCTCGTGATCGCCCTCTAAAGGCAGAGGCTGACCCAGCGATCCACGCGGCTAAGCCAGACGCATCCCTAATGTGTTCGAGCAGGGTCTAGACCTCCGGAATGAGGTGTTCGATCTCGCTGTTTCCAACCTTGTTTGAACGAGGATTGTGTCCCAAATCGCATGCTTACTCAGGGTATACCAGCAATATACGCCAGACAGTCAGACAGTCTGAAAACGTCATGATGGATTATTGCGTGGTGGCCGGATCGATATGATCCGGCATGGGATACAGGAAGGGCTTTCCCGTGATCAAATACTGCTGCTGGCGTCGGTTGATGACTACGTATCGGTGAACAACCTGACATGGTTCATCGCGGTGTTCATCGACGAGCTAGACATAGATGAGCGTGCTTTTGGCTGGAGCGACCCAAGGCGCAGGTCGGCCCGGCTATGACCCTGCTGATATGCTGAAGCTGTACCCCCACCTCTACGGCTATTTCAACCGGGTCCGGTCGAGCCGGTGCCTGGCGGCAGAGGCGGGACGCGACCTGGGAGTAATGTGGCTGCTGGGCGGCCTGCGACTGGACGTTCGCACGATCGCGGATTTCCGGGGGCGTTCCCCCCAAGCTCCAGGCAATGGCTTACGCCGCCCTCATCTCGCATGCGTTCCGGGTCGCCTCACCCAATTGAATGCCATATCGCGGCCGGGCGGACTGATCCGCAATCGGTATCGATGGGCAAGGGTATCGAATGACGGACTTGTCGGGGGACGACCGAAACAGGCTCGCCCGTCCCGCGCCTATGGAGCGCGGGGTCAACCATCTGATCGCAGGCGGTCATTTCGAACGGAAGTTCGGGCGATGGCCGCTTCCCCCGAATGATGCCGTCGCGACGATCAACGACCTGATCTTCGCCCGCATGATCAACCCCGATTGGTCGGCGCTCCAGCGTACGTGAGATCAAGCACATAGACAATGAGACAGGTCCGAGGAATGCCTTTATCCGGGCGTATCAGCATCTTCTACGGTATATAGCCATACGCAAACTGGATCCGGAGCAGATATGCGTCAGATAATGATTGTTCTTGCCCTCACTTTAGCACCGGTCGCTAGTGCACAGTCGAGTAACGACGTCATCGAACTTCACAATGACACCGGCATGGTCGTCCGTCTGATTCCATTCGGCGCTACGGTTACACAGATCGAAGTCCCCGATCGTGACGGCATCCCCGCGAACATACTGCTCGGCTTCGCGACCCCGGCAGAGTTTCGCGCTAAGAACAGCAAGGTGTCGTTCGGTGCGACGATCGGCCGCTATGCTGGACGGATAGCAGGCGCGGGTTTCACGATCGACGGCAAGCCGGTGCGGCTTATGGCGGACGACGGCCCCAACGCGCTCCATGGGGGCGGCAAGGCCAAGTTCGACACGCAGCAATGGTCGGTGCGGTCGCGAAGCTCCCGAGCGGCAACCTTTAGTCTGGACAGTCCTGACGGCTTCCAAGGCTTTCCAGGGCGACTGCAGGTCGCGGTAACCTATCGGTTGATTGGCGGGAACGCGCTGCAGATCGACTACGAGGCGCGGACCTCGAAGCCGACGGCGCTCAATCTCACCAACCACGCCTATTTCAACCTGGCTGGCGAGGGCAGCGGGTCGATCCGCGGGCAGCGCTTGCAGGTGCTCGCGCGACGCTATGTCGCAACGGACGCCAGCGGCATCCCAACCGGCGCCTTTCCGTCCGTCGTCGGCACTCCGCTCGACCTGCGGCAACCGCGCGCGCTCGGGCAGGCGATCGACAGCCGCGTACCGCCGATGGGCGAGCATGGCTACAACCACGCCTGGCTGTTCGACAAGCCGCTGGGTAGACTGGCGACGGTAGCGCGGCTCGACGATATTGGATCGGGCAGGGCATTGAGTGTGGAGACGACCGAGCCGTCGATCCAAGTGTATTCGGGCGGCTATATCGACGGGTTGGACAAGGGCCCTAGCGGCCGCGTGATGCGCGCGTTCGACGGCATCGCGCTCGAGACGCAGCATCTGTCGGACAGTCCGAACCGCCCGGACTTTCCTACCACGCTACTGCGCCCCGGGCAGGTTTTCCGCTCGACCACGATCTGGCGGTTCGGAGTTAGTTCGCGCTAGCGACGCCGCGGCCGAAAGCGCGGAACGAATGGGCCGGAATGCTAAGCGCGAACGCCGGCCGGCTGTCTCCCATCGCACCGGTGATCTCGCCGGCTGCCGTGAGCGAGGTCGGCCCGCCGATCTCTTGCAGCCGCGCCGCACCGGTGACGCCGACCCGGATGGTGACCGCCGTGTCGCGGTAGTTCTCTATAACGAACGTGCCGTTGTCGTAGGTAAACAGCGCGACCTCGGCGGGGGCATCGAGCAGTACCGGGGCATGACGCGCCAGCACCGAGCGCAGCTGCGTCAACACCGGCTGGGGCAGCGCATAGAGGTCGGCCGGGTTCTCAGGCACGGTCACCATGTACAGCGTGCCCTTCGAATAATGGTTCATCAGCAACATTGGATAGCCCTTGGCGCCGGCATATGCGCGCACCAGCATCCAACTGTCGTTGGTGTAGAAACGGATGTCGGGGATCAGCACCGGTCGTGGATCCGACGCGTCGACGAGCGGGGTGCCGTTGCCAGCCCCGAAGCCTTGGATGTAGTTCGACACGCTTACGGTGTTTCCAGTGGGGTTCCATTCTGCAAGGTCGGCAAAGCCATGACCGGACAATGCCTTAACAAGTCCGGAGGTGACCACGACGTCGGCACCGCGCCGCAGCGAGCCCTTGATCTTCTCGATGATCGCCGGGTCCGCAGCGGCCGCCTCCGTTAGCAGCACCGTGTCGGCGGTGTCAGGATATCTAGGCGACAGTTCGACCGGCACGCCCATCGTGCCGAAGTAGTTGTGAAGGAAGTCCTCGCCCGACGACTGATAGGGCTTGTAGCTCGCGACGCCGACTGGCTTGCCAAGCGCCCCCAGGATCGGATCTATCCGCTCGAGCGCGAGCCCCGCCGCACGGCCCCAGCCGGGTGTTCCCGGCGTGCCACCTGATCGCCAGCGCGCCAGCTCGGAGGTCCAGTCGAAGCTCGTCCGGTCGGACGACCATGGCCTGTCGCCGGCGATGGCCGGCGCATCCTCGCTCATCGGACGCCAGTTGAACAAGGTGACCTCGGGCGCCTTTGCCCAGAACGTGTCCCACAGCTGTTCCGCATAGCGATCAACCGAGCGAATGCTGGCAATGTCGACCCACCCCCCGCCATTCCCGCCGGGGCGAATATTCTCGTAATAGCGGATGATCAAATAGCTCTCATATTGCTGCAGAAACTGATCGGTCAGCGTCGGATCGCGCGTCTCCGTGCCCGCATAGATACCGTCGAACGCCTGCGCGTTCTGGTCGAGATCGTAACCCAAGCCCTGGAAATGCTCGTACCAGTTCGGGTATTTGATAATCATCCGGACGCGCGCATTCTCCGCCTTGGCGGGGCGGATCACCAGGTCACGCGCTACCTTGCGCATGCTGTCGAGCCGATATTGCGTCCAGCTGCGCTTGCCCTTGGCGGCGATGTTCGCGTCGGATTTCGACGTGTAGAAGAACAAGTCGTCCAGGATCACTTCGTCGAAATGGCGTGCTGCCAGCCGGCTGGCGCGTTCGCATTCTGCCCCATCGTCCGCATCCTCATAGTCGAAGGTGCCGAACTGGCCATTCTTCCCACCGGCCGCGAGCGTGATGCCGCCCGCGGTCGCGATGCCCTTCTCGTGAAAATAGCCCTTCACCCGCTCCAACTCCTCGGCGGTCGCGAATTCGTGGTCGCGATACGCCTCGATGTAGACCTTATCGAAATGCAGCTACGAGGCGGCGCGAGCGAACTGTCGGTCGAACGTCGTGCGGTCCGCGAGGGCGCGGGCGTCCTTGACCGCGATGTAGATCGCGGCGCGTAGATTGGCATAGCGTGCCACCGGCCGCATCGGCGACTGCTTTATCGGAGCCTGGCCCGATTGCGCGATTGCCGTGGTTCCGGCTCCCATTGCGGCCATCAGGGCCAAGGCGCGCCATACCGTCATCTGCATTCCTCCCATGTCGTCTGTCGTTGGTCGTCGCCGTCAGCGGTTCCGTCTCGCTAGTTCGACCGGCCGGCCAGTGTAGGTGACCTCCGCGTCGTACGCGTCGTCCTTGGCCGTCTGACCCGCGACGACCCATTTCACGCGCAACTTGCGCGTCGCAGGCATGCCTTCCCATCTGCCGCCTTCAAGTGGCCCGAAGCGCACTGTGCCGCTGCGGTCGTCATAGGCGATCGGAATGCGCGAGAAGGCGCCCGTCTTGTATCCGGTGGACCGTCCGTCGTCCTCGTACAGCGAGAAGCTGCCGTCGGCGCCCGGGTAGATCAGGATCGTCAGCGGCGCGTCGCGGCGCTCGTCAACATATTGCGTCACCGGTCCCGTCGGCACGATCGCCCCCGCCCGCACGAACAGCGGCAGCCGTTCGAACGGCGCGTCGACCGTAGCGCTGGTGCCACCCTTATAGACCCGGCCGCTATCGAAGTCGTACCAGGTCGTGCCGCTGGGGAAGTAGACCGACCGGTTGCGCGCCTTGTACGACGTCACCGGCGCCACAAGGAACGCGTCGCCGAACAGATACTCTTCGTCGATCCGGCGCACTTGGCGGTCACCAGGGAAGCCGGCCGCGAGCGCGCGCATGATGCTGCCGTCCTTCATGTAGGTGTCGGCACCCACCGTGTAGATGTACGGCAATAGGCGATAGCGCAGTTCGTCGTAGCGGATCATCGACGCCCGCATCGGTGAGCCTTCTGGGCTGATCTCGTAGATCTCGCGATACGGATATTCGCCATGGCTGCGGAACAGTGGGCTGAACGCGCCGAACTGGAACCAGCGCAGATTGAGCTCGCGCCACTCCTGCAGATCGGCTGCGGTCGGCGTCTTGCTTGCGAAGCGATCCTCGACCGCAAAGCCGCCGATATCGTGCGTCCAGTTCGGGATGCCCGACATCGATGCGTTGACGCCAGCCGAGATCTGCGCTCGCAGATCGTACCAGCGGCTGGCCACGTCGCCCGACCAGATCGCTGCGCCGTAGCGCTGCAGACCGGCGAACCCGGAACGGGTGAGCAGGAACGGCCGCACGTTCGGCTTGTACGCGGTCCAGCCGTCATAAAAGGCGCGCGCGTTCATCAGCGGATAGCTGTTGAAATACTGAGCTGCGGGCCCGATCGCCGTCGGCCCCATCTGTTCGATACGCTGGACGATCGAAGTGTTCGAATGCTGGTCGGGCTCGGACGCGTCGGCCCACCAGGCATCGACGCCCAGGTTCGCGAGCCGCCCCTCGATCTGCTTCCAGAAGATATCGCGTCCCTTGGCTGAATAGGGATCGTAGATCGTGCTGGCGAAGCCTGGGCCGACCCAGTCCTTGTTCCCCTGGCGCAGATTGCCCTGGTACACGAGACCCGCCGCCGCGAGCTCCTTGTACGTGTCGGTCGTGGGATAGAATTTCGGCCAGACCGAGATCATGAAATTGGCGTGATCGCCGTGCACGTCTGTGAGCATCTTCGCCGGATCGGGAAAGCGCGTGGCGTCGAAGCGGTGGCTACCCCACTCGGGGTCGCGCCAATAGCGCCAGTCGAGCACGATGTTGTCGAGCGGGATGTTCATTTTGCGATACTGATCGACCACACCCGTCAGCTGGTCCGCGGTCTCGTAGCGCTGACGCGACTGCCAGAAGCCGTACGCCCATTTGGGCATCATCTCCGACTTGCCCGTGATCTGTCGGTATCCCGCGATCGCGCCGTCGATGCCACCGCCGGGAATGAACCAATAGTCCTTCGCCTGACCTACCTCGCTGGTGAACCACAGCGAATGGCGGTCCGCGTCGGGCATAGGATCATTGTGAAAGAACGCGATGTAGCCGGCGTTCGGCTCCCACTCGATACGGATTGCCACAGGCTTGCCGGCCGTCATCGGCAAATCAACGTTGGCGAACCACGGGTTCCAGTTCTGTCGCCAGCGGTCGAGCACGAGCTTCCCGTCGGCGTAGACCTTGTAGTAGCTCGACCCGTAGAGCTTGAACTTGTGGGTGCCAGTCGCGGTAGGCATAACGTCACCGCTCCACACCACCGTCTGCTTCTGCACCGCGTTGCCAGCGGTGTTCTGGCCGCCAGTCGCCGCGACGGTACGTGCCTTCGCGGCCTCGGGCCACTTCTTTTGATCCTCGATGAACTGGTAGTCGATCGTGGGCTCTTGCCGCGTCACTGCGGACTTGCCGTCCAGGAAATACTCGGCCCGCCAGCCGGGCTTGCCACCGCTCGTGACCTTCATTCCCTCGCCTACGAAGGCGTAGGGCTTGGGATTGCCGACGCGAGTGATCGAATTATTGTCCCACAGCAGGCCGTAACCACGCGTCGAGACGACGAACGGAACGCCGATGTCCATGTTGTGCTGCGCGAGTTCAACGTCTTCGCCGTTATAGTCCATCTGCGTGTTCTGATGCTGGCCGAGACCGTAGAGCGCCTCGTCGGTGCCGCGGTTGAACTGCTGCGAGACGGAGACATATGGCTTCCCGTCCGCGGTGGCCGGCGCGAAGCGGACGGGACCGGCTTCGGCGAGCAGCGGCTTGCCGGAGGGGTCAAGGAAGCGGACCTGACCGGTGGCGAGCGCAACTTCCGCGGTTGCCTTGCGGGTGGTGATACGCACCTGTCCGGCGGACTTGGCCACTTCGAACGTACCCACGGCGGGCGGCTGCGCCACCATCAGGCTTGGAGCGCGAGGGGCCGTACCGGCACCCTTCGGCGTCGTGACGACGTGGATGATGCCGTCGCCGTGCACGGAGACCTCTACGCTCGCGGCGGAACCACCTGCGGGGGTCACCTTGACGCCCCCCGTGGTTCGTTCGAACCTCTGTGCGTGTGCATGAACTGTTGTCATCGCGCTGCCGAGCAGCAGCGCCGTTAAAATTGCCTTCATCGTCATTCTCCCGGATGTCGTTCGTGGCTCAGTGCTAATGCCCCCTCGTGGACTTCAGCACTCGCGGCCGTTCTGGAAATCGCTAGACTCTCAATATTCTGGTGTCCCGCCCCAGGGCAGGTTGCGCTGCGTGCATTCCCGCTGGAACGATACCTTGCGGGCTCATCGAACCTCCACGGGGTCGCCGTAGAACAGGCCGCGACCGTCTGTACCGATATAGACGCGGCCTTCGCGCCGAGGATCGCCCGAGATGACACGGTACCGTGCACCCCAGCGATGCGCGTCGTCGTCGATACGCGACCAGCTTCCCCCGCGGTCTACCGATCGCCACACACCGTGAATGCCGTCGAGCGTTCCGACCGCGAACAGGCCGTTCTTGCCGAGCCCGTAGAGTTCGACACGGAGGTTGCCGCTGGCCGGCGCGAAGCTTTGCCCGGCATCGGTGCTGAGGAACAGCCGCTCGCCCGCCTGCAGCCACAGCGAGCCCGTCCGCGCGGGGTCTGCGACAAGCGCGCTCTGCGCCTCGCGGTCCTGTCGCCCGGCCCGGCTGAGACCGGCGGGCAGTCCGCGCGCCGTCACGGGCGAGAAACTAGCCGCCGCATCGCGCGAAACGAGTACCCGGCTGCGCTCGACGTCCACGGCGTAGAATAGACGCGGATCACGCTTGTCGGCCACTGCGCGGGTCCTGCCCTGCAGGCCGCGAACCACGGACCAGCTGTGTCCGCGATCGCGTGAGACTTGCGGAACGGGGGTCGCCACCACCATCGTCGCGCCGTCCGCCGAGACGGTGATCGGCCAATCGCCATTCAGATCCTCGCGTTTCGCCGGATCACCCATCGGCGGCAACTTGACCATCGTCCACGTTCGGCCGCCATCCTCGGAGCGGCCCATCGAAGCCTCGCGTGGGCGATCAAGATACAGGCTGCCGCTACGCACGATCACGTTCGGGTTGAGCCCGGCGTAATCGACATTGTTGGTATTCGACATGTACGGATTGATGAAGGTCGGCTGTGGCGAACGGTCGAGATCATCATGGACGAAGCCGGCCAAGTCCCCAAAGCCCGAGATCAGTGGCGCGCCGCCTGTCGGCGACGCGAGGGTGATGACTGCGGTCTGTTCGATGCCCTTGGTCCACGGCGTCCAGTTGACGCTCGTACTGCTCACCCCGTGTGTCGCATAGACCGTCGCACCGGTCGTATAGGCGATGTGTGCCGGATCGAATGGATCGATTGCAAGACCTGAGATCCAGTGTCCGAAATCCGCGCCTTTGCCTTCATGCAGCAGGAACGGCGTCTCGGATACGTTGCGCCTGCTGCGAGGACCGACATCGTCCCAGCTGCGCCCGTCGTCGCGACTGATCCAGAGCGAATCCCCATGCCGATATCGGTCGACGGTCGTGACCGCGACGGTGCCTGGCGTCATCCGCGAGACCGAAACACCAAGGAATGCTCCCTCCGCGCCGGTTTCGCGCCACGCCGTCGGCGTCACGTCGCGTCCGCGTCCGTCTGCCTCGTAGCGCCACACCGCGCCGGTCGCGATTCCGCTTGGTCCAAGCCCGCTCGCATAGCCGACCCACAACACGCCACGCTCATCGACCACGCCCTTTGCCGCCAGCATCGGCGGTCCTGTGACCGCAACCCACGTCTGTCCACTGTCGTCCGATCGATAGAGATGTACTTCACCCGGATCTGCTACGCCCGCCCATATTCGACGGGACGGCCTGCTTTCACTACCGCTTGTTTCGTCGATCGCCACGAAGGAGACGCCGCCATGCGTTTTTCGGGACGCCGGGCGTCCGAGCCCCGCGACGGGGAAGCTTGCGACCTTGCCCCAGGTCGCACCGGCATCTTCGCTGCGCCACAACCCGTCATGACGCGAACCGAAGAACAGGCGACGCGTCTGATTTGGATCGACAGCTAGCCGCTCGCCGAGCCCGCGGCCGTCCTCATTACCGCCCATCGCGAACGGCACCGGCGTGACGCGCCATGACCGCCCCCGATCCCCGGACCGGAGGATCGCGGCCGGTTGGCCCGCGTTCATGCCGGCGGCCATGTAGACAATATCCGGGCTGCGCGGATCGGGCGCTATGCTTTCGATGCCCATGTAGCTCGGGACGGCGTTGCCGTCCTGCAGCGGCAGCCAGCGCTGTTCCCTGTCGTCCCAGCGATAGGCGCCCCCCATATCCGTGCGCAGATAGGCGAGACCGCGCTCCGCCGGGCTGAAGACGATGTTGGGAGCATAGCCGCCTGCGCCAACCTTCACGTTGGTCCAGCGGTACGGGGCAATTTCAGGCGGGCGAGCCGACGCAGGAACCGTGAGCATCAGCACAGTTGCACCAATCGCGCGCCATCGTCTAGGAAGTGATCGGATCATGAGGGCTCCCGCATCGTTGCAGTGCAATTTCGTGCGATGACCTGTTCGTGAGCCGGCATTGCGGTCCCAGCTTTATTAATCATGTCGCAAGTGCACCTTACCAGATCGACGGCCGCTAATACATCACCCGTCGACTCTAACTCTTAAATGGCCTTAAAACCGTACACCTGCATTGTCAGAGTCTGGCCGTCATAGCTTAATTAAATCATCGTATATTCGATCAACCAGATGGGGAGGCCAAACACCAAAGACGGTGGCGTCAAGATTGACCTACCTGCCTTCGTTCTCGACCTTGCGGATCAGGATCATGAGGTCTTCGATAATCGATCGAGACGCAATACTGGCGGAAATTGGGTCATGCGCGGCAATAGCATCGAGTACCGCCCTGTGCGCTGCAAGGCCTGCGTCGCGGTCGTTGAACCGGTTAGTAAAGCTGATTGAAGTCCGCAATGCAGTCGAGACGAAACTCTCGAACTGACTGAAAAAGGGATTGTTGCATGCTTGTAGAATGGCGATGTGAAACACGATAGTAGCCTCAAGTGCGTCATCATCGCCTTGCTGAGATGATTCCATCTGTGCATAGCCAGCGGCAATCACCGCAATATTTTTAGGCGTCGCAGAACGCGCAGCGAGCTGTGCAGCCATCGGCTCAACGGCAAGGCGAAACTCAATAAAGCTGCGCAACAAAGGTAGCGTGAATCGACGTTCGAGCAACCAGTTGAGCACGTCAGCGTCGAAGAGGTTCCATGCTGAGATGGGCTGTATAAAAGTTCCTTGTTTCGGACGCGCATAGAGCAAACCCTTCGCAGTCAGCATCTTGATCGCCTCACGTGTGACCGGCCGACTTACATGATGCTCAGACGCCAAAATGGCTTCCGTAGGAAACCGCTTTCCATCGTAACGCCCGGTAACGATCTCACGCCCCACGAAATTGAATAGCCGCTCAGTCAAATTTCGGCCCGGTGTCATGCGCATCTGGCTTGGCTTAGCTTCGGTCATGCTGTTCGACCGCTCAACTCAGATGTGACTACAAACACTCCTGTTAGATTACGTCATCATCTCAACGTGAAAAAGTCGCGATCAGAAGGTGATTCGCGCCACGCCGCTGATCTGACGATCGTTCGCAATCGAATCACGGGGGCGGGACTCAAGGCCATAATAGGTCTGCTGGATCGTATTCAACAGATTGACCCCGTTAAGCGTCAACGACAGATGTGGCGTCACGTTCGCCGTGATCGACGCGTCGAACTGACCCGACGCCTTTTGAAACACCGGCAGATTGCCCGATCCGTTGCCGGATGTGAGCCTCAGATACTTGCTGCGCCAGTTGTAGGCGACGCGCGCCGAGATAATGCCACGCTCGTAAATGCCGATCAGGTTATAATTGTACTTCGACAATCCTTGTAGCGGCAGCTGACGGACGGGGCCCTCGGTCGCTGGGCTAGGCGCCGATGAGTCGACGAAGGTGAAGTTCGCCTGCGCGCCCAGGCCTGCGAGCGGCCCCGGCAGGAAATCGTAGAATTGCTGATAGGCAACTTCAGCGCCCTTTACCTTGGCGTTGCTGACGTTGCTGTACGAGGTGACGTTGTATAGCGCGGTCTGGCCGTCGGTAAAGGTGACGTTACGCTGCGAGATGCCGGTCTGGATATAGTCCGAGATATCTTTGTAGAACCCGGCGACGGTGAGCGATCCGGTGCGCGAGAAATACCATTCGGCTGACGCATCGAGGTTTTTTGAGGTCATCGGCTTCAGATCAGGGTTGCCACCCGAGGTGTACTGCTCCTGCCGGATCTGTGCGATGCCCGGCTCGGTGATGTTCAGGCTCGGGTTGAGCTGGCTCAGCGTCGGGCGCGATATGTTCTTAGACAGCGCCAGACGAAGCTGCATCTTTTCAGTGAGATGTGCGCGCAGGTTCAAGCTCGGCAACACCGAGGTGTAGTTGTCGCTGCTCACGATCGGCACGAAGGTGGTAGGCCCGGTTACCTGCGGACCGCCGGCAACCGGGGTGACTAGGTCGGTCTGCTGATAGAAGCCGTCGACGTTCAGCTTGGTCCGCACCACGCGTACACCGATATTGCCGTCAATCGGCACGGGCAGTGTATCCGCTTTGAAGAAGGCAGTGGCATAGCCAGTATAGGTCTTCTGCGACTGGTTGCTTGTGCTGCTAGGCAGATAGGACGGCGTTGTCGGGATACCGAGTGTGCCAAGCGTCGTACCATAGTCACGCGTGATTCCGCGTGAGAACAGCAGCGCATTGCCGAATAGATCAGCGTCCCCCCGGAAGAACTTGCTGAAATTGCCGAATTCAAGCTGCGCAGGCACCGCGTTCAGGCCGGTGTAGCGATAGCCGGTGTCGCTCGAGCGGCTGGAGCGATCGGCATAGCGAGCACCGACCTTGATCGACTGCAGGACACCGCCGTCCAACTTGTACTCGGCATCGAGGCGGCCGGTCTTATCCTTGCCACGCGAGTTGCTCAGGTTATCAAGATAGAAAGCGGACGCGTAATTCGCGGGGTTCTCCAGTCCGCCGGGCGCGGTGATCTGGAACGAGGGGATGTCGCCGCTGATGTCTTGGACCAGCGTAGCATTGCCAACGCCGTTGAGGCCCACGATCGAGCGGAGGCCGTTCGTCTTTGAATCGACGAACTGGCCATCGGCGGTGATCGTTAGGCTCGCGCTCGGGCGCCATTTCGCGTTCAGCGAATAGTCGGTGGTCGTCGAGTGACGCTTTTCGAGGCTGGTGTTGGCCGCAAGGCGGATATCCCGGAACGATCCGCTTTGAAAATCGCCATTCGGGCCAAACGCGAACGCGGCGCCCGGGATTGGGACGACGTTCAACGCGCCTTCCGCAGGCTCCGCGAAGTAGCTGAAATCGTCATAGCGGAACTTGTAGTCGTTGCGGAACAGTTCGCCCGTGATCTCCAGCGTGTCAGTCGGCCGCCACTGCAGCGACGCGTCGATCCCGAACCGCCGGCGTGCGCCATTGACCTGGCCGATGCCGGTGCCGTGCGGAATGGTCGTGACCTGCCCAGTGCGACCAAGCGACGATAACGCCGCGAGGGATGCCGCGCGAATGATTGGATCAGGATCGTTCGGATCGAGCGTCTCGAACGGCTCCGTCGAGATCGTGTCCTGGCTAAACACGGTCTTCTGGTACGAAGCGCTGACGAGCAGGCCGAATTCGCCGATCCCGGTGTTCCAGCGATTGCTGACGAGCAGCGAAGCGGTCGGCTGGCTCTTGCGCGCGAGGTCGTAATAGGTGTTCGTCGCCGCGGCTGAGACCTTGAAGCCGCTGAAGTCGAACGGCTTGCGGGTACGGAAATTGATCGTACCGCTCAGCTGGTCCTCGATAAGGTCCGCCGACGGGTTCTTGTAGACGTCGATTCCGGCGAGCAATTCCGAAGGCACGTCCTCCAAACTCAGCGAACTGCTGTTGGCGCTAGCAGTGAAGATGTCGCGGCCATTCAGTTCGGTGCGGACCTGCGTCAGGCCACGGATCGCAACCGAGCTGCCCTCGCCGTAGTTACGCTGAATCTGGATGCCCGAAATGCGCTGCAGCGCCTCGGCGATGTTGCGGTCGGGCAGCTTGCCGATGTCTTCGGCAACGATCGAATCAACGATCTGCGCAGAGTTGCGCTTGATATTCTGGGCCGACTGAAGGCTGGCACGGACGCCGGTGACGACGATATCGGCTTGATCCTGCGCCGGTGTAGTGCCTTCGGCCTGAGCGCCGGCGACGCCCTCCTCCGCGCTAGGAGCAACCGTACCGCTCTGCTCCGATGCCGTCGGCACAGGTGTTGCCGTCTGCGCAGAGGCGGGCATAGCCCAGCCCAGTAGGAGCGCAACAACGGACGTCCCGGTTGCCAGATGCATTCCTCGAACGCGACGCGCAGCAGCCGAATCAATCATCGTGTAATCCTCTTCAGACCCCGGCTTCTCATGGCCAGAGCGCTGTACAATCCTATAAACCTGACAAAACGATTATGAAATATAAAAAGTGCTTTCATGTGTGAATCTTTGATGGCACCTCTGAACCGATCAGCGGTCTCGCAGAAGCCGTGATAAGGACGCTGGAGAGAAGGAATGGCCGACAAATCGCGCTATCAGGCGCCTGCCCTGACCAAGGGTCTTGAGATCCTGGAGATGCTCGCCTCTGCAGCCGGCCCGCTCAACATGTCCGACATATCCATCGCGCTTGGACGCTCCGTCAGTGAGATTTTCCGGATGCTGCAAGTGCTCGAAGAGCATCACTACATCACGCGCGGCGACGACGGCTATCGCCTCACCAACCGGCTCTTTGCGGTGAGCATGGGCCAGCCGCCGGTTCGCGATCTCGTTTCGACGGCCCTCCCCACGATGCACGACGTCGCGCGCAACACCGGACAGAGCTGCCATATGGCGGTTGCGTCGGGAGCCGAAATGGTGGTGATCACCGGGGTCGAGGCGCCCGGCTTATCGGGCTTTGCGGTGCGCGTGGGCTATCACCGTCCGTTATATAGTTCGGCCTCGGGGCGCATTCTGCTTGACTTCCAGCCGTCGGAAGCACGGCGAGCCATGCTGGAGGAGATTCGCCTGACCGGTGTAGCGATTGACGAAGCGGCGCTCGTTGCGCAGCTCAACAGGCTCGTCGCGGATGGTGGTGGCGCAACCGCAAGCCCTGTACTGACCGGCATCACCGATCTGTCGGTGCCAATCCTCACTGCTGGCTTCGCTCGCGCGGCGCTGACCGTGCCGTTCGTTGACGGTCCCGCCAGTCGCTTAACGCTGACAGCCTCGCAGAATGTGCTGCGCACGGCAGCCGCAGCGATCGCGGGACAACTTACGCCTGTGGTAAGGGACGGCGCCGGTGCTATCCAGCAGGTGGAGAGCGCAGCATGACCCCTTCCCGCCGAACTGTCTTGGGCGGAGGAGCGCTGATGGCGTTCGCCCGCCCTCTCGCCGCGCAGATCAGCGCGACGGACCAGGTAGTTGCGCTGTGGCCCGGGGCTCCACCCGGCAGCCGAGGAACGATCCCCGCGCGACGGATCGACGACCAATCGCAAGATCCCGCGCATCCCGATCGTTGGGTCACGGGCATCGCACAACCCGTGTTGATCGTGCGTCGTCCTGCGCGCGCAAATGGGTCTGCGGTGCTCGTCGTCCCCGGCGGGGGCTACGCTTTCCTGTCGTACGACAACGAGGGCACCTCGCAAGCGGCGTGGCTAAACGCGCGCGGGATCACCGCGTTCATACTAATGTACCGCCTGCCCGGTGAAGGGTGGGACGACCGTTCCGACGTGCCACTGCAGGACGCGCAGCGTGCGATGCGCCTGATCCGCAGCCGCGCCGCGGATTTCGGCGTGCGGGCCGATCGTCTCGCAGTGGTCGGTTTTTCGGCAGGTGGCCACCTCGCAGGCTTGCTTGCTACGCACCATGCGCGGGCGGTGTACGCACCTGTCGACTCCGCAGACGGACAGAGCGCCCGTCCCGATCTTGCTGCGCTGGTATACCCGGTGATCAGCCTGTACGAACCCTATACGCATGCCGGCTCGCGCGATCAGCTGTTGGGGGCCGAAGCTATGCTCGAAACGCGCCGCCGGTATTCGGTCGAACACTGCGTCGACGCGAACACCCCGCCGACCTTCCTCGTTCATGCCGCCGACGATGGTCTCGTGCCCCCGGCGAACAGCATCGCGATGTTCGGCGCGATGACTGACGCCAAACGCCCGGTCGCACTGCACATCTTCGAGGACGGGGGGCACGGCTTCGGCAGTCGGCTGCCCGCCGACCGCTCGGCGATGGCATGGCCCGCGCTGTTCATGACGTTCGCTGCGCGCCACGGCCTCCTCGGATGAAGGTCGGCGTCTTCGTATTGGCCTTGTTGTCGAGCGCGGCCGTGGCGCAAGGTTATCAAAGCTCGCCCGAGCGCAGAGTCGTCGTGGAGCGGGACTGGGGCCAGTGGCTTGGGCCCTTCCGCGCCAAGCTCGTCCCAAGCCTGATGCAGGATTTTGGTGAACGTTACATCTACCGGCAAGCCAATGCCGCTCTCCCCACCCGCAAACCCGGCCAGCGTCGCGTAGTGTTCCTCGGCGATTCGATCACTGACCGCTGGAACCTGTCGGCCAGCTTTCCCGGCCAGCCCTATATTAATCGCGGCATCGGCAGCCAGGTCACAGCGCAGATGATCCTGCGCTTCCATCAAGACGTAATCGCGCTGCACCCGCGGGCGGTCGTGATCCTCGCCGGCGTCAACGACGTGCAGGGCTTCCTGCAACAGGAAACACCCGAGCAGATCAAGACCAACTGGGAAGCAATGGCCGACTTAGCCGACGCGCACCACATTAAGGTCGTGTTCGGATCGCTGCTCCCGGTGAACGACTATACCGAAGCCGCGCGCAACGTGGTCGGGGAGCGCAAGCCTGACGAACTACTTGCGCTCAACACCTGGCTGCGCGTCTTCTGCGCTGAGCGCGGTTATGCCTATGCCGATTACTACGCTGCCCTGGTTGATGCCCGAGGCATGCTCGGCCGCTCGTACACAACCGACGGCATTCACCCGCTCCCTAGCGGCTATGCCCGCATGACTCCCATCGCCTCGCGCGCGATCGCCGCTGCGCTTGCAAGGAACTGATATGCGCATCCAAACCCTCACGGCGCTGCTCGCCGCCATCTCGTGCTTGGCCCCCGGTGCCGCGCAGACCAAGGTCCCCGGCGATCCTTATGCCGACGACCTCGTCGGCATCGTCGCAGATCCGTGCCCGACGCACCCCAGACCCGCCGCCGACTATCAGATGTACAATCTGCATATGCTAACGCGCGATCACGGGCAGCTGTGCCGCGACGCCGCGCAGAACGCTGCGCTCAAGACCCCCGTGCGTGTCGTGTTCATGGGTGACTCGATCACCGACAACTGGATCGGCGCCGATGCGTCGCCGTTTACCAACGGCCTGGTCGACCGCGGGATCAGCGGCCAGACCTCGCCGCAGATGCTGATCCGTTTCCGCAACGACGTAATCCTACTTCATCCGACCGCGGTTCACATTATGGCAGGCACAAACGACATTGCTGGCAACACCGGTGCTGTGACGATGGCAACCGTCGAGGGCAATATCACCGGCATGGCCGAACTGGCGCGCGCGTACGGCATCAAGGTCATCCTCGCGTCGGTTCCGCCCGCCGCCGCCTTCCCCTGGAGCCCCGCGAAGCGGCCCGTCTCGCAGATCGCCGCGCTTAACACCTGGTTGCGCGGCTATGCCAAGGTGCACGGGCATAGCTAAGTCGACTATCATGCCGCGCTAACCACGGCCGAGGGCGGCATGAAGCCGGGCCTTTCGACCGACGGCGTCCACCCTACCCCCGCCGGCTACGCCATCATGAAAACCCTCGCGCTCGCCGCGATCGCAAAGACGTTGGGATCCGACAAATGACCTATAATCGCCGCGGCTTTCTCGCCGGCACCGCCGCCCTGAGCCTTGCCACCGCCGCCCGCGCAGCCAGCCCGATGGGCCGCGCGAGCGGTCCGGTGCAGGCAAACTGGCCCTCGCTCGTCGACAATTACCGCTACCCCGACTGGTTCCGCGACGCGAAGCTCGGGCTGTGGTCGCATTGGGGCCCGCAGGCGGTGCCCGAGCAGGGGGATTGGTACGGCCGCTTCATGTATATGCAGGGCCATCCGATGTACGAGCATCACCTCAAGGCCTACGGCCATCCGTCGGTTGCCGGGATGAAGGATCTGCAGCACGCCTGGAAGGCCGAGCGCTGGGACCCGCAGGCGCTGATGGACCGCTACGTGAGGGCCGGCGCTAAATATTTCGTCGCGCTCGCGACGCATCACGATAATCTTGATTGCTACGACAGTCGCTACCACGCGTGGAACTCGCTACGGGTTGGGCCGAAGCGCGACATCGTCGGCGAATGGGAAAAGATTGCGCGTGCCGCCGGCCTTAAATTCGGCGTGTCGAACCACGCGGCGCACGCCTGGCACTGGTACCAGCCCGCCTATGGCTACGACCCGATCGGTGCCAAGAAGGGTGTCCGCTACGATGCTTTCACGCAAGCCAAGGCGGACGGCAAAGGCCAATGGTGGGAAGGACTCGACCCGCAGGAGCTCTACACCGGCGGTCATGCCGTGCTCCCCGACGGCATCGACACGATCGAGGCGATGAACGCCTGGCACGACAAGAATAACGGCCGGTGGGTCGAAACCGGTCCCAAGGACGACCCTGCCTATGTCACGCGCTGGCTGCTTCGCCAGACTGATTTGGTCGAGAAATACAAGCCAGACCTTGTCTATTTCGACGATTATGGGCTGCCGTTCGGCCCCGTCGGGCTTGAGGCAGCAGCGGATTATTATAACCGCTCGATCCAATGGCACGGCAAGATCGACGTCGTGCTGACCGGCAAGCAGCTGAAGCCGAACGAACGCTTCGGCATCGTCCAGGACGTCGAAAAGGGCTTCACCGATCATCTGTGGGACGAGCCGTGGCAGACAGACACGTGCCTCGGCGACTGGTTCTACAACGTCGCACGCCTCAACGATCGCAGCTACAAGACCGCCGAGGAGGTGATACAGCGCCTCGCCGACGTCGTATCCAAAAACGGCAATCTGCTCCTCTCTGTACCGCAGCCTGGCGACGGCTCGATAGACTCGGAAGAGGAGAAGATCCTCGACGGCATGGCAGCCTGGGTCGCAACCAACGGCGAAGCGATCTTTGGCTCGCGACCTTGGCGCATTTACGGCGAAGGTCCCACCAAGCTTGCAGTTGGCATGCAGAACGAGGCGACTGCCAAGCCGTTCACGCTGCGGGACATACGCTTCACGACTAACAGGAGTGCACTCTACGCACTATTCCTCGCCCCCCCGCGCGGCCCTGCGACGATTGCGTCACTTGGAACGGGACGCACAGCGGGGGAGATCGAGCGGGTATCACTGCTCGGCGGTGGCACATTGAAGCATCGCCGCGACGCCGCCGGACTGCATCTGGACCTACCGGCGTACACGGGCTTTGTCCCAGCAGTCCGAATCGAGGGGCGTGGGTTGGTGTGACCCCCTCAGCAAGCCGGCGCGTGGACCAAATGGTCCCGGCCTAGGCCGAGACCCGGTTCCAACTACGCGCGAGCCTTTGCAAAAGAAGTAATGGAAGCGGACGTCTATTTGTACACCCCCATCGTAACTTTAAGCAGCGTCGGTCGATTGACGATGTTGAGTCCGTAATCCGTTTGATCCCCGTTCCACACACGGGTGGTAGTCCAACGCTCATCGGTCAACGTCCCCTCCTCGACCCGCAGCATCATGCCCTTGGCGGGCCCTCCGGTCTTCGCGCTGAAGTTCAGGCGGACATAATCCCCCGCGACCAAGAACTCGGTCGGCGATAGTTGTGCGACGACCGCGCCTCCGACGGGCTGATCGGCCCAGCAGGGCTTGTCGGACTTGATCCAGGTCCATTCTTTCTGTCCGAACGGCCACTGCCCAAAGCTCGCCGTAATCGACCAATCGCCCATCACGGTCGACTGCGCTGCGCCGTCTTCACCCTTGGCAACGCCCCAGGTTGGATGCGTGAGCGCAACGCCCGCCCATTCTCGTGCGATCGGCGCGAACAGCGCATATTTCCTGCCGATCGCACCTAGCGTCTCGTCATCGAGCGTTTTCGCGCCGAGGGGATAGTTGGAATATCCCGTGTCATCCATCCCGAACGGCGCATAGCCGATCGCGTCGCGCCCCAGCGCCGGCCAGAAGAACCGCGCAAAATCCTTCGCGTTGCCGATCTCAGGCACCAACAGCGCGTTGTCGGGCCGCGCATAGGCGCTCAGATACGCAATTACATTGTCGTGTTTGCGATCGTAGATGTCGGGCGCCGCGGCATCGATCGACGGTGCCGCCGCCTTCCAGATGTCGAGCACGTCCTGCTGCGGGCCGCCGCTCGCGACGCCGTTGGGATCGGGCACGTTCGAGGGGCCTGCGAGCGACGCGTTCACATACATCGGCAGCGGCTTTACCGCCTTTCCCGCCGCGGCGATCACATTAACGAAGCGCGCGACGTGCCAAGTGTTAAACGCGCGGTCCGCCTGCACGCCGAACACCGCGCTCCACGTCCCAGGCGCCTTGCCGAGCGCCTTTATAAGCTGCGCCGGGACCGCCTGTGCGAACAACGCATTCGCCTTCGCACTGTAATCACGCGGATTACTGTAGCTCCCCGTCTCGTTTTCCGGCTGGACCATGATCACCGTGTTCTGCGGATCATGCGACTTAAGATAAGTCATCAGCGCAACGAACGCCTTCTTGTCCGCCTCCATCGTCGTGGAGAACATCGCCGAAAGGACGCCGTGATCCTTGCCGTCGCGCGTCTTCATTCGCGGGAAACGTATATTGTCGAGTTTTACCCAATCGGGCGTGTACGCCAAGGACGTGTTCTTCCACGTTCCGAACCAGAGCAGGACGACGCGCTTGTCGTGCGCGCGTGCCTGGTCAAGCAGCGCCTGCACGAAGGAAAAGTCGAACTTCCCCTCGACCGGCTCGATCTGCTGCCAGGCGACCGGCATTTCGAGCGTGTTGGCGTGCATCCGGTCGAGCATGGGCCAGACTGCTGGCAGCTGCGAGACATAGTTGCTCGAATTGTTGGCCTGCGCGGCCAGCATCAAGAATGGTGCGCCGTCAACAATCAGCGCGTGACGCCCGTCGCGCGCCTCGATCTTTGGAATTGGCGTCGACTGCGCGCATGCCGCGCCGGACACGAGCAGGGCTAGGGTTGCAAGTGCGATACGCATGAAATTCCTCTCCAGACGGAGCCCCTATGGTCCCGACATTATCTGTACAACCAACCATGGGTGCGCTGGTGAACATGGATATCATAAGTGAAAATATGGAACTTCCAACCGCGCCGTAGCATTTCAAGCACATTGCTCACTAGATAGAATGCCGTCGCGCTCGTTCGCGTCGTCAAAGGCCAAATAAGGTGTCCAGCATGTCTAGTCGCACAGTCGCGCAACTGTAACACCGCTTGGTCGCGGCAGATGCGCTTCGACATGATCTGCGAAGCGAACGACATAGAGCACCGGCTCACCAAGGCTCTCCCGAGCTCAGTTAAGGGGCCGATCCATCCCTACCATCTCTGGACCAACGGACAAGTCGAGCGGATGAACTGCACGATCAAGGAGGCGACCGCCAAACGCTTCCATTACGATAGCCACGAGCAGTTGCCTGTGCACCTCGCCAACCTCATGGCGGCCTATTATTTTGCCCGTCGCCTCAAGACGCTCAATGGCCTCACGCCTTACAAATACATTGCAAGATCTGGACGTCAGAGCCGGACAGACTCATTGTTGATCTGATCCACCAGATGCCGGGACCAAACACCTAGCAGGGTTTCGTAGCGGTCGGCGATCAGCCAGCGCTGACAGATCAATCTACCCGCCTATTACGCTCCGTCTTTTGCGCAAACGGCAGCCGCTAATTCCCGCCTCAACGGCCGATCGGCGATGGAGCTTAGTTCGACAGGTCTTGATAGCCCTGCTTCTACAAAAGAACGTCGATCTGACAAGGCCAGCACCCGCATCGAGCGCTCTGCACAATCGACCTCAATGCGACCGTAACCTACTTTCTCGGCAAGCTCCTTGCGGATGACGGCTATACGCGTGCCATGTAACAATCGCGCTCGCGATTTGATTAGAAAATATCGTGCTTCCTTATCGGACGGCGCTCGAATCAGTTTTTCCTGAGGTTCTCGGCTTCCCCTGCAAGCTGGGCATCCGAGGATTGTGCCAATTGTCGCAGCACACGTTCACGGTCAGGCGTACGGTCGCCACATCCGATCAATGAGACACAGGCAATCATGAGGGTTAAAAAGCAGCGAGCCGGCATCGAATGCCACATAACGGATCGCTGACCAGCAGTCCGGTATTTAATGATGGCACGCAGTTCGGGGCGGTCTCACTTTCCGTGTGCGCCCCGCCAAGCTCCAGGCAATGGCTTACATTACCCTCATGTCGCATGCATTCCGGGCCGCCTCACCCAATTGGATGCCATATTGCGGCCGCAGGCGGACTGATCCGCGATCGGGATCAATGGGCAAGGGTATCGAATGACGGACTTGTCAGGGGACGACCGAAACGGGTTCGCCCGTCCCGCGCCAATGGAGCGCGGGTTCAACCATCTGATCGCAGGCGGTCATTTTGAACGGAAGTTCGGGCGATGGCCGCTTCCCCCGAATGATGCCGCCGCAACGATCAACGACCTGATCTTCGCCCGCATAATCAACCCCAATTGGTCGGCGCTCCAGCGTACGTTCGTTGACAAGGGCACTGCCAAGGCGATGGCGACGCGATCATGCCCGGCTTTGCGCGTGCTCGAAACGCTGGCGGTCATCCCGATGGCGGGTGTGCGATCCGTCGACCGCCTCCACGAGCTGCTGCGGCCGTTCATTGGAACCCCTGCGATCGCCAAGCCGACCCATGCCAGTGGATCGCCCGTCTTTCTGCGGAACGTCACCTCGCCGGCAGATCTTGCGGCGATGCACCAGCTGGCATCAATCGATTATGCGCTCGTGATGCGCGAGATGCAGTATTGGAACCTGCCGCGGCAGATCATCGTCGAAACGCTGGTGCCCGCCCATAACTCCGCCCCGCCCGACGATTACAAGTTTCATTGCATCCACGGCGAACCGTTGCTGTGCCAGGTCGATCACGCCCGGTTCGGTACGGCATGGAGCCGCCTGTTCCAAGTGCCAGGGTTCGAGCCCATGGACGCAGACGACGGGTTCACGACCCCGGAAGATTACTGGCTTCCAGATGCTGGTCGCCTTGCTGAGATGACCGCGGCGCCTCGAGCACTGGCGGCACCGTTCGATTTCGTCCGCGTTGACCTCTATGACGGGGCGGACGGCATCTATTTCGGGGAACTGACGTTCACACCGGCAGCTTCGCTTGGCATCGCGCCATCATCTGCCGGGTGCCACCGGGAAACTCCGACCCATCGCGAATACAGCCGCACGCTGATGCGGGCGTTCAGGCGCGAGGGCTGACGGGCGTCAGCATCAAGCGGGACGCACCACGCAGGCCCCCACCGCCGCGATCCGCTCTACACTGGCACAGGCGGGGGTCGCCAGCTCCTCGCCGAAGATGACGGGGTAGAGCTCGTGATACCCCAGGCTGCATCCGTGCCAGCCAGCGCCGCCTCCAGATGCGGGCGCAGGACATTTGCCCGTCCACGACCGACACGCCGGTATGCAGGATCAACCGTTCGCTCGGTCTATTACAGGCCTCGCCGACACCGATCTGCTCGATCGCGCCGACATTTTCACAGTCGCGCTCCGCGCGCCAATCGGGATATGGCATTCTTTGGAATGCAACGGCGCAATATCAGTTTCAAAGGCAGGGCGACCGGACGAAGGTAACCCTATGTGCCGACGATGAGCTCAACTCGTCGTCGGTGACGCGGATCGCCAGACTATGCCGCCTAAGCTATCCTTGGCATGGCTCGTTCCTGGGCATAAAGCGTGTTGTATTTGACTAACCTATAGCCATAACGAGCCAGCCATCATGCAGATCATCGTCCGCGACAACAACGTCGACCAAGCCTTGCGCGCCCTGAAAAAGAAGCTGCAGCGTGAAGGGGTGTACCGTGAGATGAAGCTGCGCCGGCATTATGAGAAGCCGTCCGAGAAACGGGCGCGCGAACATGCCGCGGCCGTCAGTCGTGCGCGGAAGGCGGATCGCAAGCGCGCCGAACGCGATAATTGAACGACAACGCGATCGTGCCGTTGATCGGTATGCGGGTAGATGAGATTGGTACATTGATCCGCGACGGTGGCGCCTTTTACCTGCGGCGGGACCTTGGGGGTCGCTACGAATTGGAATTGCAGCGCCATTCGACCTCGTAGAGAAGCGGGTTCGTCTGGTCGGCACGCTTGTCGGCCCCGCTCTCGTGAATGCCGATGGAGTAGCCCCCAACTAAGTGATTGAAGTTGGAAAGTAGTCACGCCAACGGCTCAACGCATTCGTGATTGAACCTGACTCATCCCGGTTGCCTCGAAACGGCTGTCGAGCATCATCATGTTATGGGACAAATCATCACGCACGCCTGCGGGCATGAGCAGATTCACTATCTTTCCGGCTTTGCCAGCCAGCAGGAGCGCAAAGCCCGCTGGCTGAAGGCAACCAAGTGTCGCAACTGTTTCGTCGCGACCAAGCAAGGTGAGCAGGCGGAGGCGGCGGTTCGTAACAGTGCAGCCATTGCCCACCTAGACCTTCCCTTGCTCACAGGCAGTGATCGCCAGGTTGCTTGGGCGACAACCCTACGGGCCAGCCGCTTTTGCGCGCTCATGGCGAATTCGGGCACAGACGGAAACGGCCGCCATGTTTGTGCCGTCGTAATTGATGCGAAGTGGTGGATAGACCACCGCGCCCTGTCAGATGCTGAATTAGTCGCAGAAGCCGAACGCTACGGAGCCGCAACCGACACGTCGGTGGGCGGAAAGATCAAATCGGGCCTACCGCCAGCTGTCTGACGACGGCTTATTCCACTGTCGTCGAAGCACGAACTTTAAGCTGGATCCGTCCTCCGACGACACCCCCTTGGTTAATGAAACGCCTGCTTTCGCACGATGCAGAGCTGTCACTCGCTTGACCTGCGCAATGCTGCATTCGGCCAGCTCGGCCGTCCTAACAATGCTCATGCCAGCGTCACGAAGCGCGATAATGCGGCGATGGTGCGCGAGGTCAGGCTTCCGCCCAGTATACCGGCCTTCCCGCTTGGCAATCTCGATCCCTTCGCGCTGGCGTTCACGACGGGTCTCGTAATCGTCGCGGGCGGTCTGAACCGCTACCCGTAACAGCATATCCTGCACCGCCTCGAGCACGATCCGGGCAACACCAGAACTATCGGCAACGAGGTCGGACAAATCAACGATCCCCGGCACCGCGAGCTTAGCTTCCTTCCCTCTGATCGTCGCGACTAACAACTCCGCCTCGGGCAAAAGCAGACGACTGATCCGATCGATCTTCTCCGCGACAACCACCTCACCAGGCTGGAGGTCGGCAACCATGCGCAGCAGTTCTGGCCGGTCCGGTCGTGCACCTATGCTTTTTCCCGGTAGACTGCTGCCACATAGTACCCAGCTCCTCGCGCCCCGGCGACTATCACTTCCTGGCGAGCGAGATCCTGCTCCTCAGTACTCACGCGCAGATACCCCCGCGTGGCCTTGATCATGTTCCGCTTTTCCTGCTCGCTCATCTCATCCGGCTTTCTTGGGTATCCCCATGATAGCTTGAGCTGATGAGCATGACTACTAAACCCGACCAGCCATACTATGTAGCCTAGCTATCTAGCCGACCTTGCGAGCCAATGATCACTCTCTGAACGTCGATGCGAAGATTTCGATATCAGACCGGCGTATCGCAGGTTATCCGGCAATGACTGACGTGACCCCCGCCTTTCATCCAGCTGCAACCAGAGACCGACCGTTGTTGTCGCGCAGGAGCGCGGGTGAAGCAACGGTCGGGTTTAAATCCGACCGTTGCTTTTCGAGTTCTGCCGCAAAGGCGGCCGGTGTGGCGTAGCCGAGCGAGGAGTGTGGCCGCTCTGTGTTGTAGTCCTCGACCCAGCGGGCGAGGATCGTGCGCGCCTGGCGGACCGTGAAGAACAGCGTCTCATTGAGTAGCTCGTCGCGCATGCGGCCGTTGAAGCTCTCGACGAACCCGTTCTGCGTCGGTTTGCCCGGAGCGATATAGTGCCACTCGACGCCGGCATCGCCCGACCACGCCAGCACCGCATTTGAGGTCAACTCGGTGCCATTGTCGCTGACTATCATCTTGGGCGCGCCACGCTCGGCGATCAGGTTGCCCAGCTCGCGCACCACCCGCTTGCCCGAGATCGAGGTGTCGAGCACCGCCCGCAGACACTCCCGCGTCACGTCGTCAACGATGTTGAGGATACGGAACCGCCGCCCCGTGGCCATCTGATCATGAACGAAGTCCAGGCTCCAGCGCTGGTTGGGTGGCGCCAGCACCGGCGCAGGTGCCCGCGCGCCGACGGCGCGATTTCGTCCCTTCCGGCGACGGACTGTCAGACCTTCCTCGCGGTAAAGCCGCTGTGTCTTCTTGCGGTTGATCATGATGCCCTCCCGCCGCAGCAGGATGTGCAACCGCCGATAGCCGAACCGTCGGCGCTGCTGCGCAAGCTCACGCAGACGCGACCGAAGGTCGCCATCATCTGCCCGGCTTGAACGATACCGCATGCTCGTGCGATCCGCCCCGACGACAGCACACGCCCGCCGCTCGCTCATCCCCAGCGCCGTCTGGAGATGCGCGACCGCTTCCCGCTTCGCGGCAGGCGTCACCATTTTTTTGAAAGCAGGTCCTTCAGACCTGCGTTGTCCAGCATCGTATCCGCCAGCAGTCGCTTGAGCCGGGCGTTCTCCTCCTCGAGCGCCCGCAGCCGCTTCGCATCGGACACCTCCAGACCACCGAACTTGGCCTTCCAGGCGTAATAGGTGGCGCTAGGTGTTTGATCCCACGGTTTGATGGTGCGATCCTTTCGTTGGAATGGAAGGAAG
>NZ_JACYVM010000013.1:0-94747 GCF_014842355.1 Sphingomonas sp. CFBP 13706
TGATCTGCCTGCCGATGGTGATTTCGTCCTGCCGCGACGCGTCCGTATACAGCCGATATGCGACGGTCTGCCCCAGATAGGCCAGCTGACGGACATTGCCCGCGTCGTTCGCGCCCGCCCCGACCGTGACCTTCGGCGCGAGGCCCGGTGTGCACAACACCGTGACCGCATTCGTGCTGCCTTGCGCGACCATCGTCGCATCGGCGTTGCCGAAGACGCCCGACTGATCGGCAAAGGCGATCGTCCCGATCCGCCCCATGGTCGCGGCGCTGTTGCCGCCATTCACCGCACAGGCCGCGAGGATGTTCAGGGACACGGCGATCGTGCCGCTGGCGGTTTGTGCATGTGCCGATGTCGCCACGCCAGACACCGCGATCATGCCGACCGCAATACCCAGAACCCTGCTCGTCATCTTACGGTAAATCATGATAAAACAGCCCTCCATTTGGGCTGTTCTCAATGGTTGCCAGTTAACAGGATGTTGAACAACCGATCTGGCCGACGATAGCTTTCGATCCAACGATTATGACATGGTTCCAATAAGATGACGGCTCTCGTGGCCGGTCATGGGACACGCCCCGCTCTGACCGCCCAGAGGCCTCCTAATTCGGATTGCCGACCGGGATGACCGGATTGCCCTTGTAGCTGCCAAGTTTGACGTGGAGCACCTGCGCACGATCGGTGAAGTTGATACCGTAGTCGGTCTGATCACCGTTCAGCACACGGTCGAACACCCAGTGCCCCTGCACGTCGTAATGCCCTTCCTCGACCCGATCGTAGAGCATCGAACGCCCGCTGTTTGAATCCGCCAGCGCGAACGAGACGCGCGTATCGAACCCGGTCACGAGATATTCGTCGGGGCCGATCTCGGCGATAGCCAGACCGCCGGTCGGTTGCGGATTGCCGGTCGGCTTGTCGGTGCCGAACTGATACTGGCCGAACGTCGCGGTGGCGCGATACTTGCCGAGGTCCATGACCTGCCTGTGCTCGGCCTTGGGGTCGGTCGGCTCGGCCACGCCCCAGGTCTTGCCGGCAAAGGCCAGCCGCGCCCATTCCCGCATCATCGGCTCGAACACGCGGTAGTTGCGCGCGAACAGCTCCATCGTCGGCGGGTCCAGCGTCTTCGCACCGAGCGGGAAGTTGTAATAGCCGCTATCGTCCATCCCAAACGGCGCGAAGCCAAGCCCGCCCCTGCCGACCACCGGATAGAAATAGCGGGCGAACTCGGGCGCATTGCCCGTCTCCGGGATCAGCAGGGCGTTGTCGGCACGGCCGTAGAGCTTCAGATATTCGAGATACGCGGCATGATCGCGCGCATAGATATCGGGCGCGACCAGATCGAGCGACGGCGCCGCGGCCTTGTACACGTCGATCACGTGATGGATCGGCCCACCGCTCGAATAGGTCGTTGCCGCCTGCCGTCCAAAGGCCGAGGCGAGCGCGGCATTGACGTACATCGGCACCGGCTTCACCGCCTTGCCCGCCGCCGCGATCTCCTCGATGTAGCGGGCGATCGACCAGGCGTGGAAATACTCGTCGGCATCGGCGCCGAACACCTGTTTCCAGCTGCCCGCGGGCTTGCGGAATTTTTTGAGCAACGCTGCCGGGACCGGGCCGTCGAACAGTTTCTGCGCGACCGGCGAGAAATCGCGGACGCTGCCATAGGTGCCGGCCTCGTTCTCGGGCTGGACCATGATGACGGTGTTCTGCGGATCGGCGGCCTTCAGATGCTGCATCAGCTTGACGAAGGCGCGCTTGTCCGCCTCCAGCGTCGACCGATGGAGCGGCGACAGCGCATAATGCGTCTCGCCCTTGGCGTTGGTCATCCGCGGGAACCGCGCGTTGTCGAGCTTGACCCAGGCGGGCGCATAATTGGGCGAGGTATTCTTCCACGTCGCGAACCACAAAAGGACGAGGCGCACCTTGTTCTGCCGCGCCTCGGCGAGCAGCTGGTCGAGGAAGGAAAAGTCGAACTGCCCCTCGGTCCGCTCGATCTGCTCCCAAGCGATCGGCACCTCGACGGTGTTGGCGTGCATCGCGTGGATCGTCGGCCAGACCTTGGGCAGCATCGCCGGATAATTGCTCGAATTATTGACCTGCGCGCCAAGCATCAGCCACGGCGCGCCATCGACCATCAGCGCGTGATGCCCGTCGCGGGTCACCAACCTGGGTACCTCGGTCGCGGTCTGCGCGTGCGCGGTGCCGGTGAACAGTGCGGCGGCGAGGGTCAGGCCGGCGAGTGTGCGGGAGGGGCGGAAGATCATGATGCAGTACCTCGAACGAAAAACGGGAAAGCCGGCACGGATCAGTCCTCGACGAAGACGAGGCCGCCCAGGCCCGATGCGACCGTGCCATCGCTTTCGAGCAGGAGGGTGACGGTCCGCTCGCCGGGTCCTGGCGGAAAGGCGACGCGAAGCGTGGCGGCGCCGAAATCGGGCTTCGTCGCGGCGCGCTTGCCGTCGATCCAGATTTCGCCGCGCCCGACCAGATCCTTGAACACGATCGTCCCGCCCCGTTCGCGCGTGCCGCGGTGCGGGGTGAGCTTGGCGCGCAGCACGGTCCAGCGGCCACTGCCCTGCGGCGGCTGGATCTCACCCGCGCGGACATACAGCCAGCTGTTCATGTCATTGTCCGCCAGCACGATGTCGGGCGACGGCTTGGCGGTGGCGGCGGGCGACTGCCGCCAGTCCTGCACCGTCAGCGTCATGCGGGCGGGCGCGACGAACGGACGGGCCGGCGTGGCGAGGCGACGCACAATGCTGATGGCCGGGCGCAATCCCGCCGCGCTGGCCGAGAGCTTGACGGTGCCCGCGCCGCCGCCGCCCGCGCGAACGATCACCTGCGCCAGGCCGTTGAACAGGCGCCGACGATTGCCCTGTTCGGCTTCGTGGCTGACCGGATCGCCATTGCCGAGGCCGATGATCGCGCCGCCGCTGACCGCAAAGGTGACGTCGAGATTGGCGGTCGGCACATGCCGCCCGCGCGCATCGACCGCGTCGATCGTATAGGGCTGCACGTCCTCGCCATCCGCCGCCATCGCACGCCGGTCGGGCGTGATCCGCAGCGCGACCGCAACGCCGGTCGTCTCGACCACGCTGCGCGCGACCGCGCGTCCGCCGCGATAGCCGATCGCCTCGAGCCGGCCCGGCGCATAGGGCACCTGCCAGCTCGGCATCGTGTAGCGATCGACCTTCTGCTCGCCGATCAGACCGCCATTAAGCATCAGCCGCACGGACTCGACATTGGTCAGCGCCATCACCTTGACCGCCTGCCCCTCGCGCCCGGGCCAGTTCCAGTGTGGCATCAGATCGAGCAGCGGCACGTCGTCGACCCACTGCGCGCGGTGCAGATAGAAGGCCATCTTCGGAAAGCCGCACAGGTCCATGATCCCGAAATAGCTGCCCGCGGACGGCCATTCGAACGGGGTTGGCTCACCGTGATAGTCGAATCCGGTCCAAACGAACGTCCCCGCGACGAACGGCCGCTCGGCGACCGATTTCCAGCCCTCGCGGTGGGTGCTGCCCCAGTCCGCCGGTTCCTCGTCATAGGACGCCATCACGTGCGCGGCGCGGTCGGTCTCCCACGCCCCGCGCGTCATGAAACTGCTGGTGTCCTCCGAACTCGTCAGCGGCAGCATCGGGTTGGCGGCGTGGAACCGGTCATACTGGTCGCGCTGATAGTTGAAACCGACCACGTCGACCGCCTGGCTGACATTGACCGGGGCGAACATCCCGCTGTTCATCGCCGCGGTGACCGGTCGGCTGTCGTCGAGCGCCTTCACCGCGACCGACATGCGGCGGACCATCTCATACCCGGCGGGCGTCCCCTGCATCGGTTCCTCGTTGAACACCGACCACATGAACACGCTTGGCCGGTTGCGATCGCGGCGGACCAGCCATTCGAGCTGGTCCATGTAATCGGGGCTGGTGTTGAAGTTGCGGTTCTCGCTCATCACCAGGAAGCCGAGCCGGTCGCACGCGTCGAGCACCTCGGTCGCGATCGCGCTATGCGCGAAGCGGATCGCGTTGCACCCCAGGTCCTTCAGACGACGCAATCGCCAGTCCCACAGCGCATCGGGCACCGCGACGCCGACACCGGCATGATCCTGGTGGTTGCACGTGCCCTTGATCTTGAGCGGACGGTCGTTGAGATGGAAGCCCGTCGCGGCGTCGAAGCGCAGCGTGCGAAAACCGATCCGCAACGTGCGTTCGTCGACGGGCTTGTCGCCGCGCATCAGTCGCGTCCGCAGCGTGTAGAGCGTCGGCGCGTCGATCGACCATAGCCGCGGCGCGGGGACCGGGATGGTCAGCGTCGCGCTGCCCGGCTTCAGCGACGGCACACGCGCCGCTGCGGTCTGCGTCGCGATCGTGCGGCCGTCGGGATCGATCAGCGACACCTCGATGCTCGCCTCGGCCGGGTTCTTGCCGATATTGCCGAGCGTCGCGGTGACGGGCACGCTCCATGTGCCATCGGCGGCGCGGCGCGGATCGGCGTGGATGCCGTCGGTCGCGATGTAGGTCGCATCGCGTTTCGCCAGCCAGACATGGCGGTACAGCCCGGCACCTTCGTACCACCACCCCTCCATCGTCTGCGCATCGACCCGCACGACGATGCTGTTCAGATCATTGCCATACCGCGCCAGATCAGTGATATCGATATAGACGGAGTTATAGCCGCTCCAGTTGTGCGCGACGATCGATCCATTGAACCAGATCGTCGCATTCGTCGCGATCCCCCCGAACTGCAACTCCAGATACCGCCCCCGATCCGCCCGATCGAGCCGCAGCGCGCGCCGGTATAAGCCGAAGCCGCGCCGGCGATAGCCCTGCGAGACATTGGCACTTTCCTCGAACGGCATCGTCGATGCCCAATCGTGCGGCAGATCGACTTCGGGCCAGTCCGAATCGTCATATTGCATCGCCGCCGCGCCCTGCGCCTGCCCCGCCTTGGCGCTGTTGTAGGACCAGCCATGGCCGCGGATCTCCGGCATCGGGATATCGCCGAGATGGAAGCGCCAGCTGCGATCGAGCAGCAGCCGGTTGGGATCCTCGACCGGCACACGCAGCGGCAGATCGTCGCGGATCGCAGGCATCGACAAGGCGCCGATCGCTGGCGCTTGCACCGGTGCAGCCTGCGCGACACCGTCCGCAGCCAGCGCCACGCCCATCGCGGTTCCGCTTCCCAGGAAATGCCGCCGGTTCAGCCGACCCGTCTCGTGCGCATCCGTCATCTCTGGCTTCCTATCCATCGCTGCCGGGCGGGCCCCGTTCGTTGCACCGTCAATGCTGGTGTTCGCATTCGTCGGACACTGGTGGGCGCCCTGGCGACGGCATTGCAACCCCCGCGTCGCCGATCGCGGTGCTGCGCTACAGGTCCAGGTCGCAACATCGCACGGGAGCGCACCAGAAGCCCGGGAGCCTTTCGAGACCCCCGGGCTTCGGCCGGTCAGTAGTTCACGCGGAGCGTCGCGCCGAAGCGGCGATCGACGACCGAATAGTCACGCGGCCGACTGTCCAAGCCGAAGAACGTCTCACGCCGTGTGTTGAGTAGGTTGGTGGCATCAACCGACGCGGTGATATTGGGCGTGACGTCGTAGCTGATCGAGGCGTCGAGCTGGCCGAACGCCCGGTCGTAGATCGGCAGATTGCCCGTCCCGCTGGCCGACGTGGTACGGACGTAATCGTCGCGCCAGTTATACGCGACGCGCGCCGACAGTCCGTATTTCTCGTAGATGCCGACCAGATTGTAGCTGTTCTTCGACAGCCCCTCGAGCGGCACCGAGATCGGCGCACCGGGGATCGCACCGGCGCTCGGATTGGGCGCCTTGGAGTCCACATAGGTATAGTTGGCCTGCACCCCGAAGCCCGACAGCGGCCCCGGCAGGAAATCGAAGAACTGCTGATAGCCGACTTCGAACCCCTTGATCTTGCCGTTCGCGCCGTTGACCGGCCGGTTGATCTGATATTGCGTGCCGTCGATCACCACCGGATCGTCCACGCGCGCGATGAAGCCGTTGACCGCCTTGTAGAATGCGGCCGCGTAGACCGAGCTGGTCTTGTTGAAATACCATTCGAACGAGACGTCGAGCTGATCGGCGCGCAGCGGCTTCAGATCGGGATTGCCCGACGAGCCCCGCCGGCTGACGGGATCGAACGTCAGGACCGAGTTGAGCAGATTGTAATCCGGTCGCGTCAGGCCCTTCGACGCGGCCAGGCGCAGCTGCAGCGTCTCGGTGATCGGGAAGCGGATGTTCAGGCTCGGCAGGACCGAGGTGTAGCTGTTGGTCTGGTCGATCGGAATGGTCGGACCGCCCGACGGCGTCTGGAAGCCGGCGACATTGGTCTTGGTATTCACGATGCGCACACCGAGATTGCCGTCGAACGGCAGGATGGTCTCGGACTTGAACCGCGCGACCCAATAGCCGCCGATCGTCTGCTCCGAGACGTCGTTGCGACCGGTCGGCAGATATTCCGGAACGGCAACCTGGCCATTGGGATAATAGGAGGCGAAGGTCTGGCGAACCGCGTTCAGATCGCCGCGGATCACGTCGAACGGCGGGATCAGGAAGCTGCCCAGCCCGGCCGCATCGCCGCGGAAGAAGTTCTTCACCGGCACGGGGTTGTAATAGCCGGGGATCGCCGAGAGCGGCGTACGCGGCACGCGTGGCGTATCGAACAGGTCGACATAGCCGAACACCGGATTTTCGACGACCGCGTTCAGCTTGGTGTACCGCACACCCGCCTTGATCGACGTGAAGAAGCCGCCATCGGTCTCATATTCGACGTCCTGCCGTACCGACCATTGGTCGTTGTGGCTGCGGCTGCTGGAATCGAGGATGTAGAGATAGGAAAAGTTCGCCGGATCGGTGAGGAAGCTGGGCGATCCTGCCCCGGTCACGCCGATCACGGGCAGTTTGCCGGTAATGTCGACGCTGAGCGTGTTGGGCTGGTCGCTGCCGACGCCGAGCGCGAAGAACTCCGTCTTCGTGCGGCTGTCGACATAGCTGACATCCGTGGTCAGCGTGAGCTGGCTCGTCGGATTGAACTTGAGCCCGCCCGAATAGGATGCGGTCTTCGAACGGCGATCGCTGCGATAGGTATTGCCCTCGACGAACACGTTCTGGAACGTGCCGCTCTGGAACTCGCCATTCTCGTCGAACGTGAAGCTGCTCGCCGGCCCCGGCGTGATCGGCGCACCGCCGCGGCCGAACGGGTAGACGAGATAGCCGACCTGGTTGAACTTGTAGTTGGCATAGTCGAACTGGCCATAGACTTCGAGATTGTCGGCAGGCTTCCACTGGACCGCCGCGGAAATGCCGATGCGGCGGCGATCGCCGACATTGTTGAACTGGCCGACGCCGTTGGGCACGATCACCGCGTCGGCGGCATCAGCCGTGCTGCCATTGCCGGTCCGATCGACGATGCCGGTGCGCAGCTGATAGGGCTCGATCGACAAGGCATCGGTGCGATAGGCGCCGCGCTGGAGCGATCCGTTGAGCAGGAAGCCGATGTCGCCCAGACCGGTCTGGTAGGTGTCGGTGATCAGACCCGAGAACGAGGTCTTGGTCTTGTCCGCCAGATCGTGATGCGTGACCCGCGCGCTGCCACTGATCGTCGGCTTCGAAAAGTCGAACGGCATCCGCGTGCGCAGGTTGACCGTGCCGCCCAGACCACCCTCGATCACGTCGGCGGCGGGGTTCTTGTAGACGTCGATCCCGGCGAGCAGCTCGGAGGGAATATCCTCAAGGCTGATCGTGCGGCCGTCGCCCGCGGTGAAATAGTCGCGGCCGTTCAGCTCGGTACGGACTTGGGTCAGGCCGCGGATCGCGATCCGGCTGCCCTCGCCCTGGTTGCGCTCGATCTGGATGCCGCTGATCCGCTGCAGCGCCTCGGACACATTGTTGTCGGGCAGCTTGCCGATGTCTTCTGCGACGATCGAATCGATGATCTGGCTGGCGTTGCGCTTGCGCGCCTGTGCGCTCCGAAGGCTGGCGCGGACCCCGGTGACCACGATGTCCGCATCCGCATTCGCATCCGCATTCGCAACGTCGCCGCTCGGTGCGACGGTACCCGCTTGCGCGCCCTGATCGATCGGTGACGGGGCGACCTCTTCGGCCGTGTCGGGGACGATAGCGGGCGCCTGCTGGGCGCTCGCGGCTACCGTGAATGCCGAGACAATCGCGAGGGCAGATGCCCCGCTTGCCAGCGCCTTGAGCACACAAGCCGAACGGAATTTTACGCGGTTCAAACACCATCTCCCCAGGATACCGAACGGACCACCGCTCGAAATTTATGCCGCATTTTGAGCCATGAAGCGCTCTGCGGTCGAAGTGTGGTATCGGTATCAATCGACGAATTGTCTGACAAGTCATATTTTTGGCAGAAAATTCGGTTGATCTGTAGCGCGGACCTGCAATTATACGACAAATTTGCCGCTTTGGCGAAGTTTGCGGTACCATAACGGGCACAGACCCGCGGAGAGGATTTCAATGCATATCGCCCCAGCCCGTGTCGTCACGCAGCCGTCCGACGATTCCCGCAGCACGGTATCGCCGGGCTGGTCGCGCCTGATCGCGCGATTTGCCGTTGGGGTTTCGCTGGCGACGATTGCGACGAGCGGGATTGCGGCGCCGATCGCGACGGTCGATCGCAACGGCAGCCTGGTTTCGGTCGAGGCCTATGCCCCCAACATCGTCCGCGTGACGATCGCAACCGACCGCGGGCAGGTCGACGCCCCCCCGGGCGACGGTCCCAACGCCAAGCCCAATGCCGCGGGCTGGACGCACCGCAACGATGCAGGGGCCGATATCTTCACGTCCGCCGCGCTGTCGCTTTCGGTCGATGCCAAGCCCTGGCCCAAGGCGCCCACGCAGATGGAGCGCTATTTCGCGCCATCGCTGCCGCCGGTGTCGGTGACGATCCGCAAGCCCGACGGCACGATGCTGACGCAGATGACCGGGTGGGAGATGGGGCCGCATACCGTCAACGGCGAAAAGACGTTCCGCGTCGGTGCAAGCTTCGCCTCGCCCGCCGACGAGCATTATTACGGGCTGGGCCAGAACCAGGAAGGCAAGCTCGACCTGCGCGGCCGCACGATCGACTGCCGCCACAATTACGATGCGCCCGCAGGCGAGACGGTCTGCGTGCCGTTCATGGTCACCAACAAGGGCTATGGCATCGTCTGGGACAATCCATCCTCGACCGTCGTGTCCCCCGGCCTCCACAGTGCGACGCACTGGCAGTCGGAAGTCGGCGAGCGCGTCTCGTTCTTCGTCATCACGGGCGCGACCACCGACGAGATCTACGCCGGCTACGCCACGCTGACCGGGACGACCCCGCTGCCGCCAAAGGCCGCGTTCGGGCTTATCCAAAGCAAGGCGCGGTACGAGACGGAGAAGGAACTGCTCGGCATCGCCGACGGGTATCGCAGCCGCGGCCTGCCGCTCGACATCATGGTGCTCGACTGGTTCTACTGGACGCGCATGGGTCAGCTCGACATCGACCGCACCTATTTCCCCGATCCCAAGGGCATGAACGACAAGCTCAAGGCGATGGGGATGCACTCGATCATCAGCGTCTGGCCCCGCTTCGAGAAGGAATCGCGCTACTTCAATCTGCTGTCGAGCAAGTCCTGGCTGCTGAAGGACAAGGATGGCAACGCCGTCGACGGACTGCCGATCCGGTCAGATCGCGCCGGCGCCTTGCTCGACAGCACCAACCCCGACGCGCGCAACTGGTTCTGGGAGCGGATCCGCGACAATATCGCCAGCCAGGGCTTCGACTGGTTCTGGCTCGACGAGACCGAGCCGGATCTCGTGCCCGACGGCAGCTTCTATTCGATCGGCTCGGGCGACCGTTATCACAACGTCTTCCCGCTGCTGCACACGATGAGCGTCGCGGACGGGTCGGCACGGGATCGCCCCACCATGCGCAACCTGATCCTGTCGCGTGCCGCCTATCTGGGCGCCCAGCGCAATGGCGGGCTGTTCTGGTCGTCGGACATCAAGTCGACCTGGGAGGCGCTGCACCGGCAGGTGCCCGCCGGGCTTGGCTTCACCGCGAGCGGCATGGCCTATTGGGGCAGCGACATCGGCGGCTGGCAGTGGCCAAACGGGCCCAAGGCGACCCGTCCGGTATTGCTCGATCCGGCAGGCGCGACCGCGATGGCGCCCGACTATGCGGATTATCCCGAGCTGTTCACACGCTGGTTCGCCTATAGCGTGTTCACGCCGACCTTGCGGATCCACGGCCAGCGCCCCGCCACCGCGCTCTGGGAATATGGGACCGCGGCCGAACCGGTTCTCGCGAACTTCCTGAAGCTGCGCTATTCGCTGATGCCGTACATCTATTCGCTCGGGCGCCACACCTATGAGAGCAATGCACCGATGATGCGCGCGCTGTTCATGGATTTCCCGAACGATCCCAACGTCGCCGACATGGGCGATGAATATATGTTCGGCCCCGCCTTCCTCGTCGCCCCCGTCACCGAACAGGGCAAGACCAGTCGCCAGGTCTATCTGCCGGCCGGGGCAGACTGGTATGATTACTGGACCAACCAGCGCTTCACCGGTGGGCAGACCGTCACCGCGAACGCAGCGATCGACAGGATCCCGCTGTTCGTGCGCGCCGGGTCGATCATCCCGATGGGCGTCCAGGTCCCGAGCACCGCGACGGCGCAGTCGCTTGAGGCCATTCGCGTCTATCCCGGCGCGGATGCCAGTTTCGCGCTCTACGACGACGACGGCGTGACCAACGACTATCGGACCAAGGGCGGACGCAAGGCGACCCTCCGCTGGGACGACAAGACCCGGCGCCTGACCGCGTCGGGCAAGCTGCCGACCGGGCAGGACGCTGCATCCCTGATCCAGATCGTGGCGCCGAAGTGATCGGTATCCCCGCCACCGCACGGCTCTGGTCCGGGTTGCCGACGGCTTCGCATCCCACGACGCTGCGTGCGTCCTCTGCCGGCGCGGCCGTCGGATTCGTTGCGACCCCGTGAGCATCGATCTCAGCCGTCGTTCGGTTCTCGCCGGCATCGCCGCACTCGGGCCAGCAACGCACGCGCTCGCGCAGAGCCCGATGGGGCTGGCGCGCGGCCCGGTGCAGCCGACCTGGCAATCGCTGGTCGATCACTATCGCTACCCCGAATGGTTCCGCGATGCGAAGCTTGGCCTGTGGTCGCATTGGGGCCCGCAATCGGTGCCCGAGCAAGGCGACTGGTATGGACGCTTCATGTATATGCAGGGCCATCCAGCGTACGAAGATCACCTCAAGACCTATGGCCATCCGACCCGATCGGGGATGATGGAGGTGATGAACCGCTGGACCGCGGCGCGCTGGGATCCCGACGCGCTGATCGCCCGCTATGCCAGGGCGGGCGCGAAATATTTCGTCTCGCTCGCCAATCATCACGACAATCTCGACTGCTACGACAGTCGGTATCACGCGTGGAATTCGCTTCGCGTCGGGCCGAAGCGCGACGTCGTCGGCATCTGGGAGAAGGCAGCGCGCAAGGCCGGGCTGAAGTTCGGCGTCTCGAATCATGCGGCGCATAGCTGGCACTGGTATCAGACCGCCTATGGCTATGATCCGGTCGGGCCGCGCAAGGGCCAGCGCTACGACGCGTTCACGCTCCGGTCCGCAGATGGCCACGGTACATGGTGGGACGGGTTAGATCCGCAACAGCTCTATACGGGCGCGCACGCGGTCCTACCGAACGGCATCGACACGATAGCGGCGATGAACGCCTGGCACGATGCGCATGACGGCCAGTGGATCGAGACCCCGCCGCCGAACGACCCGTCCTATGCCGCGAAATGGCTGCTTCGGCAGACCGACCTGATCGACAAGTACAAGCCGGACTTCTGCTATTTCGACGATTACGAGCTGCCGTTCGGCCCGATCGGGCTCCACGCGGCGGCGGATTACTATAACCGGTCGATCGCCTGGCACGGCAAGATCGACGTCGTGCTGACCGCCAAGCAGTTGAAGCCCTATGCCCGGTTTGGCCTGGTGCAGGACGTCGAACGCGGGTTCACCGACCATCTGTGGGACGAGCCGTGGCAGACCGATACATGTATCGGCGACTGGTTCTACAACGTCGCCCGCCTGAACGATAAAAGCTACAAGACCGCCGAACAGGTCATCCAGCGGCTTGCCGACGTGGTGTCGAAGAACGGCAATCTGCTGCTCTCGATCCCGCAGCCCGGGGACGGCTCGATCGACGGCGAGGAGGAGAAGATCCTCGACGGCATGAGCCGCTGGATCGCGATCAACGACGAGGCGATCTTCGGCTCGCGACCGTGGCGGATCTACGGCGAAGGCCCGACCAAGCTGCAGACGGGCATGCAGAACGAGCAGTCGGCGGGGGTGTTCACGCCGCGCGACGTGCGCTTCACCACGAACAAGGGCGCGCTTTATGCGCTGTTCCTCGGCTGGCCACGCGGCGACGTGACGATCGAGGCCCTCGCACGCCACCGTTTTGCCGACGGCGTCGTCGAGCGCGTAACGTTGCTCGGCGGCGACCGCATAGCGCACCGCCGCGACCCGCACGGCCTGCATTTCGCAATGCCCGCCGGCCGCGGCGACGGCTTCGTTCCGGTCGTCAAAATCGAGGGTCACGGATTGATCTAGGGCGTCGGGTTTCTCGGGGCTCGGCCATTGCTCGTCATCGAGCGGGCGTTCGAAGATCGAATACGCGGTCGCCACCAGCTTCGCAGCCAGTTATATCCGGAGAAACCGGGGTAGCGCAGCGCCAGAACTTCTTGGCGGGGCGGGATGAAAGGATGACGAGGGGTGAGCAATCTGGACTGGGCGCGCCCGCTTGCCGAGCGTGCGCGGGTGGACTCAGCAACGTTCGAAGCCGAAATCCTCAACCGTGGTGAGCCGGTCGTCCTGCGTGCTCAAGTCTCTGCCTGGCCGTCCGTCGTGGCGGCACGCGGCGGCGCCCGGCACGCGGCGCACTATATGGAAAAGTTCGACGGTGGTGTCCCCGTTCAGGTGATGGCGGGGCGGCCGGAGATACAAGGCCGCTTCTTCTACGACGATGCCGTCCAGGGCTTCAACTTCAACCGTCAGATGGTTCCGTTGCGGTTGCTGCTGTCGGAATTGCTTCGTTTTGAAAATGATCCCGCGGCGCCCGTCTCTATGCTGGGTCTGCGCCGACAGGACAGCTCCTGCCCGGCTGGAGCGAGGCAAACCCGCTCGACCTGACGCTACCGGGCGCGAAGGCGCGGGTGTGGATCGGCAACGCGACGCGGATTTCGACGCATTACGACGGATCGGCAAACCTGGCGTGCGTCGTGGCGGGCCGTCGCCGCTTCGTCCTGTTCCCGCCCGAACAGCTCGAAAATCTCTATGTCGGGCCGCTCGATCATACGATGGCGGGGCAGCCGGCGAGCATGGTCGACCCCGATGAACCCGACCTGGAACGCTACCCGCGCTTTGCCGAGGCGATGCGCCATGCGCGGGTCGCGGACCTTGGGCCGGGCGACGCGATCTTCATTCCGGCACTGTGGTGGCACAATGTGCGCTCGTACGAGCCGCTCAACATATTGGTGAATTATTGGGCCGAAGGGACCGAGGCGACGAGTCCGTTTACCGCGATGATCCATGCGCTGGTGGCGGTACGCGACCTACCGCCGCGCGAGCGCGCGGTATGGCGGAAATGGTTCGATCATTATGCGTTCGACGACGCGGCCGACCGGGTTGCCGATCACCTGCCCGAGGCAGCACGCGGCGTGCTCGGGGCGGCGTCGCCGTCGCGGACGGATCGCATCAAGCAGTATCTGCTCCACGCACTAGGCGCGCGATAAGCCCTCCCGGCGTCACCTCTGCCGGCCCGACATCAAGCCGCAGGGCGACCGATCTGGTCAAGGAACTGCTGGTGCGAGGGCATACGGTCGACCGCCAGCCGCATCGCATTTGCGATGTGCGCCATGCGCTTGTCAAGTTCGTCTTCGGGCAGCAGATCGGCGAGCGGGTGGTAGCGTCTGGGAACAAGGCCCTGCCCGTGCATGACCGCGAGCCAGCTCGTCTCGCTGAACAGTTCATTGTCATGGCGATATAGCCGACCATTCTCGCGAAATATCGCGATGCGCTCTTCGAGAGACGTGGGCAAAGCCATGCTCCGGCAGTAGCGCCACAGCGGCGAATCATCGCGGGTCGTGGTGGCATAATGCAGGATGATGAAGTCGCGCACCTGCTCATATTCGACGCGCGTGCGGCGATTATAATAGTCGATGTCGTGCTGGTTGAAACGACGGTCCGGAAAGTTGGTGAGCAGGCGCGCAATTGCCGACTGGATCAGGTGGATCGACGTCGATTCGAGCGGTTCGAGAAAGCCGTTCGCCAGACCGAGCGCGACGACGTTGCGGTCCCAGGCCTTGTGCCGGACGCCGGCCTTGAACTTCAGGAAGTTCGGTTCCGACAGAGGATCACCGTCAAGCGCGGCGTTAAGCCCAGCGAGCGCTTCATCATCGCTCAGGTGATCGGAGCAGTAGACATAGCCGTTGCCGGTGCGGGACTGGAGCGGGATGCGCCATTGCCAGCCCGCCGCCTTGGCGGTGGCGCGGGTGTACGGAAGCGGGTCGGTGGTCCGGCGGCAGGCGCGCGCCACCGCGCGATCGCAGGGCAGCCAATGGCTCCAGTCCTCGAAGCCGGCGCCAAGCGCTTTGCTAATCAGGAGGCCGCGAAAGCCCGAACAGTCGATGAACAGGTCGCCCGCAACGCGGCTGCCGTCCTCCAGTGTCACCGCCTGGACATGACCATTGCCGCTGTCGAGGGCGACATCGACGATGCGCCCTTCGGTGCGCCGTACGCCACTGGCCTCGGCCCGCTCGCGCAGGTAGCGGGCGTAGAGCGATGCGTCGAACTGGAACGCGTAACTGATCGTCCCGAGCGGCGAGCCGGCGCGGCTGTGATCAGGTCGCTGAAAACGCCGAGCCCGCGCGGCATCGGCGCCGATGCTGAAGCGGTCGAGTTCGAGAGCCCCGCCGAGCTGGGCCTGACGAAGCCAGAAATGATGGAAGTGCAAACCCTCCATTTCCTGACCATAGGTACCAAACGGATGAAAATAGCGGTCGCCGATGCGACCCCAATCGACGAACTCGATCCCCAGCTTGAACGTCGCGGCGGTGCGGCGGACGAAGTCGTCCTCGTCGATCCCGAGCAGCCGATTGAAATATTGCAGGTGCGGAATGGTCGCTTCGCCGACGCCGACCGTGCCGATCGCCTCTGATTCGATCAGCTCGATCTCGACCGCGCGACCCAGGACGCGGGATAGGGCTGCCGCCGCCATCCAGCCGGCAGTGCCGCCACCGACTACAACGATCCTGCGAATGGCAAGGTCTTCCATCGCTCAGCCCTCCGTCGCGGCGCAGTAGGACGCGATGAAGCTCGCATGTGTCGGCATGCGCGATGCAGCGTCCTTCATCGCCGACGCCATGGATTGCAGGCTGTTCGCCACGTCGCGCGCGGGCAGCGCCGCGACGATCGGATCGCATCGTTTGGGCATGATTCCCTGGCCCAGCATCACCGCCACCCAGCTCGGGCGGGCAAAAAGCTCGTCATCATAGCGGAAGATGCGCCCCGTTTCGCGGAACAGTTCCAACTTGTGCCTGAGGCTGTCCGGCACGGTCATGGTCCGGCAATAGCGCCAGAACGGCGTATCGTCCCTGTTCGTCGCGACATAGTGCAGCACGATAAAGTCGCGCACCTGCTCGAATTTCTTCTGCATGTAGCGGTTATATTCTACTCTGAGTATATCGGGAATATCCCCGTTGGGGAACAGCGAGATGAAGCGGCTGATTCCTTCCTGGATCAGATACAGCGACGTCGACTCAAGCGGTTCCAGAAAACCAGCCGCCAACCCGATAGCGATACAATTGCCGCGCCAGAACTGCCGCCGGTGCCCGGCCTTGAAACGGATCGAGCGGGGCTCTGCAAGAAGCGCGCCCTCGACCCCCTTGCGCAGGACCCGCTCCGCTTCGTCATCGTCCATGAAGCTGCGGCTGTAGATATGGCCATTGCCCACGCGGCGTTGTGTCGGGATCCGCCACTGCCAACCGGCGGGGCGCGCCGTGGACCGGGTATAGGGCGGGGGCGGTCCGACATGCGCGCTCGGCACCGCCAGCGCGCTGTCGCACGGGAGCCAGGCGCTCCAGTCGACGAGATCGATGTCCAGCGTCTGCCCGGTCAGCAGCGCGCGAAATCCCGTGCAGTCGAAGAAGAAGTCGCCCTTGACCTGCGAGCACGAGTCCATCGTCACGGCGGCGATGCCGTCGCCCCGCGCGGTCCGGTGAACCTCATTCACGACACCCTCGATGCGCTTGACGCCCCGCTTCTCGGCGTAACGCCGCAGATATCGCGCGTAGAGCGTCGCATCGAAGTGATAGGCATAGCGAAGATGCGAGAACACCGATCGCGGGTTCGGGTCAGGCAGGGCGAAGCGACCTGCGCCGGCGGCAACCGCGGAGAGGCTGTAGTCCTCGATCGGTGCAGTGCCGCCATCCCTGTTCAGGCGCAGCCAGTATTGGTGGAAGTCGATTCCCTCCATGTCGACACCGTGCTGACCGAAGGGGTGAATGTAGCGGTCGCCCTTGTGACCCCAGTCGACAAACTCGATCCCGAGTTTGAACGTCGCCTCGGTGGCACGCATGAACTCGGCTTCGCTGATGCCGAGCATCTGGTTGAAGACCAGCATGTCCGGAATGGTGGCTTCTCCGACACCAACGGTGCCGATCGCATCGGACTCGATGACCGTGATGGACACGTCCTTGCTTTCGACAAGGCTGGAAAGCGCGGCGGCGGTCATCCAGCCGGCCGAGCCGCCGCCGACGATGACGATGGATCCTAGGGGGGCCTGCGTCATTTGCGTGGATCCTGGCGGAGATAGCGTTCCAGTTGCGTCATGTAGACGTGGTTCGACGGTAACGCGGCGGCGGCAGTCGCGACCTGCTGTGCCGCATCGTCGAGATAGCGGCGGACCCGTTTGGCATCGGCGCGGTCCGCCAGGCGATCATGGCGTCGCGGACGTCGCCCGATACCGAAGTGCATAATCAGCCAGTCCTCGGGATGAAAGGGCTCGAGATCGTAGGAGACGAGCAACCCGCGTTCGGCGAACATCGCGAGCTTGTGCTCGAGTTCCGCGTCCGGCGTGTCGCGCGCCGCGCGCCAGAAATCGCTGTCCGGCAGGGCGGACGTTTCGAGAAGCGCGCGGGTGAAGCGCATCGCATGATCGTGATCCTCGCCATGCCTGCGGTTATATTCGCGTTCTTCGACGGTCATCGACGCAGTCGAAACGGGGATCAGCGTCATCAACCGCTCGATGTCGCGTTCGAGCAGCATCATGGGCGCCGGTGTGAGGGGCTCGACGATGCCGGCCGCGTGCCCGATACCGACACAGTTCCCCGCCCAGGCCCGTTGGCGCCGCCCGAGCGTCGCAGACGCGCTCAGCCCGCCTCTCGCGTTGCACGACGCAGTTGCATCGGAGACCGTCAGCGATCGCGTCGACCCACGCAGCGGGGTCTGTGCCGCCCAGCCCTTGTCGTGAAACGACACGCTGCGGACCGGCGGGCCGAGCCGGGCCTCGGCCACGTCGTCTGCGGAGATCTGCAGCGCGCGCCCGCCCAGCCACGCGGGATCGAGCCGAGACAGGAGCTCGGCCGACGGTCCGCTGCAATCGAGATACAGGTCGGCCGTCACCATGTCGGCACCATCGAGTGCGATGCCGGTGATCGCTCCGTCGCCCACCGCGACCCGGGTCAGCGCCCCCTTCAGATGGTGGATGCGGCCGGGCGGTACGGCGGCGGCGAAACACCGGGCGTGGCTTGCCGGGTCGCAATGATAGCCATATTCCGCACGCGCCAGCGGCTGCTGACCGGCCGCGCCGGGTGATCGCGGGGGATGCGCAAACGTACCCCGACTTCCCGCGACGGCACCGAGAAGAAACGGGTCGAGCCGCGTCATGCCCTGTTGTACCAGATACTGGTGCATCAGGACGCCGTCGATCACCGGCAGCGTCAGGTTGAAGCACTGGATCCAGGATCGCCCGCCTTCGGCCCAGTGCACATATTTGCTACCCCAGGAAAAGGCGGCGGAACTGCCAAGTACGAGAGCGGGCTCGGTGACACCGGCCGCCAGGTTGAACGCATAGCTGCCTGGACCGGACACTGTGCCGTAGAAAAGGTCGGTGCACCGGTGATCGCTATCGATCTCTGCAAAGGTGATCCGCACGGTGTCCGGGAGCTGGCGCGCAAGCGTCGCCACCGTCATCCAGGCGGCAAGCCCTCCACCGCAGACCACGATGTGCCTGATGTCATTACCCGGCGTAAATGCAACAGGTGTTCCCGGTGCGCCGATCAAGCCCCGGCAACGGCAAGACGCGCCGCTCCTCCGCTTTCCCGGATGAAGGCGGTGTGCTCGGGTGTCCTCCGTACCGCAGCATCTACCTTGGCGCGCACGTCCGATGCTCTGGCCGTCAGAGCATCGACGCTCATGTTCTCGACGCGCGGATCATGCCGGTCGGGAACGAGATTCTGACCCAGGAACACCGCGACCCAGCTCGGCGACAGGAAGAGGCCGAATTCGTACTGGATCAGGTGACCGCGGGTACGCCACGCGTCGATCCGCTCGGATAGACTGTCGGGCAAGCGTAGATTTCGGAAGTGCCGCCACATCTCGCTGTCGTCGCGTTGCGTCGCGACGTAATGCAGCAGCAGGAAGTCGCGGATGCGCTCATAGTGAAGGCCTATGCGGCGGTTATATTCGGCGATGTCGCGCGCAGCGAAACCCTTGTCCGGAAAGACCGCGAGAAGTTCGGTGATGCCATCCTGGATCAGGTTGATCGACGTCGACTCGAGCGGCTCGAGGAAGCCGCCTGCCAGCCCGATCGCCACGACGTTCTTTTTCCAGAACTCGCGCCGTCGCCCCGTCGTGAACGACAGCCGGCGCGGCTCTGCCTGCATCGGTGCGTCGAGCCCCGCAACCAGCTGATCATGTGCCTCGTCATCGGAAATGAAGCTGCTGCAATAGACATGGCCGTTGCCGACACGGTGTTGCAGCGGGATCCGCCACTGCCACCCGGCGGTGCGTGCAGTCGCCCGGGTGAACGGGCGCAGCGCGCCATTGCTCTGCGTCGGGACCGCGATCGCCCGATTGCACGGCAGCCATGCGCTCCAATCGTCATAGCCGCTTTGCAGGGCGGTCTCGATCAGCAGTCCTCGAAATCCGGAGCAGTCGATGAACAGGTCGGCGGATAGCGTCGTGCCGTTCGTCAGCACGACATCGCGCACAAAGCCGGTTTCACCGTCCTGTACGACCCTGACCACCTTCCCCTCGGTGCGCGACACCCCCCTTTTCTCGGCAAAGCCTCGGAGAAATTTCGCATAGAGCCCCGCGTCGAACTGGTAGGCGTAACCGAAGGTCGACTCGACGGCGTCCAGGTCACCAGAGGGCCGTCGAAAGCGGCCCTGCTCCGCGGCGATGACCGGGTAACTATATTCGTCGATCCGGCTCCGGTCTCCCGATTGGCGCAGCTTCAGCCAGTATTGATAGAATGGCACGTCGTTGGTCGTCGGCCCGAAATCACCGAACGGGTGGATATATCGATCGCCGCGGCGGCCCCAGTCGCAAAATTCGATGCCCAGTTTGTAGGTGGCCTCCGTCGCCCGCATCATTTCCGCTTCGTCGATGCCGAGCGCGAGGTTGAATGCTCGAATATGCGGCAGCGTCGCTTCGCCAACGCCCACGGTGCCGATCTCGTCCGACTCGACCAAAGTGATCGCTATCGGGAGCCCCGCCAGCTTGGCCGCCAGGGCGGCCGCGGCCATCCATCCTGCGGTGCCGCCGCCGACAATGCAGATGCTGCTAATGTCAGACTGTTCTGCCACGAACGCCCACCACGTATCTTGCGGGTGCACCACAATATGGCATCGCCGCTGCCCCTCCTGTTCCCCGCGCCTATTGGCGCCTTACGCCTGATTAAAGCCTGAGCTCGGGAAGGCAAGCGCGGTCGCGAACGTCGGCAAGTGATTAAAAGACAAGCATTCTGTCGCAATATTCAGGTCTTGATTGTCGCAGAAAGCGGACGTAGCATTACTCTTACATTTGACGACCGGTCGTGATGAAGAGCTCAAAAGCTCAGATCACTCAGAAGCTGGCGCAGGTGAGGAGGAAGCCCGGAACAAACCGGACAAAGAGGGGATGCTGTGATGCAAAATTCGGTTTTTCCGGCGTTATCAAGCTCGACCAAGCGCTTTCTGCTTTCGACTTCGGCGCTCTCGATAGCGTTGATCGGGTCACCAGCCATGGCCCAGACGGTTTCGTCACCGGCAAACGAGCAGACCTCGCCGCCGAAATCCGGTTTGCCGGATACCGACCCGGCGACCGCGCCTCAGACGACCGAGCTCGACGAGACGACGACCGAGGACATCGTCGTAAGGGGCATCCGCGCCGCACTCGAAAGCGCGAAGGACATCAAGCGCAACGCCGACACGGTCGTCGACTCGATCACAGCCTCCGACATCGCCACCTTGCCCGATCTGTCGGTGGCAGAGGCTCTCGGGCGCGTCCCGGGCGTGACGATCTCGCGGTTCGCGACCGGCGGCGCGTCACCCGACTTCCCCTCACCCGAAGGCCAGGGCAACCTGATCCGCGGTCTGGGCTTTGTCCGCTCCGAGTTTAACGGCCGCGACGCGTTCAGCGCCAATGGCGGGCGCGTGCTCGATTTCTCGAGTATTCCGCCGGAGCTCATCGGCGCAGTCGATGTGTACAAGAACCAGACGGCCGATCTCATCGAGGGCGGCATCAGCGGCACGATCAACCTGCGCACCCTGGAACCATTCGATCGCCAGAAGCCGTTTCTCGCGATCTCGGCGGACAATACCTACACCGACCTTCGTAAAAAGTCGTCGCCGTCGGGCAGCATCACGGGCGGCAGCAGATGGAAGACGGGGATCGGTGAATTCGGCGTGGTAGCGTCGGTTTCGCGGTCAAAGCTGAGTTCGCGTATCAACGGCTGGCAGCAGAATTCGCCGTTTCCGCGCGTGCTCGACGCGACCGGCAACGTTCCGCAGACAAGCCTGACCGGCGCGGCGAAGCTGTCCGAGTTCACGGGCGTGGATCCGTCACGCATCCTTGGTACGACGCCGGGATTTCAGTTGCGTACGAACGACGTCGATCGTGATCGTCGAAGCTACTACGGCGCGCTGCAGTGGAAGAATGATACGCTGCAACTCACGGCCAAGTATATCCGGGTTGAGGAGGACACGGACAGCATCGAGCGGACGTTCGAGTGGTTCCCCGAGCACGATACGGGCACGACGGCAGGGATCAGCAATCTCAAGGTCAAGCCGGGCTTCGGATCTGATGGTGTCGCCATGTGCAGCGGTGCGGGCGGCTTTCCTTCAAACCCGGGCGACTGCGAGACGCTGATCCCGATCCGCGGTGGTCTGATGGAATCGGGCTTCGTCACCAACCGGATCGATGCCTGGACGGGCGCGGTCGGATCGCCGGTCGGATCGCTTGGCATCGGCAGGACGGAAGAGAGCAAGACCGAGGATTTCAGCCTCAATCTGCGGTGGCAGCCGACCGAACGCCTGCTGGTGACGGTGGACGGCCAATATACCAAGGCAAGCGCACGGCAGCGTCAGATCTGGGGCGGCTTCAACACCTATCTGGACTGGCAGATTGCGCCCGATCTCGACAATCCGCGGATCGCCTTCTCCGTCAATCCGGCCCATCGCTTCAATCCGGGCAATACGCGCTTCAGCGGTGACAGCGATGCCAATCCGCTCGCGTCGCCGACATCGTCCGGCGATCTGAACGGCGCGACCTGGCAATTCGCGGCCGACCAGTTCCAGGTCGGCAAGGGCGATCTCTACGCCTTCCGTGCCGATACCGCGTACGACGTGTCGGGGAGTGACGGACTTGCCGGCTGGTTCGACAGCGTCAAATTCGGCGGTCGCTACTCCGAGCGGAGCCAGACGAACTCGGAAATGGCGCTGAACTGGGGTGCCATCTCGCCTGCATGGGATGGTCGCGGCGGTTACGGCGTGGTCGGCACCTTTCAGGAACCGACCAAGGCTGCGGAGGCCATCAGCTTCGCCAACTTCTTCCGGGGCGGCGTGGTCGAAGGTCCCAACCAGACCTTCGTCTTTGCGAACTCCGCACTTCTCAACGACTATTCCGCATTCCGCAAATATCTGAATGCAGAGCCGCAACTCGCAAACGCCAATTACAATTGGGTGCCCAGGGGTACGGACGACGGCAGTAAATTCGGGGTCCCCATATTCCGCCCCGAGGACACGTCCAATATCACGGAGCAGACGGCGAACGCGTACGCTCGCCTTGATCTCAAGCACGAGTTCGACAACGGCATGTCGATCGCCGCAAACTTCGGCGTCCGATACGTCCGCACCAAATTGCGATCGACCGGGTTCCAGGCGTTCCGGCCGTTCGTGGCCGATGCCCAGACACCCGCGTTTGCCGACACCGATGGCGATGGTGTCCTGGAGCGAACCAGAACCGATGATGCGGAGAGCCGCGACGATCCCGCGGACTTTCTGCCCCAGTCAATCGCGTACGGGGCTCAGGCGGCTGTACCGATCAGCTTCAAGCAGACCAACGAGAACTGGCTTCCGTCCTTCAACCTGCGCTGGAATGTCGACTCACAGCAACTCGTGCGGTTCGCGTACAGCAAGGGGCTGAGCCGGCCGAACGTACAGGACCTGCGCGCGTCGCAGGAATATGTCGTGACCACGAACCGCGTGAACTTCCCGCCGATCACCGATGAGAATGACCCGCTGTTCGGCATTGATCGGGGTGCGCAGAACATCACGGCAGGCGACATCCGCGTGAATCGCGGAAACCCGCTGCTGCGACCGACCACGGCCGACAGCTTCGATCTCTCGATCGAGCGCTATTTCCGCGGGGGATATTTCTCCGTCGCTGGATTCTACAAGAGCTTGTCCAATATCGTCACGAATGGCGATCTGGCGTTGGGAACGACGACGCTTGACGGGCAGACGGTCAATATCATCTACAATGGGCAGGTGAATCAGGCCAAGGCCAAGGTCAAAGGCATCGAGGTCAGCTACCAGCAGTTCTTCGACAAATTGCCAGGGGTGCTGAGCCATCTCGGCTTCCAGGGAAACTATACCTATATCGACTCGTCGACGACACCGCCTGCGAACGGCGTCGATAGTGATGGCGACGGCAATGTCGATGACCAGACGACCTTCTTCCGGTTTGGCGTCGATGATCTTCTCGGACAATCCGATCACATCCTCAACGTCGTTGGAATTTATCAGGACTCCGCGCTCGAGATGCGTCTGGCGTATAACTGGCGCTCGAAATACCTCACGACCTACCGCGACTATGTGACGGGCAACCCCGTCTACAATTCAGCGGCCGGGTTCCTTGACGCTTCGGTTCGATACAGGATCGGCCCCCTGACGCTGCGCACGTCGGTCGCCAACATCCTCGACACGAAAAGCAAGGCGCGCGTGCAAATCGACCAGAGCGGACAATTGTATGATCGGTTCAGTTTTCTGAACGATCGGCGAATCGTCTTCGGCATCCTGTTGCAGTATTGAAGCTATGCGATCGGGACGGTCGAAACCGTCCCGATCTTCTTTCGTGATGGAGGGCATGATGAAATATGCAGTCCTGATAGTAGCGGCGCTGATCTGCACCCCGGCTGCTGCGCAAAAGGGGTATAAGGCAGCGAAGGCGGCAAGTGACGTTGGTTATCAGTCGTCCGTTGGCGCCGACGGCAGGGTAACCATCGTCTACACCGGCGCAAAAGGCGCAAAGCCCGATGATGTCGCCAAATTCGCCATGTTGCGGGCGGCGGAACTCACCCAGGATGCGGGTAAGGAGTGGTTCGCCGTCATCAAGGCCGAGACGCGCGACCTTACTGCCGGTGGCGGCTCCGACCTGCCCGACAAAACCGGGCCGAGCTTCTCTACAGGGACCGGCGCCAGCGCTTCGATGGGGTCGGCCAGTCAGGCGGGCAGCCCTCCCGGGGTGGCCGATGCAGCCGTACCCAATGGCCCTACGACGGGTGGTTTTGGCGGCGGTGACGTTCCCTACCAGGTGCTGGAACGCTGGCGTCCGAGCCAGTCTGCGCAGACCACGGTCGTGATCCAGATGGGATCAGGCGACCAGGCCTCGTTTCCAGGGCTCACTACGCAGCCGACAATCTACGCTGCTACGGACGTGATCGAACAGATACGGGGAAAACGCAAATAACGAGCAGCGTGCCGATCGGACACCCTCGATCGACCGGTACACTGGTCGCTAACACCCCCCCCCTTGGGGCGGCGCACGGCCGCCCCGTTTTTTCGTGGGACGCAGGCTCGGTCGGGTCGGGCGGCTCCGACTTTCGGCGATCGACTATCGGCGATCCTGACAAACCAATGCGAGAGAATGCCAGCGGGCGCCGGATGAGACGCGCCCCCGTTTTTCCCCTCGATTTGGAGCCGGGATCCGCAATCGGAATGGACGGGTGAAGCAGCAAATCATTGGCATTCTTAATACGGGCGCGGTGGTGACGCATGGGAAGCTATGACAGAGAGGCCGGGAATGCAGGCGATTGTTCGGCCGCATCTGCAGGTCAAAGCCCCCCTGTCGCACGACCGCTCAGATAGTCGGCTCGCCGGTGAGATACGGATCGACCGGCACCTCCGCCGGAACCGATACCCGCGGCACCGCCCTTGACGCGGCCGCAGCGAGCCATTCGTCGCCGCCGTCCCTGCGCCGGGTGGAGCCGTCACCGCGTGTCGAGACGCGCCCGTAGATCGGTCGTTCGCGGTCCGATGGCGAGCCCGCGAACATCGCGGCAATATTCCCGTAGGTCGACGGGTCGCGACCGTCGAGGCTGAGCCGGTCGTTGAGATAGCAGGCGGTGGACCATGCCGCTTCCGGGCTGGGCGTCATCGCGATGATGCGTTTGCCCCAGTACATCCGCAGATTGTTGTGCATCCAGCCGTCGACCAGGAATTGCTGCTGGCAGGCGTTCCAGGTCTCGTCGCGCGTTTCGCCGTGAAGCATCGCGCTCAACGTCTCCAGCTCGGGTCGGGGATCGGCGGCATGCTCTGCGAGCGTGTCGACTGCCCAGCCGGCGATGCGGTTGTAGCGCTCCGGCGCGGCAAGATCCCGCGCCTGGTAGTGGAACCACTCGCGCCAGCCGAGAAGCTCGTCGGCGAACTTTGCCTTGTGCCTGCTACCTGCATCAGCCGCGGCGACCGCGGCCATCACCTCGCGCGGGCCGAGCACACCAAAGTGCAGATAGGGCGACAATCCGCTGGCGCCGTCCGCGCGCGTGGCGTCGTTGCGCGCTGATGCATAGCCGGGCAGCACCTCGGTCACGAGCCGCCGCAGCCGTTCCTCTGCCGCGCCCCGACCAGCCGGGTGCAGGTCGCTGACCGGCACCGTATGATCAATCGCGAGACTGGTCACCAGCGCGTCGAGATCGCATGTGTCCAACCTGTCCGGCGTGAAGGGCAGAGTCCCGGCGTAAGCGGGCTGTTCCGGCACCGCCTCCTCCGTCTCCACCCAGTTGGAGCGCTCGGGTTCGTGCCGTCGCAGGAACCCCGATCGTCCACGGATGTCGCCGCCCAGCACGGCCGGGGGCACCAGGCACGCGGCCTCGACCGCATAGACCGGCGCCGCGGCGCGGGCGGCGACCCGTTCGGACTGCCAGCGGGCGACAAAGGTCGGCTGGTCCTCCAGCACAATCGCCGCCGCATCGGCGCCAAGCCGGTGCACGAGACCTTTTTCACGGTGCCCAGCCCGATCGACGTGCTGAACGCAGGCGAGACCGCGCCTCTTGCACCCGGCACCAAGGTCGCGGCTCGCCGCCAGGATGAAATGGTGCAGCCGGTCGGAGGCATAGGGGTAATCCTCGCGCACGCCGTGGTACACCAGGACCGGCACGCCGAGCGCGTTGCCGAGCAGAATGCTCGCGTCAATCACCGGATTGTCGCGTGCCCGCAGCGCCTGTTGCAGCCAGCACAGGACGTATCGGCCGCTAGCGTTCACCGCGCGGTCGTTCAGCGCCCGCACGCGCGGCGCTTCTCGCCAGTCGTGAAGACCGGCAGGCAGAACGGCCGTCACCATCCCATGCTGCCCGGTATGCCTTTGAACGGCCCCACAAGGTCTGACGTGATCCAGCCGCCGTAAAATCCGCCGGGCTGCGGGACCACCTGCTCGCCGTCCACCGTGCATGTATCGAGCGGACCGGCGTAGAAAGCGACATGGTCGCGCAATACCGCAAAGGCCGGCGTCGGCTGCGGATAGCTCCACGCCACGTCGCGCAGAACCTCGCCGCCGATCGCCAGGTGCCAATAGACTGCGTGGCCCTTCCACTCGCAGAACGAGCGTCGCTCCGAACGACGAAGCAGGCCGGGGCTCAATGCGTCGGGCGGCAGGTACCAGCTGGGCGGATGACTGGTCTCAAGCGTGCGGACAGCGCGGCGCGTATCGGCGACGAGGACGCCGCGATGCTCTATGCGGATCCATCGCTCGCTCGCTTCGGCAACGGCCGGGCGGGGAAAGCGCCACACGCTCTCCTGGCCGGGCGCGAGTGAAGGATTGCGGTCGTTCTCCCTCACCGGCGACGACCGAGCCAGATGCCGATACCCGCAAGGCCGAGCACCGCGATACCGGACGTCGCAGCCGCGACCTTGCGCCCCCGGTGCGGATCGCGTCGGCCGCCATCCGGACCGACTGCTACGCCGGGCTCGAACAATACCCCGTCGCTGTCGTCCCCGTCGGGTGCGCGGGCTGACCAGGTGTCGAGGAAGCCGCTCAGGATCGCCGCCAGCAGGTTCGGCGCTGCGAACTCCCCCAGCTTGAAGGCGATCGCCGGCGCGCCGACTGCGGTGAGATTGCGGGGTCGCGTGGCGAGCCGCACGACGGCCTTCGCAACCGTCTCGGGCGCGAGCGAACCCGGCGGCAACGCGAGCCGTGCGCCCGTATAGTTGCCGGCGTGGTCGACGCCAGGCGTGTCGACGAAGGTCGGACAGACGTCGCATATATGGATGTGCGGGCGCTTCGACACCTCGCCGCGGAGTGCCGCACTGAACCCGCGCAACCCGAACTTGCTCGCCGAATAAGCCGCCGCATACGGCGTCGCGACGAAGCCGCCGGCCGAGATCATGTTGACCCAGGTGCCGCGATCCTGCGCGAGGAAGATCGGCAGCACCGCGTGCACGTCATTCATGTGAGCAACGAGGTTCACGTCGACGACGCGCGCATGGTCTGCGATCGGCACGTCCTCGTACCGGCCGAGCACGCCAACCCCCTCGCAGCTGAACCACAGGTCGATGCCACCGAGCAGGTCGCGAGCCTCGGCGGCGAATGTCGCCACCGCTGCTGCATCCGTACAGTCGACGGGCCGGACGATCGCGTTGCCGCCCGCCGCGGCACAGCGGCTAGCGACGTCGTCCAGCCCTTCCCTGCCGCGGGCACCCAGAACAACCCGTGCGCCCGCCGCCGCGAAGGCCACCGCCGTCGCAGCGCCGATACCGCTCGATGCACCGGTGATCACCACCCGGTGTCCCGCCAGTGGGTGGTCCGCGCTCATTGGACCATGCTCGGGGTGCTTGGCCGCACAGCGTCGGCGGGAGGACGCTGTCGAGTCGGAGGGGCTGGCCTGTCATCATGCATAGCCCCTCAACGTTTCTAAGGCGCTGCGGTGTCCCACGAGCGCCGCAGAACCTATCTTACCGTATCGGGCTCGAGCTTCGAGCGGTGCTCTCACTACTGAATGCCGGCCGATTTGAACGCGACGCAGGTGCGTGCGTTGGTGTTGCTCGAGACGGGGCGCGCGCCCTTGGAACGCTAGGACACGAGATGGCAAAGCCCTTTACGATTGCAGTACCCGACGAGCGGCTCGCCGGCATCAACGCCAAGGTCGCATCGTTCGACTGGGGTGCGCTGCCGGACGCCGGAAGCTGGACGTCAGGGGTCGGCCTTGCGGACCTCAAGCGGCTCGTGGACCATTGGCGCATGCGGTTCGACTGGCGCGCACAGGAACGTCGGCTGAATGCTCTACCGCAGTTCACGACGGAGGTGCTGGGCGAAAAGCTTCACTTCATCCATGCGCGGGGCGATGGTTCGCGCCCACCCCTGCTCCTGCTGCATGGCTGGCCGGGCTCGTTCCTGGAATTCGAGGCGCTCATCGCGCCATTGGTCGCCGACGGCCATGACGTCGTCGTGCCCTCGCTTCCGGGCTACGCCTTTTCCGGGCGCCCTGCCGCGCCGATCGGACCGCGCCGAACAGGCGCGTTGATGCACGGTCTGATGACCGAGCTTTTCGGTGATGCGCGCTATCTGGTGCAAGGTGGTGACTGGGGCGCGGCGATCGGGAGCTGGATGGCGCACGATCATCCCGAAGCCGTGGCCGCCCTGCATCTCAACATGGTTCTCCTTCAGGCGGCGGACATATCGCCGAAGACGCCCGACGAACTCGCCTGGGCGGCACGACGGGCGTCGCTGGCGAAAGAGGAGACCGGCTACGCGCACGAACAAGGCACGCGTCCGCAGACGCTCGGCATTGCCATGTCGGACAGCCCCGTCGGCGTTGCCGCCTGGATTCTGGAGAAGTTCGGCGCTTGGGCGGACGTGCCGCGTGATGAACAGGGTCGGCCCGATCTCTGGCAGGCGTTCGACGAAGATACGCTCCTCACCAACATCATGCTGTACCTTGTCGAGGGGTCCTTCATCACGTCCACCTGGATGTATCGCGGCCGCATGCTGGAGGGTTCGGGCGAACTTCCGGCAGGCAGCCGTATCAAGGTGCCGACCGGCGTCGCAGCCTTCCCCGATCCCGTCTTCCCGCCGCCCCCGCGCTCACAGGCACGCAAGACCTACAACATCGTCCACTGGAACGAGATGGAGGCAGGTGGCCATTTCGCGGCGCTCGAACAGCCCGGGCTCCTGCTGGCGGATATGCGACGCTTCTTTGCCGATCAGGCGTCCTCAAAGGGGCGCAGACGGCGTCGGATCGCCGCCGCGGCGGGTGTCGTCGGCGTTGCCGCCCTTGGATTTTGGACGTTGGCGGACAGTCATCGATGCCCGGACGATACCCAAGCCCGGCATCGCGCGACCTACCCGCCACTGGATGTCCCGAAAGCTTTTGCCGAGGGCGTCTGGATCGTCGACAGCGGACCGATAAACGCGATGGGGCTGGCGCTGCCCGTGCGCATGACGATCGTCCGCCTCGAAAACGGCGATCTGCTGCTGCATTCGCCGACCCCCTATTCGGCCGCGCTGGCCAAGGCGGTCGAAGCGCTGGGCCGGGTACGGCATCTCGTTGCCCCCAACATCGCGCACTGGACATACATTGCCGATTGGCAACGGGCCTATCCGGATGCGACCACCTGGGCTGCGCCAGGACTGCGGGACCGGGCACAGGTCCGCGCATCGTCGGTGCGGTTCGATGCCGAACTCGGTGGAACGGCCCCGGCCGAATGGTCGGACACGCTTGATCAAGGCATGGTGCCGGCAGGGGCTGGCTTTAACGAGATTTGGTTCTTCCACCGGCAGACCAGGACGCTCGTGCTCGTCGACCTCATCGAAAACCTCGATCCTGACAAGCTGCCGCCTGTCACGCGGCTATTGATGCAGGCCTCCGCCGCCACGGACGGCACGACCGCGCGGTACCTTCGACTACCAGTACGGCTAGGCGGCGCGGACGCTAGAAAGGCGGTGCGAGCGATCGTGGCGCTCGAGCCGGACCGGGTGATCTTCGCTCATGGTCGGCCGTTCGACACCAATGGTGCGGCCCGACTGAAGCGTGCTTTTGAATGGCTGATCTAGGCCAGCGTTAGCGCAGCTTCCGTGCCTAACTGCAGCGCTGCATCGCGCACCTGCCCAACACGATCGAGGCAGTTCAGAAAAGTGATGCACGCTGCGCCGAAACGGTTTGCGCGTTGCGCATCGAAGACGTTTACAAGGAGTCACCAATGTCGTTTCCCCGTCCGTACGTCGCGTCGCCGCTCCGGTATGACAGCGGCATGCCCTATCGACGCACCGGCCGAAGCGGCCTGAGGCTGCCGGCAATCAGCCTGGGGCTGTGGCAGAACTTCGGCGGACAGAATGTGTTCGAGACGGGGCGAGCCATCCTGCGGCAGGCATTCGATCGTGGCGTGACCCACTTCGATCTCGCCAACAATTACGGCCCGCCCTATGGCTCGGCCGAAGAGAATTTCGGTCGCATCCTCGCCTCTGATTTCGCGGCCCATCGCGACGAACTCATCATATCGACCAAAGCGGGTTGGGACATGTGGCCCGGACCGTATGGCGATGTCGGTTCATCCAAAAAATACCTGATTGCGAGTTGCGACCAGAGCCTCAAGCGAATGGGCCTCGACTATGTCGACATCTTCTATTCGCATCGGGTGGATGCCGCGACCCCGCTCGAGGAGACGATGGGCGCGCTGGTGCAACTCCATCGACAAGGCAAAGCACTGTATGTCGGCATCTCCTCCTACGAACCGGGGCTGACCCGCCGTGCGGCCGAGATCCTGTCCGCGGAAAAGCTGCCGCTGTTCATCCACCAGCCCAGCTATTCGATCCTGAACCGGTGGATCGAGCGCGATCTGCTGGCGACGCTGGAGGAGCTGGGCGTCGGCTGCATTGCCTTCTCACCCTTGGCGCAGGGCATGCTGACGAATAAATACCTTCAGGGCGTCCCGCAGGATGCGCGAGCCACCCGTGACGGGTCGCTGTCGCAGGCCTTGCTCACGGATCGAAACCTTGCTGCCATCCGTACCCTGAACGATATCGCGGGTGAGCGCGGACAAACCCTGGCCCAGATGGCGATCGCGTGGGTCTTGCGCGACCCGCGCGTCACATCGGCGCTGATCGGCGCCCGCACGGTCGAACAGCTCGACGACTCGCTGGACTCGGTGAAGACGCTCGACTTCTCCGCCGACGAACTCACCGCGATCGACAACGCGGCCGACGATGGCGGCGTCAATCTCTGGTCGGGATCATCTGACATCACTGCACTGCCGGCAGCGCAAGGAGTGCCCGCCTGAACAACGGCCATCACGACACCCCTCCGGGACATTCCAAAAAACGTTTGCGCGCCCAATCTTCAGGCCCGGTTACGTTCGCCGACAGCGCCGCAAATAATTGTTAAATGACGCGAAATCGTAATCTCTTTAAGCAAACCACGTTTCTTGAGCCTTGCCCCATCGTGATCTGAGAAACTCGCTACGCTCGTAGATGCCCGCCTCGAACGAAGAACTCCGATTTCAGGCTGATAGCGGAATGCCTGCTTCCGGTCCGGACCAAGCGGGGGGCCGCCTCAACGGGACGGGACGACATAGTCGTGTGTTCCGATCTGGCGATGCAGCTTGAGCGAGCCGCCAGCCTGACGCTGCCACAACCGGATGCCCCCGCCCTTGACGGTGCCCGACTGGCCCCCCGCGGTCCACTCGACGCGGAATTTGGGATATTCAATCACCCACGCACCGTGATTTTCGAATGCCAGGGTCCAGACCCGCACGTCGCGGAAGGTCGCGCCGCTTCCCGCTGCGGTATAGGCGGTCAGATAGGGGCGGATCTCTGCCATGCCGCATTTGGGCGTTTCGGCGAAAGGCATGAAGACGGCGTCGTCGGTATAATCCACGAGCTTCGCCTCGACATCCTTGGTCCGCACGGCCTCGGCGTCGCGGTCGTTATGGGCTCGCAGGAATTCGCCCACGGACCGATCGCCTGCGGCTAGCCGGATGGGCGAGGACGACGGCACCGGGATCGCGGTGAAGAAGCCCGCGGGATCGGCCAGCGGGCGGAAATAGCCCCAGCTGTCGGCCTTGAGCCTGAGGCCGCCGTCCCGCTCGACGCCCCAGACATGCGCGTATTTTCCCCGCTCTTCGTCGGTGCGGTCGGACCAGCGGATCGTGAAGGTTCCGATCTCGACCAAAGTGTCGTCCAGCTCAAGGACTTCGCTCGCCACCGGCACATAGCTGGTCACACGCCGCCGCTCGCGCATCGCGCGGTGATAGGCCGCGATCTGGCGCGTGCCGATCAGCACCGGCTGATATTCGGGCATCGAGCGCGCATCTGCGCGGTAGAGCATGGCGCGAGCATCGGCATCATTGGCGAGCATCGCCTGACGCAGCTTCGCGTGTGCGGCGTTGACGCGTTCGGTCGGCGTCGCGGGAGGTCCGAACAACAGGTGCCGCGCGATGAAGGGCAGCACATCGGTGTAGAACCGCCCCTGCTCGCCCCAGTGCCGGTCACGAAAGCCGCCACCATGTTCCTCGGCTTCGTGCGGCACACCATATTCAGCGAGGAGATTGGAAAAGGCCTGCGCGCCATAGACATGGTCAACCAGCGTGTCCTGACGCCCCCAGTCGAACTTGAAGCCCCGCAGCGATTTGAGATTGTCGGCATAAGCGGGGAGCAAAGCCGTCAGCGCGAATCCCTGTTTGAAACGCGCCGTACGGTCGCTGTCCACTACGATGCGCCCGTCGACACGCCGCGCCGGTGGATCGAAGAACAGCGGCGGTCGGTTCGGGTTCGGCGAGAAGGCCTGATAGATCGACGTGAAGATCAGCGAGAAGCCGTCGTCCCGCAGATCGTCGAGCGATGTCGCGCGCGCCATGCGTTCCAAGTTCGGGCGGCTGTGCGTCGGCTGAATATTGGGGCCGCTCGCCACCGGCTGCATGCCATAGACCGCGCCGAACATGTCTGGATGGCGCATGCCGAAACGGATCGCGCCATACGCCCCCGGACCGTCCCCCGCGATCCCGCGCGAATGCCGGGTGGCGAGCGTGCGGTAGGTGGCATCGATGTGCGGCACCAGCTCGCGCACCATGAAGTCTTCCCAATTGCCCGTCGCCGGCGAATTCACATACCATGCGCTGCCCGCGGGGGTCGTGAAGTCGGCGGTCACGACGATGACGTCGCCGATCACACCCTGCGCGATCGCCTTGTCCAGCAGCGCCTTTGCGCCGTGGCTGGCGAAGGGTTCGCGGTGATCTTCGAAGAAATAGTTGAGGAAATAGATGACGGGAAATCGCTTGCCCGGCTCGGCGTAGCGCGGCGGCAGGTAGACCGTGAGGTTGCGGACTGGCGAGATGCCGATCTTGCTGCCGGCGAAGCTGATTGATTGAAGCTCGCTGACAACGAGCCGGCCCTGCGGCTGCGCCATCGCCGGAGCGACGAACAGCGCCAGCAAGCAACAGGCAACGGCGTAAAGCTTGCGGAGCCCGGTCATGACGACGCTCCATCGCTTCGCCGCGCGGGGCCTGATGTACGCCGGAAGGGAATCACGAGTGTCTCGCGTTCCTGGCCCTCCGAGCGGTTGAGGAAATAGACCGTGAAGCTATCCGGCCCGGTTCGCGAGAAAGTCGCGCCGTCGAAGTAGAAGCTGGTCGAATCGCGATCGACCAGCGGACGGTCGATATAGGCCGCCAGCGCTTCCCAACCGGCGAGTTCCGGCGTGAAGTGCTTGACCCGAAGCGTCAGCGAATTTCCAATCTCCGCGAACACGCCGATCTCGTAAAAGGCCAGGTTCTGGGGAGCGAGCGCGCGGACGAAGCCCGGAAGCTGCCCAAAGCGAGGACTGAGAAGCACATGCTCGACCGGGCCATCGGGCATGTCGCCGATCCAGTGGCCCTCGATCCACGCCATGTCGGCGATCGTCGCACGCGGGGCCTGGCGACCTTCGGCGTGAAGCTTGATCATGGCCCGGGGGTTGGCGCGTTGCGCCGATGAAGGGCTTGCGTGGAACAGGATCGCCAGCGCGAATACCGCCGTCGGAAACCTGAAAAGGGCATATGCCCTGTGCCTCAACCCCATGCCCACCCCCTGTCTTGGTTGAGCGGCATACGGGCCCGGAACGGAGTTCGCCGGCAATGGATTTTCGCCGGGCGGGTTCGGCGGATCGCCAAGCGGGATCAGCGGGTAAGGTAGACGTCGATTGGCTCGCGATATCGCCGGCTGAACCGGAGCTGCGCGCCGCACGCCAGCCGCACCACACCGTCGCCGTGCGTGCCGGGCCGGACTTCGACCAACCGGTCGAGCCGGACGATCGCGGCGCGATGGATCCGCGCGAACGCAGCCTGGGGCAATCGCGTCTCGAGCGACGTCAGGGGTTCGTGGATCAGCAAGCTGCGTCCACCGACATGGACCTCGGCATAGTCGCCCGCCGCACTGATCCAGTCGATCTCGTCGAGCCGAACCAGTTGCGCCGCGCCATTGCCGCGCGCGACTAGCCGGCCCTGCCCGCCGAGCAGCGATCGCATCCCGTCGCGCTGGCCGTCGCCCGTGTCGATGTGTCGCCGCACCCGCTCGATAACGCGGGCAAAGCGCTAGTCGTCGAACGGCTTGAGCAGGTAATCGAGCGCCTCCGCCTCGAAGGCGCGCACCGCATAGGCATCGAACGCCGTCACGAACACGACCAGCGGCATCGCATCCACGCCGATCGCCTCGATCACGCCGAAGCCGTCCATCTCGGGCATCTGGACGTCGAGGAACACAAGGTCGGGCCGCAGCGTGCCGATTGCCGCCACTGCTTCCGCCCCGTGCCCCGCTTCGCCGACCACTTCGAAATCGTCGTGCCCTGCCAGCGACTGGCGCAAGGCGCGGCGTGCCAGCGGCTCATCATCGACAATGAGGGTCCGGATCACTGCGGCACCAGGATGATGACACGGAAACCTTCGCCCGGCGCTGTGTCGATCTCGAGCGACTGGCGCTCGCCGTAGAGGTGGCGCAACCTGAGGCGTGCGTTGCCGAGCCCGACGCCCTCGCGGATCGCGCCCGCGCCCTTGCCGTTGTCGGCGATGCTGATCCACAGCATGTCACCCGCGGGCTTCGCCTCGATCGTCAGCGTGCCACCTTCGATCGTCGGCGCAATCCCGTGGCGCACCGCGTTCTCGACCAGCGGCTGCAGCAGCAGCGCCGGCACCTGGACGGTCTCCAACCCGGGCGCGATGGCGCGGACGATCCGCAGTCGCTCGCCCAACCGGGCTTCCTCGATCGCGAGATACGTGTCGGTAAAGTCGAGTTCATCGGCGAGCGCGCTGTGCTGCGACCTGCGCTGATCGATCGACAGTCGCAGCAGATCGCCCAGCCGCGCGATCAGCCGCTGGGCGACGATCGGATCGTCGGGCACCAGCGCGGAAATGGCATTGAGGGTGTTGAACAGGAAGTGCGGCTGCAACTGCGCGCGCAACACCGCGGTTTCCGCCTCTGCGAGCTGCGCCTCCAGCCGCGCCGCCGCGACTTCGCGATCGCGCATCGTCCGATAGGCGCGCGCGCCGAGCACGATCGCGACGAGCAGCGCGTAGATCATCAGATGGACGTGGATGCTGGTCGCCAGCTTCGTGATCAGCAGCCCATTGCTCCACGGCGCCCAGGGCGCGCGGACATAGATCATCGCGTTCATCGCACTGTAGAGCGCCGCGTGCAGCACCGCGAAGAGCAGCCCGAAGGCCAGATGGATGGCCAGCAGCCTGCCCAGCCGCCGCTCGTCGGCGAACGCCCGCGCCACCGCGACGACCCCGGGCGTCAGTGCTGCCCAGGCCGAATACCAGATCAGTCCATTGACCAATGCCTGCCCCAGCGCGAGCTTTGGCCCACCCGCGAAACCCGCGGCATAGGTCTGGAACGCCGTCACCACCGCGACAGCCAGCCATGCGGCCCAAATGCCCAGATAGCGAACAAGGCGTTGCCGATGCGCTGCGGTCATGGCCAATCATGCACATTCGCCCGACATTGAACAGCTGCCCGGCGGGGACCGAGCCTGACGGCCGCCGACGTCTGCGTGCTCCCCAAATTCGCGACCGACGAATTCTGCCTCGGCAACGTCTATTCGGTCGGTGTCGCGATGCGCGCGAGGCGGCGCATTCCGACGCGGTGCAGGCCCTGCCGAAGGCAATCGCCGAATATCCAGTCGGCGCCGATCAGAGTAGCGACTTGATACCGGCGATCGGGTCGTATCAAGGTCAACTTCACGCGTCTCGATGGGCGAGAGGGGGCCACCGTTGCCGACTAGGCCGTGCTGCGCATGACCGCTATCAAGGATAGAGAGATCGTCCTCGTCGACGCCGCCTGATTGTCACCTTCACTCTGTAGCGTGCCGCGTACCCGACCAAGCCCGAGGAGACATCGAATGCCGTTCGTCACCACCGTCGACAAGACCGAAATCTTCTACAAGGACTGGGGCAACATGGATGCGCCCGTCGTCATGTTCCACCACGGCTGGCCGCTCAGCGCGGATGACTGGGACGCGCAGATGATGTTCTTCGTCCAGAAGGGCTATCGTGTGATCGCGCATGACCGCCGCGGGCATGGCCGTTCGACCCAGTCGGCGGGCGGTCACGACATGGACAGCTATGTCACCGATGTCATCGCGCTGACCGACGCGCTCGATCTGCGCGATGCCGTCCATGTCGGCCACTCGACCGGCGGTGGCGAGGTCGCCCGCTATGTCGCGCGCGCCAAGCCCGGGCGGGTCAAAAAGGCCGTGCTGGTCAGTGCGGTCGCACCGATCATGGTCAAGACCGATGCCAACCCGGACGGCGTGCCGATGGACGTATTCGACATGGTGCGCGAGCAGACGGCCACGAACCGTTCGCAATTCTACTACGACTTCACGCTTCCCTTCTTCGGGTACAACCGCGACGGCGCCGAGGTGAAGGACGCCAAGCTCATCTCCTACCCCGGCTTTCCCCACGGCATGCCGGTTACCAACGCCGATCGGATCAACGCCGATCTGCTCGCCTTCATCGAAGGCTGATCCATGGTAGAAGCACGGAGCGATGGCGCGCTCCGTGCTTCTGCACGACACGCTTAACGAGGAATTGCCGCGATGCCCGATCGGGTTCTGATCTTCTACGGCTCCTATCGTTCCGACCGGCAAGGCATCCGCCTCGCCGAGTGGCTCGTCCGCGCCTTTGCCGAACGCGGTGCATCGGCCGAGCTCATCGACGCCAGGGCGGTCGACCTTCCCATGCTCGACCGCATGTACAAGGAACATCCCACCGGCGAGGCACCGCCGGCGCTGGAGGCACTCGCCGAAAAGATCAGGACGGCCGACGCCTTCGTCTTCGTGGCCGGCGAATATAATTGGGGCGTGCAGCCCGGGCTCAAGAACCTCACCGACCATTTCTTGGAGGAATGGTACTGGCGGCCGGCGGCGATCGTCAGCTATTCGGCCGGACGTTTCGCCGGTGCGCGTGCCGGCCTCGCATGGCACGGCATCCTGTCCGAAATGGGCATGGTGGTGGTGTCCAGTACGATCGCGGTGGGTGGGATCGGCCATGCCTTCGATGCGAGCGGAGAACCGGCGGGCGACGGTGGCGCCGCCCTCACCCGTGCCTTCCCGCGCTTCGCCGACGATCTCGGCTGGTGGACGCAGGCCGCCCGCGCCCAGCGTGAGAGGCGTGATCCGCCCTATTGATCCGGCCGATGTCCGCGCCTCTTCATCGCGGCTCCGGGCAACCGAACTCGTTCACCCCTTCGCTGCCGCTGCGGCCAGCTCCTCAAGGTCGAGATCGTGCTCGAGATCATGGAGCGTCTCGTCATCGATGCGGCCGGCACGGTGCAGGCGAACCAGCTCGGCGCGGCCGGCCGCGACCGCGGCGATGATGACGTCGAAATGGCTGGCGATCGCCACGTTTCGCTCCTCCGCCGTACCGTCGAACGCATCCGCCGCGGTTGCACGGGTCCGGTAGCGCCGCAGGAGCTGCGGGTGGATGACCGTGCCGTCGACCGCCACCGCCTCGCGCTCGACAAGCGCCAACTGCGCCTGGAACAGCATCATCTCGGCGGCGTGCAGATCGAGCGGCGGTCGCGCGCTGCCGTCGTCGTGCGGCTTCAGGGTCCGGATGACCCAGCCGAGCGAGGTGCCCTGCACCAGGACGGTAACGAGGATCACGACAAAGGCGGTGACGAGCATCAGATCCCGCGCCGGCATCGCCTCGGGCAGCGAGAGCGCGACCGCCAGCGTCACCACGCCGCGCATCCCGGCCCAGCTCATCACCACCGCCGCCCGCGTTCCGAGCGGTTGCTGTCGCGTCCACCCAATGCGGCGACCGGTGGCGACGCCGGCATCGACCGCGAAGATCCACAGGAACCGCGCGGCGACGACCGCCACGACGATGAGCAGCACGGGCCGCGCCATCGTGTCTATGACAATGTCGAGCCCGCCGACCCGGTCCAGCAGCCCCCGCAAGGACAGGCCGATGAGCAGGAACACGGTGGCTTCGAGGAGGAACACCAGCACCTGCCAGAATGCCATCGCCCGAATGCGCACGCGGGCGGTGAAGACGACATGCTGATACCAGCCGCAGACAAGGCCCGCGGTGACGACGGCAATGACGCCGGACACGTGCAGCAGTTCGCCCGCGATATAGGCGCTCCAGCAGACCAGCACGGTCGCTGCGATCATCAGCGTATCATCGCCGAGCCGGCGGAGCAGGATCACCCAGAGGCCGCCGATCGCCGCGCCGACCGCGATGCCGCCCGCCACCAGCACAAAGAACGTTCCGGTCGCCGCCCCCAGATGGAAGCTGCCGGTCAGCACCGCCGCCACCGCGAAACGGAACAGCACAAGACCCGCGGCATCGTTGAGCAGGCTTTCGCCCTCGAGCAGCGTGGTCAGCCTGCGCGGAAGCGTCACCCGCTGCAACACGGCACGCGCGGATACCCCATCGGGTGGCGACAGGATCGCGCCCAGCGCGACGCAGGCGGCCCAGGGCAGTTCCGGCATCAGCAGCCTGGTCACGATCGCCACAACCGCCGTGGTGAAGAAGACGGCGCCGACCGCCAGCGAGAGAATGCCGGCCATGTGCCGCCGGAATGGCGCGACCGCGGTGAACCACGCGCCGTCCATCAGCAGGGGCGGGAGAAACAGGACAAGGACCAGCTCCGGATCGATCGCGATCCCTTGCACGCCGGGCACGAAGGCGACGGCGCATCCGCCGACGATCAGCGCGGCTGCTGGTGGCAGCGACAGGCGCCGGGCCAGATAGTGAAGCCCCAGCACCACCAGGAACATCAGGATGATCAGCTCGAAATTCGCCGCTGGATGCACAAAGCCGCCCCTTTTCCTGCCCGCCCAGTGGTCCTGCAAGCTGTCCCGAACGGCGTCAATGCGATCGGGCAGCGTATCAGGTCGCGCCCGCATTCGGCCTGGGCCGTTCCCGGGCGATTGCCGTCGTCGCGTTCGCCGGGCTAGTGTCGAGGGGGATAGGGGACAGCGCTCATGGAAACGATCGGTCGTGACCTGCGGGAAATGCAGCGGGTTCCGCTACAGCCTGCGCATATTGCCGCGATCCGGGCCGCAGGTACGCGTAAGCACTATCCCAAGGGAATGATGCTCGCCGAGATCGGCGCGCCGGCCGACCGCTTCGTGTATGTCGAAGAGGGGGAGATCGAGGTCGTCAACCCGTTCACGGGCGATCGGCTGGTGCCGTCGACGCTGGGGCCCACCCAGTTCATGAGCGAAATCTCTCTGCTGTCCGGCGGCACCTGGTCGCTGCCGATGCGCGCCGCGAGCGACACGACCGTCGTCGAAGTCCCGCGATCCGCGATGCTTCGCCTGATGGCGGCCATACCGGAGATGTCGGACATCGTTATCACGGTGCTGGCCGCGCGCCGTCGGCGGCAGCTGGATGCCGGCGACGGCATGCTGGTTCTCGTTGGCGAAGACGAGGACAGAGCCGTCAGACGTGTGGCCGAGTTCGCAGCACGCAACCGCCTGCCCTACCGCTCCTACCCGCTCGGCAGCGCCGAGGCCGCGCATGTCGCCAGCAGTTGCGGAACCACGCCGCGCGAACCCGTCGTGGTGTTCGGCCGCGACGTGGTGGTGAGCGATCCAACGCCGGAAAAGGTGGCAAGGCTGCTCGGACTCGATCAGGACGTTCCCGAAGACGAGGCCTTCGACGTGCTCATCGTCGGGGCTGGCCCCGCCGGCGTGTCGGCTGGCGTCTATGCGGGAGCCGAAGGGTTGCGCGCGCTGGTAGTCGACGAGACCGCGATCGGCGGCCAGGCCGGCACGTCCAGCCGGATCGAGAATTATATGGGCTTTCCTACCGGCATTTCCGGCGCCGATCTCGTGTGGCGCGGCGAGGTGCAGGCGATGAGATTCGGCACACGCTTCGTCATGCCCCGGCGGATCGAGTCGCTGGACCAGCTCGACAATGGCGCCTTCTGTGCGACCTTCGCCAATGGTCGGCGCGTTCTCGCCGCCTCTGTCGTGGTTGCCACCGGTGTCCAGTACAGACGCCTGCCGATCGCACGCCTCGCCGAGTTCGAGGGCACGGGCATCTATTATGCAGCGACCGAGAATGAGGCCCGCTTCTGCCGGGATACGGAGGTGTTGGTCATCGGCGGCGGCAATTCGGCCGGGCAGGCGGCGATGTTCCTCAGCCGTACGGCGCGCCACGTTCGCCTGCTGGTGCGCGGCGATACCCTGGCCTCGTCCATGTCCAGCTATCTGTCGAGCAGGCTCGAGGCGGACCCCGCGATCACCATCGAATACGGCACCCATGCCGTCGAACTTCATGGCGGGGACAATCTGGAGGCGGTGACGATCCGCAACGAAGACGGCGACCGCACCGTGGCAAGCTGCGCCGTGTTCGTGATGGTCGGCGCGGCACCCAATACGGGCTGGCTCTCCGAACTGGTCGCTCTTGACGACAAGGGCTTCGTGCTCACCGGCGAAGCGGCTGGCGCGTTATCCCCTTTCGCCACGTCCTGCGCGGGCATCTATGCCGTCGGGGACGTCCGCGCCGGATCGGTGAAACGCGTCGCGTCCTCGGTAGGGGAAGGATCGGTCGTCATCTCCAATGTCTGGGAGCATGTGCGCGGCTTGGATCGTGCCTGAACGAAAGCCGCCTTCGCAGACCTGACCGACGGTTGGTCATTTGAAAGGCGCTCCAAGCTTTTCAACACTGGTCATTCGTGCCTACCCAGATCAAGCGCGGCAGCGCAGAAAACCCCGTGAGAGACGTGCGCAGCGGCAGACGTGCTGCAGTAATCAGAACGCGATCATCACCTTGCCCAGATGCCCTGCCGCGGCGAAATAGCGGACGGCGTCCGGTGCATCGTCGAAGGCGAACGTCCGGTCGACGACGGTTGTCATCCGGTTCGCCACCATCGCGTCGAGCAGATCGACGAACATCGCGCGGCTGCCATTGGCGATGCCGCGGATCGTCACGTTCTTCGTGATGAGCGACAGATAGTCGGGGATCGCCGGCCCCTCGCCCGGTGAAACGCCGATGACGATGATCCGCGCATTGATCGCCGCGGCTGCGATCGAGTTCCCCAGCGTATCGACGCCGCCGGTTTCGATCACGATGTCGGCGCCCTTTCCCTCGGTCTTTGCGATCACCTCGGCCGCCCAATCCGGCGACGTCCGGTAATTGACCGTGATGTCCGCGCCGAGGCTGCGTGCCGTTTCGAGTTTCGCGTCCTGCGACGACGTGATCGCCACCCGTGCGCCAAGGGTCTTGCCGATCTTGAGTGCCGCCAGCGCAACGCTACCGGTGCCGAGGCAGAGCACGGTGTCGCCTGCCCCGACCCGACAGACCTCGACCAGTGCATTCCAGGCGGTCAGGCCGGCGGAGGCGAGGCCTGCGACATCCGCATCGGCCAGCGCGTCGGGCACCCGGATCAGCGCAGCCGCGGGAAGAACGACCCTCTCTGCAAGCCAGCCGTCATGCGTGATGCCTATATCATGCGCAAAGACGTCCGGCCGGAACGGGCCGTCCAGCCAGGTCGCGAAATGACCGCAGACGACGCGATCGCCGACCGAGACCTCGGTCACGCCCGCACCGATCGCCACGACCTCGCCCACGCCTTCGGACATCGGAATGCGGGTTTCGGGCTGTCGGGCGCCGTAGGTGCCGCACAGCAGCTGAACGTCGCGGCTTATCAGGCCGACGAGACGCGGCGCTACCAGCGCTTCGCCGGGACCGGCGACCGGCGCGGGCCGGGTCGTGGCGACAAGTCCGCTGATGCCGTTCTGGGCACCGATGTGAAAGGCTTTCATCGCAATCTTCTCCTGATGGGCACGCACGATGGGCGCCTTATTCGAAGGCACGTTATTCGAAGGCACGGGGACCAGGCTTGAAGGCATGGCGGCGCGCGCGGACTGCGAGCGCCAGGGCAAGAAGGGTTGGCACCAGTACGGCCCAGGCGAGCGGTCCTGCTCCCGCATGGTCGAGGATCACCCCGCCGACGATCCCGCCCGTCGCGATCGCGCCGTTCCAGACCGTCGTGAGCATAGCATTGGCCAGGTCGACGCCCTCGCCCGCCGCATCAGCGAGCGCGGTCGACAGCTGTGTCGCTGCGCCGCCGAACGACAGTCCCCACAGGATCGTCGCCGCGATCGTCATCGCGGGGGTAGTCGCGAACAGCGCGAAGGCCAGCGAGACAACTGCGAACATCGTGAGGCTGACCAGCACGAGCGGACGCAGCGCGCGATCGATCAGCACGCCCGTCACCCAGATCCCGACCAGCGCGGCCAGTCCGAATCCGAGCAGCAACAGATCTAGCCTCTGCCGCACGCCCGACAAGGCGGCGACCGGCGCGATGTAGGTGTAGAGGATGTTGTGCCCGGTGATCCACGCAAACAGCGTGATCAGGACGGGACGAACGCCCGGCGTGCGAAACACGCTCGCGATCGACAGCCGCTGCTCGGCAGGCTGGCCGGCAAAGTCCGGGACGCGCCACAACACCCAGCCGATCAGGATGAGGGTAGTAATCGCCATTAGCCCGAATGCCATGCGCCAGCCAAGCGTCGTGCCCAGCATCGCCCCCAAGGGTACGCCGATCGAGAGTGCCAGCGGTGTACCGACCATCGCGATCGCGAGCGCCTTGCCGCGCAACGGCGGGGCGACCATCCGCCTGGCATAGCCCGCGATGATCCCCCATCCCAGTCCCGCCGCAACCCCGCCCATGAACCGCGCGACGAGCGTCAGCGCGTACGACGTGGACACCGCGGTCACGCAATTGAAGATCAGGAAGCCGACGATCGCGACGAGCAGGGTCGGCTTGCGGCGCCACCCTTGCGTGTACAGCGTCAGCGGGATCGCCGCGAGCAGCGACCCGACCGCATAGACGGTGATAGTCTGCCCCGCGAGCGACTCCGATACGTCGAGCCCGGCGGCCATGTGCGGCAACAGCCCGGCAGGGAGCGTTTCGGTGAGGATCGCGGTGAAGCCCGTCATTGCCAGCGCCAGCAACGCGGAGATCGGCAACGTCTCACTCGCGCCATCGTCGGTCTGACCGGATCTTGGAATCACGCAACACTCACTTCTGGATCGACTGTTCCAGTGCGTTCGGCCACGTGGCGTGGCTTGTCAACGAGTAATGGATTGATTAGTCCATAATCAGGAGCGGACATATATGGCACGGAGCGGACGACCGCGTGGTTTTGACAGGGCTGCAGCGCTGGACAGCGCGATGCATCTGTTCTGGGAACACGGATATGAGGGTGCGTCGCTGCTCACGCTGCGTGAGGCGATGGGCGACATCTCGTCGGCCAGTTTCTATGCGGCATTCGGGTCGAAGGAAGCGCTCTACCGCGAAACGCTTGCGCGCTATCTCGCCGTACATGGCGGCATCGTCGGCGCGCTCGACGACGAGACGCTATCGCCACGCTCACGGCTCGAACAGGCCTTGATCGCGTCGGTTGCGGTGCAAACCGATCCTGCCCATCCGAAGGGGTGCATGATGACGCTGTCATCGATCGTTTCGTCCGAGGCCGGCGCGCCGACCCGAGCGCTGACCCGTGCCGAGCGGGAGATCACCCGGCAGGCGTTGCAGCGGTGTATCGCCGCCGGCGTCACCGCCGGCGATCTCGATCCCGCCACGGACGTCGCGGGGCTCACCATGTTGTACGACGGGCTGGTGCTGGGGATCTCGATCCAAGCGCGGGACGGCGTTCCGACCGAGACGCTGCGGGCCGGCATTGGACACGCGATGGCGGCGTGGGATGCTCAAGGCAGACAGGAGCGTGAGAGCAAACTCCACTAATCTCGCCGAAAAAGAGACCGACTCGCAGGCATTCCGACCGCCCTACCGGCTTTCTGACTCCGGGATTCGTCACCTCGCCCTTAAGCTGACTCTAGCGACGTACGTCAGCATGTCGGGTAGCCTCAGGGCACAAAATCTCGTTATCGACCGCGCGACACTCCAGCCCTCAGACGCAAGATGGGAAATCACATGCGATTTGTTCAGATCGAAATACTGCCGCAGGGCAAGGCGCTGGTCGATATCGACAAGCTGACCCATGCAGTGCCCGAAGGGAACGGGTCACGCCTGTTCATCGGGGCGCAGCACCTCGACGTGCCCCATTCATTGGCTGAACTCGAGAACGTTCTGGCTGGTCGTGAGCGGACCGACGATGGCGCAAACAGCACCGCGGGGTTCGGTCGGCGATAGGCCGGCACGACTTCGGAAAATCATATCGTCTGCCCCATCAACCCTGGGCGCGGAGCCACGACGGCGAAAACGGATCGGCAGCCCCTTGGGTCGTTCGTAACTCTGCGTAGACCACGTCATGCGCCGTCCGCATCGACACAGTTTTACCCCGACACGGCGCGGCAAAACGCCGTTTGGCTCCGGCTGCTATGGCGGGTGGGGCGCGGAAGCCGTCGACGAACTCGTCAAGCGTGGAGCGGATCCCGAGACAATCGTGGTCATCGACGATCGGATGGTCGAGCTCGACGCCACTGAAGCATGTGCCCGACCATGATGCAGGGCGATGCGACCCGCAATGCCGCTGTGGAGGCAGCACTGGTCGCCCGTGCGCGTGCCCTGTTCGTTGCTGCGGGATGGGACGACACATCCGATCCCGATCGTCCTGAACCCCGCAAATTTCGCCGGCGTCCTGTTGGCAGGGTCGGACCCACTGCGCGCATATCGCGTCGTATCAACGGATTTCGCCGCGGCAGACGGACAGGTCGTCCTGCACGAACGAGCACTGACCGCGACAGAGGTGGGAATCGCACTGTCGGAAATCCGTGCCGGTCTCGGTCACCGTATCTACCGGAGCGATCGAAGCTTTGGATTCCGGGAGCCAGACACGCAGCGGCTCGAGACGGGGGATCTCATCGTCGAGGCCGTACGGCGCGGTCAGGCCAAACCGACCACTTGAGCGACTGCTTGCGGATACGGTCTGTTACGAATGGATCTGGATCCAATGTGCGCACTACGAAATCAGCGCATCTCCATCAGGCTTCGTCAGTCGAGATCGGCTTCCGTTCCGCCATCTGGACCGGCTTGCCTATCACGGGGCGGCCGGCTGGCCATCGGCGCGCGACACAGCGATCCTTTGCTATCCGGGCGATGGTCACCGCGTCGCCCTGATTGCCGCCAAGGACATGATAGGCCGTCGCGTCTTCGCCGACATAGAAACCGACATGCCCGCCACCAGGACGCTCGAACACCAGCACAGCTCCCGGCGCCAGACGCTCCGGCCGCAACGACAATCCCCATGTCGACCATGACGTCGCCCGCACCGCAATAGAGACCGGCTCGATACCATCGTCCTGCAGGCAATATGCGACGAACACGCCGCACCACGGGACGCTGTCGGCATTGTAGACCATGCCCAGCACCCGCGTTCCAAGCCGCTTTGCCCAACCCAGGATCGTCGCGCTGTTCGCTGATCCCGCAGCTTCCTTCGTGCCGAGCTTCGTGCGCGCCACTCTCAGCCACTTCGGATCCGTCACCATGATCCGCCCGCCCCTGGGGCCGAGATACGAACGCGTCCGCGATTACGCTCAAATGCGGTCATTACAGCATCCTCTCCACGATCGGCAGCATCGCTGTGACCACCGCAGCAATCGCCTTCGCATTGGGATGCACCCGGTCCGCCAGCACCATATCGGCATGTCCCAATACGCCCGGCGGAAAGAACGGCCAGACGGTCGCGCCGTGTTCGGCCGCCAACGCGGCATGAATGTCCAGATATGCAGCAGCCCGATCACGGATGAACATCGGGGGATCGACGGTCGTCAACAAAACGGGAATGCCACAACTGCCCAGGCTCAGCAGGACCTGCCCGAGCTGCGCTCGGGTGCGACCCACCGGCACCTGCCGCAGGACATCGTTCGGTCCCACCTGGACGATCGCAAGTGCGGGTCGCTGGTCGAGCGCGGAGAGCATTCGGGGCAAGCGTCGTAGGACATCAGCGGTGGTATCACCCGACACCCCGGCATTCACCACGCGGGCAGAAGGGCATGCCCGCCGCAGCGATGCCTGGAGCTGTCCGGGAAAGCTATCGTCGGCGGGCAGGCCGTAACCGGCAATCAGGCTGTCGCCGATTGCGAGTATCAAAGGTCGGTCGAGTGTCATGCGCCGCTTTGAGATAGTTCACCTTCGATGCAATGTAAGGCGTCCGGTCACCATCGCGCCGCCCCTTTGACGCTGGTGCTCCTTCGTCTGCAACGAGATACAGACGGCCGATACGCATTTCGGCGACCATCGAACCATCAGAAGTTCCAGACGACCTTTTGCAAACATCGTCGGCCTGGATGGGGTGATGGCCTGACGCCGGAACGGGGTCGTCGGCGCGGATGACGTGGTGTCGTACCTGCAACGTGGCACGGCGAACGATGAATATGCCCGAACTGCCCCGCCAGATGGCCGTCCCCAACGAAGCAGCTTTTGCATCATCAGCCGCCGCCGGAGCCCGTCTCACATTTGTCGTTATGAGCGGTTCGACGAGCCGGATGTATTTGGCTGCGTCAAGTCGAGCACTTCCAACCTTGCAGCGTCGCCTCGCCTTGCAATCAGGCTCCCCACTGGAACCTGGTACGTACCGCGTAAGGTGAACCGCTCGACACGGTACACACCCCGATCAGTGCTGCTGGTCGAAAAGCCGGTGTAGCGTCGTTCGGCAACCTGCTTGAGGAGGTACCCTGCCCATCCCGTCGAACGCGAGCCGCGCAAGATTTCGGGTTCGTCCGTCTTGCCGTCGGGTCGGATCCAGAAGCCGATGTCGACCCATTTGATCGGATCGACATCGGACGATCTCGCGGGAAGCGGATTGCGCAAGTCGAACTTGCGCGCTTCGTCTTGCGCAGCCGCCAGCGCCGTAGGTCGATAAGGCGGCGCCCATACCAGCTCAGGGCGGGTCGAGCCATCGCGGCCGATCGCACGCACCAGCTGGTCAATCTGCGCGTTGTCCTTTTGCCCCGCCGCCAAGCGCAACCGGACAACTTGCAGCAGGTTGCGAAGCTTTGGATCCGCCGCGATCGGCCGGGCTTCTGCTTCGGCCATAAGCCTGGCCGCACCGGCCGTGTCGCCCCGTGCGTTGGCCAGTCTGACGCGGCGCAACGTCGCCTGCAGGGCGAGCACCGCGTTTCCGTCCGCTAACGCCTGACGCTCCACCGCCTTGTACGAAATCTCGGCACTACGCCCCTTGCGCATCGCGAGCCACATATCGCCGGTCGCAAATGCGGCTGCAACGACGGCCGGGTCATTGGCCGGCAGATTGTCGCGCAGCGTGCGAACCTGCTCACCGACCGCGCTCTTGAACGCATCCAGATCACCGTCGTGCAAAGAGACGGTCGCATACGCTTCATACAATGCGGACACCGGTTTCGGGTCGGTCGCAGCGTGACGCTTGTTGCGAGATATGGCGCGCATAAGCGTGTGACGCGCCTTGAGGTACGCACCATCCCGGAATTGCTGCTCGGCAAAGGCGATCGAGGCTTGTGCATCTCGCAACGGCGGACAGCCCTGCTCGACGCAGGCTGCATACGCTTCCGAAAGCTGCCTGCCAGAAATTACGATATCGGGGGCGGCTGCCTGCAGCGACAATGCGAGGAATAAAGCAATCATCACCAAGCCTCCACTTCGAGTCACACCTTGCACCGCTGCAAGCCTGACCTCGCATCAGCGACTGTATTGCGAAACTTTTATCTTTGCAGCAGTGAATGACTGATCAGGAGAGGAATGCCGACTCTCTCGATAGATGAGCGGTAAGCCGGGTGGACGTTTTCAGAACGTGGAGTGTTAACTGCGCCACCGCATCCGCCTCCCTATGACTTCAGCGACGCCGCCCTGACGAGGGGCATTCGCCCAACCACGTACGGGGCAGGACGTTGATCGCGGCACGCGATGGTATTCTGCAGGCGGCTCTCTGGCGTCTTCCTACGGGGATATTCCCGCCTTGTTGGGCTCGAGCATTGCGAGAATCTGGTTCTTGCAGATGTTGAGATCGAAGACGACCGTTTGCCGGCTGGGATCGTCGCCTGCGGCGGCGGTTGTCAGTTGAAGCCCCTTATATTCGCAAGGCCCCGTCCAATATGTCGATTTTGAATGGGTCGTGTCGTCCCCAACGGAATTGTTGGCCCTCTCATTGAAGTTGAGGATCTCGTAGCGCCCGGGGTCATGGCGCAATTTCGTCACGACCCGCGGGTCGTACGGAAACTCGTTCACGTGCCGTCGTGATCGACTTGGGTCCCGCAGGCTTATGATCTTTCGGTTCGAACAATTGACCAGGAGCAAGACCCCCATCTCGTTCTTTTGCTTCGGCGCTGGCAGCGCCAGAAGACCAATAGCGTCATCGGCAATCGAGGGTGCGCGCAGTTCACATATCGATTCCCGCACGCTCCTGACGACGTTGCCGGATTCGAGCGGGTTGGAAGCGACGGCCACCGCCTCGGAAAACATAAGAGCAACGGCAAACATCTTTGTCTCCGTTATTGAGCTGCCGGTTGATATTAGCACTAGTGCTTATCAACAGCCAAGTCCGTTCAGCAGGGATAGTGTATGTTGGACGGCTAGCAAATCTTGGCGGTTCCCACTGAGCCGGTTTACCGGAGCAGGAGCCCGCTGTTGGACAGCCCGCCTTTGGCACTGACATCCGCCGGGTTAGTCCGCTTTCAAGAAATACTCTCTCGATAGACCTTTTCGGAAGTTACCGCTGGAAACGAACGATCAGACGTCATCGGGCTGAGCGAATGTCCGCTCTCGGGCGTATGAATTGCCACGGGGGTGTCCGATTGGGCATCCAAAGTGGATGGCTGGGATGCGCTGCGCCCTCGCCCTCATCGAAAACAGTCGGCAGTCTCCAAAAACCGGCATGTCGGAAGTTCGTGCTGTTGCCGCCTAACATATCCTCTATGCTGGATTTATGGATAATGATTCGGCTATCGTTGCGTTTGGCGCGCTCGCTCAGGGCACAAGGCTCGACGTGTTCCGGCTGCTGGTGCGCCACGAACCGGACGGAATGGCCGCGGGCGAAATCGCCCGCCGGCTCGACGTGCCGCAGAACACCATGTCCGCGCATCTCGGCATCCTAGCGCGCGCCGGCATCGTCCGCTCCGAGCGACAGAGCCGGTCGATCATCTACCGCGCCGATCTGGACGGCCTGCGCGCACTCACGCTCTTCCTGGTCAAGGACTGCTGCGCCGGCTCGCCCGAGCTGTGCGTGCCGCTTTTGGCCGAACTCACCCCCTGCTGCTGAAAGGACGCGTCATGGCCGTCGACATCGTGATCTACCACAACCCCGCCTGCGGCACGTCGCGCAACACGCTGGCGATGATCCGTAATGCCGGCATCGAGCCGCACGTCATCGAATATCTGAAAACCCCGCCCTCGCGCGCTTTGCTGGTCCAGCTGATTGACCGCGCCGGTATGACGCCTCGCGAACTGCTGCGCGAGAAGGGGACGCCCTATGCGGAGTTGGGGCTTGGCGATGAGGCGCTGACGGACGACGCACTGGTGGACGCGATGATGGCGCATCCGATCCTCATCAACCGGCCACTGGTCGTCTCGCCGCTCGGCGTGCAGCTGTGCCGACCTTCCGAAGCCGTCCTCGGTCTGCTTCCCGAGCCGCAACTGGGTGCCTTTGCCAAGGAAGACGGCGAAGCGGTGGTGGACGCCTTGGGTCAGCGCGTCGCTTGATGCTGCTCGCGCTGGCCATCTTCGTCGCCACGATCACGCTCGTCATCTGGCAGCCCAAGGGCCTCGGCATCGGGTGGAGCGCGCTCGGTGGGGCGGTCGTGGCGCTGCTCGTCGGGGTGGTCTCGCTTTCCGACGTCCCGGTGGTGTGGGGTATCGTCTGGAACGCGACCGCGACGTTCGTCGCCATCATCATCGTCAGCCTGCTGTTGGACGAGGCCGGTTTCTTCGAATGGGCGGCGCTGCACGTCGCGCGCTGGGCGGGAGGACATGGCCATAGGCTATTCGTCCTGATTGTCCTTCTCGGCGCGGCCGTGTCGGCGCTGTTCGCGAACGACGGCGCGGCGCTGATCCTGACCCCGATCGTCATCGCAATGCTGCGGGCGCTGGGCTACCGCGACAGGGCGACGCTGGCGTTCGTCATGGCGGCCGGTTTCGTCGCCGACACGGCAAGCCTGCCGCTGATCGTCTCCAACCTGGTCAACATCGTGTCGGCCGACTTCTTCGGCATCGGGTTCGCCGACTATGCGTCGGTGATGGTGCCGGTCGACCTCGCGTCGATCGGTGCGACGCTGATCGTGCTGCTGCTGTACTTCCGCCGTGACGTCCCAGCAAACTGCGACGTGGCGCAGCTCCGCGCGCCGGCCGACGCCGTCCGCGATCGGGCGACATTCCGGGCCGGTTGGGTCGTCCTTGCGGCCCTTCTGGCGGGCTTTTTCCTTCTCGAACCTGTCGGCATACCGGTCAGTGCAGTCGCCGCTGCCGGCGCGGTGCTGCTGCTCGTCGTCGCCGGGCGCGGCCGCGTCATCGAGACGCGCAAGGTGCTGCGCGGCGCGCCGTGGCAGGTCGTGATCTTCTCGCTCGGCATGTACCTTGTCGTCTACGGCCTGCGGAACGCCGGCCTGACCGACCACCTCGCCGGTCTGCTCGACCGCACCGCCCAGGGCGGTGTGTGGGGCGCGGCGTTCGGCACCGGCATCATCGCCGCGCTGCTGTCGTCGGTCATGAACAACATGCCGACCGTGCTCGTCGGCGCGCTGTCGATCGACGCGACCCACGCCACGGGTGCGATCAAGGACGCCATGATCTACGCCAACGTGATCGGCTGCGACCTTGGCCCCAAGATCACGCCGATCGGCTCGCTCGCGACGTTGCTGTGGCTGCACGTGCTCGAGCAGAAGGGCATCCGCATCGGCTGGGGCTATTATTTCAGGATCGGCGCGACCTTAACGATCCCGGTGCTGCTGGTAACGCTCGCCGCGCTCGCCCTGCGGCTCGGTGCCGCCTGATGCCGTGGAATCGAACCAATGACAGGACATACCCCTGATGCCCCTGCGCACGCTTTCCGACCCCGACCAGCTGCCCGCACTCGATCGACGCTACACGCTCGACCGGCCCGCCATCGGACTGGGTGCGGGAGACCCGCCCCCGCGCATCCTGCTGCTCTACGGCTCGCTGCGCGAGCGGTCATATTCCCGACTTTGCGTCGAGGAGGCCGCGCGCCTGCTACGGTTCTTCGGAGCCGAGACGCGCATATTTGATCCCTCGACCCTGCCGCTGCCCGATCAGATGGCTGGCGACGACCATCCGGCGGTCCATGAACTGCGCGAGCTGTCGCTGTGGTCCGAGGGGCATGTCTGGTGCAGCCCCGAGCGACACGGCCAGATCACCGGCATCATGAAGCTGCAGGTGGATCACCTGCCGCTGTCGATGGGCGGGATGCGACCGACGCAGGGCCGGACGCTCGCCGTCATGCAGGTGTCGGCCGGATCGCAGTCGTTCAACAGCGTGAACACGCTGCGCCTCCTCGGCCGCTGGATGCGGATGGTGACGATTCCGAACCAGTCGAGCGTCGCCAAGGCGTTCGAAAAGTTTGACGACGCCGGCCGGATGAAGCCGTCCAGCTACTATGATCGCATCGTCGACGTGATGGAGGAGATGGTCCGCTTCACGGTCCTGCTCCGCCCTCACGCGGCCCAGCTCGTCGACCGGTATTCGGAACGGAAGGCTTCCGGCGTGCCGATCGATCCGACAACCGATCTGTCGAGCATCGCTACGGTTTCGCATCCATCGCAGTGAACGAATGCCAAATTTGGGCAGGCACGTTCCAGCGCTCCGGCTTTGACCACAGCTGATTCCACCATCTATCTATGGGGCGAGTTGGTCTTCGTGTTCGCACCATGCGCTGGCATAATAACGACGACAGCGCCAAAAATTTCGCTTCGGGGCTGTCGTAGGGTTTGGTTGCGGGGACAGGATTTGACCGCTGCAGAACTTGGTTCGTCTGACTGGCTCAGCAATCATCAACAGCCAAGATGCCAAAACTGAGCATTAGGGCCCAACCTCGTTCCGGGCCGGAATGCCAAGACGGTGGAAAGTGCCACATTTAATAATAATTTGGCAGCGGACTTATTGTACCGGGTGGCGACGCAATTAGGGTTCTTTAAACGATATAAGTTGATCTCAGTGATTTTCCGACCGAGCCAGTCGACATTAATGCTTAGCGAGCTTGGCTGATTTTTGCCGATCATCGACAGCGTTTGAATTCGCCGACTTTTAAATGGCGCTCCCGAGATGAAGGCTCAGACACCTCTTAGTTCTTTCATGGTACGGTCAAGCCGGTCGAGCTTCCATACTACGAGAATGCCGCCGGTTCGCGCATAGGAAAGTGCGTCGACGGGCGGCTTACGGAGCGGTTTATTGCAATGGCAGACATAGCGGGACGCGGTCTTTTTCCAAAGACGATGGTATTTCTGGAAAGTTAAGCCTGTAAGCCGATGTCGCCTTCAGGGCTCTTCTGCCGCATGTTCCCGATCAAACATCTCTCGTGATGCGCGAAAGCTGTCGACGTTCTCGACGATCCACGTCCACAGGGGGACCATCATGACCAGTAGCTTCAATCCGGTTTCGGATAGAGCATATTCTACATGAGGAACCACCTCCTCGAAGTCGTGACGCACCACCAATCCATCGCGCTCCAGATGGCGCAGCGTGCGCGTCAACATCCGCTGCGTAATACCGTGCATCCGTCGGCCGATTTCCGCGTGGCGAAGCTGGCCGTACACGCCGAGCGTATGGATGACACCAAGCGACCAGCGGTTACCGGCATGGGCCAACACCTCACGGCGCACCCCGTCGTCATCGTCCCGGAGGCCATCGCAAACCGTTTGCGAATATCGGAGGATGTCCTCCTCGGTTAGAGATTGAACGGCAGTATCACGCATGTACCCGTCTTTCACGCTTGCCCGTGTCTTGCCAGATCACCGGCATCCACGGTGAAACGAGTTAGAACGATGAACGATACAGTCTCCAATGTGAAATCACGCAATATCCTCGTTCTGGGTGCCGGCGAGCTTGGCATGCCCGTGCTTCGCAATCTGGCGCGTCACGCCAAGGGCATCGACGGTGCCAGGATCAGTGTCCTTCTCCGCGAGAGTGCCGTGGAGTCGGGCGATCCCTCCAAGCAGCGTGACATCGCCGAAATCCGCAAAGCCGGGATCGAGATCGTGCTCGGCGACCTGGTGAACGACACGATCGAGGAGCTGGCATCGCTCTTTTCGGACTACGATACGGTGATCGGCTGTGCAGGCTACGCAGCCGGGATCAACACGCCGATGAAGCTCGCCAAGGCGGCGCTGCAATCCGGGATTCCGCGCTATTTCCCCTGGCAGTTCGGCGTCGACTTCGAGGCGATCGGCCGCGGCGGGCCGCAGGATATCTTCGATGCGCAGCTCGATGTGCGTGCGCTGCTGCGCTCGCAGGAGAGGACCGAGTGGGTCATTATCTCCACGGGCATGTTCATGAGCTACCTGTTCGAGCCGGACTTTGGTGTCGTCGATCTGGAGAAGAGCGAGGTTCACGCGCTCGGCAGCCTCGATACCGCTGTGACGCTGACGACGCCGGATGACATCGGTGTGCTCACTGCCGAGATCGTGTTCTTCGAGCCGACGATCCGCAACGAGATCGTCTTCCTGGCCGGTGACACCGTCAGTTATGGTGAGGTCGCAGACAAGTTGGAGGTGGCACTGGGCCGGGCCTTCAAGCGTTCGGTCTGGACCGTGCCTTTCCTGATGGAAGAGCTAGCGAACGATCCGAAAAACATGATGCGTAAGTACCGCGCCGCCTTCGCGATCGGTCGCGGTGTGTCCTGGCCGAAGGCAGGCACGTTCAATGATCGGCAGGGTTTTCCGGTCACCGACGTTGCGGCCCTGATCAATGCCGATCTGCGAGGGGCGCAACAAGAAAAGTGACGCAGGCGGGGTGACTGTAGAGACCTTCCCAAAGACGAACTTAGAGTGGGACAGCCGCCCCGGCGATCACGCAGACAGCTTAGGGCAGCTTACGTCCCAAGATCCGTTCCCGATTGGCCTTTCCCAAGATGGCCAATCGGAGACGGAGAAATGGGAAAGATCGCGCTGAACGAATAGCCGTTATTTGGCGCCCGGATCGCCAGCCTAAAAGTCCCGAAGTGGGCGAAACTGTTGGGCATCGCAGGGCTGCCCAGACCAACATTCGGTCATCCCGATGCGGCTTTTGCCGTTCCAACTTCCGATATCCGTCCATGTTCGCCGCTGACTTGAGCTTTCAATCATGCCCGCGGTACGGAGCAGCTTGCGCGGGCAAGCGACGTACATCTGGTGCAATGATCTCCCTTGACCCGCTCCTCAGAATTCATCCGATTGGCAAGTTATCTCGTCAGATGGAGGGGAGTGATGCGGGATGGCCGATCTTCCGAGAATCAGATCATTGGCGTCCTGCGCGAGCGTAAGGCTGAGGCAAAGACCTCGCCCGGAGGGCGGCGATATCAGCCAGTCGAACTGTAGCTAAGCCAATCGTGGCGATTTACGATTGCAGGTACGAGCATTACCGCCGACGGACTGATTTACAGGTAGTTGGAGGGAAAAGCGCTGACATTGGATCTCCGACCGAGCGCGTTGATCAAGGCGAATGCGGATAGCCTGCGCCAGACGGTCCGCGTGATCGTCGCTACTGCAGCAGCGTTTGCGGCGTACAAGACGCTCGGTCTGCACGAAGGCTATTGGGCGGTGTTCACCGTGCTGATCGTGATGCAGGCATCGATCGGGGGAACGCTCGGCGCAGCGACCGATCGGTTGCTGGGAACCTTGCTGGGCGCGGTGCTGGGCGGCATCGGCGCGGCTCTCGGGCGAACCGATACGCTCGAACTCGGGCTGGTGCTCGTCACCGTTACCGGCATCGCGGCGCTCGTCGCGTCGATCCGACCGCGGCTGCGGATCGCGCCGGTCACTGCGGCAATCATGCTGCTCAGCGCGCCGCCGGGCTCTTCGGTGGAGATCTTCGTCCGGGATCGCATCATCGAGATTGGCCTGGGCGGCATGATCGGTGTGCTGGCGGCGATGCTGATCCTGCCGGCACGCTCGCACGGCGTGGTGATCGCGCGGACGCTTGCCGTGCTGAGCCATATCGAACGGATGCTGCGGGCGCAGGCCGACGCGTTGACCACCGGGCTGGCGCTGCCATCGTCCCCCGAACACGCCGCGCTGCGTCATGCGCTGGCCGCGGTGGAGCTGGCGATGAAGGACGCCGACCGCGAACGCGCCTCGCGCCTCGCCGATCACGGTATCCCCGCCGCCGTACCGCGCACGCTCTGGCGTATCCGCAACGATTTGGTGCTGAGCGGTCGCGCACTCGACGAGCCGCTGCCCCCGGCGGCGATGGCAGCGCTCGCCAAGCCATCGGCGGCGATGCTGACCGCGCATGCCGCGCTGGCGAGCCGGTGTTCGGAGGCGCTGCGTACGCGGGGCAAGGTTGATCGGGGCGACGTCGAAGCCTGTTATCGGATGTTCGGTACCGCGCTCGATCTGTTCCGACGGAGCGAGGCCGCGGCGACCCTGGATTTCGACGCATCGGGCCGCGTATTCGGGCTCGCCTTCGCCGCGGGACGGCTTCACCGCGACCTGCTCGACCTTGCCGGTCGCGTCGACGAAATCGCCCCGACCAAGGTGCTCGCTGCCGAACAAAGCTGACCGCGCGACTTTGCCGCTGGCGACGCGCGCGGTACGGGCGGCGATGACCGAAACCTTATCGACGCCCGACCTCGCCGCCGAACTGGTCGCGCTGCTCGACCTCGAACCGCTTGATACCGACCTGTTCCGCGGACCCCAGCGACCCGGCGCAACCGCGCGCGTCTTCGGCGGGCAGGTCGTGGCGCAGGCGCTGATGGCGGCGCAGCGTTCGGTCGACGCACCCGCCGTGGCGCACAGCATGCACGCTTATTTCCTGCGCGCCGGCACCGAGACGCAACCGATCATCTTCCGGGTAGAGCGCGATTTCGACGGCAAGTCGTTCGCGAACCGCCGCGTCACCGCCAGCCAGAACGGCGCGACGATCCTGACGCTGGCCGCATCGTTCCAGCGCCCGGAATCCGGCCTGGAGCATGCGGTCGCGATGCCCGACCTTCCCCCGCCAGAGGAACTGCGCTCGCTCGACATCCTCGCTGGCGACTATGCGGGTATCTCCGCGCAAGCCGTCGCGTTCCTCGGCCAGCGGTCCGCCTTCGATATCCGGCCCTGCGGCGTTCCCGCGTTCCTCCAGACCAAGCCCGGCACGCCCGTATCCCATGTCTGGATCCGGTTTCGGGGAAGCGTGCCAACCGATCCCGTCGTGCGCCGCGGCGTGCTCGCCTATCTGTCCGATTATGCGCTGCTCAGTGCGTCGCTGATCCCGCACGGGGTCAACATGTTCGAGCACAGCATGCAGACCGCGAGCCTCGATCACGCAATGTGGTTCCACGACGACGTGCCGCTGGACGATTGGCTGCTCTATACCAGCGAAAGCGCGTGGTCGGGACATGGCCGCGGCATCGCACGCGGTGTCTTCCATAGCCGCGACGGGCGAGCGATCGCGCATGTCACGCAGGAGGGATTAATCCGGATGCGGCCCGATCTCGCGCCACGTACGACGATCCCGCATATGCCCTGATCGGTGCACCCCGGATCGGGTCGCCGCGCAAAACCGTGTTGACAGCGCATTTGTACGGACATTAGGATCATCTTACGCCAGTGAAGCTGGTTCCAGGATGTCGCGCCGCGCAAGACGGACGATCCCAATCGATGAGGATGTCTGTATGCGTCATTCGTACGCCGTATCGCTGTGTGCGTTGCTAGCCGTGCTGCCATCGGCAGCGCGGGCGCAGACGGCGTCTCCGCTCGATACCGATCCGTCGTACCAGACGATGCTGGCGCTGATCGACGAGATGGTCGAGAACAAGCTGGTCAGCCGCGAGCGCGCCGATACGCTGATCGCCAATGCCAAGGCGAAAGCCGGCCGTGCGCTTGCCGCAAATGCCCCACCTCCGGCCGCTGCGCCATCAACGGCCCCGCAACTGGCAGCGCCTGTGCCAGCACCCCCGTCAGCGGCCCCGACCCGCGTGCAGGTCGCCAACCAGACGGCCGATCCCGGCGCGAAGATCGCCCCCGTGCCGGTCGGCAACCCGCAGGTCGTCAATGCCGGCGGCGTCGCGCTGCCCGCCGATCTCGCGGTCGACTGGAGCCGGGGGGCGCCCGTGTTCAGCAGCCGCGACGGAAAGTTCACGTTCAAGATGCGCGGGCGGTTGCTGGCGGATATCTCCTCGACCGGGGGGTCGGATTTCGACCGTCGCAACATCACCGTCTCGACGCTGCGCCAGTTTCGCGTCGGCGCGATTGGCACGATCGGCGATCACCTCTTCTATCAGTTCGAAACCGATTTCCGGCGCAACGCGACCGAGGTCGTGCAGGCGTTCGTCGGTTACCGCCAGAAGTTCGGCAAGACCGACGCCGATGTCCGATTCGGCAACCTCATCACCGATCGCGGCATCGACATCGGCACCGCGTCGACCGCCAACCCCTTCATCACCACCAACATCAACACCACCGCGCTCGCGACGCAGGGCGGCAAGGTCTTCCTGATGGGCGCGGTCGGCCGTGCGGGCGGCAAGAACTGGCATGCCAGCCTTGGCGTGCACGGCGATGCGATCGACAGCGATTTCACGCGCAGCGACAACCGAATGCTGCTGGGCCGCGCGCACTGGAACCCGATCCTCACCAAGCATGGCCTGATCCACATCGGCGGTTGGGCATATAGCGAGAACATCCCCGATACGACGCTGCCGACCACGTTCGCGCAAGGTATGGCGGGCGCGCTCAACAACAGCGTCCGTGTCGAGTCCGCGGCGCTGGCTGGCGCGGACGGATCAAAGGCGTTCGGCCTCGAGCTCGGCGGCACGCTCGGGCCATTCTACGCGTTCGGCGAATATGGTCAGCGGACCGTGCATGGCGGCCCGACCTCGACCTTCCGCAGCGGCAAGATTAAGGCCTTGTCGGTCAATGGCGGCTTCTGGATCACCGGCGAGACGCCGACCTATGCTTCGCGCAGCGGCACCTATGTCGCGCCGAACGTGCTGAACTCGGTGCTCGATGGCGGATGGGGGGCGCTGGAGGCGGTGATACGCTATGAGGATCTCGACAGTTCGAGCCTCCCGCTCGGCGGCACCGGTACCGCAGGTACGGTCGGCCTGAACTGGTCGCTGACCAACAATTTCCGGTTCATGGCGGACTATACCCATTTCCGTACCGACAACCGGACCGGCGGTTTCATCGGGCGCGATAGCGGCGACACGTTCGCGGCAAGGGCCGAAGTGGCGTTCTGACCGTCGACGCCGGCTTCACCTTGCCAGCGTACTATAAGTTCGATAATGTCCGTACAAAGCGATAAGGAGGATGTATGAGCCTTTCGGCTATCAAGGTTGGCGAGCAGCGCTACCGCGCGAGCTATGGCCGGTATCTCGAGGATTTCGTCGTCGGCGACATTTACGAGCATCGCCCCGGGCGGACGATAACCGACGCGGACAATATCCAGTTCTCGTTGATGACGATGAATTCGCACCCGATGCATTGCGACGCGCAATATGCCGCCAAGAGCGAGTTCGGGCGGCTGCTGGTGAATAGCGGGCTGACCCTGGCAATCGTGCTCGGCATGACCGTCAACGACGTGAGCGGCAAGTCCCCCGCCAATCTCGGCTGGACCGAGATCAAGCTTACCCATCCGGTGTTCGGCGGCGACACGCTGACCGCGGAAACCGAAGTACTCGAAATCCGCGAGTCCAAGTCGCGCCCGACGCAGGGGATCGTCACCACCCGCACTCGGGCGTTCAATCAGGACGCCAAGCAGATCATGGAGTTCACGCGCAACTCGCTGGTCTACAAGCGCGGCGAGTCTCCCGACGACAAATAGCCCGACTGATCGACTAACCGGTCGCCGTTGGTGACCGGACGCCCCCAGCGCGGCCTGCGAGAACTTCGACAAAAGAAGACCCGGCCCGTCGTCATTACGAAGAGAGGTAGCCCCATGGCCGATACCATCGCCGTTAACGCAGGAGCCAGGCTGGACCGTCTGCCTATCTCCCGATTCCACTGGCGCATCCTGGGGCTGATCAGCGCGGGCGCATTCCTAGACGCGTTCGATGTGTATCTCGCGGGGGGTGTCATCGCCGCGCTGAAGGCCGAGGGCTTCTCGACGCTGGCGCAGGCCGCGGTGTTCATGTCGATGACCTTCCTCGGCATGATGATCGGCGCAGGCATGGCCGGCTATGTCGGCGATCGCTTCGGACGTCGCGCCTCTTACCAGTTCAACCTCGCGCTGTTCGGGCTGGCCTCGATCGCGGCGATCTTCTCGCCCAACATGACGTTCCTGATCGTCTGCCGCTTTATCATGGGCATCGGCCTCGGCGCCGAGCTGGTGGTCGCGGCGGGCACGCTCGGCGAGTTCATCCCGCCGGCCTATCGCGGTCGCTGGGTGTCGATCATGGGCATGGTCGTCAATTCGGGCCTGCTGGTCGCGACGTCGGTCGGCTATATCGTCATCCCGACGCTCGGCTGGCGCTACATGTTCGCGATCGGCGGTATCCTTGCGCTGATCGTCTGGGTAATGCGCAAGAAGATGCCGGAATCGCCGCGGTGGCTGGAGTCGGTCGGCCGCAACGAGGAGGCAGAGGCGACGCTTCGCGAGATCGAAGCCGACGTCGTCAAGCATAAGGGCCCCCTCGCCGCCGTCCCCGAAGTCCGCATCGTACCAAAGGTCCACGCACCGCTCAGCGCGCTCTTCGGCTCCAAACTGCGCCGCCGCCTGATCGCCGCGACGCTTGCCGCGATCGCCGTCAACGTCTCGGTCTACGGCTTCGTCGCGTGGTTGCCGACCTTCCTGGTCAGCCACGGCACGGGGATCGTCACCTCGCTCTGGTACACGACGCTGATGTCGTTCGGCAGCGTGTTCGGTGCGATCGTCGCGATCGGTATCGCCGACCGCATCTCGCGCCGCGCCTCGCTGATCGCGGCGGCCGTCGCGATCATGATCTTCGGCTTCCTTTATCCCAATGCGCACGGTGACCTTATGGTGCCGCTAACGGGCTTCCTGCTCGTGTCGAGCATCTACACGCTCGTGACGCTGGCGCTGTTTGCCTACATCCCCGAGCTGTTCCCGACCGCCTATCGGCTGCGTGGCACCGGTTTCGCGGGCATGTGCGGACGGGCCGCGTCGATGGTCACGCCCTATGCCACCGTCGCGCTGTTTGAGCGCTTCGGGCTGGAGGGCGTGCTCGGCATGGTCGGCGTGGTGCTCGCCTGCATGATCGCCGCCGTCGGTCTTTTGAACATCGAGACCACCGGTCAGTCGCTCGACGACGTCGCCGACGACTCGCTGGTCCTTGGGGGAGCCGCCAAGTGACGCTCTCGCAAACCTTCGCCGATTTTGCGACTGGCCTGACGATCGATGCCATTCCCGAGCGGGTCAAGGAGCGCGCACGCCACCTGATCCTCGACTCGGTCGGCACGGGCCTAGCGGCAGTCGGCGCAGACTGGGCCGAGGCGACTTTCGCCGCCGCGGGCGACCTCGGCAGCGGAACAGCGCCGGTGCTCGGCTATGGCCGCACGCTGGCGATGCGGGACGCGGCGCTGATGAACGGGGTCGTTACGCACGGCCTCGACTATGACGACACGCATTCACGCGGGATCATCCATTCGACCGTCAGCGCCTTTCCAACTGCGCTGGTCGCGGCGGACAAAGCCGGCGCATCGGGCACCGACCTGCTCGTCGCCTATATCGCAGCGATGGAGGTTTCGACGCGGGTCGCGGCCGTCGGCGCGGGCGGGTTTCACGGCTTCGGCTTTCACCCGACCGGATTGATCGGCGCGTTCGGATCGACGCTCGCGGCCGGCAGGTTGCTCGGACTCGACGCGCAGCAGATCGCGATGGCGCAGGGGATCGTGTTGTCGATGGCCGGCGGGAGTCTGGAGTTCCTGGCCGACGGTGCATGGACCAAGCGCTTGCATCCCGGCTGGGCCGCGAGTTCGGCACTGACCGCGGCGACGCTTGCCAAGCGCGGCTTCGTCGGACCGCCGGCTGCGTATGAAGGGCGCTTCGGGCTTTATGCCCTGTATCTTCGCGACGCCGCCCCTGCCCTGCTCGCGCAGGCGACCGAAGCGCTCGGCGAGATCTGGGAGATCGAGGCGGTGTCGGTAAAGCCGCTTCCCGCCTGCCACATGACGCATGCCGCGATCGATGCGGCGATCGCGCTGCGTGCGGAATACGACCTGACCGCTGCCGATATCGCCAAGGTCATCGTGCTGGTGCCCGAGGCGGTCATCCCGATCGTCTGCGAGCCGGTCGCTCCCAAGCGGACGCCCCACACCGGCTACGACGCGCAATTCTCGATCCCCTACACGGTCGCGACCGCGCTGCTGACAGGCAAGTTCACGCTCGATTCGCTTGATCCGGCAGCACTGAACGATCCGGCGGTGCTCGATCTAGCCGCACACGTCACATACGCCGTCGACCCCGATAGCGATTATCCCAAGCACTTCACCGGCGAAGTCATGGTCGAAACCCGAGATGGCCGCATGCTGCGCCACCGCGAGGCGATCAACCGCGGTGCATCCGACCGGCCGTTCAGCAACGCCGACATCGACGCCAAATATTTCGAGAACGCCGCTCGCACGGTCGACGCGACCCGCGCCGCGCATATCCGCGCCGCCGTGCTCGATCTGCACCTGCACCCCGCTTCCGCGCTCGGCGACATCCTCGCCGGCGCCACTGCCCCTCAAGGAGTATCCGCATGACCCTGGCAAACGCGATCGCCGCCGATGGCGCGATGACCGACGAAGAGATCCTGATCCTCGATTCGATCGACAAGTTCCTCGAAACCGACGTGAAGCCGTTCGTCCACCAGCTCGAGCATGACGACGAATATCCGCAGAAGATCGTCGACACGATGAAGGAAATGGGGCTGTTCGGGCTCATGATCGCACCCGAATTCGGCGGGTTCGGCATCTCGACGCTGACCTATGCGCGGATCATCGAGAAGATTTCGACCGTGTGGATGTCCGTCGCAGGCATCATCAACAGCCACATGATCATGGCGATGACGGTCCAGCGCTGCGGTACCGAGGCGCAGAAGGATCATTACCTGCCCAAATTCGCGACCGGCGAACTGCGCGGCGGTATCGGCCTGACCGAGCCCGACGCGGGCACCGACCTTCAGGCGATCCGCACCACCGCGGTCCGCGACGGCGACGACTATGTCGTCAACGGCAGCAAGATGTGGATCACCAATTCGGGCTCGGGCAACACCATCCTGTTGCTGGTCAAGACCGACACGGCCGCCGAGCCACGCCACAAGGGCATGAGCCTGCTGATCGCCGAGAAGGGCGACGGCTTCATCGTGTCGAAGAAGCTGGAGAAGCTTGGCTACAAGGGGATCGACAGCAACGCGCTGACTTTCGACGGGTACCGCGTGCCGGTCGATCGGTTGATCGGCGGGATCGAGGGCGTCGGCCTGAAGCAGGTGCTGGGCGGGCTCGAACTCGGCCGCATCAACGTTGCGGCGCGCGGCGTCGGCATCGCGCAGGCAGCACTCGACGAGGCGGTCGCCTATGCGCAGACGCGCAAGACGTTCGGCAAGCCGATCTGCGAGCATCAGGCGATCCAGCTGAAACTCGGCGAGATGACGACCCGCACCTACGCCGCGCGGCTGCTCACCGAAGCCGCCGCCAAGGCGTATGACCGTGGCGAGCGGTGTGACATGGAAGCCGGCATGGCGAAGTATTTCGCGACCGAAGCTGGCCTGGAGAACGCGATCGAGGCGATGCGGATCTTCGGCGGCTACGGCTACTCGAAGGAATATAATGTCGAGCGCCTCTACCGCGACGCACCGCTGCTGACGATCGGCGAAGGCACCAACGAACTGCAACGCATCATCATCGCCAAGCAGATCATCGCGCGGAACCCGGCATGAGCCAGCCACTCGCCGGCCTCCGCATCGTCGCGGTCGAACAATATGGCGCAGGGCCGTTCGGTACGCAGCAGCTCGCCGATCTCGGCGCCGAGGTCATCAAGATCGAGAACCATAAGGATGGCGGGGATATCGGTCGGCATGTCGGCCCGTATTTCTTCGCGCCGGGCGACAGCCATTTCTACGAATCGCTCAACCGCAACAAGCGCAGCATCGGCCTCGACCTGAAGAGCGCGGACGGGCGCGCGGTGCTCGAGAAGCTCGTCGCGGAGTCGGACGTGGTGTTCAACAATTTGCGCGGCGACCTGCCGGCAAAGCTCGGGCTCGACTATGCCGCACTGTCGCAGTTCAACCCCGCGATCGCCTGCGTCCACCTCTCCGCCTATGGTCGTACCGGCAGCCGCGCGGCATGGCCAGGCTATGACTATCTGATGCAGGCCGAGGCCGGCTATCTGTCGCTCACCGGCGAGCCGGGAACGCCGCCCGCACGCTTCGGGCTGTCGATCGTCGACTTCATGACCGGCACCACCGCTGCGCTCGCGATCCTGGCCGGCGTCGTCTCGGCGCGCGGCAGCGGGATCGGCCGCGATCTCGACGTCAGCCTGTTCGACGTCGCGCTCGGCAACCTCAACTATGTCGCCGAATGGTATCTCAACGGCGGCGTCACCGTCGAACGCACGTCGCGATCGAGCCATCCCTCACTCACCCCCAGCCAGCTCTACACGACCAGCGACGGCTGGATCTTCGTGATGTGCAACAAGGAGAAGTTCTTCGAGGTTCTGTGCGGGCTGATCGAGCGTCCCGAATGGGCGACCGATCCGCGCTACGCGACCTTCGCCGCCCGGCTGGAGAACCGTCCGGCGTTCAACGCGGATCTCGATGCGGTGCTGTCGACCCGCACCACCGCGGACTGGATGCAGCTGTTCGAAGGACGCGTGCCGGCCGCGCCAGTGCTCGACGTTCAGCAGGCGCTCGACAATCCGTTTCTCGCGGAATCGAAGCGGATCATCGATTTCCAGCATCCCGAACACGGCCCCCTGCCCGGCATCGCTTCCTCGATCCGCGCGGGCGGCGTCGAACATCCGGACAAGGCTGCTCCCACACTCGGTGCGGATACCAGCGCCATCCTCGCGACCCTCGGCTACACCGATGACGACGTGGCAGCCTTGCGGACCCGCGGCGCGGTCCGGTGACACCCGCGCTTGCATCAAACGCCAAGGCATTGGACGGTGCGCTATTGTCCGGATCACCCGACAAAGCGACCGATGGATATTTGATGCCCCAGCTTCGTCAGCAACCGCGTTACCTACAACTCGCCCAGACGCTGATCAACGAGATCGAGGATGGGCGCTATCCAATTGGCACGCTGCTGCCGACCGAGTTCGAGCTGTGCGACCAGTTCGGCGCAAGCCGCTTCACCGTGCGCGAGGCGATCAAGCGGCTCGTGCAATCGGGCATGGTTTCGCGACAGGCCGGGGTCGGCACGCGCGTCCTCGGGCTGTCGCGCCCGGCGGCGTATCGCCAGGTGATGGAGGGGCTGTCCGATCTCCAGCAATACACCAACGAGACCAGCCTCACGATCATCGCGCGCGAGACGATCGCGCTGGACGGCCCGCTCTCCGAACAGGTCGGCGCGACATCGGGCCAGACCTGGCTGCATCTCATGGCGCTGCGCCGCGCCGCCGGGACCAGCCCGATCTCCTTTTCGGACATCTATCTCCACCCCGCATTCCGCAGCCTGAAGCTCGACGACGATGTCGGCGATGTGCCGATCTTCAGCCGGATCGAGGAACAGTTTGGCGAGCGCGTCGCCGAAGTCCGCCAGCATATCGAAGCGGTGGCGATCCCCGCGCCGATCGCCAAATTGCTCGAAACCAAGACCGGTGCGCCGGGCCTGCGCCTGACGCGGCAATATCTCAACGCACGCGGCGAGGTCGTCGAGATGGCGATCAACACCCATCCCGCGGACCGATATTCCTATTCCCAGACCTTCCGCCGCGATCCCGTATCCGGCCTGTAGAGGACATCCCATGACCATTGCCGCCCGCAGTATCCTGTTCGTGCCTGGCGATCGTGCCGAGCGTTTCGAAAAGGCGCGCGCGAGCGGCGCGGACATCGTTGTGATCGATCTCGAAGACGCTGTCCTCCCCGACCGCAAAGTTGCCGCGCGCGATACGATTTACGATGCGCTCGCCAGTCTGCGGGAACCGCGCTTCTTCGTGCGCGTCAATAGTCTGGATACTGAGTGGCATGCGGACGACGTACGTGGACTCGCCGCACTGCCAGGCGTCGCTGGATTGATGCTGCCCAAGGCCGAGCGCGCGTCGGACTTCGCGGCGATTCACGAGGCAGCACCCGGCAAGCCGCTCCATGCGCTGGTCGAGACCGTTTCGGCGGTCTTGAACCTGGCGGACCTCGTCACCGCGCCCGGTCTCTCACGGCTGTCGTTCGGCACGGTGGACTTTCAGGCGGACGCCGGCATCGACGGCGACCAGGCGGAGATCGACTATGTCCGTACGCAAATCGTCCTTCACTCGCGAAGCGCCGGACTTGCAGCACCAGTCGATGGCGTTTCGACGGATCTCTCTAACGACGAGGCGCTGGCACGCGACACCGACCACGCACGTCGCTTCGGCTTCGGCGGAAAGCTTTGCGTCCATCCACGACAGGTGGGGATCGTCAACGCGGCATTCCTACCCTCCGCCTCTGACGTGGACTGGGCCACCCGCGTGGTCGCCGCTATCGACGGCGCGTTCGGAGCCGTTGCCGTCGACGGCAAACTGATCGACAAACCCGTCGTCGATCGCGCTCGCCGAGTTCTTGATACATATTCGGCATTTGATTCTTTCCGCCGGTGAGCAGACAGCGTGGATGGCCCGCGGGGTCGCAATATTTGCGGACAATGACCCAGTTGCGGACGTTCAAATTCAGTCGGTTGCGTCACGGAGGTGGACGCTCGTTTATCATTGATCGGAGCCGGTTTTGGCGGGTAACGCAACGAAGGATGATTGGAGGCGTCGCCAATTCGTCGCCAAGCCATATGCATCTGATCCCAGACCTTCCAAGGCCCAGGCATTTCGCAAGCTTCATTACGCGTGCCGGCTCGCAGAGCTACGTCATTTGAGACGACATATACGCGTCCACACCCGCTAATCCTTGATGTCATTCTGTTGGTACAGCCGGTACTCTAACCTCTTTGAATAACGATCGATGCACGTCCAGAAAGCGCTGGCTAATTATCATTCTCACGACGGGCAAACAGATCACCGATGGACGCGACAAAATGCGTGTTCATTGCTGCGGTCGCAGCTTTCGGGTCACGATCGGCGATCGTACGCGCTAACGCATGATGATGTGCCAGCACGGCGGCACGCTGCCGCGCGGTGGTCCGCGTTGCCCACGCTGCAGGGACGGCATGAACCATCATCGGTGCGAACGAGCGGATGATCTGCAAGAACAACATGTTGCGTCCAGCCTGCGCGATTGCTTGGTGAAACGCGATGTCGTGGCGGGTCAGCGCATCGATATCGCTACCGGCTGCTTCCATTGCCTCGGCCAGACCGATGATCGTCTGCGCCTCGTCGTCGGTGCGGTCGATCGCGGCGAGCTCGGCAGTGCGCAGTTCCAGCGTGCGGCGCACGTCCCAGATCTGTACCATCGAGATTTGCGCCGTTGCCACCGCGTGGTCGAGCGACGTTGCCATCACAGATCCGTCGATCGCGGCTACGCGCGCGCGCCTGCCGTTGCCTACGTCGATAAGTCGCAACGCCGCTAGAGCGCCGAACGCCTCGCGGAGTACTGGGCGGCTGACACCCAGCTCTGTCGCAAAATGCCCTTCGGACGGCAGCGTGTCGCCGACTTTCATGTCGTTCGTGCGGATGTGCGTGCGGACCGCATGGACCGCCTGATCGACCAGCGAGCCGCCCTCTATCAGTCGCACGCTCATCGCGCTCATGCCGCGAGCCGTGGTGCGCGCAGCGACGACGGGGTCGCGCCGAACTGCCGCGAGAAGGCCCGCGTGAAACTGGCATTGTTGAGATAGCCGCACTGGTATCCGATCGACGATACCGGCAGATTGGTCGCGATCAGCATCTGGCGTGCCGCTCCGAGCCGCCTGTCCAGCAGCGCGTCGGCGACCGTGCAGGCGAACATGTCGCGGAAGCCGCGGGTCAGCTTCGCACGGTTCAGTCCACAAGCGCGCGCGATCGAATCAAGCGTCATCTTCTCACCCCAACGCTCGTCGATCATGCGCTTGGCCGCGACGATCCGCTGGCTGTCCCTTGCAGACAACTGCCCGGCGCCCGCGAGCGGCACAAGGTCGTCCTCAACGATCCGCTGAAACGTGATGGACAGGAGTTCGATGCATTTCGCGGACCGGTGCGTGCTGCGCCAGGGCTCGGAGAGCGCGCAATCGCGGATCGCGACGACGATCAGCCGCAATTCGCTCGGCAGATGACACGCGATGTTCGCGTCGGGCGCGTAATCGAAGACCCGCAGGCAGGCACCGCGTTCGACCGCGAGAATGAGGACCGCCCGCTCCTCCGAAGGAACCGCACCGGTCGTGACGGTGACCTGCGCCGGCGTGTGCTCGCCCAGCGTGAAGCAGAGGACCACGGCATCGGCGGGAAACGTCGTCGGGTCGACCATACCCTCGCCGATGAATGCCGCCATCTCGGGCGACACCGTGACGCGTTCCTTCTGCATGCTTCCCTCGCCCACCACCGCTCTCCTTCTCCAGTTTGCCGGGATTGGGTCGATCATGCAGCTATCAGATAGCTCCTGCAAGAGCTATCTTACAGGTCAAGCCGTTGCTGATACCGGCGCGCGACGCATTGCAATCGTAAAGGCGACGACGGAGATCGCGCTGGTCACGACGCCGACGATCGCGAGACCTTGCGCGAGATGCGCTTCGCCGCCCAGCATGCCGCTTGCAGCCGCGACCAGCGTGGGTGCGAGGCCGTAGCCGATCAGCCCCGCGATCGCGATGAACGCGCCGATGCACAACCCGCGCAGTTCGTTGGGTATTAGCACGGTCAACGCCACCGAAGTCACAACGCCCGTCACCGCACCGCACGTTACCAACAAACCCACGGCGACCCCGAACAGCGGGACCGAGGGCATGATCGGAAACAACGCCGCGGGTACGCCGAGCGCGGCGGCAAGGATCGCACCGATCAGCAGGCCACCGCGGCGGCCGCTCTTTTGCCCGCGATCGGCGGACAGACCACCGACGATCGCACCGACCACGCCGGCACCGAACAGCAGCGCGCCCATCCAGCCGGCGAACTGGTCGGGTTGGAGGTGGAACGTCCGCGACAGGACCGGCGAAACCCAGATCCCGGCCGCGGCATCGGCCATCACGACGCTGATCTGGCCGACGAACAACGGGATCAGGAACACGCGGCGCGCCCAGAGTTCGCCGGCCACGACCTTGAACGGCGCATGCGTGCCGGCCGCAACCTCCTGCCGCACCGGTTCGCGCAACACGAACAGTGGCAGGATGGCGAGCACGCTGACGACCGCCAGGCACAGATGCACACTTCGCCACGGCATCATCCCTGCGAACCACGCTGGCGCGCGGCCATGTGCGAACAGCCCGAACAGTGCGCCCGACAGTGCCAAGGCGAGCGCGACGCCGAGCGACTTGCCGAGGTTGACGATCAGCATCGCCCTGCCCCGCTGCGTCGGAACGCAGAAATCGGCGCACAGCGAGAGCGCTGCGGTCAGCGCGCCGGTCGTGCCGATCCCGGTCAGCATGCGTGCAACGAACAGCAACGGAACGCTATGCGCGAGCCCGGTCAGCACCGTGCCCAGCGTCCACACGAACGCGAGTGCGATCATCATTCGCACGCGGTTGTAGCGATCGACCATGATACCGATCGGGATCGAGAACACCGCCAGCGGCAGCGCCGCCGACAGCCCCTGGATAAGGCTCAGCGTATAGTCGCTGAGGTGGAGTTCGGCTTTCGCGCCTTCCTGCACCGTGCCGAATGCGCCCATCATCGTGAAGCCGACCGCCATGGCCAGCGCGAGCGCGAGCAGCGGCAACAGCGTCTTGGCAAATGGCGGTGCGGCCGCCTCGATCGGTCGGGCGAAATCTGTCATTCTGGATCCTTATGCAAGCGCACGGCGCAGAGCCTCGTGGCTGTCGCGGCGTGCCTGTTGCGAGACCGGACCGTCGGCGAAGATGTCGAAGGCGTGATAGCCGCCGGGATAGACGTGAAGCTCGACAGGCACTCCGGAGCGGATCAGCCGCGTCGCATAGTCGATGTCCTCTTCGACGAAGAGATCGAGCGCGCCGGTCGCGATATAGGCGGGCGGCAGGTTGCCGAGATCCGTCGCCCGCGCTGGTGCCGCATAGGGTGACACGGCGTCGCCACCAGGCGCGTGGCCGAGCAACGCGGTCCAGCCAAAACGATTGCTCTGCGCGGTCCAGACGAACTCGCCGGCATAGGGATGCGGCGGTGCGGTACAGCTACGGTCGTCGAGCATCGGGTAGATCAGGTGCTGGAATGCGAGCGCATGTTCGCCACGGTCGCGCACCATCAAGGCCAGTGCCGCGGCATACCCGCCGCCCGCGCTCTGCCCCATCACGCCGAGCCGCGCCGGATCGATCCCGAGCCGGTCGGCATGGGCGATCGTCCATACCAGTCCTGCGTAGCAATCCTCGATCGGGCCGGGGAAGTTCGTCTCAGGCGCCAGCCGGTATTCGACCGACACCACGACGCATTGCAGATCGGCGACAAGCGGACGAAGCAGCGGATCATAGTCGGACACCTTGCCCATCACATAGCCGCCGCCATGGATGTGATAGATGCACGGCAGGGCGCCGGTGACGCCCGCCGGGCGGAAGACGTGCAGGTCGATATCGGGCGCCCCGGCAGGCCCTGGAACCGTATGGATCTCCAGCGTCGCCAGGGTTTCGTCGGCGGGCGGCAGCATCGACGGTCGGTCGCGCATCGCCGGCAGGATGTCGGCGGTGAGCGAGATCTGCGGCAACATCTCGAGCAGCGGGCGCAGCGTCGGATCCACCAGGTGCAGGCTGTCCATCATTCTCTCCACGATCCTTGTTGTGACGCGCGTCCGATACCGGAACGGCGTTTAGAACGCGAAGATCTTGCCCGGATTGAACAGATTGTCGGGGTCCAGCGCGTGCTTCAGCGTCCGCATCAGTTCGACCGCGTCGCCAAGTTCAGCGACCAGCCAGTCCTGCTTTCCGATGCCGATGCCGTGTTCGCCGGTGCAGGTGCCGTCCATCGCCAGCGCGCGTTCGACCATCCGTGCGTTGATCGCCGAGACCTCGGCCAGCTCCGCCTCGGACTCCGGATCGATCGAAAAGACGACATGGAAATTGCCGTCGCCGACATGCCCGAAAATGGTCGCGGGGACCGACGACGCCTGGAGGTCGGCCTTGGTCTCGCCGATGCACTGCGCCAGGCGACTGATCGGCACGCACACGTCCGTCGCCCAGCCGACTGCGCCCGGACGCAGGTTGACCGCCGCGTAATATGCCTCGTGCCGGGCCTTCCACAGCTTCGAGCGTTCCTCGGGCAGGTTCGACCAGCGGAAGTCGCCGCCGCCATTCGCCGCCGCCAGCTCGCGCACCGTCTCCGCCTGTTCGTCGACATAGCTTGGTGAGCCGTGAAATTCGAAGAACAGCGTGGTCAGTTCGGGGTAATCTAGCTTCGACCAGGCGTTGACCGCCTTCATCTGCATGTCGTCGAGAATTTCGACGCGAGCGAGCGGCACGCCAATCTGGATCGCCTGAACTACTGTATCGACCGCGCCGTTCAGCGTCTCGAAGCTGCACACCGCGGACGAGATCGCCTCGGGAATGCCGTGCAGCCGCAGCGTCACCTCGGTGATGATGCCGAGCGTGCCTTCGGAGCCTACGAACAGCCGGGTCAGATCATAGCCCGCCGCCGACTTCCGCGCGCGACGGCTCGTACGGATCTCGCGGCCATCGGGCGTCACCACGCGCAGGCTCAGCACGGCCTCGCGCATCGTGCCATAGCGCACCGCATTGGTGCCGCTCGCGCGCGTCGCAGCCATTCCGCCGATCGTCGCATTCGCACCGGGATCGATCGGGAAGAACAGCCCCAGGTCGCGGATATGCTCGTTGAGCTGCTCACGACGGACGCCGGCCTGTACCGTACAATCAAAGTCCTCGGCGTTGATCGACACGATCTGGGTCATCTCGGACAGGTCGACCGAAACGCCGCCATGCACAGCCAGCGTGTTGCCCTCGATCGAGGTCCCCGCACCGAACGGGACGATCGGCACCTTGGCCGCAGCGCATAGCCTGACGAGATCCACCACCTCCTCGGTCGACCGCGCGAAGACGACCGCGTCGGGCAGCATCGGGGCGAAATGCGCCTCGCTGCTGCCGTGGTGGAGGCGCATCGCGTCGCTCATGTGCAGCGCAGTGCCGAAACGCTGCTGGAGCGCTGCGACGAACGCCGGATCGAGCGGCGCCCTTTCGATCTGTTCGACGTGCATGGTCATCCTAGAACCGGAAGCTCGCGCGCACGCCGTATCGGCGGCGGTCGCCCTGGATGGCGAGGTTCGACGCCAGCGGCGCAAGCCCGGCCCGCACCAACGCCGACTTGTCGATATAGCTTTCGATGAATTTGGTATTGAACAGGTTGGTGCCGAACGCAGTCACCGTCAGACCACTGGAGAAGCGGAAGCCGAGCGAGGCGTTCGTGATAGCATAGGCAGATAGTCTTGGCGCGACATCGGGGTCGAGCGACGACCCGATCCGGCTGCCCTTCCCGAAGATCCCCGCGTCCAGCAACACCGCGTTATCGCCGACCGGGACGGTGTAGGTCGTATTGAAGTTGAAGTTGTAGTCGGGCGTGAAGATCACACGGTCGCTTGATACGTGGACGCCGGTGGTCGCGAAATACTGGCTGTCGTCAGTGATGCGGGCATGGAGATAGGAGGCGCCGGCGTCGATCCGCCAATGATCGGTAAGGCGGAGGTGCGCTTCCAGTTCGGCGCCGTAACTCTTGACGGTGCCGGTGTTCAGGTTGATCGCGACGAACCCGCCCGTGGCACTCGGCGCCAGCGAGTTCTGACCGATGAAGTCCTTGTAGTCGTTGTAGAATATGTCCGCGTTGATCGTCAGGCGGCGGTCGAATGCATCGAACTTCGTGCCCAGCTCATAGGTCCAGACATTGTCGCCCTTGTACGTCGCGTCCTGCGGCCGCGTACCCGGACCGTTCTGACCACCGCCGCGGATCCCCTTGGCGACCGAGGCATAGCTCATCACCGCCGGCGTCCAATGCTGGGTCAGCGTGACGCGGGGTTGGAACTGGTCCTTCTTATAGACCGGCGCGGTATAGGGCGTCACGCCGTTGACTTGGCTCGCGACCAGCTTCTGATGATCGTAGCGCCCACCGACCGCGAGATCGAGCGTGCCCACTTTCAGGAAAGCGGTCGCGAAGATCGCGCGCGTGTCGTTGCGGACATAGGTCGACGAAGGCGTGGTCGAGGCGGGCAGCGGGAAGGTCGGGCCCAGCAGCGCGCGGAAATCGATCGTCGTCAGCTGATCACTCACCTGCGTGTAGCGATTGCCGTACAGCCCGATGAGCGTCGAAAACGCATCGCTCCACTGCGTATCGAAGCGCAATTCGGCCGTCTTGGTCTTCAAGGTCGAACCACCGCGGGTACGGAGGAGGTCGACCGCACCGAAATCGCCGTCATTGACCCCGGAGAGGTTCTTCTGGTTGTACGCCCCGATTACGGTGATCTTGGTCTTGAGCGATGCGACGTCGAACTCGCCCTTCACGTTCGCGCCGTAATAATCGATCACCGCCCGGTTCAGCACGTTTGTCGCGCCATCGAGCCGGTAATCGGTCGGCCCGGCGACATGGATGTACGACGTGCTGCCGCCTGCGGCCCGGTCGTAGTTGCCGTTGACGGTGAACACCGCCCAGTCGGCGGGCGTGAAGCGGAGCGTGCCACCGACGCTCTGCTGCTTCAGCGGGTTCATGTCGCCGATCGTCAGCGTGTTGCGCATGAAGCCGTCCTGCTCATGATAGGACGCGCCGATCCGGAACTGGAGCAGGTCGCGGACGATCGGCCCGCTGACCGACCCCGAGACCGAGGCGTAGTTGTCGGTACCGGCGATCGCGGCGTCGAACCGCCCCTCCCACTCGTTACCCGGCTGGCGCGTGATGACGTTGATCGCGCCGCCCAGCGTGTTGTTGCCGAACAGCGTCCCCTGCGGCCCGCGCAACACCTCGATCCGCGCAACGTCAACGATCGGAGAGTTCAGATATGATGTGTTCGGCTGATAGACGCCGTCAATGAAAATGCCGACGCCGGGCTGCACCGTGTCGATCAGCGTCGTACCGATACCGCGGATCGACACGAATGCGCGGCCGACGCTGTCGGAATTGATGTTGAGGCCCGGCGTGTAGGACGCGATGTCCTTCACCGTATTGACCTGCAATTCCTTCAGTCGGTCGCCGGAGATCGCCGTCACCGCGATCGGCACATCCTTCAACGATTCCTGGCGCTGACGTGCGGTGACGATGATGTCGTCGGAGCATGCGGGAGGTGTCGCCTTTGCCTGATCGGCGGCGTCTTGCGCGGATACCGGCGTGGTGACGAGCGCGGCGACGGCGCATCCTCCGGCGAGCAATGTCTTGAAGCGCATTGGATCCTCATCCCCTCAGAGCGCCGATCCATCGCCGGCTACTTCTAGGCTCCAAGCTATCTGATAGCTGACCTGTCTGAAAGGTTATCGACTGTGCCGCCCGGCTCGCGTACTTCGCCGATCGGTACGCTACCAGCAGCTATAGCCGCCATCGGCGAGCACGATGCTGCCGGTCATCAGACTGGCCGCGTCCGAGGCGAGAAAGGCGACGATCGCCGCGACTTCTTCAGGTTCCCCCAGGCGCCCCTGCGGCGTACCGTCGATCCAGCGCTTGTACATCTCCCCCTCGCGGTCCGCGAAGCCGTTGAGGACGGTGTTGATATAGGTCGGCGCGACGGCGTTCACGCGCACACCGCGCGGCGCCCATTCGGCCGCGAGGCTCTTGGTGAGCTGATGCACCGCGGCTTTCGATGCGTTGTAATAGCTTTGCGGTTGCGGCCGGTTGACGATGAAGCCGCTCATCGAACCGACATTAACGATCGCTCCCTTCCCCGCCGCCAGCATGTGCCGTCCAAAGGCGCGTGCACACCAGAAGGTGCCGTTGAGATTGACGTCGAGCACGTTCAGCCAATGCTCGTCGGCGACGTCCTCAGCGGCGGTCTCGCTCCGCGCGATGCCGGCATTGTTGACGAGAATGTCGATCGCCCCGAGCTGATCGGCCAGAGCGGTGACCTGTGCAGAGTTCGTCACGTCCACCACATGGCCGTCGACCGCATGGCCCTTGTCCGCAAGCGCAGCTCGCCCCGCCGCGATCGCCGTCGCATCGCGGTCGACTAACGTCACGTGCGCGCCCATTTCGGCTAACGCCCCGGCACAGGCGAGACCGATCCCCGCCGCGCCACCCGTCACGACGGCACGGCGGCCGGTAAGCTTTAGTCGTTCGAGATACATGACCGGTCCTTCACGGCAGATAGGGTGCGGCGGGCATGGCGGGCTCATGCCGCGCCTCCTGCCGGACCAGCGAATAGACCTGTCGAGTTTCTGCATCGAACTCGACCCAAGGCAGGCTGCCATCTGTTGCGAAGCGGATCCACAGCGCGTGCATCCGGTTGGCGAGGTCTTGCGGCGGGTTGGGTCCGCACAAGCCCTGCTCGCCGGTTGCGGTCGCCAGCGTATCGAACACGAACGGCAACTCCATCCCGTGCGACGCACCGAGTTGGCCGCTGAACATCGGCGAACGCCAGTCGAACTCGTACATGTACGTGCGCCCTTGGTGCGCCTCGGCAAACCTGCGTGCGGGCCAGCGAAAGACGAGGTCGTTCATCGCGTCGGTCAGCGCCTGGCCGGGCTTCCTGCCCTTCGCCCCGATACCATATGCCTTCAATACCTTGCGGGCATGCGGTTGCGACTTGTGGAGGACATAGGTGGCCAGCAACCGTCCGATCTTGTCGCGCACGCCGGTCGGGACGAGGTACAGGTTCATCTCTTCCGCGTTGGTGCCGATCAGCAGGTCGACTTGCGCGCCCGCACCGTTCGCTAGCGCATCGAGCGGACGCTGCGGCAGCACGTCGTCGCCGTGGACGGGCACGAAGCGGCTGATTCCGAACACTGGTTCGTGCCCGCCCTCGTCGCGCAGATCGATCCGTGCGGTCGGCGCGGATACCGCCTCTACCGCGTCGATCAGCGCATCGTACGGTACGCTGCCAAAACCACTGACGTCGGGAGTGATCTTCAGGACCTTCGCCAGCTTCTTCACTAGACGCTGCATCACCGGCACCGAGCGCGTCATCCCGCCATGCCCGCTCTGAACGATCGCGCGCCGGAACAATCCCCTTGAGAGCGGGGATGCCATCAGGTCGGCGATCGCCATCGCGCCGGCGGATTCGCCGAACACCGTGACGTTGCCCGGATCGCCGCCGAACTGGGTTATGCCATCCCGTACCCACGTCAACGCCGCGATCATGTCGCGGAGGCCGAGGTTGGTCGGCACGCCCGGGATCGGCAGGAAGCCGTCCACCCCCATCCGATAGTTGATCGCGACGCAGATCACGCCGTCGCGCGCGAAGGTGCCGCCGTCCTGCACGGGTGCATCCTTGCTGCCGATCACGAAGCCGCCGCCGTGGATGAACACCATCACCGGCAAGCCGGTCCGGTCGTCATCGGGACGCCAGATATTCGCCGTCAGATATTCATCGCCCGACACCCAGCCTTTGCCGATCAGCGGTACAATATCGAGGCCGGGAAATGCCCTGGTCCGCTGCGGCGCGTTGGGTCCAGCCGTCGTCGCGTCGCGCACCCCGGACCACGGCGTGACCGGTTGTGGCGGCGCGAACCGGTTCGCACCCACCGGCGCCGCGGCGTAAGGCACGCCGAGGAACCGTAGAACACCGCCCGTGGCCCCTCCCTGCACGATACCGTCGGCGGTCGAGACCATAGGTTCGCTCACGATATTCTCTCCTTCGGATCCGCAGCAGCGGTCGGAGGCAAAGGTAGCAGCCGCGAGGCGCCAGTCTCGAACTCAGGCTATGCCAATCGTTGTTTTGATCGTGCCGTACGGCGGGCCAGCACCCGCCCGCGTTACCAGGCTCCAGTTCCAGTCGCCCCCTGCCGGTATTCGGCGATGCGCCGTCGGGTCGCCGGGGACGTAGTTTCAGGCAGGTCGTCCACCGGAAACCAGTCAGCCTGTTCGATCTCTTGCAGATCAGCACGACCCAGGATTCTGCTTGCTGCCGTTCGCACGATAAAGATCACGATATGATCGTCCTTGCTCTCTCGGCGACTGTGATAGACGCCCAGCACCCGCTCGATCACCGGGTCGGCAATCCCCACTTACTCGGCAAGCTCCCGCACAAGCGCGGCGGCGATACTTTCGCACTTTTTCACGCCGCCGCCCGGAAGATACCATTGATCGACATAGGTATGCCGCACCAACGCGACCCTCTCGTCCGGATCCAGCAACACAGCGCGGACACCGATCGTGCGCGGCCGGCTGATCCGCCAGACCAGCCTTGCTACCCTGCCGACCATCCGATGATATATCCCCACGCGCTCGTTTCCCTGCCTGTAGTCGACGCTTCGCGGTGATACTCTAGAACAGGGCCGTACGCTCCAAATGCCTTCGGTGCGCATAGTCATGCAGCGGCCTTGCACAGTAATTGGTTTCGTCGCCTGCCCCTAATGCGCGCAGACTGCGACAGCTATCCTGATATCCGGATCACGGGGACGACGCGTCGGGAATACGTCTGCTCGCCGTGCTTGCCATCCCGGACATCGGCGAGGGGCCAAGACGTGGGAGAGTGATGGTGAATCACGGTGCGCAGCTGTTTGCGATCAAGACGCGGGCACGACCATGAGGCAGCTTCACCGGGCGAACAATGTTGCTGACCTGCGCCTGATGGCACGCAAACGGCTGCCACGACCGATCTTCGACTATATTGACGGTGGCGCCGACGACGAAGTGTCGCTGCGCCGAAACGTCACCGCATTTTCAAACTACGAGCTGGTGCCGGACATACTGAACGACGTCTCTGCAGTCCGCACCGGCACGAAGCTGTTCGGACAACCATCGCGCTGGCCACTGATGCTGGCGCCGACGGGGCTCACCCGTATGTTCCACTGCGATGCCGAACTGGCCGTCGCTCGCGCTGCTGCGCGTCACGGCATAGTGTACAGTCTGTCGACAATGGGAACGACGCGGCTGGAAGACCTTGCCCAGGCATTCGCCGGACCGAAGGTTTTCCAGATCTATATCTTCAAGGACCGCGGTCTGACCGCAGAGTTCGTCGCGCGTTGCCGGGATGCAGGCTTTCACGGGCTGGCGCTGACCGTCGACACGCCGGTCGCCGGCAACCGCGAGCGAGACAGGCGCAGCGGACTGTCCCTGCCGCCCAAGCTGACGCTGAAGTCGTTGCTGAGTTTCGCGCGTCATCCGTCATGGTCGCTGCCTGCGCTGACAGGGTCCAAATTCGATCTTGCGAACGTGAGCCACAGGATCGACGCGCTCGCGTCGGGGCCGATGAGCCTGTTCGATTATATCGGCGGCCAGTTCGATCGGTCGGTCGGTTGGCGCGACGTCGAATGGCTCGCACGTGAGTGGAACGGGCCGCTCGCGATCAAGGGCGTGATGACTCCCAAGGACGCGCGGCGTTCGATCGCGTCGGGCGCGACCGGCGTGATGGTATCGAACCACGGCGGACGCCAGCTCGATGGAGCGCCCGCCCCGATCGACCAGATCGCAGCGGTACGCGACGCGGTTGGCGGTGGGCCGGACGTCATTTGCGACGGCGGCATCCGACGCGGCTCGGACGTCGCGAAGGCGTTGGCGCTCGGGGCAACCGCCTGTTCGATCGGGCGCCCCTATCTGTACGGCCTCGCAGCCGGTGGAGAAGCAGGCGTCGATCGCGCTCTGACGTTGTTGACAGAAGAGTTCGAGCGCACGTTGACGCTCGCCGGCGTGAACGATGCAGGAGCCCTGTCACGTGGCCATGTTCGGACTCGGGAAAACCGGCGTGATATGGCGTAGCTCTCGACTTGAATGAGAGCGCCATGTTCGCTTGCGCTACTGGGGAGACTCAACGATGCGTGTGTATCCGACGCCTGCCGCCTTGGCCGGATCTGATCTGTTTCCGCATAACTATACTCGAGAGACCAGCCTAACGCCTTGATGTAACCAACCAAAATTCGGTCTCTTGCTCCAATTTGCTCCCAAATCAGATTCGCCCCCAAGACCGGCCGTTCCGACGGCTTTCAGCGTCTCGCAACTCCGGACGCTCGTTCATATCCGTCACACGACTACGCGATAATCTCGGCTTTAGGTCTTTGCCGCCGTTCCTCCTCGGCTGGCGGGAGGATTGACAAGGTGAATGTCGATCGATCCTAGGTGCCGATAGACGATCCGGGGGACCATCCATGAAGACGATTTTTGCGACCTGCACCGCCACGCTGGCGTTGCTCGCCGGCCCCGCGATTGCACAGACCAAGGCGCCAGCGGTGACCCGGTACGAGATCGCTTTCCCCAACGCGGTCCATCACGAGGCACAGGTGACCGTCACCTGGCGCGACCTCGGACCGGCCCCCTTGCGTGTCCAGATGTCGCGCTCCTCGCCCGGCCGCTACGCGATCCACGAATTCGCCAAGAACGTCTATTCGCTCGCCGCCAAGGATGGCCGCGGTCGCGCGCTCGCGATGACGCGGACCGACCCCTATGGCTGGACGATTCCCGGGCACGACGGGACGGTAAGCGTCACCTACACGCTGTTCGGCGATCACGGAGACGGCACATATGCGCAGATCGACGCAACCCACGCGCATCTCAATATGCCCGCGACCTTTTTGTGGGCGGTCGGGCAGGACGCGCGCCCGATCAGCGTCCGGTTCGTGCCCTTCGACGCCAAGTGGAAGGTCGCGACCCAGCTCCAGCCGACGGGCGACCCCTACACCTTCGCCGCGCCCAACTTCCAATATTTCATGGACAGCCCAACCGAGCTGTCCAATTTCGATTTGCGCGAATGGCAGGTCGGAGAGGGATCGACGCGCGCCACGATCCGGCTCGCGGTCCATCAGGACGGCTCGCCCGCCGACCTCGATCGCTTCGCCGCGACCGCCAAAAAGGTCGTCGCGCAGCACATCGCGATGTGGGGCGAACACCCCGCCTACGACTTCGGCACCTACACCTTCATTGCCGACTATATACCGCAGATCAGCGGCGACGGCATGGAGCATCGCAACTCGACGATCATATCGCAGCCGCGTTCGTTCACCGCGGCGAATTTTGCGCAGATCGACACACTCAGCCATGAATTCTTCCACAGCTGGAACGTCGAGCGCATCCGCCCTGCCGAGCTCGAACCGTTCGACTTCACCCGCGCCAACCCGACCCCGTCGCTCTGGCTTGCGGAAGGGTTCACCCAATATTACGGGCCGCTGATGATCCGCCGAGCGGGGGAATCCGCGACCGACGCGTATCTGCGCGGGGTCGGCTCTACCGTCAACGCGCTAACCACTGGCACCGCACGCCGTTACGGCGGTCCGCAGGAAATGAGCCTGCGGGCGCCGTTCGTCGATGCGGCAAAGTCGATCGACGCGACGAACCCCAACATGTTCGTGTCCTACTACACCTATGGCGCCGGCCTCGCGCTCGCCCTCGACCTGACATTGCGCCAGCGTTACCCGGGCATCACGCTCGACACGTTTATGCGCCACCTATGGCAGACCTTCGGCAAGCCCGAGCGCCCCTATACCCGCGCCGACCTGTCGCGCGCGCTGGGCGAGGTAACCAAGGATCCCGCCTTCGCGGACGCCTTCTTCAGGACCTCGGTCGATGCCGAGGCGCTTCCCGACTATGCTCCCCTGCTCGACCAGGCGGGTCTGAAGCTCCGTCCCGCCAACCCGACCGCCGCGTGGCTCGGCAACGTCCGCCTCAAGACTACCGGCACCGACGTCCGCATCGACGGCGCGCCCGCCCCCGATACTCCGCTCTACCGCGCCGGCCTCGACAACGGCGACCAGATCGTCAGCCTAGGCGGGACGGTGATCACCAGCGATGCTGACGCGGCTGCGGCGCTTGGCCGTTACAAACCCGGCCAGACCGCCGACATCACCTACCGCCAACGCGGCCTCGACCGCCGCGCCACGCTGACCTTCCTCGCCGACCCCACCGTCGAGGTGGTCCGCTACGAAACCGCAGGGGTTAAACCAACCGCCCAACAACTCGCGTTTCGCGCCGCGTGGCTCGGGCCGGATGCAGTGGCCAATTAGGCAGGGTCGACACTCAGGGTTTCAAATGCGCTGAAGGCTGATCCTTGGGTGTCCATGGGGATCGGCAGGGCATACATTTGAGCCAGGACAAAAAGATCATAGTCAGACGACGACAGAGGCGACGACGGAGCAGAAAACTGTCGGGCTGCTTAGAGACCGCGAAGACCCAGTTGCGGGCGTTCGCGGGCTCGTTTCGGCTTCTCAACTTCGGCCGCTCGTTCATGTCGCAAAAGCGCCGATCCGAGCGGCTTGGTTTGGGGACATTCCTGCCGATTGCAGTGATAACCCGAACGACAGCTCTATGCAGAAGCCGACGTTCAGGCGCAGTCTTCGTTGGAAACGATGCCACTGATCAAATCATCGAGGCGGTTCAGCCGCTCGTTCCATTCCTGACGGTGATAGTCGATCCAATCCTGCAACGGCGCGAGCCCGGCAGGATCGAATTGACAGGTGCGCACCCGTCCAAGCTTGGTCGAGCGGGCGAGCTTGGCTTCCTCAAGCACGGCGAGGTGCTGGCCTATTGCCGTCTTGCTGATCGCCAGTACCGCAGCAAGTTCCGAAACGCTCGCGGGCCGCTCCGCAAGATGACTCACCATGCGACGGCGATTGGCGTCACCCAGCGCATGAAACAGAAGGTCGACCCTCGACGAACGGACAGACTCTACGGCAGGCTGCATCATGCGGGCTGCAGTTCCGAAGCCATCGTGTCGAGCAGGAAGTCCCACCCCATCCGGCGCATTGCTGGGCCGTCGGCGCCTTCGAAATAGACCGCCTGGTGCGTCAGCAAGACCTCGCTCTTGTCGTCGAGCGGCGAAATTTCCACGGTGACCACGGCAGCAGACACGCGGGCCTGATCGACGTCGAGCGTTTGGAAGAACACGATCCGCGCGTTATCGACGATCTCAGCATAGGTTGAGGTCCAGCACAGCTCCCTTCCCGCGATCGGAGTGCCTGGCAGCATCCTGGCGGTGAGCTTCTCCTCACCGCCCGGACGAAAGTCGAAGCTGTAGGAGAGCGGCTCGTGTCCGGGACTGGCGGCGTACCACCTGCTCTTGCGGTCCTGAAAAGCGAAGGCGCCAAAAATCGCGGGCGGAGCGGCATCGCAGATTTTGCGGATTTTGAAGGTATCGTGTGTGATGGTCATCGACTCGCCCCTCAGTGAAGCTTTGACTTCACTAACTTTCAGGAGCCTTTTGGTCAAGTCTGTACTTCACTATTGCGCCCGCGACTGTTGGATCGGCGATGGCCACGGGAGGACCGAGGCGTCACCGGCACCGATGGTTGTCACGCACCGTTCAGGCGGGCAGGCCTTTTTCGCGATCACGATCGCTGTCGATGCGCGATTATAGCGGTCGAGCCACCCAGCGGCGCGCCATCAACTCAGGTCGTGGAGGTCCTTGCCCAACGGGGCTGTGATGCTCAGGTCTGAAAAACGCACGTCCAGTCCGGCACGTTCGGGCGTGCAGGCCATCGGTCCAACCTGATAGGCGGGGGCGATCGGAAAGGGTGCCAGTCTGACCAAAGGCCACGTCTTGCCGTCTGCTGAGACCTGCAACCGCAGGACGCCCTTGGCGACCGTCGCGCGCATCCAGAAATCCTGCGCGTCATGCTCATAGGGGCCGGTCGCCCAGTCGGACTTGCCATCGGTCAGCACGCTGCTCAGCATCGCGCGCCCGTCGGACAGTTCGATCCCAGCCTTGACCCAGCGCCCTTCGTCGACCCGCACCATGATGCCGGCCTGATCGTAGAGTTTCTGATACTGGCCGCGAATGCGCAATTGGGCGGTGAACGCGGCAGGCGCGGTGAAGCCGAGGAAATGACCGCTGTCACGGGTGAAGCCGTAATGCGTCTCGCGCCAGAAATCGCTGCCCTTGTCGGTGACGAGCGTCAGGTCTCCGCCGGGTGCGGCCTTCCAGGCCTTAGGCGCATTCAGCCAGCGACCGTCACGGCGCCCAAGCGCCGAGATTGCCGAGCCCTGCGCGGTCGTGACGCCGGCATTTCCCGCGATCGCAAGCGCTGCGGCACCACCGATTACCGTCCGCCTGCTCACCTGGTCCTCCATCATAACCGCTACCTTCCAATCACCCTCGATATTATGTACATATGTACACATGCCGAGATCGAGGTAAAGAGGCGATGACCCAACAGTCCCGGCGCAACGATCCGACACGGCGGCAGCGCATCGTCGATGCGACGCTAGGAGTCATTGCCGATCTTGGAACCGCGGCAACGACTCATCGCCGCATCGCCGAGGCGGCGCAGGTGCCGCTCGGCTCGGTCACCTATTATTTTGCGACGCTGGAGGACCTGCTCACGGCCGCCTTCCTGCAACTGGCGGCGGACTCCTCCACTGCCTTCCGCGCGCGCCTGGAGTCCGCGACGGACCGCGCAGAGGCGTGTACGGCAGTCATCGACATCATCGCCAACCAGGTCTGGGCGGAACCGCGCACCCTGTTGTTGAGCTACGAACTCTACGCCTTCGCGGCCCGGCACCCACCGGTCAGCGCGGTCATGCAACATTGGATGGACAGCAGCCGAGGCGCCCTGGGCCGCTTCTTCGACCCGCTCACGGCGCGCGCGCTCGACGCGCTGATCGAGGGTATCGGCATCCACAATTCGATCGATCGCGCCCCCCTAGAGCGCGATGCGATCAGGACCATCGTCGAGCGGATTGCCGGGTGTTAGCCGGTCCGATCGATCAGGGTACCCCAGCGCAAATGGCGCGACGGTCAGGGTCAAGCCCATGCGTAAGGTATTACTGCCGCATGACCGCAATCGATGCCCCTTTCATGCGCGCGCCGCTTCGAGCTAAGGCGCGGCGCGCAGGAGAGTATTTATGAAAACAGCGCCGGTCGCCCTTCTCTACCAAGCGCTTCCACCACCGCTGATCGACGGACTGCGAAAGGACGCGAAGCCGGGCGGATATTCAGATGGCGGCGCCGACATTGCTTTCGCCTTGCGGAGTGCGGGCGTGAACGTTGTCACACCCGCCCCCGCGCCAGACGCTAATAAAGCTCGCGCGCCGCGTCGGTCCGGCGCTGTTCGTTCCAGAACACCCCGTTGGTCCAGGCGGACACGAGGAAGCTCGCGACGCCGCTCGCAGGTGCGCTATCGCCATAGGATTGGCGGAGCAGCATGTCGCGGTCGCCGAGGGCGCGCATGAGCGCCACCGCGCTCCGCCGCCGCTGGACGCTCCCGTCATAGCGATCCAGGGCGACCTGCGTGATCGTGGCGGGCAGATCGACCAGCAGCAGCGCGACCATGCCCAACGCGACACCGCCGACAGCGATTCGGCCGCCGCAGTCGCGCGATGCCGCCGTTTCACCCGTCCAACGAACCGCAAAAACTAGTCCCGCGAGCGGGGCGAACGGCAACAAGCCAATACCGACGAGAATGATCGCGATGAACGCGAAGGGCAGCATCGGCAGAAACAGGAGACTATAGCTCGCCGCGACCGCGATACTCACGCCGCCGACGATCACCAACCACACAGGCGCCGTATCCTCCGTCCGCAGTGCGCGCCAGAGCAGAAAGTTGACGATCGGTACCAGGGAGATGAGGACGACATGGCCGATCGTCGGCACCGGATCGAAGAACGCACCGGCACAGATCCCCGTCACCAGTTCGATCAGGATCACGATGGCGGGAAAGATACTAGCGACGACAAGTGCGCCTATGCCCGGGCGGGAATGGTCGGGATACGACATGGCGAATGGCTCCTTCGGGAGCCGTTTGCCGCAACGATGCCGAGCCGAGATGATGACTCTGTGAAGACTTTCGGGAAAAGATGTGCAGGAACGGTGCAGACGCGGAGTTAGGTAGCGACTTGAGTGAGGCCCCCCCGATCTGACCTGGGTATGATAGCAAGGCAGGAGCGTTTCGCGGGACCGCCGCCATTGCGAGATGGCCACTACTGCCGCACTTAACCAACTCAACTTACGCCATTTGTTCATCACAAAGGTAAGTCCGCCGCGCACAGAAAGCCGCAGTCCTGCGCTCTAGGGTGCTGCGTGGATTGCACATTTCTGCAGGTCCTGGGCCGACCTCTTGTCGTCTTGCGGCACCCGCTTTCGGCGCCTCGGCAATAAATAAGAGTGCCTCAAGACTTTTTAGGCAGCGGTCGCAGTTTTTATCAATCACCGCGCGGTCCGAACTACGGTTGGCTTACGGCGCTGAGCTTGTCGAGGCGGCGTCGGCCGACCAGTAGTCCGCCCTCCAACCTAGCACAGAGCGCGGCGTAATAATCGGCGAGGAAGCCGTCGTCGTCACGATCGTCGGGGAGCCCCGCCTTGCGCCGGATCGCCGCCGCGACGGTGATCCGGGCAAGATCGTCGCCGCCACGGATCACGTCTTCCAGCGCCTGCAATTCGTAGATGCCGTACAGCGCCAGCGCCGCTTCGGAAAAGACGTGTCGCGGCCGATCGCCGGCCGATGCAAGATCGGCCGCCAGCGTGCGGACGGCGGTCTGCACCACCCAGGTTCCCGCGACCAGATCCCCGATCCGCAACCGGTCGCGGTTGAACAGCGGGAAGAACAGGAAGATGCCGCTCCACAACAACGCGAAGATCGTCAGGAACGCATCCGCGGTTCCCATCGCCGCGTGCGCGCCGAGGAACGAGAGCGGCAGGAACACCTCGATCTCGCGCATCGCGTTGCGCGCGAGCACGGCGCCCGCGGTCAGCCGCGCGCCATCACGCGCGACTACGCGCAGCTTCATCACGCGCTTGCCCGGGGTCGCGCCGCGCCCACCCATCTCGAACAGGACGAACCAGCCGTTGCGCAACACGAATGCGCCGATCAGCCACAGGATCTCGGCGATATCCGCGCGGGTGGCGTGATCCAGTGCGGACAAGGCGAACGTCACGGCGATCAGCACGAGCAGCATCAGGAGCATGTCGATCAGGAACGCCGCAGCGCGCGTCCCCGCCCCGCCCAGTTCCAGCTGCAGGTCGACACCTTCGGGCGTGACGAAGCTGCGGCGCCGGGCCACGGGTGCCTTAGTCTGCCGAGCGGTGCGCATGACGCCTCCCCATGCCGCAATAATAGATCAGCCACGCAGCGAGCATCGCCGCGCCGATCCCCGCGCGCGCGCCGTCGCCGGTCACCACCTGACGACCGACGCCCTCCAACACCGCTGCGATCGCGAGCATCAGCACCACGCCCGCCGTGGCGATCGCGGCGGTGCGGCCGGCGGCGACCACCGCCTCCATCCGTTCCTGCCCGCCGGGAAACGCGATGGCGGTGCCGATGCGCATCCCGGCCGCGCCCGCGATCATGACCGCGAACAATTCGGTCGTGCCGTGGATCGCCAGCCAGGCCAAGAAGTTCGGACCCAGCCCCTTGGCCGCGAACACCGCGACCATCGCGCCGAGCATCAGCCCGTTGTAGAAGATCAGCAGCGCGGTCGGCACGACGAAGGCGAAACCGAGCGCGAAGGCGAAGATCGCGATTTGGGCGTTATGGCCGAACAGGAAGCTCGCGAACAGGCCCAGCCCGTCGTCCTTGCTCTGGTACAGCGTCGCACGCAGCGCTGCCACCGACGCGCTCGGATCGCGCCCGCCCGCCATCCCGGGGGGGACGAGGCTTGCGAACCAGGTCGGATCGGCCCGGACCAGCATATAGGCCGCGACCGCGCCCGCGACCGTCAGGAACGCCATGACCAGAGTCTCGCACCACAGCGCGGCGACCGCAGTCGGCCATCCCCTGGTGAAGAAGCGCCCGAGATCCCGCCAAGCCGAGTCCGACACGCCGTAGAGCTGGAAGTAGGCGCGCGCGCACAATTGCTCGAGATAGGCGACCAGCGCGCGGTCGAGCGACATCTCGCGCGCGACCGACAGCGACGACAGCGTGGACCGGTACAGCAGCGGCAGCGCCAGCAGGTCATCGTCGGACAGCACGCGGACCGAGCGCTTCTCGATCCGGCCGAGCAGCGACTCCAGTCGCGTCCAGTCCTGTTCGTGCGCGGCGCGGAAGCGGCTGGCGTTGAGCAGCGGCGGTGCGATATCGACGAACGCGCTCACAACAGGCTCCTCCGCTTGAGATCGACATAGCCTTCGACCAGCCGTTCGGCGACCTGGTCGTACGGACTCTCGATCACATGGACGCCCAGGCGGCGCAGGCGCAGCAGCACCAGCCGCCGGTCGCGCAGCAACGCCGCGGCGGTCACCGCGCGGGTCACGTCGGCGGGCTGTTTGGGCGCGCGATCGACGATCGTCTCCAGTTCGTCGTCGCGCAGGACGACGATCAGCATGAGATGCGTCTTGAGCAGCCGCGCGACCGCCTGCACCATGAAGTCGGCGGAGATTGGATCGGTGAATTCGGTGAACAGCACGATCATCGACCGCCGCGTCAGCCGCGCCGCCAGCGTGGTCAGCGCAAAGGTATAGTTGGTCTCGTCGCCGCTGTAGTCGATGCGCGCGGCAAGATGCTGGAGTTCGCCCAGCGCCCCCGCCCCGCCGATGAAGCCGCTAGCGATACGCGGGCGCGAATCGAACGCGTGCAGCGCGACGCGGTCGCCAATCTTCAAGGCGAGCCACCCGGTCAACAGCGCCGCCGAGACCGCGCGATCGAGACGCGGGATACCGCCGACGGGTTCCGACATCTGCCGACCGGAATCGATCGCGAAGACGATCTGGCTGTTACGTTCGGTCCGGTATTCCTTGGCATAGAGCTTCCTGTGCCGGGCGGACTGTTTCCAGTCGATCGCACGCCGGTCCACACCCGATCGGAACTCGACCAGCGCGTCGAAATCGGTGCCGTCGCCGCGGTCGCTTTGCGCCAGCAGGCCCTGCACCGCATGGCGATGGAACAGCTGCGCGCCCTGCCGCCGCACCGCCTCGATATCGGGCAGGATCGGCAAGCTCCGGTCCCCGTCGATCCGCGCCTGGCGCCACGCCAGACCGAGCGGCCCCGCCCAGCGCACCCATATCGTGCCGAACCGCGCCGTGCCGCGGCGCAGCGGCGTCATGGCGATCGTCCCGGCTCCCCGGCCCGCCGCCAGCGCAACGTCAAGGGGCGCGGCGTCGGCGAACGCTAGCAGCGGATCGGGCGCGAGGGCGACTTGCGCTGCACTCACGGCCCGCCGCGCCGCGATCCCGATCTCGATCGGCACGCTCAGGGCGACCCCGACCGCCGTCGATCGCGGCAGCGCCAGCACGGCACTCGCCTGCGCACGCCCCAGCACCGCATCGGCAACGACGAGCGTCAGGACGGCGAGCGGCCAGCCGAGACCCGCATACCAGGTCGCCGGAAACAGCATCGCGACCAGCAGCGTGACTGGGACTCCGATCGCCGCCGCCAGCACCGCCATGCGGGTCGGATAGATCAACGCGGGGCCTCGATCGTCTCGATGATCTGCGCGACGACATCCTCGATCGCGCGCCCGCCGATCTCCGCCGCGGGCGACAGGATCAACCGGTGGCGCAGCAACGCGGGCGCCAGCGTCTTCACGTCGTCGGGTATCACGAAATCGCGGCCGTCCAGCGCCGCGCGCGCCCGCGCGGCCCCCGCCAGCATCGCGCCCGCACGCGGCGAGGCGCCGCTTTCCAGGTCGGCCACATCGCGCGTGCCGCGGACCAGCGCGACGATATAGTCGATGACCTCGTCCACCAGCCGCACGTTCGCGACCGTCCTGACCGCTGCATCAATCGTCGCTGCGTCGGCCCGCGCCTCGATCCCCCAGTCCGCCGGCGACATCGCCGCCGACCGAGCGCCATGGTCGGCGACGATCCGCCGCTCCTCCTCCGCGGTCGGATAAGACACCGTCTGCTTGAACAGGAACCGGTCGAGCTGCGCCTCGGGCAGCGGATAGACGCCCTGCTGCTCGATCGGATTCTGCGTCGCGACGACGGTGAATCGGTCGCTCAGCGCCAGGCTCTCGCCGTCGATCGTGACGGTGCGCTCCTGCATCGCCTCTAGCAGCGCCGCCTGGGTCTTGGGCGAGGTGCGGTTGATCTCGTCCGCGAGCAGCAATTCGGTGAAGATCGGCCCTCGCGTCAGCGTGAAGGTCGACGTCTGGAAGTCGAACAGGTTCGCACCGATGATATCGCCCGGCATAAGGTCGGGAGTGAACTGGATACGACCGAACTCCAGCCCGACCGTCCTGGCGAACGCGTGGGCGAGCAACGTCTTGGCGGTACCCGGCGGCCCTTCCAGCAGGATGTGCCCGCCCGCGAACAGCGCGATCAGCAACAGGTCGATGGTCGCGTCGTGCCCGATCACGGCCTTGCCGATCTCGGCCCGGATCGCCTGCCCGAGTGCCTTAACCTCTTCTACCGTCACTGTGTCTTCTCCTGTTGCCATCGGTGCAGCGCTTGCGCGGCTGCCAGCATGTCGGTGCGATGTGTGGCGCACGCTGCGTCGGCGATCAGCGTGCTGAACCGCGTCGCGCCCCCAAGATTGTCGAGATAGCGGTCCGCGTCCTCGTCCGTCAGCCGAACGGGAACGCCGAAGATCGTCCGCGCCCGCTCGCGGATCAGCGCGGCGTAGCGCCCACCCAGCATGCCCTCGCGCCCCGCCTTGCGGACGATCATCGCGCTGTTGTCGATCAACGCGGTCTTGCCGAACGCGATCGCGCGCGGCGGCGGGCGTGCCTCGCCGAAGCGGACCAGCGCCTGCCATCCGACCAGCACTAACGCCGCGAGGATCGCCAGCGTCATCGCGAGGAACGGCGGCTCGAAGGCGAGCTTCAACGGGCTGCGCGACTGGCCGAGGCCGTTCAGCGTCACGTCGAACGCGATACCGCGCGCGCCGGTGGCATTGACGAAATCGAGCAGGTCGAGCCCCGCCCGGGCACGGTCCAGCCGGCGGATGCCGTGATTGTTTAGCAGATCGGGGTCCGCGAGAATGTACGTATTGCTGCCACGGACCTGCCCCAGCACGACCCGGCCTGCCTCGTCGGTGATCAGGGGTATCAGCGCCGCCGAGGTCATCGCCTGCAGCGGCCGCGGCGCCGACGCCGCGAGCGACGCCGGTGCCCAGCTGACGGCATGCAGCGCGCGCCCGCCGCTCGGGCGCCGCGTGACGGTCACCACCGTAGCGGGTGCAAGCACGCCGGCGGGGTCGAACGACGGCAGCACCCCGCTGACGTCCACCCAGCCGCTCGTCTCGTCGTCCGCGACTGTCACCCATTTCGGCAGCACGATCAGCGTCGCCCGGCCGCGCCGCGCCATTATGAACTTGGTCATGTCGGTCGTGCCATGCTCGGGCGTCGCGACGACCAGATCCTCGGTCTCCCAGCCTTCCTCCGCCCGCAGCACGCGGGGGCGGCGTCCGGTTGCTCGCGCCAGCTCGACGATACCGGCATAGCCGGTCGCGGCGTTGGACAACGCATGCGCACCGGCATTACGCCCGGATTTCAGGTCGGGTGCATAGGCCCCCAGAAGCAGCGACCCCGCGAACCCGATCAGGCCGATGATCAGCAGCAGCGCCACCGTCAGCGGCGCGAACACTTTGTCCGCACGGCTCGCGCCGCCGATTGTCACTGCGCTCATGCGTGCCACTGCCCCGGCAGTGCCAGGTCGGCATAGGCCGCGCGGGCGCTCTGCCAATCCGAATCCGTGACGCCGCGTCCGCCGAACAGGCTCTGCTCGACCAGCCCCGCAATGCGCGCGAACAGCGGACGGACCGCGGCCGGCAACAGCGGTGCGGACGCGAGTTCGCGGCTGGTTAGCGACGGTCGCCGCAGCGCCGGACGTCGCCGGGCGATGCCGTCGATCGAATGGAACAGCAGATAATGGATGGCCTCGGCATAGCCGCCCTCGCCCGCGAGCCGGTCCGCCTCGCGCAGCCAGGCCCGCGCCGGTGCCGCGTCGGGCACCCAATCGTCGCTCTCCGCCGCCGACGCCGGGCCGGCGGGGCGTCGTCGCGCGGGAAGCCGCCATTCGCCCGACCGGATGCGTTCGACCACCATCCAGACCACCGCCGCCGCGATTCCGGCAAGCAGGGTCCACAGCAGGATGCGGGCATAGGGGGCGTCGGGCATCAGGTTCGTCAGCCAGAGCAACAGCCGCCCGATCGGCCTGAACAGATCGACGAGCCAGCGTCCTAGCGTTTCCAGCCATGCCGGCGGCTTGGGCAGCGGCGGCGGGCGGGTCAGACCGAACTGGATCGACGGGTCCGCCCTCAGCGCGGCATGCGCCGCAGCCAGTCGATCGGCCCCCGCCGCCGGATCGTGTCCCGAAGCCCCGATGATACCCTCCCAGCGATGATACGCCGTCCCCAGACCCGACTTAGCCGGATCGGCCACCGGTGCAATCTGCCATTCGCCTCTCGCGTCTCATCCGGCATGATCCAACTGGACAGCGCGACGTTCGCTCGCCACCATCATCGACAGGGACTTGGGGGAACAACAATGGCCAGCCACACGATCGCCGAGCGGAGCCACGGAATTTCCGTGGGCAACGTGTTCGGGCGCAGCGCGAACGTCATCAAGGCCAATCCGCTGGCGACGCTCGGCACCAGCTTTGCCCTGATCGCGCTGCCGTCGCTGCTGCTCGGCCAGATCGGCCTCGGCGCAGCGGTGTTCCAAAATGTCCAGCAAGGGCAATATGCGCTGGCCGGAGTCTACGGACTCATTGTCGGCTGGCTGTGGCTGATCGCCAGCGGGGCACTGATCCAGGCGGCGGTTGCGCATGACGAGGGACGACCGGCTAACCCGCGCGAGATGCTGCAGGTCGGCGTGTTGCGGTGCCTGCCGCTGTTCGCGGTCTATGTGCTGATGCTGCTCGGCCTATGGGTCGGCACGATATTCCTCGTCGTGCCGGGTATCATGCTCGCCGTCATGTGGTCGGTAGCACTGCCCGCGATCGTCGCGGAGCGTCCGGGCGTGTTCGGCGCTTTCGGCCGCAGCCGTGCCTTGACCAAGGGCGCGCGGTGGCACGTGTTCGGAATCTTGCTGTTGGCCTTCGTCATCTACATGCTCGCCTCGATCGCGATCGGGGTCGGGAGCGTGGCAGGCTATGGCTCGCTGGGCGCCCTCACCGGCGGGGGTCAGGTCCAGATGCCGGTGCCGACCCAGCCCTCGTTCGTCGTCCAACTGCTGCAATCGATCGTCACGACCGTCGTACTGACCTGGTTCACCACGGTCGGCGCCTCGCTTTTCATCGAATTGCGCGACTGGAAGGAAGGCCCCGACGCCAATCGGCTCGCCGACATCTTCGCCTGACTTCAGCATTGCGGTGACTGTTTGCGAACGAAGACCCAGAACCAGACGTTCACGCCCCTTCCCTCGCATCCCAACTTCAGACGCTGGTTCATCTTTGCGAATGACCAATTTTGAAGCCCGGCTATCCACTGCCGAATGTCGTGATGGGGAAGTAAGTCCTTCGATCCGATAGTTAAGGTAGCACCTATGCGCTCACCCGCATCGTCGCTACCCCCGTACCCACGAGCAGGAAAATTCTAGGAGCGTGTGATGCGTCATCATACTTTATTGGCGGCGATCGCAGTTACCATGTTAAGTTCTACCTCAGGCTCAGCGAGCCCGGCGCAAGCTGTGGTTTCGGGCATCTATGAACTGGACACTGCGCAGAGTGAAAACGCTTTCAAAGTGATCGATAGCGCTACCGCCACCATTTCCGACGACAAGCGCCCTCGTGTTCGGATGAGGCTCCGCAAGTCCATTGCGGTGAATAGGATTAGAATTTCCACTGCAGGAGGTCGAGTCGGCCTCGCCTATGATGCCAAAACACCTATCGTAGTTTGGATAGGCGGAGATCCGATCACGTGGAAGCTCATCCCGGAGCTTGTTTTCGATGTATCGGTAAAAGCTGATGGTGGAACCGTCGCTCTGACATTCCGCGGCGACGACAGCGAGCGAACCTCAGAATACCATAGTGTCGGCCAGGATTTAGTGGAGAATTCCACCATTATCATTCCACTGCTTTCTACGCCGATCGTTTATAAGCAGGTCTTTAAAAAGACGAGCTGACCTGATCTACTAACAGACCTATGACAAGAAGCCGTTGAACAGTCTTCATCGCATAGATGCGGATGCCGGTTGAGATGGTCTGCCTAGCCTCTACTTCTCGGCGCGCCACGACTATGATCGAACGGCAGCAAATGGATGATTACCCCTGCCCTACGGCTTCCTGCCAGACCCAGTCCCGGTCAGTCACAGGTCAATCGCCCCTTCATGAAACCGGACGTTCGTTCATCGGCGATAAGTGGGCGCCCAGAACCCGAGTTACCCAGTTTGAAATACTCGCGCTCCAGCCGCGCAGGCGAAAGGTACTTTATGGCAGCGAATTCATGCAACTTGAGGTTACGCCGCAGGTTCAGCGGTGATGACCATGTTCGACAATCAGATTGCTATCGTCACCGGCGGTGAATCCGGCATTGGCGCGGCCTGCGCCAAGTTGTTGGGCGACGCCGGGGCCCGCGTTGTGATCACCTATTTGAAGGATACCGCCGCGGCGCAGGCGGTCTGCGCCTCGATCGGTGGGTCCAACCACGCGATCGCGGTGCAAGTTGATGTCAGTGACGAAGCCGCGGTCGAACGACTGTTCGAGGAGGCCGAAAAAACGTTCGGCACGGTCAGCCTTCTGGTCAATTCGGCCGGCTTGAACATGAGCGGCGTTATGCTCGTCAACATGGAACTTACGCAGTTCGACCGGGTCATCCGTTCCGATCTCTATGGCCCGTTCCTCACCTGCCGACGCATGGTGCGCGCGCTCGAGGCAAAGAACGCCAAGGGGCGGATCGTCAACATATCGTCGATTCACGAACGCGCGCCGCGACCGGGCGGCGTCGATTACGACTCAGCCAAGGGTGGCCTGTCGCAGTTGACGGCCACGCTTGCACTAGAGCTCGCGCCGAAGGGCATTGCGGTGAATGGCGTCGCGCCTGGGATGATCCTTACGCCGATGGATCAATCCGCACTGGATCATCCGGACGAGCTGGCGGCGAAAGAGGCGGCAATCCCTTGGAAGCGCGCCGGTCGGCCCGATGAGGTCGCGGCGCTGGTCGCTTTCCTGCTGTCGCCGGCCGCGGACTATATCACCGGCACCACGGTAACGATCGACGGCGGGCTGTCATTGACTGTGGCGCAAGGCGCATGACGATCGCCTATGCGGTCGAGCAGCTCGACACGGTAACTATCTCCGCTACGTCTGTGATCGACGGCATGGACATGATGAGCCCGTTCGTCTGGAGGGAAGGCAATCTCTACCGGATCATGGTTCGCGGCGTGCCGCATCCGCTCGGGCCCAGCGATCCGACCGGTATCATTGCGCGCGGAGAGAGCCGCGACGGGCTGGCCTTCACTATGGATCCGGGGCTCGCAATCACACCCGGGCCGGGTGCTGAGGACATGGGCGGATGCGAGGATCCAACCGTGCTCGTGGCCGGCGACGAATATCTCGTCTATTATACTGGCGTGGACGCTGCGCGCGCGCAGGGATGCATGATTTTAGCTGCGGGGCCCGACCTGACCGCGCTGGTCAAGGAAGATCTGGTGCTGAAGGCACCACCCGGCGAAGGCAATATCAAGGAAGCGACGCTCGCACAGACTGCGACCGGAGATTGGCGCCTGTTTTACGAATATGCGGCCAAGGGCGCGTCGCGGATCGGCGTGGCGGGCGGGCCGACCCCGAAGGGTCCTTGGACTGTCCTCCCCGATCCGTTCGGCATCCGCGAGGACAGCTGGGACAATTGGCATCTGTCGACCGGGCCTATCTGGCAGGCGGCGGGGCAAGATCCGGTGATGTTTTACAACGGCGCGACGCACGACGCGCGCTGGCGGATCGGCTGGATCAGCTTCAGTACGGATTTCGCGCGGGTGACGGGGCGTGGGCTCGAGCCGCTGCTCGTGCCGCCACCAGCGCTGACCCGCGAGGCCACCGACATCGCGTTTGCCGCGTCGAGCGTGGCGGAGGGCGACCGGATCGCGCTGTACTACTCGCTGGAAGACCGGATGCTACGGCGGGCGTTAATCAGGCGATATGGCGGTTAAAAAATTGGAAGCGGTAAATGTAGATTGCGACTCTGCGTCGTCTGCAATGACCCAGAAGCAGTCGTTGAACGCCCCCTACGCGCTTCTCGACTTCCGAACATTCATTCATGTCGATCTCCGCAGTAGCAGAAGCCAGGCCGAGCGATGAGGGCCGCTGATGGCTTGAATGAGCCGTCCGGCTTTGGGCGATTGTGTTGAAAAAGTCGGGCTTGCAGTAGTGTCGGCGGTCTGATTCAATC
>NZ_JACYVM010000014.1:0-84626 GCF_014842355.1 Sphingomonas sp. CFBP 13706
ACGCGCAGGGGCAGTTCGTCCCCGCTGGATCGTGGCTGCCGATCATCTTCAACCCCAGCTTCCCTTACCGGCTGACCCACACGGTCATCGCCGCCTTCCTGACGACGGCGCTGGTCGTAGCCGGGGTCGGCGGCTGGCACCTCCTGCGCGACCGGGCGAACCTCGGCGCTCGCAAGATGCTGGCGATGGGCTTGGGCATGGTCGCGGTCATGGCGCCACTCCAGATCCTGGCCGGCGACGAGCATGGGCTGAACACGCTCGAGCATCAGCCGGCCAAGGTGCTGGCGATGGAAGGGCACTACGACGCGCATCCCGACGGGGCGCCGCTCATCCTGTTCGGCCTGCCCAGCGACCGCGACGAGCGGGTCCGCTATGCCGTGGAGATACCGAGGCTCAGTTCGCTGATCCTCCGCCATGACCCTGACGCCCCGCTGCCGGGCCTCAAGGATTTCGCACGCGATCGACGGCCCCCGGCAGCAATCTTGTTCTGGTCGTTCCGGATCATGGTCGGTCTTGGACTGGCGATGCTCATGCTCGGCGTATGGGGTCTGTGGGCGCGGTGGCGACGCCGGTTGTACGACACGCCCTGGCTGCACCGTGCGGCCGTGGCGATGGGCCCGGCGGGCTTCGTGGCGGTGCTGGCGGGCTGGATCACGACCGAGGTCGGCCGGCAGCCATGGGTCATCTACGGTCATATGCTGACGGCCGACGCTCGCTCGCCGATTGCGGCCCCCGCAGTGGCGACGTCACTTGCCGCTTTCGTCGTCGTCTACTTCGCGGTCTTCGGATTGGGCGTCCTCTACGTCCTTCGCCTGATCGCCAAGCCACCCGAGGCTCATGAGGCTGAACCGCGCCGCACGCCACGTCATGCAGCCGGCATCACGCCGGTCGCGACCTTCGAGCCGACCAACAGGGAGAAGGACGCATGACCGGCCTGACATACAGTCTGGACCTCACGGTCGTCTGGGCCGTCATCATCGCATTCGGCATATTCGCCTATGTCGTCATGGACGGGTTCGATCTCGGCATCGGCATCCTGTTCCCCGGCTTCGAGGTCGGGGCGGAGCGTGACGCCGCGATGAATTCGATCGCGCCGGTGTGGGACGGAAACGAGACGTGGCTTGTGCTAGGCGGGGGAGGGCTGTTCGCGGCCTTCCCTCTTGCCTACGCGATTATCCTTCCTGCCACCTATCCGCTGGTGATCGCCATGCTGCTGGGCCTGGTGTTCCGCGGGGTGGCGTTCGAGTTCCGGTGGCGTGATCCGGTGCACAGACGTTGGTGGGACAGGGCCTTCACGCTGGGTTCTCTGGTCGCAGCGATCGCGCAGGGCATGATGCTCGGCGCGATCCTGCAGGGCATCCGGGTCGTGGGACGTGCCTTTTCAGGTGGATGGCTGGACTGGCTCACTCCGTTCACAGTCCTGACCGGTATCTCGGTAGCGGTCAGCTACGCCTTGCTTGGCGCGACCTGGTTGATCGGTAAGACGGACGGCCCCGCACAGGCCCACGCGCGACGGATGGCCAGGATGCTGGCCATCGCGACGGTTGTTGCGATGGCCGCGGTCAGTGCGGCGACGCCGTTCCTCAGCTATGACTATTGGCGACGCTGGTTCGCGATGCCGGGCGTCTTGCTGACAGCGCAGGTGCCGTTGCTGGTCGTCGTGATCACCGGAGTCCTGTTCTGGTCGATCGCCCGCGGGCGACACAAGCTGCCCTTCCTCGCGTCCCTGGCGCTGTTCCTGTTGGGATACGTCGGACTGGGCATCAGCGTCTTTCCCTACGTCGTGCCGCGTGCCGTCACGATCTGGGCAGCTGCGGCTCCGGCGCAGAGCCAGTTGTTCATGCTGGTCGGGACCGTCGTCATCATCCCGATCATCATCGGGTATACCGGTTGGGCCTATTGGGTGTTCAGGGGCAAGGTCGGCGAGGGGTATCATTGATGGCTACGCCCGGACCCCGGTTCGTCCAACAGTTATGCTGGCTAGCGATGATCTGGACCGCGAGCGTTCTGGCGCTCGCAGCGATCGCCTTCGCCATTCGTACGGTGCTGCTTTAGTTCTTCGCTGTTCGTCCGCTGTGGCGTCGGCAGGGCGGCTCATGCCAGCTTCGTCCCCGATGCTTTGGAACGGGCACCTCGCGATCGCCGTCCGGCCCATCGGGGCGGCATCACCCAACAGAGCGACCGCGGGCTGCAATTTGTGTTCATCAACTACACCCAGCGGTTGGTCGAGCTCGGATCAAGCTCTCGGTTGGGAGAGTCGGGGACAGCTAAGGCAACGCTTTGCCCAGGACGATCAACGGCCTCTACAGGGCCGGGGTCATCCACCACTCTGGACCTTGGCGATCCTTGGATACGTTGGGACACACGACCTTCGAATGGTAGACTGGTTCAATCATCGCCAACCGTTGGAGTCCATCGCCAACATTCGGCCTGCCGACCTCGACGATCGATATCATGGAGTCGCGGACAACATTGATATGACGGCATGAGTCACAACCCGTCGCGTCCAGTAGGCGCGGCGCGGTTCACTTCGATTTTCGGCTGCCGTCCGACCGAGAAGCCAACCGCTCGCGTCCGGACCAGATGGACTCGTTCAACGAGAGAACGGCAAAACCCGCATGATTCACGGCAGTTACGTCTACGGTGTTCATCGCTGCTGACTCCTCACTATCGGCCGTCTCGCCTGATGCTCTCCCGTAAGCACTGCCGTGGGTTTTGCCTACCTTGCCGATGCGGTACGACGAATGGATGACGACAAGACGTTCCTATGCCGGGAGAAGTGCAGCCGACCGCCTCGCCGATCGACGCGCCAGACTTCTCGATGCCGCAATCTCGCTTTACGGTCTGAACGGCTACCGCAACACCAGCATACGCGCAGTCTGTCAGTCGGCAGGTCTCACGGAACGCTTCTTCTACGAGGCCTTCCCGAACAGCGAAGCGCTGCTGACCGCTGCGTTCGAGACATCGGTCGACAATCTCCTAAGGCTGATGACGCCACTTGCGACTGCGGCGGTCGACAGCGACCAGGAGGCGCGCGTCCGTGACCTCTTGACAGCCTACTACGGGAGAGTTGCGGCAAGCCCCGTCGCCGCACGCCTTTTCCTGGTGGAGACGGTTGGAGTCAGCGCGGAACTCGATCGTCTGTTCGAAGGCTCGCTGGTCCGGCTTACTGAGCCGTTGGTCGAAATATGTGATCCGGCACGCTCCGGTCGGTTTTCGCGCCTGCCCCTTCTCCGTCGTGGCGTGGCGGGCGGACTGCTTCACATCGCAACCGCCTGGATCGAATCCGGTTTCGAAAGCCGGCTTGCCGACGTGGTCGAAGCGGCGTTGCCGATCGCGATGCTCTGCCGTCGCTGAACGAGTAGCCGCGACGCTCAACCGCTTTCCGCCGCCGGTCTGAGCGCCGCTGCCATGGCATCGACGAAAGCTCGGACCTTGAGCGAGAGGTGACGAGCCGTCGGGAACAGCGCTACGACCGGCGCGTCCCCTCCCGACCAGTCTGGAAGAACATGGACCAGCGTCCCGGCCTCAAGCTCTGCTGCGACGTCCACGTATGACTTCAGCATGATCCCATGACCCGCGAGACACCAATCGTGAACGGCGTCTCCGTTGTCCGCGCGAAGCCGACTGGGACCGTCGATCACGGCCGAAAGACCATCCGCTCGGGTCAGCCTGAAGGACGTGGTCGTCCCGCCATACCGGAGAAAGGCGTGGCCCGGGAGGTCGTCGGGCGACCGCGGCGGCCCGATCCTTCCCAGGTAGCTCGGCGACGCGAGCAGGATGCGTCGATTGTCTGCGAGCTTCCGCATCACCGCACTGGTGTCGGCCAACGCACCGATCCGGATCGCCACGTCGACCGCCTCGCCTGCCAGATCTATCACCCGATCCTCGAGCGTCAGCGAGACGAGTAGTTGTGGGAACCGATCCGTCAGCTCGCCCAGGACCGGTGCGACGTGTCGTCGTCCGAACGAGACCGGCGCGGTGACCCTGAGGAGCCCGACGGGCTCGAGCCGCCCCGTCGCCAGCGTCTCCTCGCCTTGGCGCAGCGCGTCCAACGCACGCTCGACATCGATCAGAAGTCTGGCTCCTTCTTCCGTAGGGGACAGACTACGCGTCGTACGATTGACGAGCCTCGCCCCTACCCTTCCTTCCAATGTCAGCAATCTCTTGCTGACGACGGCGAGACTGACGTTCATCTCGCGGGCCGCAGCGGACAGCGAGCCTGACGCGAGCACCTTCTGGAAGGTCCTGAGCTCATTCAGATCATTAAGCATTATTATCAACTCCCGGACGACACATCTTCAGTCGACCTAATACCGATCAATCCGGATCGGACAACGCACCATGTCGTTTATGCCTCATGTCCATCATGCCCGATCTGTCACGCCGCAGCGTCGTTCTCGGAGGAACGGCCTTGACGATCTCGTCGGGCGCCTTTGCGAAGGAGCGTAACATGACGACCAAGACTGCGTTCTGGCCCGGCGATGCCCGACTGGCCGTCAGTCTGAGCTTGATGTTCGAGGGCGGCGGCCAGCCGATTTCCGGCGCGGGCGGTCCCATTCCGGAGCCCATCGAGCACGGCCTGCCGGATCTGCCGACCAATGCGTTCTTCGCATATGGTCCCAACGAGGGCATTCCTCGGATACTGGACCTGATGGACAAGCACGGCATCAAGCTGTCGTCGTTCATGATTGGTCAGGCGATCGAAAAGGCGCCTGACCTCGCCAAGGAGATAGTCCGTCGGGGCCACGAGGCTGCAGCCCACGGACGTACATGGCAGAACAGCTATGACATGAAACCCGACGAGGAGCGCCGTTTCATCGGCGATTGCGTTGATACGATCGAGCGGATCACGGGCTTCAAACCGCTGGGATGGAACGCGTACTGGTTACGGAATTCACCTCGCACCCTCGACATTCTCCAGAGTCTGGGTCTCATCTATCATATCGACGAGCCGAGCCGCGACGAGCCGTTCATCGTCCCCCTTGCCAAGGGCGACTTCGTCACCGTCCCGTACACCTTCCATATGAACGACATCTCGTCATTCCCGTTCGAGGGGTGGAATCCGATCGCTTACGAACAGGCGCTGAAGGACGAGTTCGATCAGCTGTACGAAGAGGGCGCGACCAAGCGGCGGATGATGGTCGTGTCGATGCACGACCGCATCTCCGGCCATGCCAACCGCGTACGCGTCCTCGACCGGTTCCTGACCTATGCGCGCTCCAAGCCCGGCGTGTGGTTCGCACGCAAGGACGAGATCGCGAAATACGCTCTCCAGACCAAGGGCATGACCCCGGTCTTCGACCGCGGCCCCGCCACCGAGACGGGTCTGCCCGGCCCCTCACCCAAGGAGAAAAAGTCATGACAGCGCAACTGAACGGACAGCGCATTCTAGTCGTCGGTGCGAGCGGCGGCATCGGCAAAGCGACCGCCGACGCGTTCGAGAAAGCGGGCGCACAGGTATTTCGCCCCGACCAGGAGACGCTCGACATCATCGATGACGGTTCGGTCGATGCGTTCTTCGCCGCGCAAGACGTCTTCGATCACGTGGTCGTGGCGGCTGCGAAGACGAAGACAGGGCCAGTCTCCAAGCTGGCCCTAACGGACGCCCAGGCGGCGATGAACAGCAAGTTCTTTGGTGCTTACCGTGTCGCACGCGCTGCAAAGGTACGCGATGGCGGCTCGATCACCTTCGTGTCAGGCTTCTTGTCCCAGCGGCCCAGTGCTTCTTCGGTACTCCAAGGCGCGATCAACGCCGCGCTTGAGGCTCTCGCTCGAGGCCTTGCGCTCGAACGCGCGCCGGTGCGGATCAACACCGTCTCGCCGGGCCTCGTAGACACGCCGCTCTATGCCGGGATGAGCGACACCGAACGGCAGGCGATGTTCGAGAAGGCAGCCGCACGCCTTCCTGCGGGTCGTGTCGGCCAGCCCGATGACATAGCCGGCGCCATCCTTTTCGTCGCCACCAATCCGTACGTCACCGGATCGACCGTCACGGTCGATGGCGGCGGCACGATCGCAGCCTGAGGAGACCATCCATGCGCGTATTCCTTGCTTTCGCGGCACTGGCCGCCGCCACCCCCTCCCTGGCCGCTCAGGTCGATGACCGCGCAGCAAAGGCGATCGCGAAGCCTCAGGAACTGATCGTCGACAAGGCGCTGCCAGCCACGACCGTCGCAGCGATGCTCAAGCCGGTCGATGCGTTCTACGGTTTCTGGAACAACGGCAGCGCGACATTGCTGAAGGCCGCGCTCAGCCCACGCTTCGTCGACCACACGCTGCCCAAGGGCCGCCCGCAGGGCCCCGCCGGCCCTGCAGCCGCGTCAAAGGCGTTCCTCGGCGCGGTTCCCGATCTGCGGATCGACGTCGTCCAGCGCCTCGTCGTGGGCGACCGCGTCGTAAGCCACCTGCACTTCACCGGCCATTTCACGGGAACGTTCATGGGGACGACCGGCACCGGTCAGCCGATCGATTTCATCGCCACCGACATCCTGCGCGTGTCGAGTGGCATGATCACCGACAACTGGCATCTCGAGGACAATCTCACCTTCCAGCAGCAGATCGGGCTCGTGTCCGCCAACTGAACCAGTTGCCCACCCTGCCAATATTTTTGCGGAGCCACCATGACCACGAAATCACCGACCGGCGTCGCGACGCTGGAGAACCCGATCGTCAACAAGGGCACCGCCTTTACCGCCGATGAGCGCAAGTCGCTCGGCCTGGAAGGGTTGCTGCCGGCGGCAGTCGAAACTCTGGACACGCAGGTCGAGCGCGTACTCGGTCATCTCGGCGCCAAGCCCGATGCGCTGGAACAGTACATCTATCTTCAGGGTCTCTGCGACCGCAACGAGACCCTGTTCTACGCCGTCCTCATGAGCGACCCTGCGCGGTTCGTGCCGATTGTCTATGATCCGACGATCGCCGACGCCTGCCTGACCTATGGCCACGTATACCGCCGGCCGCAGGGCATGTATCTGACGAAACAGATGACGGGGCGGCTGGCCGAAGTGCTCGCCCACTGGCCCAACAGGGACATCCGCTTCATCTGCGTATCCTCGGGCGGGCGTATCCTCGGACTTGGCGACATCGGCGCCAATGGCGCCCCGATCCCGATCGGCAAGCTCCAGCTGTATACCGCGTGCGCGGCGGTACCGCCGGACGGACTGCTGCCGATCCACTTCGATATCGGCACTACGAACGCCAAGCTGCGCGCCGATCCGCTCTACACGGGCCTTCGTGACGAGCCGCCCACTGAGAATGATATCGATGCGCTGGTCGACGAGTTCATGGAAGCCGCAAACGAGGTCTTTCCAGGCGTCTGTGTGCATTTCGAGGATTGGAAGGGCACCGATGCGATCCGCCTGCTCGCGCGGTACAAGGACAAGTATCTCGTCCTCAACGACGACATCCAGGGAACGGCGAGCGTCACCATCGCGGGTCTGACGACCGCTCTCCAGATCAAGGGAGAGAAGCTCGCGGACCAGAAGATCATGTTCGCGGGCGCGGGCTCCGCCGGGATCGGTATCGCCAACATGATCGTCGAGGCGATGCAAACCGAGGGTCTGTCTGCGGATGACGCCCGGGCACGCATCGCGATGTACGACGTGAACGGTCTGCTCGATGCGAAGCGAGATGATCTTAGCGCCTCGCAGAAGGTCTATGCAAAGGATCTGCCGGCGACGAAGAGCCTCGAGGACAGCGTCAAGGCGTTCAAGCCGACGGCGCTGATCGGCGTCAGCACGACGCATGGCTTATTCACTGAAGACGTGGTGAAGGCGGTCGCCGCCAACACGGACAGGCCGATCATCTTCCCGCTGTCGAACCCGACCGACAAGGCGGAATGCACGCCGGAGCAGGCCTATGCCTGGACCGACGGCAAGGCGCTGTTCGCCGCCGGCGTCCAGTTCCCCGACGTGACGGTGAACGGCAAGACCTATCACCCAGGTCAGGCGAACAACTTCTACATCTTCCCCGCCTTTGGCCTCGCCATCTACGCGACGAAACCGAAGCGCATCGACGACAGGATGTGGATCGCCGCGGCGCAGGGATCAGCCGATCAGGTCGACCAGGCCACGCGGGACAAGGGCATGCTGTTCCCGCCCCAGAGCGACATCCTGGAGACGGAGATCACCACCGCCGCCCGCGTTGCGGAACACATCTTCGATCGCGGTCTCGCCACCGTCGATCGGCCGGACGACATCCGCGCCTGGCTGAAGAGCCAGACCTACACCCCTTCCTATTGAGCGCGATTGAACGAGGAACGGGACATGACGAAACAAAATCACCATTCCGGCGAACATCCGGTGATGAAGGACGTGCCGGTCGGCGTCGATGCGAAGGGCAAACGCAAGGAGTTCGACTCCATGGGCGAGGTCGAGGTTCCTGCGGATCGTTATTGGGGCGCGCAGACGCAACGGTCGCTCCAGCACTTCTCGATCGGCGAGGATCGAATGCCAAAGGCGGTCTACCACGCCTACGGCTACGTGAAGAAGGCCGCCGCCTTGGTGAACGCCAAGGCCGGGCGACTGGAGCAATGGCGCTCGGACGCGATCGTGAAGGCAGCGGACGAGGTGATCACCGGAGACCTCGACCCGCACTTCCCGCTCTACGTCTGGCAGACGGGATCCGGAACGCAGTCTAACATGAACTTGAACGAGGTCATCTCGAACCGCGCCATCCAGCTGCTAGGCGGCGAACTCGGCACGCAGAAGCCGGTCCATCCCAACGATCACGTCAACATGGGGCAGTCGTCCAACGACAGCTTCCCGACCGCGATGCACATCGCGACCGTACTCGCTCTGTCCGACCACATGCTGCCAGCGCTCGACCGCTTCGCCACGGCGATCGAGGCGAAGGCGAACGAATGGATGGATGTCGTGAAGACGGGCCGGACGCATCTGCAGGACGCGGTTCCGTTGACCGTAGGTCAGGAATGGTCGGGCTATGCGGCGCAGGTCCGCGACGCGATGGAGAACGTCAGGCGGTCGTTCGACGGACTGTATCGGCTCGCCGCCGGCGGGACGGCGGTCGGTACGGGCCTCAACGCGCCGGAGGGCTTCTCGCGTGATATCGCGAAGACCATAGCCGACCTGACCGGGCATCCCTTCGTGACTGCGCCGAACAAGTTCGCAGCACAGGGTTCGCTTGACGCCATGGTTTCGGCGATGGCGGCCGTGCGAGGAATCGCAGTCGCGCTGATGAAGATCGCCAACGACATGCGGTGGCTCGCGTCCGGCCCACGCTGCGGTCTGGGCGAACTGCTCCTGCCGCAAAACGAGCCGGGCAGCTCGATCATGCCCGGCAAGGTCAACCCGACGCAGTGCGAAGCGATGGTCATGGTCTGCATCCAGGTGATCGGCGAGGACAGCGCCGTCGCCTTCGCGGGAAGTCAGGGGAATTTCGAACTGAACGCGATGCGCCCGATCATCATCAACAACGCGCTGCACTCGATCCGGATCATCGGCGACATGTGCGACAAGATGCGGACGTTCTCGATCGAGGGGACCGAACTCAACCGGGATTGGATCGACGCTTCGGTCGGCGAGTCGTTGATGCTGGTCACCGCACTGGCGCCGGTTATCGGCTATGACAACGCGGCCCACATCGCCGAGGCCGCCAATGCGGACGGCTCGACCTTGAAGGAGGCCGCGCTCAAGTCCGGCAAGGTCGATGAGAAGCAGTTCGATGCCGTCGTCGATCCGCAAAAGCTCGTCGGCAACGGCGTCGCTGGCGCGTAGCGGGGGTGATAACGTGACGGCTAGGTCCGATCCTGGTGGACACGACGGTCGGACCTATGCGCTGGCGTTCGGACTTCTCGCGGTTGCGGGCGCCGTCGATGCCATCGGCTTCCTGCATTTCCACACCTTCTACGTGTCATTCATGAGCGGGAACACAACACGGGTAGCCTTAGCCCTGGCGCAGACCGACTGGTCTCTGGCTACGCAGGGAGCGATGGTCATTGCGGCCTTCGTCGTCGGCGTCGTCGCCGGCGAACTGCTGATCGGCGCGGCGGCACAACGGCGTCCGTTAGCAATGGTCGTCGAAGCGGTCACCGTTCTGCTCGCGGCCGGGTTTGGATCAGGCCTGACCTCAAGCGTCCTCCTGGCGTTGGCGATGGGTATGCAGAATGCTCTTATCCTGCGGGCGGAGGGCGTGGGCATGGCGCTGACCTACGTCACTGGCACTCTCGTGCATGTGGGGCGGGGCATCGCCGCCGTGTTGGCCGGCCGCCGCGGATGGAATCCGATCTGGCCCTATGCGGGCATGTTGCTCGCTCTCACCTTGGGCGCCGTGGCCGGCACCGCGGCCATGCGGTGGGGCGAAGCGAACGCACTGATCGCCATAGCGATGTGCCTGACGATCCTGACCATTCCGGCGCGGCAGCGTCGCAAGGAGAGATGACGATGATACGTTGCGTACGCATCTGGACAGATGCCGACGGAAACTCCGATTTCGAGGACGGCGCAATCGATCTGTCCGGCACGCACGGTGCCGATACGCTCAGCCCCGTCGCAGCCGCCACCAGCATCTCGTTCCGCGAAACGCCGTCCGGTGGTAATTTTGGCTGGCACGATGCCCCTGCCATGCAGCTCGTCATCACATTGTCGGGAACGTTGCGATTCACCGTGAAGGACGGACGCAGTTTCGCGATCCGGCCCGGCGACGTTCTGTTCGCCCAGGACACCACCGGCACCGGTCATAATTGGGAGCTGCTCGACGAAGAGCCTTGGCGACGGGCGTATGTCATCGTCGAAGATCCCGCCACAGTGCCGTTCACTGCCGGAACGATGCTGTGAGCAGGGTGGCGGATACGGTCGATGTCGTTCTGATCGGCGGTGGCATCATGAGTGCGACGCTTGGCACCGTATTACGGGAACTCGACCCGACGCTTTCGATAGTGCTGGTCGAACGGCTGGGTGGTCCGGCGCGCGAGAGTTCGGACGGATGGAACAACGCGGGCACTGGCCATGCCGCCAATTGCGAGATGAATTATACGCCCGAGAAGGTCGACGGATCCATCGACATCGCAAAGGCGCTCGAGGTGAACGTGGAATTCGATCTTTCACGCCAGTTATGGGCGCACCTGGTCCAGCACGGTGCGATCCCCGACCCGACACGCTTCATCCGCTCGGCACCACACTGCGCTTTTGTCACCGGCGCTGACAACGTCACGTTCCTGCGCAAGCGCCATGCGGCTATGAGCGCGCATCATTGCTTCGCCGGGATGGAATACAGCGAGAACTCTGCAACGATCGCCGAGTGGGCGCCGCTGGTGATCGAGGGACGCGACCCAGCTGCCCCGGTCGCAGCAACAAGGATGATGACCGGCGCCGATGTCGATTACGGTACGCTCACGCACCTGCTGATTGATGCGCTTGGCGCACGGCAAGGCTTCGAGGCGCGCTACGGTGCCGAAGTCGATGCGCTCACTCGGGACGATGACGGCTTATGGACCGTTGGCTATCGCGCACACGGCGACCACGGGGTTTCCGGACAGGTCCGAGCGCGCTTTGTGTTCTCGGGCGCGGGTGGTGCATCGCTGACGATGCTGCAGAAAAGCGGCATCCTTGAAGGCCAAGGCTATGGCGGCTTCCCCGTTAGCGGGATCTGGCTGCGCTGCGACAACCCTGCGGTCGTCGAGCGGCACCGCGTCAAGGTTTACGGCAAGGCTGCGCACGGATCGCCGCCGATGTCGGTCCCCCACCTAGACACGCGCGTGGTGCGGGGCAGGCATTCGCTAATGTTCGGACCCTTTGCGGGGTTCAGCCCGAAATTCCTGCGTGACGGGTCCTATCTCGACCTTGTCCGATCGGTTCGTCCAGCCAATCTGCTGCCGCTGCTCGACGTGGCCGTTCATGCGCTGAAGCTGGAGGAGTATCTCGCCGATCAGGTGGTCTTGTCAGAGCAAGGGCGGATCGACACCCTTCGGCAATTCTACCCGGAAGCCGATCCGGCGGACTGGACCGAGGCGGTCGCCGGACAGCGTGTACAGGTCATCGAGCCCAACGGTCATGGCGGTGGTACACTGGCGTTCGGCACCGCGCTGGTCGGTTCGGCGGACAGCTCCTTCATAGCGCTCATGGGGGCGTCGCCCGGCGCATCGACTGCCGCGTCGATCGCGCTCGACGTCCTGCGCCGCTGCTTCGCAGACCGGCTAACCGCTTGGCTTCCGCGTCTCAGAGCGGTGATCCCGACCTATGGGATCGATCTCAAAGCGGACGCCGAAGCATGCCGGCGAACGCGAGCAGCAACCGCAACCGTACTTGGACTCGCCGACATCACCAAGATCAACCATCGCTCCAAAGGGACCGCCGCATGACAATCCGCCATGTCCGTAATCTGCATCGCATGTTGGCCGTCGCGACGATGGCCGCTTTTGCGGGTCCCCTTCCATCTGCGGCGGAAGGCGGCGCGCGAACACAGATCGGCACGGCCGCTGCGATCGACGTCGTACGCGATTACTATCGTGCGATCGATGCCCACGACTATGCGACGGCTTGGGTGAAGTGGGGAGACCGCGGCCGGCCGGGTCAAACCTACGCCGCTTTCCGGCGCGGTTTCGCCGCGACACGCCGGGTCCGCGTGAGCGTGACCGGCCCCGCCCGGTCCGAAGGCGCGGCCGGATCAATCTACGTGACCGTTCCGGTACGGGTTGACGGCCTGATGACGACCGGTCGGAACCAACGCTTCGATGGAAGCTACGTTGTGCGCCGCGCCAACGCCGTAGATGGCAGTTCGCCATCGCAGCCCCGATGGCATCTGTATTCCGCAACATTGAGGGCGCGGTGATGTCGCGCCTCGCGAAAGCGGTCCGTGTCGGTCACATCGACCTCAGCTTTCACAACGCCGCCGCTCGAGAGGTGGAGGCGATCATCGTCAAGCATGGTCACTTGATAGAACGCAGCGCGGCACCGCATGAGGAGATGTACAGGCGGCTTGGCGCAGGCGAAATAGACCTGCTGGTCGCGGCGTGGCTGCCCGCCAGCCATGGGGCCTACATCACACCGATGCTCGACGCAGTCGAAAAGGTGACCGTCCTGTACGAGCCCTATTGCATCTGGGGCGTACCCGAACACGTCCCGGTATCCGCAGTCGCCTCCATCGAGGATCTGACATCCCCGCTTGCGCTCGATCGCATGGATCGGTTGATCCATGGCGTGAACGTCGGCGCCGGAATCAGCCGCTTCTCGCAGGCGATCGTCGAACAATACGGTCTCGGCGCCCACGGCTATCGATTTGCGCCCGGTAGCGAAGATGACTGTTTCGGCCGCTTCGAACGCGCTGTGGCTGACGGTGCGTGGATCATCGTACCGCTGTGGCATCCGCAATGGCTGCATCACCGCTACCGGATCCGCGCGCTCGAAGATCCGAAGGGCCTGCTCGGCGGCGTTGATAACGCCACGTTGATCGTCCGCAAGGATGCCAAGACGCGGCTGGGCGGGCCCGCGCTTGCCGAACTGTCGGCGCTGTATCTTGGCAATGCGCAGGTCAGCGCGCTCGACGACGCGCTTCACACCTACAGAACACCCTCCAAGAAATCATCAGGAGACCGTCCATGAAAGCCATAGGCTACCACCCTTCGGGGGCGATCGATGCGCTCGCGGCGATCATTGACGCCGGCGTGTTGCGGTCGACCACGACACAGGATGTGGGTCCCCTGACCGCCCAGAACCTGCGCCGCGCCCATGCCATTGTCGAAGGCGGCGATGCCTATGGCAAGACCGTCCTCTCCGGCATCGAATAGGGATATGACGATGAAAGTCGCTCTCGTTTCCGCGCTAGCTGCGAGCGTGCTCGCAACCGGTCCCGTTGCCGCCAAGGATCGGCTGACGCCCGTTTTTTCGTCTGACCTGATCGTTAACGGCGTCGCGACGACGCCATCGGGTCGGACGTTCCTTCCCGTGCAGCCCCGTCCCGGAAAGGGCGACCCTCAGGTTGCCGAACTTCTGGACGGCAAGGCCGTCGCCTATCCAGATGCGACCTGGAACGAATGGAAGCAGGGCGATAGCGGCTCGAACCGCTTCGTCGGCGTGAATGCGCTGCGGATCGGCCCTGACGGTGCTCTATGGGTCGTTGATCGTGGCTCGCCGGGAATCGGCAAGCCGGCCGTCGCCGGCGGCGTCAAGCTCGTCCGCGTCGACATCGCGTCGAACAAAGTGACCCGCACGTACGATTTGGCTGGCGTCACCACCCCCATCAGCTTCGTCGACGACGTGCGTTTCCACGGGCCGAACGCCTACCTCACCGATGCGGGCCAGCCCGGCCTCATCGTCCTCGATATGGCGACCGGCAGAGGTCGCCGTGTCCTCGACGACCATCCTTCAACTGTCGCGCAGACCAAGCTTATGGCGGAGGGGCGCGAGCTGACCGATCCCGCAGGCAAACCGGTGGTGATCCATGCCGACCAGCTGGAGATCTCGCCCGATGGCAAGTGGTTCTACTATCAGCCTTCGAACGGGCGGATGGCGCGGATCGAAACGCGCTGGCTCGACGATGCCTCGCTTCCCCCTGCTGCGTTAGCGGGTCATGTCGAGCGTTTTGCCGACACACCATCGACCGGTGGCACCGCGATCGCGGCGGACGGCACGATCTACCTGAGCGATACCGACAAGAAACGCATCCTTGCCATCGATCCTGTCGGACGGATCAAGACGCTTATCGCCGATCCGCGACTGATCTGGGTCGATGCGATGTGGATCGACGACAAGGGCAACCTGCTGCTGCCTGCCTCGCAACTCAACCGCACCGCAGGCCTGAACCGTGGCAAGGACGCCGTGGTGCCGCCGGTCACGCTCTACAGCCTGGCCGTGAATGCGAAGCCTGCGGGCAACGACCACCGATAGCTCGCGAGGGAGAAAAGACGATGGACGATCCTACCGATCCGTTCCCGGCAGATTCAATCGACGCCGCGGTCGAGTCTTCCGCTGAGCAGCGGCTGGCAGAACTCGGCATTGCGTTGCCGGACGCGTCCGACGGCCTGGGCGCCTACGCTCCATGGTCTCGGGTCGGAGACATCGTGACCACCTCGGAGCAATTCCCCTGGAGGAACGGCGCGCTAGGCCATGTCGGTCGCCTTGGGGCGACGCTGACGACGGACGAAGGCTACGACGCCGCCAGACTGTGCGCGATCAGCGCGATGGCCCAGCTTCGCGTAGCCTGCGGCGGTAACCTGGCTCGCGTGCGTCGGATCGTACGCGTCGAGGGCAACCTGTTGTGCACGCCGGACTTCGAGGATCATGCGGCAGTTCTCGATGGGGCATCGGACGTTCTCAACGCGGTCATTCCGTCCCCCCGCGTCACAGTCGCGGCGTCGCCGGAGTTGCCAGCATGCCGCTCGGCGCTCCGGTGCTACTGAACGTTCAGGCGGAGATCGACCCTGCGCTGGCAGATTCAGACGAAATCTGGACGCCGGCTCTCCGCGAGGAGCTTGAAGGCAGCATGCACAACGGCCGCGTCGGAACCCATCTCGTTTCCAAAACAAACGTATTGCGCATCTGGCATGTCAGGCTCGCTCCAGGCGAACGGCTGGGCTTCCACACGCTTGTGCCGGACTATTTCTGGACCGCGCTCACGCCGGGCCATGCCCTCTCCCGAAACGCCGATGGAACGAGCGACCGAGTCGCATAAGTCGCAGGCGATACGCATCACCTCCATTTCGCGGCGGGCCAGTCGATGACGCACGACCTGGAGAACATCGGCGATACAGATCTGCTCTTCGCGACCATCGAACTTCTGGCTAGCTCCAATCCACCGTTTCGGCTGCCAACGGAGGCAGCATCCGCAAGTGCGACACGGGATCGATATTCGGCGCCGATCCACATGCGGGCGCCGGTTACATCAGATAGACAGCCCTCATGAAACGGCTTCAAACCAGCAAGCTGGACATCGCCTACCTCGAAGGCGGGTCGTCTGCCGGCCAACCGATGCTTCTGCTCCACGGCTGGCCGGACGATCCGACGGGACTGTCGGACGTCGCCGAGCGTCTTCAGACGCACGGATTCCGAACGATCGTGCCGTGGCTACGCGGCTTCGGACCGACGCGCTTCCGATCGCCGGAGACCGTACGGGACGGTCGTGCGGTGGCTCTGGCGCGTGATGCGATCGATCTTCTCGACGGTCTTGGCATCGAACGCTGCTCGGTCGTTGGTCACGATTGGGGCGGGAGGGCCGCCTACAATCTGGCTGCGCTCATCCCGGACCGTCTGGACATGATCGCAGCGCTGGCGATCGGCTACGCGCCCAACGGACGCTTCACGACGCCGGGCTACGACCAGGCTCGCCGCTGGTGGTATCAGTGGTACATGAATCACGACGGGGGCGCAGAGAAGGTGCGCGCCGATCCAATCGGTTTCGCCCGCGAGCAATGGGACAGCTGGTCGCCGGAGGGCTGGTACGAGGAAGCGGCGTTCATTCAAACTGCGCGAAGCTTTCGCAACCCTGATTGGGCAGCGATCACACTCCACGGTTATCGTTCACGCTGGCTGCCTGAACCAGTCGACTTAAGTTACGACGATGCTGCCGGGATCATCGCCGGCACGGCGCGTCTACGTGTTCCGACGCTAATGATTCAGGGAGAGGCGGATGCCTGCGACCCACCAGCGGAGTCCTTGGAGGATTTGGTTTGGTTCGAGGGTCCATATGAACGCATCGTCCTACCTGGCATCGGCCACTTTCCCGGGCGCGAAGCCGCACATCACGTCGCCGATGCGGTGCTGCGCTTTCATGCGCGACATACGACCACTTTGATACGGAGAGGTTTGTGACGCTTCGTTGCGTCCGCTATGCCATGTGGGGCGATGCGACGACGGTCATCGCTTGATCAATCCCGAATCCTCCACGGACTCCCCCGGTTCCTTCGCATCATCGTTCGGATGGACGTACGAAGAACCGGTTCATTCCCGGAATGTCCGAGAGGAAGGTCTCGACCTCGGCGATGCGCCCATCGCGCAACCGGCAGACGGTCGCAAGATGTTCGTCCAACCGGATGCCGTCACGCTCCGCAGTGTTGTGCAGCCCTAGCGCCATGTTGTCGCGGCTGAGTAGAATGTGTTCGAGCTTGAAGGACAGGCCGTAGCTGGCGATCAGCTTAGCGCGATCGATTACCTCGTCCACGCCGGCCGCTTGGCCCGAAATGACGTTGTCGCCTGGTAGCGTCCACGTCGCATCGTCATGGAACAGTGTGCGCATGCCTTCCCAATCCTTTGCGACCAGAGCACCATGAAATGCATTGGCCAGTGCTTCCGAATCCGTCGTCATCGTCACCTCCTTGTTGAAACCAAAAGATGGCTCGGGACCTGGCGATCCGCTATGCGGATGTACGAATGACGGACATCCGGAATCCAGATGCTTTCTGAAGCCCTTCTTCCGCTCCTGCCTTCGCTCGTGGCACTGATAGAGGAACAAAGCGTCACGCGCGCTGCTACAAGGCTATGTGTCAGCCAGCCGAGGCTGTCCGCACGGCTGAGCGAACTGCGCCGCCTTCTTCACGACGATCTGCTCGTGCCCGCAACGGGTCGCCGCGGCCTCGTTCCAACCACCCGCGCCATCGCGCTCGCTGCGGCGGCGCGGGAAGCGCTGAGCCAGTTGGACACGGCGGTTTCCGGCGTCGCCTTCGATCCGTTATCGGCGTCGCGGACATTCACGATCATGGCTAATGACAACGCATCCATCATCGCCGGTGCGCCGCTGATCAATGCGGTTCGGTCGGCATCCGGTCCTGGTGTCCGGGTTGTGCTCCTCAACTATGATCGAGCTCGCCTGCATACCCTCGAGCTTGGCGAACTGGATCTTGTCCTTGCATCTCCGGCTCAGCTTGCATCGCTACCTTCGCTGATCGCCCGGACGATAATACGTGATCGTTTCATGACCGTCGTTGCCGCCGCCGGCCATTCCGGCGGCATGTTAGATCTCGACGAATTCTGCGCGCGAGATCACATCGTGGTATCCGCGACGGGCGGCGGCTTCGACAGCTTGATCGACGCGGAATTGAAAAGACTCGACCGATCTCGAAGGCTCGCGGTGTCCGTCCAGAGCTATCTCGTCGCCATCGAACTCGTCGCGAGAAGTGATTTGGTCGCGACCCTCCCCAATGCCCTGCTTGCCAACCGACCGTTAGACGTGATCCTCGTCGAACCGCCGATCGCGCTCTCCTCGTTCGCACTATCGGCTGGGTGGCACATGAGATCGACGAACGACTTCGCGCACCGCTGGCTTCGTGAGCAATGTTTCGCGGTCGCGTCACTGGATACGACCAGCGACTATCCATCCGAACGGATCATCTAGGTCCCTTTCGACGGAACTCGGCAATGACGTGGCAATTGCATACGGTCGAGATAGGTCCGCCACATCACACGTCCCGCGCGCCATCGACCACGACGACCGAACGGCCGGTGCCGGTACGACGTCCTCACGGGTGAAGCGGTTGATGTTGCAACCGGACATCTGCTTCGATCCGCAGCATCGAGATGCGCGCGGTAGGCCAGATCGGCGGGATCACGACGAGGCTGCCATGACGCTATGCAGCGCCGAGAATAGCCATGAGCATGGTGCAGGCGATCACCGCCCTCGCCGGGTTTGAACCAATGTCGATGCTATGCTGGTCGCAAAGCTTGCGGCACCCAAGCGTGTCGGATGGAACGCACCACCGTCACCCGAACGGGCATATGCGCCGTTGACCCAGGGCGATAGGGAGCAGGCGTCGTGGTCCCTGCCCAGCGTCACCATATCGACCAACGTAGCACCGGCATCATGTGCGGCGTCCCGCGTGGTCTGCGCCAACGTGGTAGCCAAGGCGCGCATGCGAGCGGCTTCGTCCATCGTCAGCCGCAAAAGCGGACAAGCCCCCTGCTCTGGCAGTATCGCCGGGTAGGTCGCTATCACGATGCGCGCACTGGGCGCTTTGCGCCGGACCGTTCGGACGATCGCCCGTATATTTTCGCCGAGTGCGTTCGCGTCGCGCTTGGGATCTGTATGCGACGCGAGCAGCAAGCGGGGCGCTATCCATCCGACGACTCCTCCATCCTTCCGTTTCGCCAGCCCAAGCAGGTCGCCGACATAGTGGAGATCATTGCCGCCCACAGTGAGCGTCACCAGCTTCGTCTGTGCTGTCACGGCCGCGACTTGCGGGCCTTGGAAATATTGTCCGCCGTTCAGGACCTGCGACGCCGTTGCACCGGAGCAACTCATGTCCACCAGCGAAAGACCGAGCCTTCGTGCCAGCAGGTGAGGATAGCTTCCGTTTCCCCTCATGCACCCAAAAGGCGCACCCCCTACACGCTCGCCCAGCCCCGAGCCTGCTGCATAGGAACTCCCCAAGGCGACATAATCGGGACGTCCGGTCGGGCGACGGGTTGCTTGATATGCCAGGAACGCGAGGGCGATGCAGGTTCCGACAACGCACAGCGCCAGAACAATCGCAGCGGCCTTCGCCAGCGTGCGGAAAGGAGACCGCCTCGGGGTCGATGCGCCCCGATTGGAAACCAGGTCAGGCATCGACAACCGCGGCGGCGACCAGCGCCTGCGTCGCCGCCTGGAGGGCGGGCGGGGTGTAGGACAGGGTCTGGGTCATGCCCACGACCAGCAGATCATTCTCGGGATCGATCCAGAACCATGTTCCGGCCGCGCCGTCCCACTGATAGGTGCCGCGGCCCACCGCCACTCCGGCGCGCGTGGGATCGGTAAAGACGATGCCGTTCAGTCCAAAACCCGCCCCCGGCCCGACCCGCTGATGTCCCGCTACGAAACCCCGCGTCATCAGCGCATCAGGAAGATGATTCGTCATCATCAAGGTGACCGCTTCGGTCGAAAGGATGCGCGTGCCGCCGAGTTCGCCATTGCCAAGGAGCATCGCCGCGAACCGCAGATAGTCCGGTGCCGTTGATATCAGCCCCGCCCCGCCCAGCGGCAGCGGGGGCTCGGTCCGGGCTTCGTCGAACATCGGGTTGGGAATCGCCGTCAGCGGCGTATCGGACGGTTTGAGATACAGCGTCGCAAGTCGGCCCGCTTCATCGTCGGGCGTGAAGAAGCGCGTGTCGTCCATGCCCAGCGGCCCGAACAGCCGTCCCGACAGGAACGCGCCCAAACTCTGCCCGGTAAGCCGCTCGACGATCGCACCCTGCACGTCCATGGACAGGCTGTATCGCCACGAAGTCCCCGGCTGATAGGCAAGAGGTAGCGTGGCGAGCCGCGCCATCATCTCGCGTAGGTCATGCGCTTCCCACACTCCGGCTGTTTGATATAGGGCATCGACGGGGTCGCCGGGGGGTGAGAGACGGGTGCCGTAGCTGAAACCGGCGCTATGCGTGAACAGGTCGCGCAACGTCGGTGCCCGTTCCACCGGCACCGTGATCAACCCGCCCGCGGCGTCGCAGCCCGTGCTCACCCGCAGTTCGGCGAACTCCGGCAGGTGTTGCGCGATCGGATCGTCGAGAGCCCAGCGTCCCTCATCCCAAAGCAGGAGCATGGCGACGGCGGTCACCGGTTTCGTCATCGAGAACAACCGGTACAGATCGTCGATCTCGGCGCGTGCTTCGGTACCGACGTCACGATACCCCAACGCCGACGCGTGACAGAGCCGCCCGTGCCGAGCAACCAGTACGACCGCGCCTGCGATGGTGCCGTCGTCGATGTGCGCCTCGATCGCCGCATCCATCGCCGCCAGCCCGTCGCTGGAGAGACCGACCACTTCGGGCTTCGTGTCGGCCCACATCAGATAAGTCCCGATCGGGCGATCGCACCCAGATGGTGGGCACTGGGCTTTAATGTACGGGCGAACGTTTCGTAATCGACATGCACCAGCCCGAACCGCTCCTTGTATCCTCTCGTCCACTCGAAATTGTCCAGCAGGGACCAGCAGACGTAACTGCGGACCGGAATGCCGTCGTCGATGCAGCGCCGCACCTCCGCCACCGCAGCGTCGATGTAGGCCACGCGACGAGCGTCGTCGTTCGTGGCTATCCCGCTTTCGGTGACCAGTATCGGGCGACCGATCCGTTCGTGCGCGAAGCGGATCGTGGCGCCCAGCGCCTGTGGATAGAATTCGTAGCCTGCCGCCGTCAGTTCGGCCCCGGCAGGCGGTGCGATCTGACCGGCGGGACCGACTAGAACTCGCGTATACGTTTGAACGCCGACGAAATCCGCGGCGCGGGCGGCTTCGATCCACGGGCCGTACATGGCCGTCGTGACCGCTTCGGCCGCATGTCCATCACCGACCCCTTGAACGTCCTGCATGGTGAGCGTCACGCCGACCGGATAGGATCCCGGACCTGCCTTCATCGCCGCCATCGCCTTGGTCTGCGCGTCCAGCATCACGGGTTCGCACCGCGCCAGCGGCGCGAACAGCAACGACGAGAAACGGTCCGACCCCGAAGCGCGCGCGCATTCCAGGAGCATCTCCTCGGCGGTAGCGCCGATGGCGGTTCCGCCCCGCAGCAGGATCAGAAGTCGCTGGATGTTCGCCTCGTTGAACGGCGTGGCATAGGCGATCAGGTCGCCCAGCGCCGCTGTCGTCCGCTCGACGTAGCGCGCGAACAGGTCCGCACCGTCGGCGACCTCGAAACCGCCCCGTGCCGCGAACCAGCGCGGGACGGTGAAGTGGTTGAATGTGACGATGGGCGCCAGTCCGCGTGCATGCAGCGCCTCAAACGCGCGCCGATAATGGTCGAGCGCAGCGCGCGAAAAGCGCCCCGGCTCGGGCTCGATGCGGGACCACTCCACACCTATGCGATGGCAGTTGAAGCCAAGGTCGGCGGCGATGTCGAAATCCGTATCGAACCGGTCCCAGCTGTCGCAGGCGTCACCGGATGGCTCGGCGTAGACGGTGGGAACCACGGTTTCACACAGCCATGCGTCGCTGTTGACGTTGTTGCCCTCGGTCTGGTGCGCCGAGATCGCGGATCCCCAGAGAAAACCGTCGGGAACGGGGCGGCGCGCGCGGTCGGTCAACGGGAAATCCTTCATCGTTAGGTATCGAGCGACGGGTAGAGACGCAGCATCGTCTCCGAGAGAACCCGGAGCGACCGATGCACGCCGTCGGTATTCTTCATGAACGTCGCCTCGATTGCGAGGCCTCGCACTGCGGCGACGAAGAGTTCGTGCATCGCCTCCGACTCGGGATGCGGTTCGAGCCCAGCCGCACGGATCCGCTCCACGCTCCAGTCATGGGCTTGGCGGTCGATGCGGCTTTGAAGACGACGCAGCGGCTCGCCCAAGTCCGGTTCCGAGCGCGAAGCGAGCATGATCTCGATGACGGCGATGCCGGCGGGGCGGCTGATGACCGTCCACATCGTCTCGGGCAACGCGAGCAGCCAAGCCGCCGGATCCATGTCGGCGATCGTCCGGCCGTACAGCGCGCCGTCCTCCTCGAACACCGCCTCGACCACAGATAACATCAGATCGGTCTTGGCCGGGAACTGATGGGTCATCGCACCGCGACTTACGCCGGCCTCGTCCGCGACCGTGCTGATCGTCGTTGCGCTGTAGCCGGTCCGGTTCAGGCAGACGATCGCCGCCTGTATTAGTTTTGCGCGGGTTTCCGCGGTGCGCTCGGCTTGAGGGCGTCGCTGGCGGCTTGGAGCAGCGGGATCGGTCATGGTCCTTACCCTAGCCATGCGCCGGGGCGGCGTCAGCATACCCTGCGTCATGCCAGATGCTCACGCCAGAACGCCGCCATGTCGGCCCAAGCAGCGACGCCTTCCGGAGTCTCGGCGAGTAGGGGTTGGAAGACGTGCGGCATGCCCTCGAACAATTCGAGTCGGGACGTTCGATCGGCGGCACGCAACGACCGGTGGAACCGGACACTGTCGCTCAGAAGCACCTCACGGGTACCAGCTTGGATTAGCGTCGGTGGATAACCCGGCGCGAAATCGGCGTGCACGGGTGAAACGAGAGGATTGCGCCACTCGGCCGGATCAGCGTAGCCGCGAAGGGCGGGCTCAAGCATCGCACGATCGAGATAGTCGACTTGCGCGAGGGTTCGGTTCGTGTCGCCCTCACCTGCCAGATCGAGCACTGGCGACAACAGCACGAGAGCTCGAGGCATCGGCACGCCGCGATTCCGCAATATCAACGTAGCCGCCGCCGCTATGCAGCCCCCGGCACTGTCTCCGAACAGCCCGAGCACTCGACCTTCGCGGGAGACGATCTCCGTCCACGCGATCACGACCTCTTCGAGGATACGACGATGATCCGCCCGCGGGACAAGCGTATAGTCGATCGAATGGACGACCCGTCCGCTCGACGCCGCTGCCAGTGCTGCGGTCAACCGCGACGACTGCGCCGAACCACTGACGAAGCCGCCCCCGTGGACGTACACGAGCGATGTGGTGGCAGGATCGTGAGCTTGAGGCGTGACGGTCAGTACCGGTACGCCCCCTGCGTCCCACCTCGCCAGCGTCGGCGCGAGTCCGGCAAGCGGAGCCGCTGCGATCTGTTCGGCCCAAGCGGCGCTACGCGCCGCCGCTTCGTCGAACGCTTCGAGAGTGTCCGGTGGAGCCTGCGCGGGCATCGCCGACAGAGCTGCCCCGACCATGCGCAGGATCATACCCGCCTGAGGCGAAACCGACGCTGCAACGAACCGGCGTGGATCCTCGCTCATGTCAGAACCAAGCATCAAGGCTAAGCCCGATCACACGCCGCGACTCCGGACCGCTGATCTGCGAATACGCGCGAGGGTCACGCTGCTGCGCGGCGACCGGCGTCGCGAAGCGCGACGCCGCGCGATAGGTGTCGAAAAGGTTGCGGCCGAACACCGAAAAGCCGAAACGCTCGCGGTCGAACCGCACGCCCACGCGAGCACCGAACAGGGCCGCGGGATCGTTCTGCGCGATCGGATTGAACGCCGCTTCCCAATAGACCCGGGACGAATAGACCATGTCCGCCTGGACGAAACCTTGAATCGCGCTCGTGAGCGCCGCAGCATATTCGCCGGAGGCCGTCACCTTCCACTCGGGCGCGCCGATGAGCCGATTGCCGCCTGCGTCGTCCACCTGACCGCGCACAACGCCGCCGACGATCTGTGGCACACAGCCCTGCGCCAACGTCTGTCCTTGCGCGCATGCGACCAGATAGCCGTCGCCGTAGCGTGCATCGTTGTAGACCGCGCCGACGTTCAGACTGAGCCCGCGCGCCGGTCGACCGTAGATGTTCAGCGAGACGCCTTTGCTAGTGAGCGACGGAGCGTTCCCAAAGATGAAGGCCGCCGCCGCGGGATCGAAGAACTGCGCCTGGAAATCTTCAACCTTGGTGTAAAAACCGGCGAGGCTGGCGGTCAGGCGCCCACCGAACGCGGAGGCCTTGACGCCCACTTCGCCCGACTTCGGGATTTCCGGTCGGACGAGGATCGGCGTCGTCTGGCCGCCCGCCTGATCGTTGGTCGACGGTCCCTTGTAGCCGCGCGTGTAGGTCCCGTAGACCATCACGTCACGGGTGACGTCGAACTGAGCGCCCAACTTGTATGAGAAGTAGTCGTCGCTGACGTCGCCCATCACCGGCGCGATCGGTCTGATCGGCGCTACGGCCCCCGTCGCCAAGGTTCCGACGCTTCGGGCATACACGTCCTCATTGCCGTAGCGAGCACCGCCGATCAGCCGGAAGGCCGATCCGATCCTGACCGTGGCCTGGCCGAAGGCTGCGACGCTCGTCGTCTGCGCATGCGTCGTCAGCCGCTGACCAAGCGGGAACGGGATGCCGAGATCGGTTCCGATGGGACCGAGCTGCTCGACGTAACCATCGTATTCGCTGTCGAAGTAGTACAGTCCACCGACGTATTCGAGGGTACCGCCGCTCGGCGACGTCAGCCTCAGTTCCTGGCTGACGTTGTGCGTGCTGAGCGGACCTACCTGATTCAACCGGTATACCGGCACACTGTCGACGTCGTACGCAGTCACCTTGCCTTCCACCGCGCGATAGGCGGTGATCGAGGTGAGCGTATGCGTCCCGATCTCAAAATCCGCCTGCGCCGAGAAGCCGTAGCTTTCGGTCCAGCCGCGGTTGCCACCGTCGATGCAGCCCTGCTGGTTTTCCTCACCAACGGTCACGCCGCATGCCGCCAGCCGCTGGGTCAGCCGGCTGCCGGGTGTGGAGGAGTAGACGGACCACGGCGTGCCGCCCCGCTTGTCCGCATTGCTGTAGTCGCCGGCCAAATTGATCGTGATCTGAGAAGTGGGCTCCCACAGGAATCTAGCTCGGCCGGCATAGTTGCGCTGGCGGACCCAGCTTCGGTCGGTGAGGTTGAAATGCGACTCGGGAGCCTGCGCGAACGAACCAGCGACGCGCAGCGCGGCGTTGTCCGCGATCGGAAGGTTGATCACCGCCCGCCCGATGTAGTTCTCGCGCGTCGCAATGTCCGCGTGCGCTATGACTTCGACCTTGGTCGGATCGGGTGCGTTGGTGACGATGTTCAGGACGCCGGCAGACGAGTTGCGCCCGAAGAGCGTTCCCTGCGGACCCTCGAGGACCTCGACGCGTGCGACGTCGAACAGCAGTGGCGGATTGGTGGACGTACCGGCCAGTGCGACGTTGTCGACAACCACGCCGACGCTGCCCTCCGACGAACGTGAGAAGGAGACGCTGCCGATGCCGCGGATGCTTAACGCACCAAACGGTCCCGCTGTGTTGAGAGCGGCCGCGCTACGGGTGAGATCCGAGACCTCATTGACGTTCTGCCGGGTCAGTTGTTCGCCGGCGACCACACTGACGCTGATCGGCACGTCCTTCAGTCGCTCCTGCCGCTTGTTGGCGGTCACGACGATATCGGTGGCTTCGATCTCCCCGCGACTCGGGTCTGGTTTCTGAGTCGTCGGACGCTCGGAAACCATGCCGCCCTCCTGCGCGCGCACCGGTGTCCAAGCCATCGTACAAGCCGTGCCGCATGCGAGCACCGCGATCATCGTCGAACGCTTCATCTTCCTCTCCCCGCGACGATCGAATGCCGTCGATAGCCGACCGCTAAACGAGAACTTGCGAACCGTCCATTCTTTTTGTTGCTTAGCTGAAGTTCGATGCTAAGCCTTGCTCAACGATAGAAATGGAGAGGGTGATGGACCGAGCGCCGAACGGCGGGGTCGTCGGCGTTGCGGCGACTGACGGAAGCGTTGACCCGGCGGGGCGTAAGCTGACGCCACTGCCGACGCATTTGAAGCTCGGCTATGCAGCCGGTGCGCTGCTTGACGGGATCGCCAGTCAGGGCGTCACCATCTTCCTCTTCTTCTACGTGACCACGGTCGTCGGCGTGCCGGCCGCGTTGGCGGGCATCGCGTTAGCCGCCGGGCTCGTCGTCGACGCGCTTGTCGATCCGCTGATCGGCTCGCTTTCGGATGGTTGGCATTCGCGGTTCGGGCGTCGACTGCCATTCATGGCGGCCGGATTGCCAGGAACGATGCTGTTCCTGGTCCTGATATTCTCCCTGCCCGCGGGCTGGAGCACCGTCGCGATATTCGCTTGGCTGACGGTTCTGTCGATCGGCCTGCGCATCTCGATCTCGCTGTTTCTCCTCCCTTACAACGCGGTCGGCGCGGAACTCAGCGACGACTATGCCGAGCGATCGTCGATCGCCGTCTGGCGTTGGGGCGGAGCGATGGCAGGTGCGCTCAGCGCCGTAGTGCTGGGCTTCGGCGTATTCCTCGGCGGCGTCGAGGGACCATCACGACGCGCGGGCTACACGCCTCTCGCCCTCACCTTAGCGGTTATAGCTGGCGTCGGCGCATTGATCGCCATGCGTGCGCTGTTGACGATGCGGGATCGCCAGCATCCTCCGCTGCCAGGTACACGGCGCATCCATGAGCGGCTTGCGGGTGAGGTTGCTGAGATCTTCGGCAACCAGTCATTCCGCACCTTGTTCGTCGGCGCGCTGCTCCTCTTCACGTCGTTGGCGATCCACAGCACGCTCGGGCTCCATTCCAACACGTACTTCTGGCGCATGACGCCAAGCCAGATGCAGTCGGTGACGCTGTCGCTGTTCAGCGGGCTGCTGCTCGGCGCACCGCTGGCCGGGCCGATGCTGAAGCGCATGGAGAAGCGGACCGTACTGCTGATCGGGATGGTCGGCCTCTCGCTGTCGACGTCGCTGCCCACGGCGCTGCGTCTCGTTGGGCTGTTCCCGTTCGAAGGTCGTGCCATGGTCACGATCCTTGGCGTGACGGTCTTCGTCGGGGGCGCTCTGATGGCCGCCGCGGCGATCTCGTTCGCGTCGATGATGGCGGACGCCGCCGACGAACACGAGCATCTCTTCGGCGCTCGACGGGAAGGTCTGTACTTCGCGGGCTGGGCCTTCGCCACCAAGGCGGCGGCCGGGATCGGCTCCTTGGTCGCAGGGGTCGCGCTGCAGGCGATAGGCTTCCAGAGCACGGGAAGCGGCCATGCGGCGCTGGGAGCAGATACCGTTAGGTGGATCGGCATCATCAACGGGCCGGGTGCCGGTCTGCTGGCGCTAGCCGCCGCATCGACCTGCCTCTTCTACCGTCTCGATGCGCGCAAGCATTCCGCCATCCTGCGGGATCTGATTCAGCGGCGGCAGGACGCCACGTCCCACGCATCGGAGACTGCGGCATGAGCTGGCTAGGCATCGAGACCGGCGGTACCAAGATCGTCGCTCGCCTCGTATCCGCGCAGGGCGTCACCCGCGCGGAGCGGCGCTGGGCGACGACAACTCCCGCAGCGGCGTCCAGGGACCTCACCGCGTTCGTCGCGGAAACCGACGAGACGCAGGATCCCCTGACAGCAGTCGGCATGGCGGCCTTCGGCCCATTGCTGATCGACCCCCACCATCCTGATTACGGCCGGATGCTCGATACCGCCAAGCCCGGCTGGACCGGCAGCAACCTGCGCGCAGATCTGACGCAGGCGCTGGGCGTGCCCGTGGCGATCGACACGGACGTGAACGCTGCCGCCTTAGCCGAACGCGCACGGGGCGCAGGACGGGGTTGCTCCAGCGTCGCTTACATCACCATCGGCACCGGGATCGGGGCAGGTCTGGTCAGTGCGACCGGCGCGTTGCACGGCGCGATGCATCCCGAGATCGGTCATCTGCGACTCGTCCGGCGACCAGGCGATGCGACGCCTTCAACCTGTCCGTTCCATGCCGACTGCGCGGAGGGACTTGCCGCCGGTCCCGCCGTCGCTCTTCGGCTTCGTCCCGAAGAGACGCTCGCGGATCGGCCGGACGTGCGCGAACTGATCGCCGACTACCTGGCTCAGCTATTGGCGGCCATCGTGCTGGCTTGGTCACCTCACCGTATCGTCGTCGGGGGCGGCGTGGGTACCGCGCCGACGATGCTCGCGGCGGTACGCGCGGCCTATGCGGACGCATTCGGCGGCTACGGCGTCGGTCCCGTCGCGGGCGCGGACGACTTCATCCGCTCCGCGAAGCTGCAGCATGCCGGACTCGATGGCGCGATCCTGATGGCTCGAACGACCGCCGTCACGATCGCAACCAGGAGTTTCGCATGACGAACGACGTCTCACTGCCGTACTGGGCGATCGGTCCGTTCGCGCCGCCCAGCCGGATCCTTGAGGAACGGTCCCACGCGACGTTTCCCTGCCCCGTATCTGGCAAGACCGTTGCCTGGGCCGAAAAAGACATCTTCAACCCCGGTGCAGTGGTGCATGATGGGCGTATCTGCCTGCTGGTGCGCGGGGAGGACGTCGAGGGGCGATATGCAGGCACGTCGCGCATTGGCCTCGCGACCAGCAGCGACGGTCTTCACTTCGATCTCGACCCGGAACCCGTCCTGTTCCCCACAGACGACCGTTGGCAGGCGTGGGAGTGGCCGGGCGGCATCGAAGACCCACGTGTCGTCGCCTCGCCAGAGGGTGGCTACGTATGCACGTACACGGCGTTCGACGGCAAGGCAGGATGTCTGTTCGTGGCGACCTCGCCCGACCTTCGTAATTGGACCAAGCACGGTCCCGCCTTCGCAGAATCTCCCTACGTACGTCGCCCTACCAAAGCTGGCGCAATAGTGACGATGCTCGTCGGCGGCGTGCTGGTCGCGGCGAAGATCGATGGCCGATACTGGATGTACTGGGGCGAAGGCATGGTCTTCGCCGCAACGTCGACGAACCTCATCCGGTGGACCCCGCTCGAAGCGGAGACCTCGCCGGACCGCTACTTGACTTGGGACCCGACGTCGAACGGGCCGATGGGTCACTGGGTCCTTGATCGAGTGCCCGGTCCCAACGGACTGCGCGCGATCGCCGGCCCCCGTCGTCACCGCTTCGATTCTCTACTGACCGAACCGGGACCGCCAGCCGTGCTGACCCAGGCCGGCATCGTCCTGATCTACAACGGCACGAACCACTTCGACGGCGGGGTCGGGGATGCGCCTCCCTTCGCCTATCAGCCCGGCCAGATGCTGTTCGACGGAAACGATCCGACCGCGGTGATCGGACGTCTGGCCGACCCGTTCCAGCGTATTGATCCAGCGGAAGCGGCGGGTCAGGTCGGCAACGTGTGTTTCGCGCAGGGGCTAGTCGCCTTCCAAGAACGCTGGTGGCTGTACGTCGGGCTTGCCGACTCCCGGCTCGGTGTTTCCGAAGGGCCGCCAATCGAATCCAGCCATCGTGCGTGAGCCGGCCCGACTGATCGCCGCGGCCACGCTGATCGTGTCGAGCTGCGGTGAGCCGTCCGCCACGGAAACGGCGAACGTGGCAGTGGTGGTGATCGATGGCGCGCCGGCAGCCCAACCGGCTCGTCTACGGAATGCCGCCCGAACTGCGGTCGCGGATGGTCCCCGTTTTTCGGTTTCCGCAGCCGCGCTCGACAACGACGGCGGTCTGCGACCGCTGCCGCCCGCTCCGATGCCCCAGCATACTCCGCTTAGAGCGCCCACCGATTCGGAATGGCGGCTTGCGCAGAACGATCACTGACGAACCTCTCCAGGAGACGACCCATGACGCGCTTCACCCTGTACAATCGCGCTGCACGCTGGCGCCCCACGCTGTTCACGATCGCCGCGAGCCTCTTCCTCTGGGCAACGCCAGCCAGCGCGCAGGACGGATGCTCCGATGCGCTGACGCCCGGCGACTATAGCTGCACGATGGAGTGGGCGGGACGGACCCGCAGCTACCTGGTCCACGTTCCGGCCACCTATGCGGGTGACACCGCGGTGCCGTTGCTGATGGATCTTCATGGCTATCTCGGCAGCGCAAAGAAGCAGCAGGGAAAGTCCGGACAGCTAGCCCAGTCGGACCGTCGCGGTTTCGTCGCCGTCTGGCCGGAGGCGCTTAACAAGGGCTGGAACGGCTATGGATGCTGTGGCGATTCCGCTAAGCAGAACATCGATGACGTCGGCTATCTGCGCGCCTTGGTCGCCCGGCTTCAGGCACAAGGCCGCATCGACCGCACCAGAACCTATGTTACCGGACATTCGAACGGCGGATCTATGACCCAGCGGATGGCGTGTGAGGCATCCGATGTCTTCCACGCCGCGGCGCCCGTGTCCTTCCCGTTGAACACTACGACGGACTGCCGCCCGATTCGTCCGATCACCGTGGTCGAGTTTCACGGCACGGCGGACGAGATCGTCAGCTATTACGGCGTCGGCCTTTTCGGCTTCCAAGGGGCCCGCAAGAGCCTGGCGACCTGGGCCGGCCTCGACGGATGCAGTGGCGAACCCGTGCGCACCCAGTTGAAGGGCCTCAGCCGGGACGAGACCTTCACGGAATGCCGGGGTGGTACGCGCGTCGGACTGGTATCGATCGCGTACGCATTCCACGAAGTCTACGGCAACGCCGACGTCGATATCGCGGACTACATCTGGAGCCATGTGTTCAACGACGTTCCTTAACGGTTAGCCGCAGAGCGGCTGCGGCCAAACTGCGCGAGCAGCGTCGGGTAATTGCCGCGCTGCTCGGCCAGTTCGAGGAGAGCGACGAAGGGCCGATTTCGCTCACCGATCCCGACGCGGGCTTGATGGTCGCACATTCGAAAGTGACGGTCGTTACCACGCGCAGCTAGCGTCGATGCCAAGCACAGACTGACCGTCGAACAGCACGTCACCAACGCCTGCAACGACATGGGCCTGCTGGCACCCGCCGCCAGTGCGGAAAGGGGTTGCTTGAAGTCGAGCGGATCGATGCGGTCGCCGACATGGGATACCGCAAGGTCGAAGACGTCCGGGCGTGCGAGGCGCCGGCATCACACCGTACATCCCCCGCCCGCACCGCGGCACCGTAATCGCACTTCGGATCGTATCGTCATAACCACCTCGGCCGGGGCTGAACCCAGCACCTGTCCACCGCGTGGACTAATGACGGAAACCCTCGTGTCACTAGGGCACAATGCCCAAGTGACACAGCTTCCTGATCACGATAGCTCTCCGTCGTGCCCGCGATCCGCCGCCTCCTTGCTCAACGTCATCTTGCCGTGCTGCTATGTGTCGCTGTGCTGCTGTTGAAGCTGCTCGTTCCGACCGGGTACATGATCGCGAACGACCGCGGTGCGATCACCATAGTTACTTGCTCGGGCATGACGACCGAAGCGATGGCGATGCCCGGAATGGGCGACGACATGGCTACGATGAAGGCAGCGATGCCCGACCACGCGCCGTCTACCGATCACGGCAAGACCGAGATGCCCTGCGCCTATGCCGGTCTTTCCGCACAGATCCTCGGCGCCGTCGATCCCGTCATCCTGTTGGCCGCCCTCGCCATCGTCGCCGCGTCGGCCTTGCTGACAGCGCCCGGGGCGACGCTGCAACCACATCCGTATCTGCGCCCACCGCTGCGTGGACCACCGCTCTCGCTGAACTGACGATCGTCCGCTCACCGGCATGGCCGGATGCAGCGGCACTGTCACCGTGCACCCGGCACATGACCGGGTGTGCGTGCAGCCTCGTCACGTCGATCGACTGACCGGGAGGCGCCGACGCCATGTCGGCAACCGGCCCCCCGCGCACGATCGACGGAGCCTTTCGCGAGAAGGAGATCATCAATGTTTCGCAGCCTGTTCTTCGGGGCGATCGCCCTGTGCGCGCCGGTGCCGTCGTTCGCGCAAGTCGCGCCGGCACCGTTCTCGCTTCCCGCCCTCCCCTATGCCGCCGACGCGCTCGATCCTGCGATCGACGCTCAGACGATGACGATCCACCACGACAAGCATCATCAGGCCTATGTCGATGCGCTCAACAAGGCCGTGTCGGCCGATCCGTCGCTTGCCGGCCGATCGCTGGAGGCGTTGGTGGCGAAGGCCGGTACCCTCCCCCCGGTCGTCCGCGACAACGCCGGCGGTCATTGGAACCACCGCTTCTTCTGGGAGACGATGGCGCCCGCCGCACGGACCGGGCAGCCCTCCGCCGAGCTCGCAGCCGCGATCGACCACCAGTTCGGTTCGCTCGCTGCGTTCGAGGTCGCTTTCAGGGGGGCCGGTACGAAGCGGTTCGGTTCGGGCTGGGTCTGGCTCGTGGTGAAGTCGGATGGCACGCTCGCCATCACCTCCACCGCCAACCAGGATAATCCGCTGATGGATGTCGCCGAGGTGAAGGGCATTCCGGTGCTGGGCAACGACGTGTGGGAACACGCCTATTACCTCAAATACCAGAACCGCCGCGCCGACTATCTCGATGGCTGGTGGCGGGTGGTGAATTGGAAGGCGGTTTCGGACCGCTTCGCCGCTGCGCGTGCGCGCTGACCCCCTATAAAAGGAATTAGAATGACCTATCGCATCGCGCTGGCGCTCGTCGCCACGCTCGCCGCCCCTGCCCTAGCGCAGGACGTCCGCAAGGGCTCGCTCACCATCTCGCAGCCCTGGTCGCGGGCTACGTCGCCCCGTGCCACGGTAGGGGCGGGCTTCCTGACGATCCGCAACGCCGGAGCGCGAGGAGACCGGCTTATTTCCGCCACGTCGCCGCGCGCGGAACGCGTCGAGATCCACACCATGTCGATGGACGGCGGGGTCATGCGGATGCGCCAGCTCGTCGATGGTCTCGCAGTGCCGGCAGGCGGCACTGCGACGCTCGCACCGAGCGGCAATCACATCATGCTGATCGGCCTGAAGTCTCCCCTCAAGGCAGGCGAACGGGTTCCGGCGACGCTGCGTTTCGCACGGGCGGGAACAGTGACCGTGCAGTTCGTCATCGGCGGGGCGGGGGACTCAGCGCCGGCCGCGCAGCGTGGGGGGCACAAGTGATGTCGGATCCACGCACGCGCGGTCTGCTGCGCGGTACCGCTCTGGCAACCGCCCTCACGCTCGGGCTGGTCGTGACCGTCACGGGATGTTCGCGCCAACCCAATGCCTCCGGCAATAGCGCCACGACATCGCAACGCGCGGGACCGGGCGGGTCGTTCACACTGGTCGACACCAAGGGGAAGACGGTCACCAACGAAACGCTCAAGGGCAAGCCCTACGCGATCTTCTTCGGCTTCACGCGTTGCCCGGATGTGTGCCCGACGACGATGGCGCGCATGGAACTGCTCCGCAAGCGGATCGGGACCGGCGCGGACAAGATGAACGTCGTGTTCGTCTCGGTCGATCCCGAGCACGACAAGAAGGAGGACATCGCCAGCTTCCTCTCGATGTTCGATGCGCCGGTGATCGGTCTGACCGGAGACCCAGCCGAGCTGAAGCGGATGGAGAAGTCGTTCAAGATCTATGTCGAACGTGTGCCGCTGCCGAACGGCGATTACACGATCGACCACACGGCAAGGATACTCCTGTTCGATCGTGACGGGCAATTCGTCGACACGATGGACGCGAAGGAACCGGAGGCTCAGGCGGTTGCCAGACTGAAGCGGCTGATCGATGCGTAGATTCTTGGGAATGGCGAGCGCTTTTGCGCTCGCCGGCTGCGGCATTCCGAACACGGTCGTCGACAGGGGACGCATCGCCCAGGCAACCGAAGCGCACTTCGGGAGTGCGCGGTTTCCGATCGAGCTTGGTCCGGTCGTCATAAGCGGCGATCACGCGATCGCGGACTGGACCCAAGGCGACTTTGGCGGTCGGGCCTTGTTCGAGCGGGGAACGTACGGTTGGATGCTGGTGCTCTGCAGCGGTGACTCCATCAGGCGGGCGGAGAATCTGAAGCGCGCCGGCGTGCCCGACTTCAACGCCGGCTGGATCGCTGACCAGCTTGCCAAGGCGGAAGCCGAACTGCCTCCCGAGCACCTGGCTCGCATGAAGCGCTTCGTAGGCACGGCGCAGGACCACGAAAACTATCTGAAGACACTCGAGGGGAAGTGATATCCGGATCGAGCTCAGCTCTACCTTACGATCTTGCGGAAGGTTTCACGGCTTTCATCCTCCGGCGTGATCGAACGAGGTCAGGATCGGGCACGGTCCGGCGGAACCGCTGGCGCATTCGCGTGCTAGCCGTCGAAGCGAGTCCCGTGCCTTTTTCAGCGCCTCGATCTGCAAGCCCAGCGCAACGAGCCGCTCCTTCGCGAGCGCCCGGACCCTTGCCCGATCCTCGGTGGCATCGAGCGCCAGCAGTTCGCCGATCTGCTCAAGCGTGAAACCGGCTGCCTGCGCGGAACGGATGAACCGAAGCCTACGAACATCGTCGTTGTCATAGCGCCGGATACTCCCCGACTGGCCGCACCCGTCCGGTCGAGCCGGCGTCTCGAGAAGGCCACGCCGTTGATAGTAGCGCACCGTCTCGACGCCCACATCGGCCGCGCGCGCCAGCCCGGCAATGGACAATCCAGGCATCCCTTGACTCCGTACCATGGTACGGACCCTATATAGGTGACAGTTCAATGATGCTACACGAAGGCCACTGCAAATGACGTTGATCGGCGAACCCCGCCAAGCCGTTCTCTACCGCATGGTGATGGACCAGCACGTGTGTCCCTATGGCTTGAAGGCGAAGGACCTGCTGCGCCGAGAGGGCTACGCCGTGGAGGATCGCTGGTTGCGCACGCGCGCCGATACCGATGCGTTCAAGGCGCAATACGGTGTGAGGACGACGCCGCAGACCTTCATCGGCGGTGAACGGGTCGGTGGATACGACGATCTGCGCCGACATCTCGGCAAGACCGTCGCCGATCCCAAGGCGACCACCTACCGGCCCGTAGCGGCATTGTTCGCCATCACCGCGTCGATGGCTCTGGCTGTCAGCCACGCGGTATATGCCACGCCGTTCACGCTGCAGGCTGCGGCGTGGTTCATCGGGTTCAGCATGACGGTACTGGCCTTGTTGAAGCTCCAGAACATCGAGAGCTTCGCTACGATGTTCCTCAACTACGACCTGCTGGCGAAGCGCTGGGTGCCGTATTCGTACGTCTATCCGTTCGCCGAAGGACTGGCGGGCGTACTGATGATCGCAGGGGTGTTGACCTGGCTGTCGGTGCCGATCGCGCTGGTCATCGGTACGGTCGGCGCGGTGTCCGTGGTCAAAGCCGTATATATCGACCGACGTGATCTCAAGTGCGCGTGTGTCGGCGGATCAAGCAACGTTCCGCTCGGCTTCCTGTCGCTGACCGAGAACCTGATGATGATCGCGATGGCGGCGTGGATGGGGCTTTCGGTTCACCCAACGCTGTGATCGGCATCCTCGAAAGCATGACCGGGCTGGGAATGAGCCCGGATCAATGCTCCTTTCGGCGTTGACGTTCAGTTGCGGGGAACGCGGACGATTTCGAATCCGCCCTTGATCGATCGCATCTGCAATCCCGTACCGTCCAGCATGGCCTGCAACGCCTGTTGAGGCACCATGGTGCCGACGACCGGCTTTGAGCGCTTGCCCTTGGCCAGCTTCGTGCCGGAAATCGGGCACCTGGTCGTGAGGCGCAGCTGGTTGATCGCCCGGTCCAGTCGATCACCCGGGATGGCGATGGCGACCGGTTCATTCCGGCAGTCATACTGCAGACCCTGAGCGCTGACGTTGGCGCCAATGCCGGTCACCATCACAGCCAATGTTGGAATTACCAGTCGGGCGATGGAGGTACGCATTCGCTTGATCCTTATGTATGCGAGATGGCCGTCGCGGGCCGCATGCCGTGACGGCAATCCTCTCTAACGGACTGTCATTTCAGTCCTATGAACAGGTAGGTGCCTCGTTGACCCGATGTACCGCTACCGAGCGCATACGCTCGGCTTGTACGACACCAATTTTGAGAACCAAGTGCCCGATGGCGCAAAACCAGTGATCCAAGTCCTTTACGCCACCGTTTCGTCGGCAGACAGATCGTCGCATAGGTGGCAATCAGGAATCCCCATGCAAGACTTCAATCGACGGACAGCGCTCATCTCCGCAGCCGTGACACTAGGTGGGCTCGCACTCGCTGGCAGGGCCGCGACCGCCGGACAGGCCGCCAAGACATCCTCGCTCTTCGACGCCTCCAAGAACCCAAATCCGGAGAGAATAGCGCCGTACAAACCAAGGTTCGGTCGCTCGAAGCCTCTCGTCGCCATCGTCGGCTTGAACGAGGGCACGATCATCAGCGATTTCTGCATTCCGTTCGGCGTAATGGCACGCTCGGGCGTGGCCGACGTCGTATCGGTGTCGGTGACCCCTGGTCCGGTGAAGATGCAGCCGCTCACCTTCCAGCTGCAGACGACCGTGGACGAATTCGACAAGAGCCATCCCGAGGGCGCTGATTACATCTTCGTTCCGGCCGTCGAAAACGACAGTGATGCGGGCCTGCTGCGGTGGATCAAGGCGCAGGCCGGCAAGGGCTGCACCGTGATCAGCATCTGCTACGGTGCCATGGCGGTCGCCAACACCGGCCTGTTCGACGGCCACCGGGCGACCTCGCACTACAGCAACGAAGAGATGCGGGTACGGCGTTTTCCGAACGTGAATTGGCAGAAGAACATCCGCTACGTCGCTGACGGCAAAGTGGTCTCCAGTGCCGGCGTCAGTGCCTCGATGCCGACCTCGATCGCGCTCGTCGAGGCTATCGCCGGTCCCGCCAAGGCCGCCCAGGTCGCACGCGACGTCGGCATCGACGGCTGGAGTTCGAAGCATGACAGCGACGCGTTCCAGTCCGATCCGGGTAATGCGGACATGCCGGCACGCGATGCGAAGCCCGACGTCAAGCTCGGCATCCCGGTAAAGACGGGAGACGACGAGATCGCGCTGGCGTTGACCGCGGAATCCTACAGCCGGACGGGGAACACGATGGCCTACGCCGTCGCGGCAAGCGGAGCTCCCATGCGACTTGCACACGGGCTGGTCCTCCTGCCCGATCTGGTGGCGGGAGGCCCCACGAAAGTCGATCGCACCCTTGCCCCGCTCGAAGCGCATGAAGCCACTCGCGCGCTGGACATCGCGCTGGCCGACATCACTAAGACCTACGGTCCGAAGGCCGCGCGTCATGTCGCCCTGTTCATGGAATATCCCGGACCGAAGTAATCCCGGGCACCATTCAGGTCGTCGGCCGATCCCCGCTCGCGAACCGTCGTCGGTAACCGGATGGGGAGAGGCCGACGATCCGATTGAAGACCTTACGGAACGCGCTCGGATCCGTGTAGCCGACCTCCCAGCCGATCTGATCGATCGCAAGCCCGGTATCACGCAGCTTCGCTCTCGCGATCGATATCCGCAAGCGCTGCCAATAGTCCGTCGTCGTGTGGCCGGTCGCCTTCTGGAAGCGCCGCAGGAACGTCCGGTCCTCCAGTCCCGCCTGCGCCGCTAGCGTCGGGACGTCGACGATCCTGCCCTCACTGCCGTGCAGGAACTCCTGCACTTTCAGGATCGCATCGTCCTTGTGACCGAAGTGCGGGCAGAAGCCGCTGTAGTAGCTCTGCGGCCCGGCGGATCGATCAGAAAGCTGCGCGCCACCTCGATCATCACGGCATCACCGAGAAACCGGTCGATGATCGTCAGGCATAGATCCGCCCACGCCATGACACCGCCAGCGGTCATGATGTCACCGTCGTCGATGACGATCCGATCCGTGTCGAGCTTCGTCTGAGGAAAGCGGGCGCGGAAGCGATCCTCATAGGCCCAGTGCGTCGTTACGGTACGACCGTTGAGGAGACCCGTTTCGCCAAGCAGGAACGCGCCCAAGCATACCGAGGTCAGTACGGCGCCGTCCGCGTGCCGTTCTTGCAACCAACGCGTCACGACCGGCTCCGTATCGTCGGCCCGGCCGTCCAGTGCGGGGGGAAGGATGCAGATGGATGGAGTCGTGGCATGAGAAGCCGAGGAATAGACCCGTGTCAGCGTACCCCTGGCGCCCATGGCAGCCCAATGGCTCACGACCAACGTATCACCAGACGCTGGATCCGACCTCGCCGCCGCGCGATCGGCGGCGATCAGCAAGTCGGTCATGCCAAGGACCGCCGCCAGCTGTGCGCCCGAGTACATCACGATGGCAATCTCGATCATGTCGCAATCAACCCGGTCTTTATCGTCACTGCCACTGATAAACTCGCGTGCCGACCGATAGAAGGGTTCGATTCTAAAAGGAGCAAGGTAATGGAAAAGCGCGCCCTCATCGTGGTCGATCTTTAGAACGAGTATCAAGCCGACGGTAAGTTACCACTGGAGAACCTGGACCAGGCCATCGGGAATGCGAAGCGCGTCCTCACTGCCGCGCGGGACCGTCAGGACCAGATCGTCCACTTCCGCCACGAGACCCCAGGTTCCGCAGATGCACCGTTCGCGGCCGGCACGAACGGTACGGATATCATTGCTGCCATGGCACCCGTCGATGGCGAGACCATTCTGTCCAAGCATTACCCAAATTCCTTCCGCGACACCGGACTGAAGGACATCCTGGAAAAGGCGGGCGTCACGGACGTAGTGATCGTCGGCGCGATGAGCCACATGTGCATCGATGCCACCGCGCGCGCCGCATTCGATTTCGGCTACGGTGTGACAGTTGTCGGCGACGCCTGCGCCACGCGCGCGCTGGCCAGCGATGGCGTGGACGTCCCGGCCCAACAGGTCCACGCGGCATTCATGGCTGCGCTTGCCTTCGCCTATGCGGAGGTCGTGCCAACATCGGTGTTGCTTGCCGACTGACTTGCGGATGGAGGGGGCATCCAAACTGACGCCCCCCAATTCGCCGGCTTGTCGCCTTCCTAAATGCCCATGTCGGTTAGCCACTGCTCCACGCTGCGCGGGCATAGGCCGAGTTGCTCCTGCGCGCTGGTGCCGGCAGCCATCACGTTATCAGGCATTTGCAGCAGCGTGGTATAGAAGCCCGCGATGTTCACGGCAGCAGGACCGATCAACGGTTCGAGCTGCGCGCCGAATGCTTCGGGAGACAGCGCCTCGAACCGTATCTCGCGAGCAAGATGCGTTGAGAACGCATGGGCCAGTTCCGGTCCTGTCAGACCTGGAATATGGCCGATGCCGACTATGCCAGTCACGGAATGGTCGGTCAGCAACCGTTCCGCCGCGATTGCCACATCGAGGTGTGAACTCCACGACACGGCGAAGTCTTCGCGCATCGGGTAGGGCAGCACGCCTTCCGACTTCACCGGCCCGATGACCATCGGCAGCAGCAGGTTTTCCAGATACTGGCGCGGCGCGATGACGGCATGAGACACGCCGCTGTCGGCGACGCCGCGGAGCAGCGTTGCGATAGCACTGTCTGCGGATGCCTGCAGTACGCTTTCGGGCTGATCAACGATCGCGCCGCTGGTTGAGATCACAACGCGCTTCGGCCGGGCGACGCCTATGGCCTCGACAATGTTGTTCGCCTGTTCCAGCCGCGCGGATTCTGCCGCCTGCGGCAGATGTACGAACACGCCGTCCGCATCGGTGTAAGCGGCGATCAGCGACTTGGTCGAACCGTTGTCCACGGTGATGGCAGGCCTGTCTTGCGCGCTGGCGGGGCCGCGCACCGCAGCAAGCGCAGCGCGATTGGATGCGAGAAGCTGCTTGTAGAGGGGCGCGCCCTGCGCTCCGGTCGCGCCATGGATGATGTAGGACATGCGGTGCTCCTTCTCGATGACGCCGGCTTATCTGCCGACACGGATGAGTTTGATGATTTCGGCTCCGGCGCAGCCTATAACATTCGCGGCAGGACATCGCTTCCCGCGCGTGTGTCGAAATACCGGTGCTTCACGACACCAGCGACATGCAGCCCGATCAAGGCCAGAAGCGTGTAGGCCATGACTCGGTGCAGCCACTGGAAAACCGCGAAGTGGGCGTCGTCCTTGGGCAACAACTCCGCAACGGGAATGCCGAAGAAGGTGACCCCGTCACTATGGCTGTAGCTGCTTGACATAGCGTAGCCCATCAACGGCACTGCCACGAGCAGCACGTACATGGCGGTATGGGCCAAGGTCGACAGCCGCTGTTCCCAGATGGCAATCGCGGCATCGGGTGGCGGCAGCGCAGTTCGCAATCGGATCGCGATCTGGGTGACGATGAGGCCGAAGACCAGCAGCCCGAACGACTTGTGGGTCGGATAGAACGTGCCGTATTTTGACGGAACCGTATCGTCGAGCCGGGTCATCCACCACCCTGCACCGAGCAACCCGATAACCAGCAGCGCACGGCTCCAGTGCAGCAGTCGCAAAACAAGGGGATAGCGCGAAACTTCTCGCCCCGAAGTGGTCACCATCAGTGGCCCATCGTTCCGGAACGAGACGCCACCCACGGTTACTTGCTCACCGAAAAGCCGCCGTGGATCATCCGGCCTCTGAGCGGCGTATTCCGCAACATGCGGACCAGTGCCTGTTCAGGCGTCAACCGCCCCTTGATCAGCACGGTCTTCATGCTGCGCGTCGAGCGGCCTCTTACCCGATCCGTGTCGATCGAAACCGGGCAACGGGTGACACTGGTGAATTTGGCCAACGCCTTGTCCAACGGCATCGACGCGATCGCGATCGGAATCCTGTCATTCTGACAGTCGTAGAAGCTGGCGTCCTGCGCCTTGCCGGCATGTGGCAGTAGCGCGACGAACCCAATTGCGATCGGAAGAAGGAACTTGGACATGAAATCATCCTTTGACTGAAGCAGGACTTGCCGATGGTATGACCCGTCAGGACGGGTCGCCTCCTCAGCGGCGGTACTGAGCGATGATCGGTCCGATCATCCCTCGGGCGGCGTCTCGCATCTGCGATGAAGCAGCATCCACGGTGCCTGTGCGGAACGGAGGGTGCGGGTCATACTCGATCGCGAACTCCGCTAGTTCGCCTGCTTCGCGTCCAAACGCGTCTGCCGCAACCAGCAGCGCCACCTCGAAGCTACCGATGCCGGGGCCAGCGGTATAGAGATTGCCGTCGACCGCGGCCCCCGAGCCGGACGCCAGCACCTTGGCTGCGCCAAGGTCCTCGAGAAGCCGTTCGGCGGCAAAGTTGCTTGCGACCGTCCGGCCCTCGATTAACCCGGCCGCACCCAGTAGCGCGACGCCATTGCAGACGCCGATGACATATCGCGCGCTTTCAGCCGCCTTCCGGGTGAAAGCGATGACGTCTGGATCATTCTGGACTTCGGGCGGGTTCATACCAACCGCAAAGACGTCCAGCGGAGGGCACGTCTCGAAGGTGGCCGTAGGCACGGTCGGCCATGACCGAAAGCCTTCGACCACGTCATAGTTCTTCCAGATAAAGTGGATCTGCGATCCCGGCATCATCGCCAGCACGGTCTGCACACCGATGATGTCCATCGGCACGAAGCCGGGTCCGATCAGGATACCAACGTGGAACGGCGGAACGCCTTCGGGCGCGAGCGAGGCGAGCATGCCATCGTAGGAGGTGATCTTCATGGCTGATTCCGTCACACGTGTCAGTTGGCAACGAGCGCACTACCGCCCCGTCACGGATGGCTGTAGGGCATTAATCCCTCAATTTCGGCCATAGGTCGCTTTTGCCGATGCGTCCGGAAGCAACTTGCCTAGGAGGTGAGTTGGCTTGGTTCATGAGGAGGTACGATGTCAGCGCCGTTCGCTTTCTACCTGTGCGAAGGCTTTCAACTTCTGGATCTGGCCGGGCCAACGGCGGCTCTGACTGCGGCAAACCGTTTGCTTGGTGCAGAGTATTACCGGATCGAACTCATCTCCAAAGACGGCGATACTGTTTTGGGTGATGCGGGGCTCAGCCTGGCGGCACGTCTCGCGGGGTCGTCCCCGGTCGAGACGGTCGTGGTGGTGGGGGGCATGATCGAACCGATGCTGGAACCTGACAACATTGCAGGTATTCAGCGTGCATCTGCCGAAGCCTCGAGCATCGCAAGCATTTGCACCGGTGCGTTCCTACTTGCCGCTGCGGGCTATCTGGACGGCAAACGAGCGACAACGCACTGGCAGTTCGCGCAAAGACTGCAGGATCGATATCCTAGAGTGACGGTCGATGCAGACCGGATTTTCATCAACGATGGTGCGATCTGGACGTCAGCGGGCATGACCGCTGGTATTGACTTGATGCTGGCACGCATTGAAGTCGATCACGGCGCAGAAATAGCCAAATCGGTATCACGCGAGCTCGTCGTGTATCACCGGCGACCAGGTGGACAATCGCAGTACGCGGCAATCTCCCAGATGGAGCCGCGGACCGACCGCATCCGCAAGGCGCTAACCTACGCACGCGACCACCTCTCAGAACCGTTATCAGTCGATCGGCTTGCTGAGGCTTCCTGCCTTAGTGTTCGTCAATTCACTCGCCTGTTTCGGAAGGAGACGGGTGAATCACCTGCACGTGCGATCGAACGTCTGCGCTGCGAAGCCGCACGCATCCGTCTCCGCGACGGGAATGAACCGGTCGGAACCGTCGCGCTGCTTGTCGGGTTCGCAGATGCGGAGCGCATGCGGTGCGCATTCCTACGCAACTTTGGTCATCCGCCGCAGACGCAGCGTCGGCTTGACCAGCCATTTGCAGTAAACGTTAGTGGCCTTACCTGCTGGCCTCCAGCATAACGGTGCTGACACATCAGATCCTGTAATTCCTCATCTTCGTTGCTATTTCTCATTCGGGAAGCGCTAGCAGCAATAGATCTTGGGACCGTCGCGCGGAGGTGGCGGGGCCTTGTGCCTGTCCCATCTGGGCGGCTTGGTTGACCCTCTCAGTCGGGAATGCAGACCGCTAAGCGCGGTGGGGTCCAAAGAAGATTACGCCGGCACCTAGAATGCAGAGTGCCGTGCCAACCAAATCCCAGCGGTCAGGCCTGACACCTTCCGCTCCCCAGAGCCATAAAACTGCAAAGGTGATGTAGATGCCGCCATAGGCGGCATAGGAACGTCCCGCAGCAGCGCTATCAACGCGGGTCAGAAGATAGGCAAAAATCACCAACGAGAGGCAGCCGGGAATAAGCCAGAACGGTGACTTCGACATGCGAAGCCACGCCCAAAAGGCGAAGCAACCGGCAATTTCCGCGATAGCTGCACCGCCGTAGATAAAGATCGAGAGCATTTTTAAAGCCTAGCAACCCGGCGCGATGATGTCAGTAAGGTTTTCATACTTTACTGATCATCTAATCCAATGGGGGAGCTGAACCGGGAATAAATCTTTTTTAAAGATCTTCTTAAGAATTATAAAGTGACGGCTACTCTATATCACTGCGAGGTTCGTCACGCTGAAAATTGGGTATTAGAACCAGTCCGGAGTTTCCGGTTTTAGTATTGATGGCGCTGACGTAAATCTGCGTCGGGGTGGACGATGGTACGTCGATTGAGCCGGTGAATACGCCGGGAGATTCCGTAAACGGCAGCGATGTTGTCACCAGTTTCTTGCCGGCCGACCAGACGGATGCTGTTACCACATACTCCGATGCATCCCATTCTCCCCCCGGGGTGATTGGGCATCCGCACATCAACTCGACCTTAGCTTGAACCACCACGGCACTGCCGCTGCGCATTGCGGTCGGGGTAATCGCCAGCCCAGGCAGTTCGACCATCCAGCCATTGCCGATATCGATTGCCTGGCCTGGCACCATCCATCGTTGAGACTTTACCTGGAGGAGCGACCCAAGCCGCCCAAGTGGTCCAGCCACCTCGAGATCGACTAGAGTTGGCTCTGCAATGTCGACAATCGTATCAAAGGTTGCCGCGCCGTCGGTTTGCAACAGTGGAGAGCGACCGGTCGCTCGCATGATCCGGACGGTGTTCCCGGTGCCGCCCTTCGTAATGCCTTGAGCCAGCGTTTTACCGGACTTGGCGTCGCGGAGGGTGATGCGCGCACCGCCAGTATGATCGCCGACAAACTTGCCGTCCTGACTCAATACCCGAACCACCACACGGGTAGGCTCAGCGTACGCGGGAGTAGCGACTGCCATCCCAAAAGCTGATACGAAAAGCCCGATTTTCATCCCCATCTCCTTGCTGACATCAAGGACTAATCCGCTAGCCGCATGTCAAGCCGTTGCTGACGCCGTGGGGCAGCATCACCGTTGTTGGCCCACGGCGCCTTGCTTAGATCGAAATATTCTCGCCGTCGGCGGGGATAAGTAGCCGCTGAGCGAAGCCTTCCTTTTTAGCAAAGGCTGCGAGATCGGCCCGACTAAGGACACAGTGATTGATTGCTTCCATATGCGTCGCGACGAGCTGAGCGGTCGGTGCCGCGCGATGGACGGATAATACCCCTTGTGGACCCATCAGTATCGGCCCCAGATCAACCCATTGGGCATACCCCGCGTTGAGGACGATGACGTCGGGTTTGTAAGTCTCGACCGCCTGCGCCACGGCTGCATCCCAAATAGTGTCCCCCACGACGTAAACCGACTTATGCGATTGGTGACGGAAGACAACGCCGCTGACGGGATCGAGCGTTGGCACTGCGCGCAACACAGCGTCTCCGCCATGATGCCCACCTGTCCGGGCAAGTTGAACACCCTTGAAGCGCGTATCCGTCGTCATAATCCGCACATCAGAAAAGCCCTGCCCCCGAATGGTGGCAGCGTCCGTTGCGTTCTGAACGAAGATTGGCATCGCCTTCGGCAGTGCCTTCTGCGCGGCGTCGTCCCAGTGATCGATATGCGTATGGGTAACTATAACAGCGTCGGCATCGACAAGGTCTGCAACTGCAACTGGCAAAGGAACGAGCGGATTGCGCAGATGGCTCATCGCTGAACCAGGGAAGCCCGGATAGGCCCCTGGATCCGCAAACATGGGATCAACCAGGAACCGCACCCCGGCATAGTTGACGCGAATTGTCGCGTTCCGGATCTGGACTATCGAGTTCCCGGTGCTTGGCGCAGGCAACGGCGCTGCCTTGAGCGAAGGGGCAACGCTGAGGGTAACGGCAGCGGCACCACCGGCTGCCAGAAGCTGGCGGCGAGAGAGGCCGGACAGAGTTTCCGATGTCATAGTAATGCTCCAGCTCAGGCAGGAAGAAAGTCGGCGGTGGAGACTACCTGACCGTAGGCAAAGGCGAGTGCGGCCATGAAGGCGGCATGAACATGGTCCGCAGGGACCTCGACGCCGTTGATCGACAAGGCGCGCGTGGCACAGGCATCATCAATGACGGTCACGGCATAACCGAAGTCGAACGCTGCGCGAGCCGTCGCATCGATGCACATGTGGCTCATCGCGCCGACGATGATCACCTCCTGCACGCTCGCGTCATCGAGCAGCGCCTTCAGCCCCGTGTCGCGAAAGGCGTTGGGGTAGTGCTTGGTGAGCGTTGTTTCACCATCGACGGGCGCTACTGCCGCGATGATTTCGGTGCCGCTCGTACCGATCGCAAAAGGTACCGCGTCCAAATTCGGTGTCTCGTGACGAATGTGAACGATCATTTCCTCGCCGTCACGCGCGGCGGTAAGGACACGCTTCGCATTCGCGACGGCTTGATCCAGATTCTCCAGCGGCAGCTTGCCACTGGCTTCATATTCGTTCTGCAGATCGACTACGATCAGGGCTCGTTTGGCCACAACATTGCTCCCGTTGAGTATGGAGCCTGTCTAACAGGATGATCAGGCCTATATGAGTGGCGACAGCGACAAAAACCGGGTTAGAAATGACATGATGGAAATTGCTCTCCTTGCCTATCGTGGAGCCCAGCAAGCAGCGATTTTGGGCATGACGGATCTCCTGATTGCTGCCGATCGCATTGCCGCTGCGTTGCCGGCGCAAGCGCACAGATCCAGGCTAGTGGTCAGTCACTGGGCTGCAGCGAAGGCAACGGGCCGGTTGGAGCGCGTTTATTCCTCGGCGTCATGTAGCACTGATCCATCGATGTGCATTTTGCCACCGGCGTTGGATGGCCCGCATGATGACAGGGATCCAGATATAAAGAGCTGGTTGCTCGAACGGCACGCCGAGGGCGCCGTGCTGGCCTCCATCTGCTCAGGTGCATTCGTGCTTGGCGATACCGGCTTGTTTGACAACCGAACCGTCACGACGCACTGGACCTACGAAGATCGCTTTCGAAGCCGCTTCCCTTTGGCGCGGGTCGAAACCGACCGGATCGTCATCGACGATGGTGACATCATCACGGCCGGGGGCGTCATGGCCTGGACCGATCTTTGCTTGACGATCATCGCGCGGTTCATGGGAGATGCCGTGATGATAGAAGTGGCCCGTGGCTTCCTCATTGATCCGCCCGGACGCGAGCAGAGCTATTACAGCGGCTTCAGTCCCCACGTTGGCCACAAGGATGAAGCCATACTGAAGGTACAGGAATTTTTAGAGGATAGTGAGGGCAAAACCGTCGACGTGGCAACGCTTGCAGCTCAAGCCAGCCTTGAGGAAAGAACACTTCTACGCCGCTTTCAAAAAGCGACCGGCTATACCACGACCGAATACTGGCAACGCCTGCGAGTATCGAACGCCAAGACAAAGCTGCGGGGTACGAGGCTTGCTATCGACCAAATCGGCTGGGATGTGGGCTACACCGACCCTAGTGCCTTTCGTAAAGTATTCCATCGCATTGTCGGCTTATCTCCTTCCGATTATCGGCGACGGTTCGCTACGGCGGTCAAGACGGTAGCCTGACATTGCCTGCACTGTGTCACCGTCAAAGATGAAGATTCTTGAAACACCATCGATGCTGCGGTGTCCGTGCCATCTCGCTTGCTGTTAGGGCGTGTCAGGAATCATGTATTCAGAATATCACACTCGTTCGATCAACAAGCCGATCCCCTGCCCTACGCCGATGCACATGAAGACCATCGCGTGGCGACCACCCGTACGATGAAGTTCCTCGACCGCGCTAATCGTGATCCGCGCGCCGGACATGCCGAGAGGGTGACCGAGCGCAATTGCACCACCATTGCGATTGACGCGCGGGTCATCGAACGGATCGATGTCGAGATCACGTAGCGTCGCGATTGCCTGGCTGGCGAACGCCTCGTTCAACTCGATCACGTCAAGTTGGTTCAGCGTGATCCCACCTAATGTCATCAGCTTACGCGCGGCCTCGATAGGTCCCACGCCCATGATCCGGGGTGCGACCCCAGCCGCTGCCATCGCAACGATCCGCGCGCGGGGGGTCAGCCCGTGTCGCGCCACTGCGGCTTCCGACGCGATGAGCGTCGCGGCCGCACCGTCGTTAAGGCCGGACGCATTGCCAGCCGTTACGGTACCGTCAGCCCGCACGACCGGCTTCAGCCTAGCGAGCGCGTCCAGGCTGGTTGCGCGCAAATGTTCGTCTGCGGAGAAGACGATTGGTTCGCTCTTTTTCTGCGGAATCGTGACAGGCACGATCTCGACGGCGAACCGTCCGCTCGCCTGCGCGGCTGCAGCCTTCTCCTGACTGGCAAGACCGAAGCGATCCTGATCCTCTCGGCTGACATGCCACTGGTCGGCAACGTTCTCGCCCGTTTCCGGCATTGAATCCACGCCGTAGGCATGCCGCATGGCCGGGTTGACGAACCGCCAGCCCAAGGTCGTGTCTTCCAGCTTCTGCGCCCGGTCAAAGAGACTTTGTGCCTTGCCCATTACATAAGGCGCGCGCGTCATGCTCTCGACACCACCCGCGATCATGAACTCGGCATCACCGCTGCGGATCGCTCGAGCTGCCGACCCGATCGCGTCGAGACCCGAGCCGCACAGACGGTTGATCGTCGATCCCGACACCGTTTCGGGCAATCCGGCAAGCAGCACAGCCATGCGCGCGACATTGCGATTGTCCTCGCCGGCTTGGTTCGCACAACCGAGGATCGTGTCGTCCACCGCACCCCAATCGACCCCCGGATTGCGATCCGTCAGGGCCTTGATTGGAATGGCGGCCAGATCGTCGGCGCGAATGCTCGCAAGCGACCCGTTCAGTCGGCCGATGGGGGTACGGATCCCGTCACAGAGAAAAGCATCGATCATAAGTTCAGCCTCTATTACCGCTGGAGTCGAGCTCGGCGATGATCTTGCCCGCTTCGGCGAAGGCCGTATTTGCCGCGGGTACACCTGCATAGATCGCCGATTGCATCAGCACTTCCTTGAGTTCCTCGCGGGTGAAGCCATCACGCATCAACCCGGTGCGAACGTGGAGCGCGAACTCCTCCCAGCGTCCCAGGGCCACGGTGATGGCAAGCACGATGAACCGACGGCTGCGGTCATCGAGACCTGGCCGGCCCCAGATTTCATTCCACGCGATCCGCGTGATCATCGCCTGGAAATCGGCGGTGAAGTCAGTCCGCTTGGCGAGCGACGCGTCGACCCATGCATCGCCAAGCACGCGGCGCCGGTTGACCAGCCCCGCCTCGAACAAGGTGCTTGCGGCATCCTGGGTATCGGCCGGTTTTAGAAAAGCGCGAAGCGTTGCTGCAAGCGCGGCAGGCGTCTCGATCGGCGCGAGATGTGCGGCGTCGAGATGCACGACATGTGCGTCAGGCACCGCCGCCACGATGCGTTCGCCATGCCCCGCAAACGGGGTCGAGGTGTCGCGATCGCCCGCAACGACCAGCATGGGCATACCGATCTCAGGCAAGCGATCAATCACCGCCATATCGCGGATCGCTGCACCGCACCCCGCATAGCCGGCATCGGCCATCGCGATCAGGCCCCGACGCACGCTTTCGGCCGCGCCGCCATGCGTCGCCACGAACCGCGGCGACAGGAGGCGACCCATCGCCATATCGGCGATGGCTGCCGTACCCCTTGTGCGTACGACCTCGATCCGGTTCCGCCACGTGTCCGCGTCCATCGTCGCCGACGTGCAGACGAGTGCCAGCGCGGTAACCCGCGTCGGATGAGTCAGCGCCAGCTCCATTGCGATCATCCCGCCGAGCGACACACCGGCAACGGCTGCACTCTGTACGCCTGCGGCGTCCATAACAGCGGCGACATCGTCGGCTAGCATTGCCAAGCTATAGTCACCATCAGGTGCGTCCGACGCGCCGTGTCCACGCGTATCGATCCGCAAAAGCCGCAATGCCGGCAGCAAATGCGGGACGCTGGTCTCCCACAACGCCATGTCCGTGCCGATCGAATTGAGTAGGACGAGCACCGGCAGATCGGGAGCGCCGTCGAGCTTCCAGTAGACGCGCACGTCCTCACGGATCGCGAATGGCATGAAGTTATCCTTGAAGGTTGGAGACGAGCGCCGCGACGATTGTCGCGCTTTCGCCGATATCGGTCCCAATATTGGCATCACGCAGGTTGCGCGCGATCGCGTCGTCGTCGATCTCCAACCCTTCTGCGACGCTAGCCATTGCCTCTGCCGCGCCCGCCGCAAGCAGGAACAGGTCGGCAAGCACCGGCCCCTCCGCCTGCCAGCCGCCAAGCCCGCGCTCTTCCTCCTGCGGCAGTCCGACAAGCAAGGTCGCAGCCAAACCCGGCGCACGCAGCGCTGCCGACAGCGCGATCTGGCAACTGGTCGGGTTGCGCTTGTGCGCCATGGCCGATGATCCACCGCGGCCCGTGACCACCGGCTCACGCGCCTCTCCAACGGCGTTCTGCGACAAAAGCGCTACGTCGCGCGCCATCTTGCCGATGGCGCCAATCGCTATGGCAAGACTGGTGCCAATGGCGGCAATGCCGATCCGGCGCGCGTGCCATGGTTCGCTCACGGCAAGGCCCAGCTCATTTGCCATATGCGATGCGATCGCCGGCCCCGCGCCGTCGAGCCCGGCCCGCGTACCTGCGGCACCGCCCAGCTGGATCCGGGCATGGTCCTCGACATCGCGCCGCAGTCGCTGCGCGGCATCGGCGATACCGATCATCCAGTGCGCGATCCGAAGACCGAACGCGACGGGCAACGCATCCTGCAACAACGTACGGCCGACCGCAGGTGTGTCCGCATGACGCAGAGCCAAACGACCAAGGGCATCGGCGATGCGGTCAAGGTCCGTGAGTACCAGTTCGGTCGCTGCCCGCGTCTGCATCATCAACACGGTGTCGGCGATGTCCTGGCTGGTCGCTCCCTTGTGTACCGCCTTCCTGGCATCACCACTCAGGGCGGCACGCAAACGGGCGACGAGTGGGATTGCCAGCGTACCGGCCAGCGCTGACTCCTCTGCCAGTTCAGCAGTATTGATCGCCGTCGTTATGCAGGCGTCCACAATCGCGAGCGCGAGCTCCTCCGAGATCACTCCTTCCGTCGCCTGCGCTCTTGCCAAAGCACCTTCGAATGCGAGCGCGTGAGCGACGGTAGCGTCGTCGTCAAAGACGGCCAACATTGCGGGCGTTGTCGCCGGGCGGGTGCGGAGAAGATCAGTCATTCGACATCATACCGCGAAGAAGACCGTCTCGGCTTCGCCCTGCAACCGGATGTCGAACCACCAACTACCGTCATCTCGCTGGTGGGCTATCAGCGTATTTCGACGAGCTGCCGGAACCGCTGTGAGCACCGGATCATCGTCATTGCCTTCGGCATCGGCGAAATACAGCCGCGTCGCGAGCCGTTTGATGATACCCCGCCCGAACACCGACACTGCCAGATGGGGGGCTTGCAGCGTGTTGCCGGGACCAGGTACGCGCCCCGGCTGAATGGTGCGGAACCGGTAGATCCCGTCCGGGTCGACCGACGCGCGGCCGAAGCCGATGAAATGGGGGTCGATCGGCACCGCGTCGCGCGGATCATCGACGCTCGCATAGCGCCCGGCGGCGTTGGCCTGCCAGATCTCGATCATCGCATCGAGTATCGGCACGCCCTTCGCGTCGAGCACCTGCCCCGCGATCTCGATCACGTCGCCCTCGGGCGTGCCGGTCGGCGACGACAGGTTGAGGAGGTAATGCTCCTCGCCGAACAGGTCGGTGCGGGCGCCCATGTCCGATTTACCGACAAGATCGGCGCCGCCTTTCCACGGCAGGCCGTAGTGGAAGAAGGGCCCGACCGTCTGCCACGGCGTCTGGCCGAAAATCGCCGGATCCTGATTGTCCAAGCGCGGGACCGTCTGGCGATCCTCGACTGCGATCTCAATCGTCATGGTGGTGATCCTCGAACGGCGTCTCGTCGCGCCCCTTCAGAACGATGTCGAACAGATAGCCGAGCGCGTAGGCAGGCTTCGTGCTCTTGATATCGAAGCGACCCACCATCCGCTGGCGGGCGGGCATCGGTATGGCGTTGGCGATCGGGTCGATCTCGATCAGCGGATCGTCGGGAAAGTACATCTGCGTCACGAGCCGTGTCGCAAACGCGGGCCCGAGCAGCGAAAGATGAATATGGCCCGGCCGCCACGCGTTCTTGTGGTTGCCCCACGGATACGCGCCAGGTCGTATCGTAACGTAGCTGTACCGCCCCTCGTGATCGGTGACGACACGCCCAGCTCCGGTGAAGTTCGGGTCGAGCGGTGCGTTCCAGGTGTCAGCCGAATGGATATAGCGCCCTGCAGCATTAGCCTGCCAGATCTCAATGACGGTGTTGGCCACGGGGCGTGCGCGATCGTCCAGCACGCGGCCGGAGACGATGATGCGCTGACCCTGCGGAACGCCCGCATGTTGCGCGGTGAGGTCGATGCCAGAGGGTCCCACCATCAGGCGCTCCCACGCGCTTGGACCGGTCGTCTCTGTCAGCGTCGGTGGGATCGCGATGAGCGGCTGACGCGGACTGCGATCGACCGTCGAGCAATAGTCCGGGTGCAGCGAGGGCGACAGCCCGGGTTCTTCAGGCGAATAGGCGATCACCTCGGTCATGCCGCACTCCCCTGCTCGAAGGCACCCGCGTCGAACGCCGCACCGGTCTTCGTTCGTACCTCGTCCAGCGTCACGCCCGGCGCCAGTTCGACCAGCTTCAGACCGCCCGCCTTCTTGTCGCAGACGAGCACGCAGAGGTCGGTAATGATCAGGTCGACCACGCCTTTGCCGGTGAGCGGCAGCGTACACGCCTCCAGGATCTTCGGCTCGCCCGCCTTGTTGGCGTGATCCATCACGACCACGACTTTCCGCACCCCGGCGACCAGGTCCATCGCGCCGCCCATCCCCTTCACCATTTTGCCGGGGATCGTCCAGTTGGCGATGTCGCCATTGACGGCAACTTCCATTGCACCGAGGACAGCCATGTCGATATGGCCGCCACGGATCATCGCAAAGCTGTCCGCGCTGGAAAAGAAGCTGGACGTCGGCAACGCGGTGATCGTCTGTTTGCCGGCGTTGATGAGATCCGGATCGACGGAATCCCGCGTTGGGAACGGCCCGATACCGAGCATACCGTTCTCCGACTGCAACGTCACGTCGAGACCGTCGGGAACGTAGTTCGCCACCAGCGTCGGGATACCGATGCCAAGGTTGACGTAAAAACCATCCTGGAGTTCCTGCGCCGCACGCGCCGCCATTTGTTCGCGAGTCCAACCCATCACACGGTCTCCGTTTCGCGAACCGTCAGCTTCTCAATCCGCTTTTCGTTGATCGTCGACAGCACGATGCGATCGACGAAGATGCCAGGCGTATGAATGCAGTCGGGATCGAAGCTGCCGGCGGGTACGATCTCCTCGACCTCGACCACTGTCACCTTGCCCGCGGTCGCCATGTTCGGGTTGAAGTTGCGCGCGGTCTTGCGGAACATCAGGTTCCCCGCAGGATCGGCGCGCCACGCCTTGATGATCGACACATCGGCGCGCAGCCACGTCTCGCGGACATACTCCTCGTCATCGAACGTCTCGACCGGCTTGCCTTCCGCTACGACAGTGCCGACCCCGGTCTTCGTATAGAAGGCCGGGATGCCCGCACCGCCGGCGCGGATCCGCTCCGCCAGCGTCCCCTGCGGCGTCAGTTCCAGTTCGAGTTCGCCGCTCAGATATTGCTGTTCGAACAGCTTGTTCTCGCCGACATAGCTCGAGACCATCTTGGCAATTTGGCGCGTCTCCAGGAGCATCCACAGACCAAAGCCATCAGCCCCAGCATTGTTCGAAATGACGGTCAGGTTCTTGACGCCAGACGCGCGGACCTCCGGGATCAGGCTTTCGGGATTTCCCGACAGACCGAACCCGCCCGACATGATCGTCATGCCGTCGAAGAGCAGCCCGTCGAGTGCAGCTGCGGGACTCTCGTATACCTTGTTCTTCATGCTGCCTGACCCTTCACGCTGCTGTCATGGGAAGACCGACATAGTTCTCCGCGAGTGTCCGCTGCGCCGCGTCAGACCCACGAATATAGTCGAGCTCTGCCATCTGGATACGCCGGTCGAACCCATCCATCGTCGGAAAGCGGTGCGTGACGGAGGTAAACCACCAGGAGAAGCGCTCGGCTTTCCAGACCCGCGCCAGTGCCCGCCCGGAATACCCATCGATCCCCGCATCGGAGCGTTCGCCATAATGCTCCGCAAACGCTTCGCCCAGCATCGTTACGTCTGATACGGCCAGGTTCATGCCCTTCGCCCCGGTCGGCGGGACGATATGGGCGGCATCACCTGCTAGGAACAGCCGGCCCCAGCGCATCGGTTCCGATACGAAGGAGCGAAGCGGCGCGATTGCTTTCTCGAACGACGGTCCGCGCGTTACCTTGGCCGCAGTTTCCGGCCCTAGGCGTAGGCACAGCTCGTCCCAGAACCGATCGTCGGACCAGTCCGCAACATTCTCGTCGACACCGCACTGGATGTAATAGCGGCTTCGCGTAGCCGATCGCATCGACGCCAGTGCAAAACCACGCTCGTGATTCGCGTAGACGAGTTCATGATCCGCCGGTGGCACGTCTGCCAGAATGCCGAGCCAGCCGAAGGGATAGACGCGTTCGAACGTGTTCAGAACGCCCGCGGGGATCGCTGCGCGGCTGACCCCATGATAGCCGTCGCAACCGACGACGAAGTCGCACGCCAAATTCTGATGGACGCCGTCCTCCTTCCAGGAGACTGATGGCCGGTCACTGTCGAGATCTTCTATCGTCACGTCCACGGCGTTCCACACGATAGACAGGTCGTTCGCCTCGGCAGCATCGAACAGGTCACGCATCACTTCCTGCTGTCCATAAACCGTCACGGTCGATCCGCCGGTCAGCGCAGCCATGTCGATGCGGAACAGGCGACCATCCAGTGACAAGTTCGTGCCGCCATGCACCAACCCTTCACGGACTAAGCGCTCGGCCAAACCGAGCCGATGCATCAGGTCGACGGTAACCTGCTCCAGCACGCCGGCCCTGACCCGACCTTCGACATAGGCCCGGTCGCGCCGTTCGATGACGACGGCATCGATGCCGTCACGGCGGAGTAAATGCGCGAGAAACATGCCCGCTGGCCCTGCGCCGATGATCGCAACCTGTGTGCGCATCCTTTGTCCATCCTCTCGCCAGCGGTTCGATCCGCCATTGTCCGAGTGGTGCGCGTGTCCAACGCATCCAACCATGCCACGGACAACCGAAATCTTGGATTATTCAGCAAAGACGATATGAAGCCTTCATGTCTATCCTAGCCGTCCCAAGCTTCTACCTATACGGGGAACCACACCGTGCAGTTGCCGACGGGTTTATTCACGTCGAACACCTGGACGATCGGTCGAGACCCAGCGAATGGACGATCCAACCACATGCTCACGCTGATCTGGTCCAGATATTCCTGATCACGTCGGGCGGTGGGGCCATGCAGGCTGAGGACGTTGCGATGCACTTCGAGGCACCGGCGCTGCTGCTGGTCCCCGCAGGCGTTATTCATGGCTTTAATTGGACGACGGAGTCATCGGGCTCGGTCCTCACGCTGGCTCGGACGTATTTCGAAAATCTTGCTGCCCGGCACCCAGACGTCGAACCGGTCTTTGACCGTCCGCTTGCGGTCACTCCGGACACTGCGGCGATGGCACGCCTGTCCGACGGCATGGCGACGCTGCGACAGGAGGTCGCCTGGTCCACCAAAGGTCACTACGCGGCTGTGGAGGCGGCGCTTCTCGCCATGCTAGTGGTTTCCCTGCGCGTCCTGCCTGCGAGCGATACCGGTTCCGCGCTCGATCGCGGGCAATATGCCAGTTTGGTCGCCCGCTTCCGCGCTCGTATTGAAGACCGGTTCCGCCTACGGGAAAGCATCTCGACACACGCTTGCGATCTCGGCACGAGCGAGACCAGTCTGCGGATGGCATGCGCCCGGATTGCGGGGCGTTCCCCGGCGGCTATGCTCGACCAACGCGCGATACTCGAGGCCCGACGCGCATTGCTCTATTCGCATCTGTCGGTGGCAGAGATTGGCTACGCCCTTGGCTTCACCGATCCCGCATATTTCACGCGTTTCTTTACGCGTCATAGCGGGAAATCTCCCACCCGGTACCGCCAAACCGAGCGTACCGCTTAACGTCGATCGAGCGAGTGTGATTTAAGCCAAGCAAAAAGAGCATTTGCCCATGAATCGACCGGAAGGTTTCTCTTTGACAATCCGAAACCATGCCCGCCCTGCTCATAGAAGTGTGCCTCAGCATCCCGGCCTACTGAGGTCCAGCGATCGAACATTTTGACGCTCTCCGTTATGGGGACGCTATCATCATCTTGAGCCGCCGCAATGAAGATCGGTGGAGCGTCTACCGGTACCGTAGCCTTCCCTATCCCACCATCTATTGAAGCAACAAAGTCCGGCCGTGCAGACTTGTTATCACTCAACGCAGTATCTACAGCCGCAATAGCTCCCGCCGAAAAACCTATTACCCCGACACGCTTCGCGTTAATCCCAAATTCTGCGGACCTTGACCTGATCAACGACACTGCACGCCTCACATCTGCAACGGCGATATCTTCTTCAACTCGAAGATTAGTCTTAAATTTATTAAAGTCCGCCTGAGTAGCCCTTGTGGTCTTAGGTAAGGTAAACTTACCCGTGTTCCGAACCCGATACTTCACGAGAAACGCGGTATACCCCTGCTGCGCCAGTCGCTTGGCCACATTGACCCCTTCCAGATCCCATGCCAGGACCTGGAAGCCTCCTCCGGGACATACTATGATTGCCGTGCCGTTTGCCCGGCCGACAGGGCGAAAGACAGTGATCGTTGGGTTCGTCACATTGGTCTTCAACGTGATTTTCCCAATTTTAGGGATATCGATGACGTTGTCGACCTCGGGACCGGTCCACTTATTAGTTCCCGGCGCGCCGCCTTCCCAAATTTTGATCTCGACTGTGGATCTCTCAACGCTTTGCGCGCCACTCTCTCCGGCAATCACAAGCAAACCAAAGCAGGCTGTCGCGAAAGTAGCTCGCATATTTGACTTTCTTTCATCGAGTTTCATTTTTGCACCCAATTCTGACGATCAAATGTAATAAGCGCCTGTACATCATATACTATCGTTCTATTGAATGTTCTCAATCGTCAAAATTAAGTAGCGTCTCGCGCGTCGACGCTGCAGCGAAGGCAGCCCCAAGTGTCATGCCCCATAGTGCCTTGGCGACTACGACAATCGTAAGATTGACGAACTTTATTCCTGACAACAATGGGAGTGAGGTCGCGGCAACGGTCAGCCCTGCTCCCATAGTCGCGACTATGAGCAATCGCAGCGTTGGCATATGTAGTCGCGGCTTCATCCGTCCTGTGATCGGTTCGACCTTCCCGAGTATAAGACGTCGCTTGGTCAGCATTTTCGGCACTAGAGTTGCCATCAGCGCGATGGCGAATCCCTGAGGTACAGCATCTACGATCAGCCCATGGCTCCCGAGAAGCGGGACACGATCGATTCTGCCGAATACCAACAATACGAAGACGATGCTCAGTACCGCACTGATCACCGCCCCAACCACGGACTCTTGCGAAACGTAACGACGCTGTCTCGGCGTCATCGCGCCGTTTCTGCGGTGATCGAGACCGGCCCGATCAGACCAGAGGGCCGAAGAGGCGCATCGCTCCGATAGGCGGGCGTCGCGGTCCAAGCGATCTTGGCCTCACCTGGCTGCGCGTCGCCGACCAGCCGATTGACCCAAAGGTTGGCGACACGCACCTCCACCCGATTGCGACCTGCCTTGAGGGCGCCGCTTACATCGAGGCGGTAGGGCGCATGCCATACCGTACCGACGACGATGCCGTTTATCCGAACCTCGGCGACGTCGCCGACGGTGCCGAGATCCAGGAACCGTCGCTCCGCTGGGGTGGACGGAGGCAGCTGGACGTCCGTCGAGTAACTGGCGACGCCTGAGAAGTAGCGGATGCCGGGCGTCGCATGCCGATCAAGCGGCGTGAGCGTCATAGACGTCGCCTTCTTCGGCGCGCCGCGCCCCGGCTGAAAACGTACCATCCACGGTCCCTCGATCCGGGCAAGCCGCCGCGCGGCGGGGGCGTTCACGAGCTGCTGCGGTGTGGTCGCGCGATTCCGGAACACGACGAAGACCGACTCTTCGGACGCCAATTCCAGCGGCACGATCGTCTGTCCGCCTTCGGTGCGGTACGACACGGCGGACGTGATGCCGGTGTCGGCATGCCATAACTCGGGGACTCGCCCAGTGACGCGGAAGCGCACCTCCCGTGCCTGTGCCGTGGTCCGACGGTTGGCGATGAAATAAACCTCGTCCTCTTTGAGCGTCCGATGGGTGAAGACCAGCGGGCCATCGCCGATCCCATCGTAATCCAGGTCGGCTACCACGCCGATCAGCGCCAGCCGCCGCTCGAGGTCCCGGCCAGCGATCACCCTGCCCTTGCCGACGCGCGTTTCGACGGTGCCGGTCCACAAGCGGCGGACCAGTCCGGAGAACGCCGCCGCATCGTCCTGCAATGCCGGAGTCCCTGTCGGCGCCTCGCCGATGACCGTGAGCCCGTCCTCAACCAACGTCGCGATCCTTTGCAACGTCGGCAGCGTCATCCGTGCCGAACTGCCGCCGAGGTACAGCACGCGATAGCGTGCGCCACCGGACGCCGCGAGTTGACCGTCCGTCATGCTCAGAACCGATTTCAGCGCCGCGGCGTCGACGAAGTCATAGCCATAGCGCTTCGGAACATCGCGAAGCGCCGCCTGTGCGTATAAAGCGGTTAGCGGCGCTTCCTCGCCGAAGAAATAGGCGACATCGGCCTGAGCGCGCCCCTGCTGGAGTAGGAAGCTGGACCGCGCCATGTAATCGACCCACGGCTTGGCCATGCCCGCCCACGTCTCGTGCCGATTGAAGTACTGCCCGAAGATCGCGAGCGACAGGCCCGGCTGCTTATCATCGACCGGCTGATGCACCGACGTGTGGATCACCGGCCGATTGACGCCGAGTGCGAACTCCATATCGATGACATGGCGCAGATCCGCCGGTGCGAATGCCCATGGCGAAAAGGCTGACGTCATCGATTCCGCCGCGACGAGATTCTGGCCGTACAGATGCGCGACCGACGCCGCACCGCGGATATCGCCGACAAGCGTGGATCGGGGTTCACCGCCACTCGAAAACGTCCACATCGCGGCCATCGGCACGTCCGTGTGCGACCGCATGGCGATGTCATTGCCGAGCGCCGGCCGTCCGTCTTCCAACGCCTCCCCGTAGACCTTCAGGCCGCGCGCATGGGCGACCGCTGCCACTGTGCCATAATGTTCGTTGGAGATCAGATCGGCGAGTGTCGCGCGATAATCGTAGAGGAACGCATCGCTGCGCGCGCGCGACCCGATCACCGCACCAGTCAACGTCGGCAGCCAAGGCGTAGGGTCGTATCCGCGCAACCGGCGAAAGGCGGCGACCATTCCTAGCGTCCAGTTAGCATCGCCGGCCTCGAAGCTGTCGGTGACGAGCGCGCGGATGCCCTTCGCGCCGATCAGATCGGCACCCACCGCGTCGCGGTAGGTGTCGAGATACGTATCGAGGTATCGGCGCACGGCCGCACCGTCGTACTTGTCGACCTCCAGCCCGGTCGCTTCGGGGCTCGCCGGGTGGTTCGTCGTGCCGAGCAGAGAGGTGCCCAAACGGACGATCCGCCACCGACCGGGCGGCGGCGTCCAGTCGAGCGTGCCGTCCGAGCGCATCCGCCGGGTGAGATCGACGACCTGGCCTGGTTCGACACCCGTTATGTCGGGCACGTCGCGGCTCAGCGCGTGATAGTCCGGCACCGTGGCGAAGCCCGCCTTCGCCTCGTAGCGGTCGACCTTCGCCTCACTCGACAGGCGCAACTCCGCGATGGGAAGCGTAGCAACGGGCGCCCCGCCGCCGAACATGGCTCCCATCTCCACACCGGGTGCCGGCGGCGCGACACCCGTCCGCTTGGGCCCGGTGTTGGGACGGAGCACCAGCCGAAACGTCCGCGCGTTCACCGGAGCGAAGGCAACCGTGGTCGGCACATTTGCCAGCGGAAGGGTAGCAATCGGCTTCCACCCCGCCCCTGTCTGCGCTTCAAGCACCGGTAGATAAGCCGCGTCGCCGAACACCGGCAGCGCGCCGGGGATCAGCAGGGTCGCCGACCGGATCGTCGTCGGCTCGGCGTAGGCGAGCGTCAGCATGCTTGGCGAGACGGCAGTGCCACGCGCGACCTGCACCGCGCTCGTCGCATCGTCATCGGCCAGCGCGGCGGCATCGCCGGTCGCGCCGCTCATCACCACCGGCGCGATCCCGTCCCGCGCGAGCACGGGATAGGCAAGCACCGCGACATCGGCGTAGTATCGGGCGCGCGGCTTGGTCGCCACGCTGGTGTCGAAGCCGGCAAGCTGATCGCTGAAGGGCAACGACTGGAACGGTCCAGTGACGCTCGGCGGCATCGCTAGCGGGGCGGACAGCGGCCGTCCGCCGACGACGTCCATCTCGCTCCACACCAGCTTCTTCATGCCGTCCGCGGGCGGGACCCAAGGTCCGCCGGTCTCGCTCCACCCTGGCGAGGCGGCGATCGCAAGCTCGAGGTTCAGGCGCTCCGCCGTGGTCGCCGCCCTCCGGAACGCCCGTTTCCATTCCGGGCTCATGTAGGCGATGCGCTTGGCTACCACCTGAGGCGTCATCAGGTTGGCGTCGAACGCCTGCACCCCCCCCAGCCCGATATCCCTCATCCAGGTGAGATCCTTATCGATCCCGTCCTCGGAGATATTCCCGTTGAGCCAGTGCCACCACGTGCGTGGCCGCGCAGACGGGGGTGGATTGCGGAAGCCGTCGCGCAACGGGTCCGGCACAACATTCTGCGCGAAGCCGGCGGTAGTCGCCATCAAGATGGCGGCGAACGCCGCGGCGAACGTCGAACGGCGCATGGAACATTCTTTCTGCTGGTCGATCATCGCGGCGGGGCGAGCAGGCCGCGGCTGTCGAGCCACAGCCGGAATTCATCCATCATCAGCATGGTCGTCGTCCCCGCACGTCCCATCCCGAACCCGTGGTCACCGCGTTCATAGGCATGCAGTTCGACCGGTCGCCCTGCCTTGCGCCAAGCATCGACTATCCCGAAGCCCTGCTTGCCGAACAAGCCATCGTCGATCGCCAATGCTGCGAACATCGGCGGGGCTTTCGCCGGAACCGTTACCGGCAGCATCGGCCCATAGATGTAGCCGAAGAACGCCGGACCCGCCTTTTCAGGCGCGGTCATAACCGTCTGCATCGTCGTCATGGCACCAGCGGAAAAGCCGATCGCACCTACGCGGTTCGGGTCGATCTTCCACCCCGCGGCATTGTGACGGACCGTCTGCAGCGCCGCCAACATGTCGGTGGTGGCCCGATCCTCGCGGATCGCCGGACGCGTTTCACCCTTGGCGGCCGCCGCGAAGATTTTGCCGACCTCCACCAGGAAATCCGCTTCTTTCGGCGGCGTCTGGTTTAGGCGATACTTCAGCACGAAGGCGGCAATGCCGTGATCGGCAAGCCAGCGCGCCACCGGCCAGCCCTCATTGTCCATGGCCAGCATCGCAAAACCGCCGCCAGGAGCGACGATAACCGCGGCGCCTGTCGCCTTTGCCGGGTCCGGCAGCACTGCCTCGAGAGTCGGCCGGACGACGTTGCGCACGACGCGCTGATCGCCGAGATCGGTCCAAACTTCGGTCTCGGCCACGTTGGCATCCGCCGGGTAGAGCAGTCGCGCGGCAGGGCGGGGTGGCGCTGTGATCCGTTTCGCGCTCAGACCTGGGGGAGGCCCATTGGTTTGTTGAGCACTTGCCGGCGACAGCGAAGTTATGCCGAGGGACAGGGCGCACAGCAGGCTGCGATTACGCATGGGACTTGGCCTCACAGACTGTTGGCGCGGGCGATGCCGCCGAGTACGCTCGCACTTGGCTTCGGCGTGCGACGGAAGGTCGTTCGGTCAACCTCGACCAAGCCAAACTTCGGCTTGTAGCCGAAGATCCATTCGTAATTGTCGAGCAACGACCAGTGCATGTAACCGATCACGGGTACGCCGTCGGCGATCGCCGCCTGCAAGCCCGCCAGTGCGGCCGGGATCAGATTCGCCCGCACCCGGTCGTCGGCCGTTCCGACACCATGTTCGGTCACCATCACAGGTACGCCAGCCTCGGCGTGAACGTAGCGAACGGCGTTGCCCAGTGACGCGGGATAAATCTCCTGATGCAGATCGCTCTGCAACGACGTCGACGGGATAGGTAGCGCACCATTGGCATCGAAGCGGACGCGCGTATAATTCTGGACGCCTACGAAATCGTCGCCCTTCGCTGCGGACAGCCACGGGGCATAGGCATCCGCACGCTTCGCATCTCGCTTGACCGACGAACCGACCGCCTGGTCGTCCTCGACCGCCAAGCTGACACCGACCGGAAGGTCGGGCCGGACCTCCTTGATCGCCGCCCGACCGGCCCGGTGCGCAGCGAGAAGGTTACGGTCCATCACCGCGATATCGGCGATGTCGGCGACGTTGCCCGAGGCGAACTTAGGTACGCCCATCGCCTTGGATGCGGCGGCCAGAGTCGCCTTCTGGATGTCCCAGACCTGTGGCGGCAACCCGCCCCATTTCAGGATGTGGAGAAGCTGCGGCTCGTTGAGGGTCACGGCATAGCCGATCCCGGCGGCAAGGTGCTGTGCTGCACGCTTGCAGTAGCGCGCGAACAGGGTCGGCGATTGCGGATTGGTCCAACCGCCCATCGCCGAGAACCAGCGCGGGGTTGTGAAATGGCTGAAGGTTACGATCGGCGTCAGACCACGTGCGCGACATCCCTCGATCATCGCCTTGTAATGGTCGAGCATTGCGATCGAGAATTGACCGGGTTCGGGCTCGATGCGCGCCCATTCGATGGAGAAGCGGTAGCTGTTCAGCCCGAGCCGTTTGACGATGTCCATATCCTGCGGCCACAGTGCGAAACTGTTGACAGCATCGCCCGATGGCTCGGCGAAGACGGTAGGCTTCACATGCTCCAGCAGCCACAGGTCTGACGCGGTGTTGTTGCCTTCCACCTGATGCCCTGCCGTCGCGGCGCCCCACAGGAAACCCTTGGGAAAACGCCGCTCGCCGGCGGCGAATGCAGGGGCGGCAAGGGCGGCGGAAGCGATCGCGCCCGAATACAGCAGATTGCGACGGTCGATCATCATGGAATATCTCCGGTGGGGTCAAGGCAGGTTTCGTGCAGGAAGGGGCGAAGCAGGTCGGCCAGGCTGTTGTCCGCCCCCCCCAAATGACAGGCCAAACTGAAGTGATTGTGGCCGCCGACCACCGCCATCGGCGGCCAGTCGCCGCGCTGCGCCCGCACCGCGGAGGCCAGCGCCATCGTGTCGTCCTGGAAGCGGACCGGATCGAACTCGGCGCAGGCGAGGAACATCGGCAAGCCGCAGGCGGCGATACCGGATGGCGCGATCCGAACATCCACACCCAGATACGCCGTATCGCGTGGTTCAACCGGAACGCCGCCGTATAGGCCCGACAGAAGGATCGCACCGCGCAATGAAGCTAGCAGCGTGCCGTTCTGCAGATATGTCGCGACGTGCGTCGCTCCGGCTGAGGTGCCGCCAACGACGATGCGGGTAGGATCGCCACCCCAATCCGCAATATGGCGGACGATCCAGTCGACTGCGGCAGCGACGTCGTCGCCGCCAGAGGGCCACGCCGCCTCTGGCAACAGACGATAGTTCATCACGACGCCGATCAGGCCGATCCGCGCGGCCCAATGGCCGACGTGGGCGTTGAAGGGATGATCTGGCGATGCCTTTTCGCCGCGTACGAAGCCACCGCCATGGACCCAGAGCAAAACCGGTCGCGCATCAGCGGAAACGTCGCGCTGGATTGCCTCGGACATGTAGACGTCCAGCCTCTGACGGTCGTGCTCGCCGTAGGCCAGATCGGCGCCGGCACAGCGCGGCGCGCCGGCGCTCTCGTCCTGGTCGGCGCGATAGAGCCGATGGACCGCGGCCAGCGTATCGGGGCCGAGGACGCGTCCCATTGCCGCTATCGCCCGTCGCTGTTCCGGCGTCTGGCCCGTCACGATCTCGCCTCTCCTCTTGACCTGTTACACGTCCGGTGCGGAACGATTGTCGGACGGGGATGCACCGATCGTCCCCGCCCGCTATCGGCGCACTAGAACTTGGCGTCGAGTTGCAAGCCGACCTGACGATAGGATTGGGGTCCATAAAGACCCAGCACCGATGCGCCGGACGCCAGGAACAACGATGGCTCGTGCTGATTGAACAGATTGCGCGCGAAGACACCCAGCGAGTACCGCTCGTCGTCCGTGCGCACGCCCAGCCGGCCGCCGATCAGCCAGTGCTGCTTGAACTGGGTCTCTGGATTGGATGTCTGCTCGTATCTGATCTTCGATTTCCAGATCGCATCCCCTGCGATGAACGCCGAGAACCTGTTGGTCAGCGGCTGTTCGTACTCACCGGAGAAAGTGAACTTGTAACGTGGCGAGAACGCCAATTGCTTACCCGTGAGGTCGCTGCTGTCCGAGCCACTGAAGCCGTCAGGGTACGTCGTTTTGGCGTATATGAAGCCGGTGTTGATGGACAGGTTACGCGTGACCTGTCCGAACAGGTTGAGCTCGGCACCGCGCGACTTCACACCGTCGATATTGGACTGCAGACAGACGAGCTGCGCAGATCCGGGGGCGACGAGGCAATTCTGCGTCTGGAAGTTTTCGATCTTGGAATAGAATGCACTGAGATCGAGTACCCAGCCACGAAGGAGCGTCGACTTAATACCCGCTTCATAGCTCGTCGGAATTTCCGGCTGCAGCACGATCGGAGGCAATCCGTTAGGCAGTGCGATCTGTCCACCCTTGAAGCCCCGCGCTGCAAATGCATACGCCATGGTTGCGCGGCTGAGCTGATATTGCGCTCCCAGCTTATACGAGAACTTCTCGCTGTTAAGACGGGACGGGTTTAGCGCTGCACCGACCGGCGTATTGTCCAGCGACAGCTTGGCGGCGGTGTAACGTCCGCCGACCAATAGGCTCAGTTGCTTGGTAGCATGGATGGTAGTCTGGCCAAAAACGGCCATCGACTCATCAGTGATGTTGTTCAGGGCACCCGGTGAATCAGCTACGGGAATAGTTCCGAACGGCAGCGCGACTGTGATGCGGAACCGCTCCGGCTGCTGCACGGTGCGCTGGTTCGAGAAAAACAGCCCCCCCGTATACTCGAAGACGTCGTTGGCGGGCGACGAGATCCGCAATTCTTGGGTTATCAGGCTGGTCTCGCCCTTGGTCGGACCGGTGTAGAGCTGTGTTGCCAGCCCATCGACCCGGTTGATCGTACCAACTCCCGCCCGGAGCGTCGTGCGCCGGAATGCCGAGATGGACGTCACGGTGAATGGTTCTGCCTGATAATCGACCTGCAGCGATCCGCCGAAGTTCTGCGTCTTCTGTCTTGGGTTGAGAGTGGTACAGACATCCTTGTTGCCGATGCCAGGTGTAATCCCGCACCGCGCTAAAATTTGCGCATCGGCCGCCGGCGCACGGACGAACGTGAAGAAGTCACCCCCATACGAAACGGTGCCGCGCGTATAATCGCCAATCACGTTGACGCTGAGGGCGTCGGTCGGTGACCACAGATACCGCGCCCGCACGCCATAACGGTTGGAGTCATTGTATCCGCCCTCTGCCAGGTTTCTGTTCGGCCCCTGCCGAAGGTTTGCCAGACCCGAAACGCGCAAAGCCGAATTGGCGTCGATCGGGATGTTCACCAGCCCCTGTACGATCTGATTGCCGAACTCCGAGCCGGCGGTGCCAGCGTCTGATAACTCGGTCCGCACGCGCGCACTGAATGCTGTCGGGTCCGGCGCGTTCGTAGCGATGTTGATCACGCCCGCCGAGGTCGTCAGCCCGAACAGCGTTCCCTGCGGCCCCTTGAGCACCTCGATCCGCGCAACGTCGAACAGGTCCGTGATGTTGGCGTTGCCTTGGCTCACCTGATCGACGACGATGCCGACCGACGGGGTCGCACCCGCAGAGAATGTCTGCGTTCCGACTCCGCGGATCGACCCGCCACCACCGGTATTCTGATTAGGCGCGGAATTGATCTCGAGACTTGGCGCGATCCGGCTGAGGTCGGTGATCGTATTCACCTGCTGACGCTCGAGCTGCGCCTGACTGGCGACGGTGATCGAGATCGGGACGGTGGTGACCCGCTCCTTGCGGCGCTGCGCCGTCACGATGATGTCACCGGCTGGGGCGTCGGACTCCGCCGCCGTCGCAGTGCTGCCCTCCTGAGCGGAGGTTGCGCCGGGTGCAGTCGCGGGCATGTCCTGTGCCGATGCGGCTGCGCCGAGCGCAAAGATGCTGACGCTGGTCAGACCGGCGATGATTGCCTTCTTCATGGTGTCCTCTCCCGTGGATACTGCTCGTTGTTCGAGCGATTATTTCGCGACGATCGTGTTGGTGAGTTTGCCGATATGGCCGATCGAAACCTGAACGGTATCACCCGCCTTCATCCACAGCGGCGGCTGGCGCTTGGCCCCGACGCCGCCGGGCGTGCCGGTCGCGATGACGTCGCCCGGAGAGAGAGGCGTGAAAGCCGATACGTAGGCGATGATCTTGGCGATCGGGAATATCATGTCCCTTATCGGCTGGTCTTGGACGACGTCGCCGTTCAGCGTCGTCACCACGTGGACGTCGGCAAGGTCGCCCGCCTCGTCAGGCGTCACCAGCATTGGGCCGAAAGCGCCCGTGCATGGAAAATTCTTGCCCGGCGTGAACTGCGTAGTGTGCCACTGCCAGTCGCGCAGGCTGGCGTCATTGAAGCAAGCGTAGCCGGCGATGTGATTGAGCGCGTCCGCTTCGCCGATGTGACGCCCGCCGCGGCCGATCACGATCGCCAGCTCTCCCTCGAAATCGAGATCGGTTGAAACGCCGGGTAGGACGATTGGTTGGCCGTGCGCCACCAAGGTGTCGGCGAAGCGGGTGAAGATCGACGGATGATCGACCTTGGCCCGCCCGGTCTCCTGCCGATGACTCTCGTAATTGTGCCCGACGCACAGGATCTTGGCAGGGTTCGGGATCAACGGCAACAAGGTGACGTCGCCGAACGCTACCTCGCCGTGGTGATCGAGCGCTTCGAGCGCCCCCGCAGCGATCGCCGCCTTCAGATCGGCAGGCGCACCGGGTGCGGCGCCGCAGTCGAGGATACGCTCACCCGCCACCCGGCCATAGCTCGTGGTACCGTCGGCGCGACGGAAGCTGACATAGGCCATGGTCAAACGGCTCCTTCATGAATGGCGTGTGTGTTATTTGGGACGATGTGAAGGCGGTCTTGGGCCGCTTGGATCAGGGGGGCGGCATCGCCATCGGCAGTGCCGAAGACGTAATGATCGGGGCGAACCAGCACGGCAGTGACCCCGCGGTCGGCGAGCCAGCGCGACAACGTACCGTCGTCGGGGACGTCCGCGATAGCTATGGTGGTCATGCTCAGCATATCGGCACCCGTCGCCGCCGCGACGTCGTCCGCGACGAACAGCCGCCAGCCCGCCGGGGTCGCGTCGTCAAGCAGGCGTCCGTCGTCCATCCGTGGTTGAACGAAGCGTTCGCCCGCGCCCGGCGTGCCGGCCGCGACGACGCCGCTGCAATAGGCGGGGATCAGGTCGGCCGCGGTACCGGCCTGGCCGCTACGCGCACGCTCGCGCATCGCGGCGTCGCGCGCCGCGGCGCGACCGATATCGAGTTCGCAGATGTAGCGGCCAGCGTCGACCGCGGCGGTGACCACGCTGCGGACGTGCGGATCGCGCTCGGCCTGATAGCTATCGAGCAGCGCTGGATCGCTTGTGCCGCGAACGACCATGTCAAGCTTCCAGACCAGATTGGCGACATCGCGCATCCCGTGGCACATGCCCTGCCCGAAGAAGGGCGGCGTCTGATGGGCGGCGTCACCGGCCAGGAACACCCGGTCCTCGCGCCAGCGTTCGGCGATCAGGCCATGGAAACGATAGGTCGTGGCGCGCACCAGCCGATGCGGCACGTCGCCCAAATACGGATCGATCAATCTCGCCACGCGATCCGCACGCATCATCGCGGCATCGTCCTCGCCGGGCAGCAGCATGAACTCCCAGCGTCGCATCGTGCCCCTCCCCGGCACGATCGTCGCCGGACGTGTCGGATCGCACATCATCACCGACAATTGCTGAATGTCCGCGGTGTCGGGCACGCCCCAAAGGTCCGGGAACCGGACGGGACCGTCCACTTCCGCATCGACGACCAGCCACGGCTCTTCGAAGTGCAGGTCTTCCAGCGCGATACCCAGGGCCTTCCTCACCACGCTGCGCGCCCCATCGCAGGCGATCACCCACCGCGCGCGCTGTTCGATAGCCCCGTCGACGCCGGCCAGATGCAATGTCACGCCCGTGGCGTCCTGATAGAACGCGGCGAGCTCGACGCCCATCATCTGCGTGACACACCCGAACCGTTCCAGCCCCTCGCGCAGATGCGCTTCCAATTCGGGCTGGTAGAAGAAGTAGTCGTTGGCCCAGCCGAACGGTTTGGGACGCCCGGCGGTACCCATGTATCTGATGACGCCGTGATCGGCACCGACATGCAGATGCCCCTGCGTCTCACGCATGCCCGGCGCGATTGCGCCGGCGAGGCCGGCGGCCTGGAACAGGCGCATCATCTCGTGATCGAGGTGCACCGCGCGGGGCAAGGGGTGCGGGTTCGGTTCGCGATCGATGACCAACACCGACAGTCCGGCCTTACCCGCCAGGTTCGCCGCGAGCGCGCCCACAGGTCCGCAGCCGATGATCGCGATGTCGAAGACGGGAGCGGGATCGCTCATCGGTCGCCGCCGTCCTGCAAACACGAAAAATGACGGCAAACATATGACATCGATTCATCCCTCCAGCCGCTCTTGGTGGCGGTGAAGCGACGTGTGATCCTACCTAGGGATAATGTAAAATAGTGGTTTTTAGCATGACCATAGGAATTCGCTATATCACTCGGCTGTGATCGCCGCGAAGAAATCTTGGCCAAGTGCCGACAGCTGCCGCCCCCGTAACGTGCGCACGCCGATGCTGCGGGTGATCGGGACACCGTCGATCGGGATCGCCCGAAGAAGCCCGGTCTGCACCTCCGGCTCGACGACGCCGCGGGGCAGCACGGTGACGCGACGGCCCTGCTGCACGATCGCCTTTGACGTCAGCAGGGAATCGCAGCGTATTACGTCGGCGGGAACTGCGGTTTCCGCAGCGAGGAACAGCGCCTCGATCTGACGGTGGAACGCACCCGCCGCCTGCGGCAATACCCAGCCCAGCCTAGCGACCTCGGGCAGCGACACGCTTGGACCCAGGCCGTCATGCAGCTGTCCGACGATCAGGGAGAACGGATCGCGCGCGATCGAACGTTCATCGACATCCGAGGGTGGCGTCTCGATACCCGTCGTGACCACCGCCACCTCGATCTCGCCACGCCGTAACAGGTCCGTGAGTTGCGCGTCCGCGCGCTCGATCACGGTGAGCGCCATATGGTCGGCACGCTCCATCCGCGCGATCGCGGCGGGGACGAGGCTTACGAGCGCGCCGGGCGTCCCGCCGATCCGCAGTGGGCCCCTGATACCCGCCCCGGCGAGCGCTACCGCGTGTTCCGCCTCCGCGAGCAGTACCTCCATCATCTCTGCACGCCGCCTGAGCGCCTCGCCCGCCGCGGTCAGCGTGATCCCCTGACGCCCGCGCGCGAACAGTCGTCCCTTCAGGCTGCGCTCCAGTTGCGCGATTGCCACTGAAACCGACGGCTGCGAGATGTTGAGCCGCCGCGCGGCTCCGCTGATCGAGTTTTCGAGGCACACCGCAAGAAAGGTGCGCAGCAGTCGCGGATCGATCATGGAGCCATCCTCATTGCCATAGGTTGCGCCTATGCTTCGCGTAAGATTGCGTATTTGCCAAGTATGACGTGGCACCCCCATAGTTCGTCCTGTCGCGAACCGGCGGCGGGAGGGATGAGACGCGATGGGCCAGGACTTTCCGATCACCGGTCTGCGTAGCGTCGACTTCGACGTCCCCGACCTGGAAGCGGCGACCGCCTTCTATACCGACATCTGGGGCCTCAGCCTCGCAGTTCGGAGCGAGGGCACGGTATGGCTGCGGGGCACCGGCAGCGATCCCTATCTGCTCGCACTGCATGCGGCTTCGACACCCGCGATCCGGTCGATGACGTTCCGGGTTGCGCCGAAAGCCGATCCCGAGGCACTCGCAGCCGTGATGGTCGCGCACGGCGCCGAGTTGACGACGCCGCGGACGACGACGGATGAGCCCGGCGGGGGGACGATCGTCGCGGTCCGAGATGCGCAGGGCCGCACCATCCGACTGGTCCAGCACGACACGCGTGTCGCCCCCCTCCCCGCCGATGCCGACCGGCCCGAACGCATCGCCCATGTCAACTTCAACAGCGACGACGTCGACCGCGACGCCGCCTTCTACACGAACGCGCTGGGCTTCACGCTCACTGATCGATCGAAGATGATGGCGTTCGTGCGAACCAACAGCGACCATCATTCCATCGTGATCGCCGACGCGCCGGTCAACACCCTGAACCATGTCGCCTTTCAGATGCCGAGCTGGGAGGGCGTGATGCGCGCCTCCGGTCGGATGGTCGATCACCGCTTTGCGATCGGCTGGGGACCCGGTCGGCACGGACCAGGCAACAACGTCTTCGCCTATTTCGTGGACCCGTTCGGCTTCGTCGTTGAATATACCGCAGACGTTCTGCAGGTCGATGAACACTATCGCGTAGGTCGCCCGCAGGACTGGACTTGGCCGCCGGGCCGCACCGACCAATGGGGGATCGCTCCCCCCAAGACATTGGAATGCAAGGCGGCGCAGCTCGCCATTCCGTTCGCTTGAGACTGCAGGGAGAGGACAACATGACCAACATCGCTAATCGGGGCAGCCTGCCCACCAGCGGCGCCTATGTGCTTCGTGCCGGCGAAGGCCTGTCGCACCTCGTTGCGGGCCAGGTCATCCGCACTCTCGCCGGTATTGATCAGACCGCGGGGGGCTTCGGTGCGGTGGTGGTCGAATGTCCGCTCGATCGCGGGCCAATCCCGATGCACTGGCACGAACGCGAACACGACACCTGGTTCGTCACCCGCGGCCGGTTGCAGGTCTGGGCGGACGACCAGTCGCGTGTGCTCGCACCCGGCGACTTCGCCTATGTCCCACCGCGCGTGACGCACAGCTATCGCAGTGTCGCCCCGCGCACCCAGTTCTTCGGCATCGTCGCGCCCGGTGGTTGGGAACAGTTCTTCGTCGATGCGGGTGAGGTCTGGGGCATGACCGGACTGCCCGCCGACGGGCACCCCTTCGATTTCTCCCGCATGGGTCCGGCGATGGGCAAGCACCGCATCATGCGGGTGGACGATCCCGTCTATGTTGACGCGACTCCGATTGGCGCAGGGGACCAGGCTCTGGTTGCGGATCAGTCGGCCTATTTCCTCGAGGCCGGCTTCGGCACGCGCCACGTCCTGCTCGGTCACCTCTCGACCGCGGTGTTAACTCAGGCGCAAACCGACGGTCTCGTTGACATGCGCGTGATCGAAGGTGGTCGCGACGCCGAAATGCCGACGCTGCGTCACGGCACGACGCACGTCTTCCTCTATCTGCTTGATGGCCAAGTCGAAGTAACGATCGATGGCGAGGAACATCGACTGACAGCGGGCGACGCCGCCAATATCCCCGCCGGCAGTACCTATGCCACGCGCATCCTGAGCGGCAACGCGCGTTGGCTGGCGACCAGCAGCGGCGGTAACGGGGCGGGTCTGTGGCCCACCGCCGGTACGGAGACGGCCGCATTCAGCTTCGCACTGGATAGCGACCATAATTCGGACGCTGCCCGCTTGGGCACCGTTGATGGCGTCGACGTGACGATCGGCTGACGCGGGACATGACGGCACTCTCCATCGGCTGCACCTTCTCCGACCGGATCGAGGCGCTGCTCGACGGGCGCGTACGGATCGCGGGACATGAGACGAATCTTCACGTCGTCGAGCCACAGCGCCTGTTCCGCACCGTGCTCCGCGATGCAGCGTACGACGTCGCCGAACTATCGCTGGCCTCGCACATCGCGGCGGTCGCGGCGGGCCGCCGCGACTATGTCGGCGTTCCCGTCTTCTTGTCGCGCAGCTTCCGGCATGCCAACCTGTACATCCGCACCGACCGAGGCATCGACCGGCCCGAGGATCTCGCGGGACGAACCATCGGGCTGGTCGACTGGCAACAGACCGCGGGCCTCTGGCTGCGTGGCCTGCTCGCCGACGAGCATGGCGTATCGCGCGAATCGATCCGTTGGATAGCCGCCGGACTGCATGCGCCGGTGCTGGACGATCGCGCCGCCATGTCGCTGCCGGCCGGCATCCGCCTCGAACGATCCCCTGCGACACTCGACACGCTATTGGGCGACGGCGCGATCGATGCCGTCATCAGCCCCGGCGCGCCACGCAGCTTCCTTAGGCAGACAGCCCCAGTTGCAAGGTTATGGGCTGACCCACGCGCGGCGGAGACCGCCTATTGGCGACGCACTGGCCTCTTCCCGATCATGCACATCCTTGTCGTCCGGCGCGCCCTCGTCGAGGAGGAGCCGGGACTCGGCGAAGCCCTGTTCGCAGCCTTCGAGGAGGCTCGGAACCTAGCAGCCGCTGACTTGGTTTCCCGCGACTTCCCCAAGCTCACCCTTCCCTGGCTTAACGACCACGCAGCCGCTAGCCGCGACGCGCTCAATGGGGATCCGTGGACCTACGGAATGGAGGCGAACCGCAGCGTTCTGGAAACCATGCTGCGCTACGCACAAGCCGACGGTTTGACCAACCAGCTCCTGCTGCCTAGCGAGCTATTCAGCTAAACCCGTTGCCTGCTGTCCGGTGGACGATCACACTCCCACGGCTCCCATACACGACATGCTCTGCGTCATTGCCGCGAGCGGCATGCGGCATTCCTTCCTGCGCGCCTAGCGCTCACAGACTCCTTGCTAGTGCGCTGCCAATCAGTTCGAAGTGTTCTCTGGCATCGCGACCAACCTGCGCGACCACCAGCCACGGTGATGCCGTATCCGTAACGGTCACTGCACATCCTATAGAGGTTGGTCGATCCGCCGCCAGATCAACGCTGAGTTCCGTCCATTCCGTCGATATGTTGGCTGATCTCAGGCACAGCAGGTGGCGCCCGGCACCACGGGCGGTCAATCTTATACCCTTCGGGCTACCCGGTTTGCCCTCCCATGTCATCTGCAGATCCACGGAGTTCGCAGGATCCAAGATCAACGTACGCGGTCCGGGAACCAGCGTCACGCTGCGCGTAGCACTACCGAACCGGACCTCGTAGATGCCGGGCGCAAGATTGAGCTCGTAACGGCCCGGACGCACGCTCGAGACATCGCCCGTCGCGACATTCCTGAACATTGCCCCGGGAGAGCTACCTTCGACGACCGCTCGGCCGCAGACCCCTGCAAGACTTGCGGCGAGACGAGCGCTGGAAGCGACCCATATCTCCTTGTAAGGGAATACCGCGTTCTGCCCCCACGCGGGGGAATCGTTGCGGTAGGAATTCATACCGACTGACAGGCCGCCCACCATGTTCGGTAGCGACACCGTAAAGTTCTGCCACCAGTCATACCCCACACCGTACACCAGCGACCGGGAAAACGGGTTGGCGCCCACCACCCATTGGATCTGGCGCTCCCCGAGCCGAAGTAGATCCAGATCCTGACGGACTCTCGCCGCAGCTAGCAGTCCGATGGTCTTGGTAAGTTGGACAGCGGTACCGCCATGACGGACATGGTCGGTCCATAGCGGAAATGTCCGAAGGCGCTGGTTCGGCGAAAGATATGTGCCGGCGTCATACATGGCGCCAATCTGCCGCCGAATGTTCTCGGGCGTCGGTGTAGATGGGTAGACGGGGCTTGGTCTGCCTGCGAACATCTTCGCGCCGAAGTCCTCGGGCATCGGCTGATCCAAGTCGCTTTTGCGCCAGACGGCAGACGGCAGATGATGGAACGGTCGCGACGCTTCGGCACCCCGTTCGCAGAAATAGGTCGCATAGGCGGCAAGGCCGGTGCGCCATTCAATCCAATCGGGATGGTTGGGCAACGCCTCGCACAGCGCAGCCAGGCCGAGCAGTGCACCTTCCTCGAAGCTGTTGGGCGCGCCACTGGTGCGTTGCTGATCGTGAAGTATACGGGTCTTTGCCGCATCCTCGTAGAAGTAGCCGGTAACGGGACTTCCCTCGATGAAGCGCCTTTCTTGCATATCCAGAAGCCATGCGCCGTACTTCGCTGCAGCGTCCGCGTAGCTTTGCTTTCGCGTAGCCGAATAAAGTTCGACAGCGGCCAGGACTACGTAGCCGACCTCGTTCTGCCACGGCTGAACGTGCCAATCCGGAGGTCCGTTCTCGTGAACAGGTGCACTACGGACGCTCAGGACCGTGGCGAAATCCTCTTCCGCCGCCTTCAACAGTTCCGCTGCGAACTCGGGTTCGCTCGTCCGCAGCCGACGCGAACCCTTGGCTGACGCCAGGGCCGCCGTGATGTTGAGAAAAACACTGGAACCGACCTGATCGAGGATGATGTCGTCGTCCGTGCCGACTTTGCCATCGGTGAAATATGTGTGGCCGCCCCTCAGGCTGCGGACGCCAGCTCCAAATCGCATCCTGGCAACCCACTCCAATCCCCACTTGGCCTCCTCAAGCGCGCGCGAGGCCAAGTCTGGAGCACTCGACAGGAGCGCGTCGTGCAGGTCCAGCAAGGCGCAGACGGAGACGTGGGTGTTCTCCGTGTCCTGGCTCAGATTCGCGGCATCATGCCAACCACCTCCGACCACCCGAGTTTCCGACCCGTGACGCACCAGGACGTCGCAATGGCAGGCGTCGTGCGCGTCGGGTACCGCATATCCGCAGCGTAAGCCGTAAAAGCCATTCAGCGTCGCCTGCACCAGTTCGCGCCACGGATCGTCGTTGATGGGGAATGCATCGGTCTCGAAGCCGGCCACGCGTAGCCTGTAGACGCCGACCGCACTGAATGCGCCGAAATCATAGATATCGTAGCTGGCGCGACGGGTTCGCAGCTTCGTGACCGGAAAGGTCGCCGCGACCCTGCCGTCCCCGTCGTGCAGCAGCTCGAACCGTCGCACCGCCGAGCTCCGTCCAACGGCGACCTTGGGTGCTTCGCGCCGGTATCCGACATGGCTGTATGCAATCTTCGCGGGCGCGATGGACCATCCATCGACCTGCTCGACATCGACCCGCTCAACCCGGATGTCATCCAGATCTAGCGAAAGGCCGCTTTTCACCTTGGCGAAGGGCAGTCCCCATACGGGAACGAATAAGGTGATCTCCGACACCCGATCGCGGGCATGCTCTGGAATCTCCCACGTGAGATGATTCCACTCGCCTTGCTCCAGGTCGGCGAAATAATGGACGGAGATCGGATCGCTCGGTCCCGCGGGTGCGCCCAAGCACGTGAATTCGAGGCAAAGGCTGTTGATCGGATTGCCAGTCGGATGGACGTAGCACCAGAGCGACAGCCGGTTGAACCTGGACCAATCCTGCGGCGGATCGAGTGCGAGCCTTGCGGCGGGGGCAGCCGGGAGCTGGTCGAAGAGCGCTGCATCGCCGGCGAACGACCCGTTCGGCCGCCGATTGGCCCGTATGTACCCTTCGTCTCTCTGCTGGGTCGTGAATCGCAGCGAGCGGCTTCCGACCCGTGCGCGGTCAGTGGTGTATCGCAGCGACACGGGGGACGATGGCGTCCAGCGTTTCGCGCTTTCCATATCATCGATCGACAGGCTGTCATGGACCGGCTTGCCCCGCACCTTCCGGTCGAGCGACCGGCGCATGTCCGCCCGCATCATCGGGTATGCCGACCATGTGAAGCGCGATGCCGGCGCGTGAGATTGCGCCGCCCTTGGCAGGATAAGTCGCTTGGGTAATGCTGCGAAAACCGGAGCGGCGATCACCGATGCCGTACCTAAGAGAAGACGTCGTCGACTGCATGTCAGCATGTTGCTCAGTTCCCACCGGGTGTTTGCCGTCGTCGACCCGAGGACCCTAACCGGCCCCCGGGCTCGGCCGCCAAACGTCATGGAGATGTCTAGAATCTGCCTTCCAGGTTGAGGCCGACCGATCGGAAAGACTGTGCTCCGAGCATCTGACCGTAGTTTCCCGCATTGGGGAATGCCGCCTGCAGCAGGAACGGTTGATGCTCATTCGTCAGGTTGCGAACGAACACCGCGGCTGACCAGCGGTCGTTCGCATCGCGGATGCCCAGGCGGCCGCCCACGATCCAGTTTGCGCGGTAGGACAGCATCGGATCGGAAGATGCGGCATAGGGCGTCCGCGACCGGTAGACGGCGTCAGCGCTCAGGAAGCCTTGCAGCGCCGACGACAGGGGCTGGGAATATTCCGCCGACGATGCGAACTTCCACCGCGGGCTGTTGACCAGCTGAGCACCGCTGATGTCGGTCTGGTCCGACGCGAGGTAGGGACCGCCGGTGACGCTGCGCTTCGGGTAGGTTGCCGGGTTATAGATCAGGCCCGCGTTGATCGTCAGGTTCTTCGTCACCTGACCGAACAGATTGGCCTCGATACCCTTAGACTTGATGCCGTCGATATTCGTCGTCGTGCAGCTCAGCAAACCGGTGGCTTGGGTCGAGCAGGTCTGCCCCTGATAGCCGTCGACAGTGGTGTAGAACGCGCTGACGTCCAGGACCGCGCGGCGATCGAACAGCGCCGTCTTGAGACCGATCTCGTACGCGGTTGGTATCTCGGGATTGATGAGGGTGTTCGGCGTGCCGGGGGGGCTCCCGACCGGTGGAGTGGCGAACTGCGCACCCTTGTACCCGCGCGCGACCGTCGCATACGTCGTCAGCGCGCGGTCCATCTCGTACTGCAATCCGAAGCGCCACGACGTATTGTCGATCTTCGATCGCGATGCCGAACGCACGCCGGCCGGGTCGAAGCTGTACTGGGAGAGATTTTCCCGGGTGTAGCGTCCGCCGGCGATCACCCCTAGTCGGTCGGTGACATGATAAGTCGCTTGGCCAAAGACCGCATGCTGCGTATCTCGCGTTCCGCCGGGCGTGCTGATGTTCCGAACTAGGACCAACGGGGGTGCGCCAAGCGCGAAGACATCTCCGATGACGAGTTGGGCTCCACCTGCCGTCGTGGATTTCAAACTCGAGTAAAAGACGCCTACGGTGTATTCCAACCTCGCACCTGTCCGTGATGCAACGCGAAATTCCTGAGTGAAGAGATCAGTCGGCTTTGGGTCGGGGGTTCCGACGCTCTGCACCAGAGTTGGCGCTACGGCAGGAGGCGGGGCGAAGAAGGCGTTTGTAAGGCGGAACACGTCTTCCACGGTATTTGGCGCCGAACGCTGGCGCCGCGCCGCTGTGATCGACGTGAGTGTGGAGGACCCGAAATCGTAGGCGATCGTTGCGGAGCCGCCGAAGTTCTCACCGCCACTGCGCCCTTCGATCGTGCTGCAGTAGTCGCGATTCCCCGGGCTGGCCACGACAGGCGTCGCCGTCGCGCCAGGAGCAGGACGGCAGTTCGCCAACGCCGTGGCGAAGGACGGCGTCGCACTGCGGACCGTGAAGAAGTCATCGTATCCGCCCGTTGTTCTGTTGAAGTCGGCGTTGAGATCTATCTGCAATGCTTCGGTCGGCGCGATCAGCAATCGTGCGCGCGCGCTGTAGCCGTTATGAGCATCCAGCGAGCCGTCGAGGGCGTTGCGGCCCGGTCCTTGGCGCAAGTCGACGATGCCTGACAGGCGTAAGCCGGCAATGCTGCTGATCGGGATGTTCAACCCGCCCGAAATCACCTGCTGACCATAGCCGGTGGATCCTGCGAAGCCTTCGTCGGAAAGCTGCGCCCGCACCTGGCCGCTGAATTCCGTGAAACTCGGTGCCTTCGTCGTGATGTTGATGACGCCTGCCGATGTCGTCAGGCCGAACAGGGTCCCTTGCGGCCCCTTCAGGACCTCGACGCGCTGGACATCGAACAGCTGGGAGATGTTGACGCTACCCTGGCTGACGCCATCCACGACGACGCCGACTGCCGCGGAGGCGCCGATCCCGAACGTCTGGGTTCCCAAGCCGCGGATTTGTCCGCCACCGCCCAGGTTCTGTCCGGGAGCCTGATTGATCTCGAGGGAAGGCGTCGTCCGGCTCAGGTCCGCGAGAGTGTTGACCTGCTGGCGTGCAAGTTGCCGATCGTCGATGACGGAGACAGACGCGGGAACGTCAAGGATCCGCTGCTCCCGCTTCTGCGCCGTAACGACGATGTCAGCTCCGGTCTCCGTATCGACCGCTTCGGCGCCAGCAGTCTGCGCCGGCTGCTGGGCGTGCGCCGCTGTGGCCAACGCCAAGAAGCTGCAACAACCCGTTGCCAAGCCGAATAGTTTTACGTTGTACATGCAATCCTCCCTGTGTTCGCTACTGATCTTTCGACGTAAGAGCGTGAGGACTGTTCGTCCGCACTGCGCTTCCGCTGTCAGCTGCTCAAGCATCACCAATGACAGGTCGATACGCGCGCCGGCATATCTGCCGGCGCGGATGCAGCATCAAAAGAGGCTCAACGCTCCGCCGCCCGCCACATATTCACGCAATGCTGCCAAGCGCTCGGGAGTCGATACGGCCGGCGCGACCTCCGCCGGCACCGTCAGTTTCAGGACCGATGGTGTGCCCGCCCTTGCCTTCGGCCAGTTAGGGAGTCCGGGTCCGTTCGGATTGCCAGTACGCGCAAAATTGAGCCAGTAGTTCTGCATCTGTCGGGATATCTTGGTATCGATCGCCGTGTAGGGCCGCAGTTTCGTGTCGGTATTGCCAAAGACATAAGGAACCTCAGCGGTGTGAAACGCGCCGAAATCCGGTCCACTCGCGACCGGGATGTGCCGTGTGAACAAGTAACGGTAGATGGGTTCGCCAGCCGTGGCGGTACGCTTCTCCGTCCACAGGATCAACGACGCCATGTACCGATCGCGAGCCAAGACGGCGCCGGACTCTGTGGCATCCGCGTCCGTCTTGTGCGGGTAAAGGGCGAGCACGCGTTCCGCCTGCGGTCCGAAGCGCGCGCGTACCATCGCCTCGAACTGGCTCACCGTCGTCGGCTTGGGAAGGCCCGCCTCTTCGGTATTGAAACCGGTCAGCAACGGTGCCGTGACCTGCGACTGCTCCGGATGCGCGCCCGGATCGGTCACTACCATGTGATTGTCGATGACCGGACCGAAGCGAATCTTCGGCTTGTCGGCCGGCGGGGGCGGACCGAAAGGCAGAAACACACCGTCCAGAACCTTATCAACTGGCAATGCGCGCATTTCAGCGGGCGTTTTCGCCCCGAGGTAGGAAGCAAAGGTCACACCGTTGGCTTCGGCCTCGGCAAGCCCCGTTCCGTCGAGCCCGAGCCCGGACCCGCTCTGTGCGATTGCCTGGCGGAACTTGCCGCGCGAAAGTGGTGACGCGAGCAGATAGTGAACTGAGGCGGCACCCGCGGATTGACCTGCGATCGTCACATTCGCGGGATCACCGCCGAAGTTGGCGATATTACGCTGTACCCAATCCAGTGCCGCGACCTGATCGAGCAAACCGTAGTTACCCGAGGAATGGGCGGGATCCTCCGCCGAAAGTGCCGGATGGGCGAGGAATCCTAGCGGCCCCAGGCGATAGTTTATCGTTACCACGACCATGTCGCGTTCAGCCAGCTTGGCGCCGTCGTAGATAGGCACACCGCCGGCCCCGCCGCCAAACCCGCCGCCGTGGATCCAGACGAAAACGGGCAGCTTCTTGCCCGTTGCCTTTGGCTTCCACACATTTAGAAATAGGCAGTCCTCGCTGTTGGGCGGAGTTTTGGTGAACTCGACGGTATAGGGGCCACCATTTCCGGGGAATTGTGGCTGAGGGCAGCTGCCACCGAATGCCGTTGCTTGCCGTGTCTTAGTCCACGGAACCACCGGCTGCGGCCCACGCCAGCGGTTCGGGCCGATCGGCGGAGCGGCGAACGGGATGCCACGAAAGACCTCGATGGAGCCTTCGGTTGCGCCGGCCACGCGGCCTGTGTCAGTTCCGATTGTTTGCGCCAGCGTTGGCGCACTGACCGACATAAGCAGCGTAAGCCAAAGCATCCGATGTTGCGTTTTCATATGCGATCCTCCCATGTGCCAGCCTCGATGGGCCAACTTATTGAACACAGGATGTTGCAAGCCCTCCATCAGGTCAAATCGCGATATTTATATGTCGCATAGTCCCAGACTATGGAAAAACGTTCATCAGTACTAGACGAATGGTACCATTACTGTTCCTCCGGAGCTGAAGTCACCAGTTATAGGCCGTTTGTCGACATAGGACCAAACTCGCGACAACCAGGATCGTAAACCATCGATCAAAGAGCCTATATCTGCTCTAGTTCGAGTCACTACCAAGCTACTTCGCGCTCGAAGATATGTAGCATATTTGGTCAAACCGCACTTTCTGCGGCGAAGCTCGCAATCGCCATTCCCTGCTCTGCCGTTCCAGCTACCAAGCCTCCCTGTATGACCATAAGCATGTGATGACAGACGTGCTTTGAGCCACGATGATATACGTTCGACTACGCCGATGCGTCGAGTAAAACACCGGTGCGGCTGGCTCACCGCCCCGTCGTGCTAACTGACACGGTTACCGACGCCGCGACGGTCAGGCGTATGTTGGACGCGCTCGAGGACCATCAAACAGTTGGCGCTGATATCGCTCTGAACGATATCGCAAGACCGCCGGGCCCAAGGCAACACACAACGTCGCCCTGTTCGCCGAACATCCCGGCGAGATCGAGTGACTGCAACTGGCAATCAGGGCGTCACCGCCCTTCCCGCCGAGAATCGTCGCTGATATTCGGACGGGGACAGGCCGACGATGCCACAATCTTGATCAAGCTGTCGCAAACGAGAAGCGGGTAATCGATGCCGCGCCCGACGCCGGGGAGATGGTCGTGGATTTCCAGCACGAGACGCCGGATTTGGACGACGCACCGTTTGCTGTCGGCACGAATGGCACGCACATCATCCAAGCCGTCGCGCCAGTCGAAGGCGAAACGGTCTTGACCAAGCATTATCGAACTCGTTCCGGGACAATGGTCTAAAATCGCTGTTGGATGACGCTGGCGTCGAGCACGTCGTGATCGTCGGCGCGATGGAGCCACATGTGCATCGACGTGACAGCATCTGCCGCATTCGATTTCGGTTACGGCTTCATCCAAGGAAACTTGGGTGCCCTTTTCGCTGGCCATCGTACACTTTGGTGTAAGTAGGGGTGGCAATCGAAAAACAGCAAGATCGTTCCGCAGTGACGTGCCTAGAGGCCTTGCGGCATTCGTAGGAACCGTACGTTCATGGCAGTGCTCCCCTCTGGTTACGGTGATCGGAGTAGCACGATAACCCGTTAGCTTCGGATACGGGACAGTACGCGCGCTGCGACGTTGCTCCTGGCTGCAAGCTTCCGCCCATAGCGCAGCGCGGTCGACGGTGAAGACCAGCGCAGCGCCTGCGCAATGCCAACGCCGTCCTCCCCGGCTGCGAACAGATCCTGCGTGAGGCCTACGCGCAACGAATGGCTGGACAGCGCTCGCGCTGCATGTTCGACCTTCGCGATCGGCATCTCGACCAGCCCTTGATCAAATGCACTCAGCGCCACCCGCCGATAGATCCCGTTGACGCCCTGCCGGCTCAGTGAGGCCGTACCAACGGTATACACCGTCCGCGCTGGCTCGGCCCTCTTGCCCTTCAGCTTCTCCTGCCAGTGCCGCGTGTGCCCGGGAATCGCTTCGTACGCCATCGGCGGAACCGCGGCGCGCAAACGGCGCCGATCGACCCCGACGCGGCGGAAGACGGGCCCCTCGGTAATCGCACTCGCGACCAGCCAGGCGCCGACCCGGCGCATCGTGTCGGCGGACAGCCAGCCCCAGGTCCCCTGCCCTTCCTGATCGGTCTTGGATGATGGAATGAACAGGAGCGCCGAGCCATCGCTGTGCGGATCGATGTGCGCGACGGTGACGGCGACAAGCTCGCTGACGCGCAGTCCCGCATCATAGCCGAGTGAGAGCAGCGCTGCGTCGCGCAAGCCCTGCAGATCGCCGCCACAGGCGCCGAGCAAGGCAGTAAGCGTGAACCCCTTGGTATGGGGATCTAGCGAGGTGCCGAAACGCAACGGGGCAGCCTGGCGTTGGGCAGCGCCACGACGCCGGCGCAAGCCCTTGAGCGCGGCGCGGACCATGACGTGGCTGGTGGGCGCATGCCCCCTCTCCTGCAGGCCTGACAGGCCGTGTGCCGTGGCGAGACTGGCAACCCGCCGGGCGACCGTGGCGGGCTTGGCGCCCCGCGCCTCGAGCATGGCAATGTAGCGGACCAGGTTTTCGGGCTCGGCGGGCAGCGGGGCGCCACGGATGTCCTCACACCAACGCAGATAGCAGGCTAGATCCGACGCCAGCGCCGCCTTGCTGGCTGCTGCCATAGCGCCAAGCTGCGCGGCAAAGCCGATCTCGCTGACAGGGCCGGCATCAGCGGGCAGCGCAAGGCCCAGCAACCGGGTAACCCGGGCATCGATCGGCTCGACGATCCCACGCCGCGCGCGGACTGGCAGCTCTTCCCCGTCGGTACGATGGACGACGATCTCGCTCATACCGCACCTGCCCGCTGGTCCGTTTTACCCTGCATTTCGCCTGTGTAGCACATCCCTATAGTTACCATAATGTCCGATTATGGTAAGTGATCACAATTGCCAAAAGGTGCTGCCTAGTAATTTTAGAATTACTAGCGCATTACCTTTGCGATGCCTTTCCTTGATCTCATTTCGCTTGGATACGCGTTCGGTCGACTGGCTGGCGCAGTGCGCTTTGCGTCCCCTGAAATCCGCAGCGTTGCCCGCTTGGCAGCCGTTGCCGGCGCATGGCGTGCGTATCGGCGCGACGCCGGCGGCGGTGATGTCGGCCCTGCGCACCAGCCAAGCAGCGATCCTAGCTCGGTCCTAATGACCGACGACCCGCGCCGCGACGCTGTCGTACTTTGGCTCGCTGCCAACGGTGTGTCGGCAATCGCGGAAGCGGCCACAACCATTGTTCGCATGGTCAACGCGACGCGTGGTTTCGACGCCGATGCGCTGGCGTTGCTCAACGCCGCCCACGACGCGGTGGGGCAGGTGCCTGCCGGTGGCCCCCTCACCCGAGCCTGTGGACTGGCCGACTTTGGTCCAGATCATCCGCTTCAGGGACTGACTTGTGCCGCTGCTGCGGTCGACAATCTGATCACCACGCCGGATTTTGCCGAAGGTCACGGACATGACGCCGTAATCTCCCTGCCCTCTCGATCAATGCGTCAATACGTTGCGGCTGAGCCTGCTGGATGCTGGGCCCTAAACCTTACGCTTGTCGCTCGCGGCACCGTGCCGTCCGTCACGGGGATCATCCCGCGTACAGCATTTCGCCTTGATCTTGAGGACACTGAACGATCAGCTGCTCTTATTGACCATAGCAGTCATGCGGCATTGGGAGCGCTTTCGGAGTTGGAGCGCATCGAGGCCGCACTCGTCCGCGGTCGCGACTCACTCGCCGGCTTATCCCGCAACGCGCGCGCGCGCGACGCGTGGGCGCTCATTGTTGCGGCAGGCCCGCTGCGGCGGGTCCAGCTTGCACGGGCGCTAAGTCTGTCTCGAGCCGGGGCCGATATTCAGGCGGATGCGCTCGCTCGTGCCGGTCTTGTTACCCTCGCAGCAGGCGGTCGTATTCAACCGACGCAACGTCAGCTTTTGGTCGAGCAACCCGCTATCCTGGAGGACGGGCCGCTGGCCCTTGCCACGGCCGACCTCGATGCAAGCATGGCTGATATCGATCGGTTGTTGGAACGCTCTAGTCGTCTTTGATCGTCACACATCTCGGTGATCCGTTCGGCTTTCAACTACCAGTGGCAACCGGTCAGATCTACAGCAGATCAGATCAATAATCGTCTATCACACCCCCACGAACCGGATGGCAGCATCGTACGAGCCATTGCAAAAAGCATGCAATACAGTGTGCTTTAATATCCAAAAGAGTGAATTCCGATTTAACAGATTGACGCAATAAACTCAGGCGAATACGTATCGTCGTGTTAATATCCTTTTGGGGTACATTTGTGATTATAACGATAGGAAATACGAAGGGTGGCGTGGGAAAAACCACCTTAGCGGTGCAGATAGCAATTTCTCGAGCACTCTCTGGCCGTGATGTGTGGCTTATTGACGGTGACCGTCAGGGAACAGCAGCTGCGGCTATCGCAGCACGGGCACAGTCTGGGCGGCTTCCGGGAATTGCCTGCGCTCAGTATCCTGATGGCCCTGCGTTACGTGCTCAGGTGCAGCAGCAGCGACACAAGTGGCAGGAGATAATAATTGACGCTGGAGGACGCGACTCCACCGCACTTCGTGCGGCTCTCGTGCTCTCCGACGTACTGCTCGTGCCGTTTGCCCCGCGGTCGTACGACGTATGGGCGCTGGATGACATGGCTTCACTTATCGATGAGGCTAAGAGTGTGCGAGATGGCCTTCGGTGTTTTGCCGTGATGAACCAGGCGGACCCAGGCGATAAGTCAACGGACAACGCTGAGGCGGAAGCTGCGGTGAAGGATGTTCCTCAGTTCAAATACCTCCCGTCCCCAATTAGGCGCAGAAAGGCCTTTAGCAACGCTGCCGGTGCGGGCCTCGCAGTCTCCGAATTACCCAGCAGGGATGTTAAAGCAACCGGCGAGCTGAACATGCTAATTTCATCGCTTTTTAATGTTATAATACAATTATAAGGACTGGTTCGCCATGGCAATCACTCAACGGCCAAAATTGGCTGGCAATACCCTGAAAACCGCGGCGCAAGACGCATTTATTAGCGGAGCGCCAGATGGTTCGACGGTAACAAAAGCGGCGGGAGCGGAATACGAGAAGGGGATTAAGAAGGGAAATAAACGGCAGATTACGTTGACGATCGCGCCGGAACTGCTCGAGCGGGTAGATCAAATCGCTAATCGAACGGGACAGGCAAGGGCGGCGGTTATTAACATGGCTATATATCAAGCAATTGAAGGTGACCTGTTCAAGTCGTAAGGCACTGTTTTCTATTATATTACCATTGACACACATTATTTATTAATAGACGCCTGTAGAAAGTATCTGTTGAGCCCTGCTACTCGATAGCTGATGTGTCTTACCAGTAGCGCATTCGACTTAGGTGTTTGATCCCACGGTTTGATGGTGCGATCCTTTCGTTGGAATGGAAGGAAGC
>NZ_JACYVM010000015.1:0-83354 GCF_014842355.1 Sphingomonas sp. CFBP 13706
AGCTCGTCAGGCTCATAACCTGAAGGTCACAGGTTCAAATCCTGTCCCCGCAACCAACAAAAACCCGCAAGTCGAAAGACTTAGCGGGATTTGTTGCGTTAATGCGACTTGCCCCGCTGCCCGTCAGGTATCAGGCAGGAAGCAAGCTGTGGCGTATGATGGCGTAGCGCTGCCGGCCCATCGGGAGGCTCCTGCGGAGTTGATGGATTACAGCCTGGCCGCTTTCGGGCGACGAGCCGTAGTTAGCAGACGTTCGTTCAGGCGGATGCTGAAGTCCGCTGTCGACCAGACATCGCCGTTCCCTCATGGCGGCGTAACGTCCGGATCTGACCGGAGCCGCCGACCGAGCGTCATGCAGCTGACGGTGTGCAACGGCCCCAATGTCGGCCGTCCAAGCGCAACAGCATGTTCTTGGCCTGCGGCCCGAGACACGGCCTCGCGGAGCAGCGGAAGCGCCAGGGCATCGACCATGCAGGTCGGCTGGACGACTTTTGGATCCCGTCTTAGGCTGGCGGGAAAGACCACGATGTAGGTAAAGAATGATGATCCAGGCCAGCCATGTGGCGAGCGGCTTTGTAGGCGCGGTGATGATGGGCGGACTATTTCTTGCGGCAGGGGCGACGCGGTCACCGACAATACCCTCGGTCATCGACGTGCAGCGGATCAACGTTCGCGAGCCGGACGGCACGCTCCGTATGGTTCTCTCCGGCGCGGCACTGGAACCCGGCATTATCGTCGCGGGACACGAGCAACCGCACCCCGGCCGCCGGTCTGCTGGCATCCTGTTCTACAACAACGAGGGTACCGAGAATGGCGGACTGATTTTCGACGGAAAGCAGGACAGCGATGGCACACGCCATTCAAACGGGAGCCTCACGTTCGACCGTTACAAGCAGGATCAGGTTGTTCAGCTTGTCGGCAGCGAAGACGGACATGACCGATATGCCGGGCTTTTCGTGAATGATCATCCTGACGCAGCTATGGACTTCGCGGCAATTGAGCGAGCGCGAAAGCTGCCACCGGCCGAGCAGACCGCCGCCTTCCGGGCCGCGAACGTCGCTACGAGGCGCCGCGTGTTCGTCGGTCGCACCGGCGACGGATCGTCGGAGCTTCAAATGCGGGACCCGTCGGGCAAGAATCGGCTTCTCCTCAAGGTCGATGCTGCGGGACAAGCAACGATCGCGTTCCTCGATCCGAACGGCCGCACCCTGCGAACGATCGGGGCGCGTTGACGAGGATCGGCCGCTTCAAGCCTGCCATGGCGTTTCCGGCTTCGCGATCCGATAGGAGAAATCATCATGCATGTGCCGCCAGGATTTGCGGTCGTCACGCCCTACATCTTTGCTGCTGAAGCCGACGCGTATGTGAAGTTTCTTGCCGCCGCTTTTGGAGCCGTGGAGATTGGCAGGAGTACGGCGCCAGACGGACGGATCGCCAATTGCCAGCTCCGCTTCGACACGGCAGCGATCATGGTCAGTGAAGCGTCGGAGGCCTTTCCGGTCAGTCGTGCGGCACTTTACCTCTATGTCGCCGATGCCGATGGCGCGGTCGCCCAGGCGATTGCCGCAGGTGCCGAGCAGATCATGCATGTTGATGATATGCCTTATGGCGATCATCAGGGAGGCGTCCGCGACCCGTCAGGCAACATATGGTGGGTATCGCAGCGGAAAAGCCCGGAACCATATTTTTGAGAATCGCCGTCGCAAACTTTACCGTTCCCGAAGCTTGATCGTTATCGGGAATGCCGACGAGCTTTTTTTGATGCAAAACTCAAGAGTTTTGCACCAGCGCCTTTGGGAAGTCGTTGACAGCCACATTTGGCCTCTGCCATTTTGATAATGGCAGATGTCGCCAGCCGCTCGCGTCCGCAAGGATAAGGTGAAGGCATCGAGGTATGATCTTCACCGGATAATCCGCCCGGCGATGGATCGGCAATGCGAGCACCGATGACCCGTTGCCGGCGCGAGGAACTATCATGCCGACTATTGATCAAGCCAAGGCAATGGCGAAACGACTGCGTTCGGCGCTCGCCGAGCGTGCCATCGATATAGCACACTCCATCAGCCTCGAACTCATTGCAGCCGAACTGGGCCATCCGGACTGGAATACGGCTGCGGCGAAGTTGCAACCAACCCCGCCACCTGGCGTATCCTTCTATCAGGCGATCCCGATCCTTCGCATCTTCGATGTGGTCAAGGCGCGGGAATTCTACTGCGATTTTCTCGGCTTTGCGGTGACAATGGAACAGCGCCACGAACCTGATCTTCCCCTGTATATGGCGGTGGAGCGGAGCGGACTCGAGCTTCATTTATCGGAGCATCATGGCGATGCCAGCCCAGGATCGACGGCGTTCGTTTGGATGGTGGGTGTACGGGCATTCCACACCGAATTGATCTCGAAGAAATATGGCTATGGCCGCCCCGGCATTATCCGACAGCCCTGGGGTGATCAGATGGAGGTGCACGACCCTTTTGGAAACCGCATCAGGTTCTGCCAGAAGCATAGCTAAGGGTGACGCGGTCGTTTGGTGACACCTAGTATCGCCGAACGGCCGCGATACGTGAAGCAAAACTCACGGATTTCGCTTCAGCGCAAAAACAGCAGAAAACCGAGGGCGCCAGCGATGCAAAATATTGATACATTTGGAATACCCGTTCACAGGTCGGTTTCTTGGGGTGTGGCCTCCAAGGCGGCCCTTTTGCTTTCAACCAATCTTTCGCGATCACCGTCGTGCAAGGCGCATCGAGAATGACCGCTCGCGGCGGAAGCGGCGGTGGGTACGGCGGGTTTTAAGGACGGTATTGTCCCACGAGCGACCGGCGGCAGTCGACCAGCTCAAGACATTCAGCGTCGTTGATGTGAGCGTCAGCTTTTGCTGAAACTCGCCATTTGGGTCTCGCAAACTGGCCGGTCGGCTTTGCGCCCTAATTGTTGCCCGTCCCGCCATGCCAACTGCGGTCGCGAAAGCGGCCGCTCGGTCGTGGTTGCAGAAGGCCGAATTTGAGTGAAGTTTTCCACCGGCTGCTTTGAAGCGACGTGTCCGTTAGACGGTTTTTCGTTTGGCTGTACCGGCACCCGACCCGAAGCATGGAGCCGCGCAAAGCTTTCGGAACGATGGGCATTGTCGTCCGCACCCGCTGCGATATGCCAACTCTTTCTTTGCGCCACCGTTCGGCTATCACGAAAGAATGAGCCGACCAACGATCTTCATCTCCTCGACCGTTTTAGATTTCGGTGACCTGCGAAGTGCGATGAAGGACTATCTGGAGGCGAGGGGTTGCACCGTCCTAGCCTCCGAGTATCCAGATTTCCCGAAGGCGCTCGACAAGCATTCCTATGAGGAATGCCTCAATACGCTTGAGCGCGCGGACCTCTTCGTACTCCTGATCGGCCGCAGGCGTGGCGGTTGGCACGATGAGACTAACCGCATCAGCATCACCCGTGCCGAGTTCGTACGGGCAGTGGAGCTCGCGGAACAGGGCCGGATGAAAATCCTATGCTTTGTACGGCAAGAAGTCTGGGACCACCGGCAAAGCGTAAAGGATCTTCGCGCTGCGCTTGTCTCAGAGAAAACGCTCGATTCAGCTGCAAAGAAGAAGCTTACCTACCATCCGAGCGAGTTCATGGATGACCCCGAGGCGATCATCGCGTTTATCGACGCCGTCGCGCGTAACCAGCAGACCATGCTGGCGTCTCGCGGCAAGGGTAAGCCTCCGATCGCCAACTGGATCCACCCGTTCTCCACCTTTGCCCAAATCCGCCAGTCGATCGATCCGCTTGTCACCAGCGGTCTGACAGTGCGCGAGGCCGCAGGTCGCAAGGCGCTCGAGGCCCAGTTGGAAGTATTGCTCCAGGGGCTACTCGCCACCGGCAAGGAGGGGCCTCATTCCCCATATTTCATGGCCCTGGGGTTGGCCGAGACATTGGGTTTGCGGGTCGCAGCCTTGGGCAGCAAGATTCGGATAGACAAACAAAGCTGGTCGCGACTTTTTCTGCTCGCCATCAGGGCGGATAGGGCGGAGGCAGACCCCGCGCCATTGCTGCCGGCATTGAGCTCGGATCTGCTGCTTCAATATGATCCCGCTGCCGGTACCTTCCGCCGAACGGCCGAATACGATCTCCTGGTCAACGTCGTCGACCAGATACGCAGGTTCACCAAGGCGGATGGCGGTGCCTTAGGCGAGCTTGTGCGAGCGGGGCAGCCGGCCGACGCCTCAGAAGCGCGGTCGATACCGTCGGAGATCGCCGCCGGGTGGCTTCAGCTGATATTGCGGTGGGCAGACCTGATTGCCTCGGCGCGGGCTCTGGCGCGCTCACTCGGCGGCGGGCCGTTCACTATACTTCCGGCGCTGCCCCGCAGTCCGTTCCAAGAGCAAGAAGAAGATTTCGCCGACGAGGAAGTGACACTCGACGCGGTTCGATCCTTTGTGTCCAATTGGCCAACAGAGTTGGATGATGCTGCGCTAACCAAGTGACCATGTGAGCAGCGCATGGCTTACTCGAAACCCCTTTGTTTCGACCCGTTGAGAATCAGGGGGGCGGCGCGCTGAGCTCATTCAGTAGCGCCTGCACGGTCTCCGGATATAGTGCGCCGCCGCGGCTTTCTGCATGGAGCTTTCGGGCGAGGTAGAATTCGTGGAAAGCGCGGTGGCTGAAACGCACGGGCACCACGTGCCTGAAACGCACTGCTGCCGGCACCAGCAGCGAAACCGAAAGCACGGTGCCGATATCCGGCTTGCGGACGCCAAACACCGTTTCGGCCAGCTCGATTATGCGCGAGGAGGGCAAGGTGTCGAGGAGCTGTACCATATTGCCGTCAAGTTCGGTCATCTCCCCGGCTACGGCTTCCATCAACATTTCGACATCGTAGATGAACGCATCGCGATCACGCACCGGTATGAGCGTTGACCGTGCCGACCTGAGGTCACGGACAAGTTTTCTGCGGCTCCAGCGTAAGAGAATTTCTGCGCGGCGGCCGCTTGGCGCTTCTCCGTCGAGCGTGAGGTCCATGATCATGCGCAGAAAGAACGGGTGCTTCAGGAATTCGAGATCCCAGCCACCAGTGCCTCCGCGCGCTATCTCGTTTCGCAACTCTCCTAAGGATGCTGAGTCCGGTTGTTCGATAATTGCCGCCGAAAGCAATTCCATGACTTGGGTGGTCGACCATGGCTGGAGATCGAGCAGCCTGATGTTGCGGTTGCCGCCGCCGCGCCACGAAAGGCCCTCGAAGAGGTGGTCGAAATTGCCGAACGTCGAGCGGAAATGCTCCTGGCGCGTCGTCAAAACGACATTGCACCGCAACTCGGCGAGTGTGCTCGCAAACGTGGTGATTGCTTCTGGGCTCGCGAGGCTTCGATTTTCGTCGAGAGCATCGATGATAAGCGTGTCGGCAGAATCCTCTGAAGAGAGAATGCCGCGCAAGATTGGCCCACTCAAACGCTCAAGGATCGTCCGGTCCGCGTCATCCTGATCTCCGAACAGCCGCAACTGCTCGAGGATTCGAGACATTATAATGTTGGTGCTGTTCTCGCCGCGTCTGGGTTCGATGCTGCCAGCGTGGACATAGACCACCTCGTGCGAGCGATCTGCGGCAGCGTGGAGCGCCGCGCTGGTTTTCCCGCTGCCATAGAGACCAATGAGGAGCGACCATTGGTGGCCGCCTGGCACCCCCAGGATGTCGGCAACCGGTTCGACCCTCACGGCCGGATTAGCGGGTTCAACGATGGGAGCGTCGCCAGGACGCAGGCGAAGCTGTTGGTCGATGACTGGGACATGCTTTACAAAGCCGCTACCGATTCCGAACAACGTCTTCATTTGACGCAGCATTAGCTCGGATTGTTCGTGAAGGCGCTCGCGGATAAGCTCGCGAAGTCTGTCTTCCACCCCGCCAACTAGCTGGGAGCGATACCACGTTCGCGCCGCGCGGACTTTGCCACTGGTAATCAGCAACTCGGCCTCGCGGGTGATTTGCTCCTCAAGTTCGCGGTTGCGTCCGTCGAGGTTGTGGATCAGCAGATACTCGCGGCATTGCAGCGGCGACTTGCGAAATCGGTCGATGGCGTCGAGCAGCGCGGGAAGATGATGTGGCTTCAGGCCCGTCGAGCCCGTCAGACCGATGCAACAGACTACAACATCTACGCGGCCTTCTGCGTCGACAGCGATCAGGTCGGCGCCCGATGTTTCGCGTAGCTCGCCGCTGCCCATCGCCAGGCTCGGCCAGAACGCGCGCAGATAAGGCAGGAGCATTGGCGCCAAGGTCGATGCCGATGCTCCCGCAACCTCACCCAGTAGGCGCTTGAAGGGCGCGGAACTCTGCTGCGATGCCATTGCGCAGGCCTATCGTGTTGTTCGTCGGCTGTGAACTGCGCACGCTGGCGTTCAACAATTCGCCAAATCGATTCTTGAACTTGCAGTTGATTCGCTGACCAACAGCGATTCGCGAGCTTGACCCCAAACCCAAGAGAAAGAGGCTTGAAGCATAGACGCCGCGAGCAATGCGGCCAAAAATCCCACATCCCGACAATGTCCGTCTAAACTCACAAGCAGTCAGGCGAACGTTGGACGTCGGCTTCTGGCAAGAGCTGCCGCTCGGTATGTCGCACGCGACCGTCGGGAATGTCCCAACCGCTGCGATGTGGCCTCTCGCCGGAGGCGAAGAGCCACCGGGTCAAATTTCGGTGTTCTCGGCAAGGGCAACCGCGTCTTCCACGTCGATCCCTAGATAGCGCACCGTGTTCTCGATCTTGCTATGGCCGAGGAGGATCTGGACGGCGCGCAGGTTGCCGGTTGCCCGGTAGATGATCGATGCCTTCGTTCGGCGAAGCGAGTGCGTGCCATACTCGCTTCGCATCAGGCCAACCCCTGTCACCCATTCATCGACAAGCCGGGCATATTGGCGGGTGCTGAGATGCCCGGTATGATGAACCTGGCAGGGAAAGACATATTCATCCACCGAGCCGCCTCGCCTCGCCTCTCAAGCCAAGCCAGCAAGCATGCCCGCGCGTCTGGGAGTAGCTCGAACTGAACAGGCCGACCTGTTTTCTGCTGCATCACGATCGCACGCGCTCGAATGTGTCCGCCGCTGACAAGGTCGCGGACCTTCAGCTGTACGAGGTCGCAGCCACGGAGTTTGCTATCAATAGCGAGGTCGAACAGTGCGCGGTCACGCAAGCGGCGGCCCTGATCAAGATAAAATCGGATCTCCCATATCTGCTTCGGCTTCAGGGCGCGCTTCGCGCCGACCGTTCTTCCCGCATTCCAGACCTGGCGCTTGGCGGCGGTGTGTTCTGTTTCAGGCATCTCCACGATCATCCTCCAGATGGCCAGAATGGCCATCTGCAGAACGCTTGCGGCCTGAGGAGCAGTAATGTCCCAGGCGCCTGTCGACCACAGTCCGTCGTTCACGTAGGCAGTTGAACGTCCGGACCTGACGGAAGCTGCTGATCGGGCCGCGCGAAGCGCACTATCGGCAACGCTCCCAGTTTCGGCCATTCCAAAGGTCGCTAGCCTTGCACGTAAGTGGACACTCTCGTGATGCCTTCAATTTTTCAACACTAGGCTCCTTGGCTGAAGCAATGCGGGTCGGCGGTTTATAGTCGCGCTTCCGGTAGGAACTAGCCGCGAGGTAAGTCAGCGGACGCAATCTATTTCACAATTCCGCCTCTACGAGCCTTTCAAGCTTCGTGACACCAGGCTCGCGATGACATGGGACGCATTCCCAACCTGCGGCGAAGACCTAGGAATGGCCTGCATCGAATAATGCAAATCACCGATGGGAATGCTAAGCTAATTCGGTGAGCGACGAGACTACTCCATCTGCAACGGTGCAGAACGAGCCGCGTGATGGAGGGACCCGTTCACGCGCGCCACAGCAAAACGCACCTTCGTTTCCAGCTGGCAAGAAGGCAGCGAGCCCCGCCGCCAGCGGCCCCGCCGGCACTCGCTTCGAGGCAGATGTGGCGGCACATTATCTGCTCGCCATGCTCATAGAAGCAGATGCTCGCGGAGCAGCCGGGGTTGTGATCGACAGGGTCGGGCTTCAGCGGGCTGCCGCTGGTTTCCCGCTCGACGATGTAATTGTCCAAGGACGCAACGCCGCAGGCGCCGACGTCACCCTAGAAATTCAGGTCAAACGGACGGTCACCTTCGCGCCGGGGGACAGTGTGTTCGCCGAAGTGGTGGGGCAAATTGCATCGGCGATCGGTAAGGGCGCGCTGGACGATCCAGAGCATCGATTCGGCGTAGCGATTGCGCGACGGTCGGCGAAGATCGACGGCGCGTATCAAGACGTACTGACCTGGGCGCGACAGCTTGCTGCCGCAGAATTTTTCAGGCGGCTGGCGAATGCCGGCGAGGGCAATGACGATGCCCGGCGGTTTGTCGCGACCTTTCGCGAGCGACTGGCCCATGGCGGCAATGCGGTTGACGACGAGCTGCTTTGGTCGGTCCTGAGGCGCTTCCTGATTCTCCCGTTCGACTTTGGCACTGCCGCATCCGCCGATGAAACCCTAGGCGTCGAGCGGGCCACCCGCGGGCTGGAACCGACCTCACCGGGAGGTGCCGCGGCACTTTGGAAAGCGATTGGAACCGAGGCGCTCGACAAGGCGGCCGCAGGTGGTGGCGAAATCGGCCGTGATACGCTTGTCGCCAAGATCGCCGGAAGCGGGCAATATCGGTTGGCTGGAAGGCGCGACTTCCGCGCAGCCGGGGCGGCACTCGCGGAAATGACGCGCCATGCCTTGGCAGACATCGACCGGGATATTGCCGGGGTCGTGCTTTCCCGCCAGCCGATCGTCGAAGCCGTTCACGTGGCGCTGGACCAGGGCCGCTATGTCGAAATCCGCGGTGGTGCGGGCGTCGGCAAATCGGCGGTGCTACGGCATTTCGCCGAACAGGCCGAACCGGAAAGCCCGGTCATTCTGCTGACCCCAAACCGCACGATCGGTCCGGGATGGACAGCGCTAAGGGATGCACTGCAGGTACCCGGCACCGCCCGCGAGTTTCTTGCCGACCTTGCGGTCCGCGGCGGCGGCCTGCTCCTTATCGACAATCTTGACTTCTTTTCCGGTTCGAGCGAGCGGGCAACGGTCGTCGATCTGATCCGCGAGGCCGTCGCGGTTTCGAGTTTCCGAGTCATTGTCACCGCTCGCGGGGAGTTCGGCGTTGAGGAACCAAGTTGGATTCCGCCTGATGCCGTTCTTCGGCTGGGCGCCGCGCCGCCGGTGCATGTTGGCGACCTCGGGGACCAGGACATCGAGGCGCTGCGAGAGGGCGCACCGGCGCTAGGTACTCTGTTGTCGGACTCGCACCCGGCCAAAGCGATCGTCCGCAACCCTTACCGGCTCGCCCGCCTGGCCGCCTTGCCGGATCAAGGCAGAAGCTTTCGGTCTGAAGTCGACATGGCCGAGGATTGGTGGCGCACCGGCGACGGTCCCATCGCAGGCCGTCGCGGACGGCGCCGCGTTCTTGCGACACTTGCGGATGCGGCACTGGATGGATCGGGATCGATCGACGCAAGCGGTCATGATGCAGGAGCGATCGATGCGCTGATCCAGCGCGAAGCAGTGATCGAAACTGGGACCGATCAACTGAGTTTCCGGCACGACGTGCTTCGGGAATGGGCCGGCGCTGCGCGCCTGCAGGAGCGTGACGCCCTCGAAGCGCTGCCGGTCGACAAGCCGCTGCCATCATCCTTCGCGCGCATGGTCGATCTCGCCGCTCGCTTCGCTCTAGAGCAATCCAGTAACAGCGGGCCCTGGGACAATATGCTGGGCTTCCTAAGCACGGGCACGGCGCATGCTTCCTGGCGCCGGCCCGCCATCCTGGCGCTGGTACGTTCGGAAATCAGCGCCGACTTGCTCGAGCGGACAAGGGCGCGGCTGTTTGACGACAACGGCATGCTGTTGCGCGAGACGATCCGAACGACGCTGGCTGTTGAAACAGAGGACGGACGGCCGCTGCTCGGTCGTCTCGGCATCGATATCGGCGCGCTCGACGGCCCGTTCTTCATGCCCTCGAACGCTAGCTGGGGCCACCTTGTCGTTTTTGCTCTACGCCATACCGACACGTTGCCGGCCCTGGCGCTTGACGATGTGCTGGCCTTGTTTGAGCGGTTCTCGATCGCGCTGCTGGGGCAACCCGACTATACGCGCGCCATTGTCGGCCAGGTCTATGCATGGCTGAGCATCGTCGAGGCGGAACGCGGCGCACCCCTTAGGTCCGACCAGAAGCTGAAACTGACCGCCGATTTCACCTGGTCGCAGCTTTACGAGTTCGAGAGCGACTTGCGACGGATCTTCGTGTCGTTCGCGAACAGCGATCCGGAACTGGCGAAAGCCTATCTTCGCGGCGTCGCGGAGCGGCCGCACCCCGAAGAAATCATTAAATCGTTGATGAAGAACCGGGGCCAGCTAGCCATGGCGGCGCCGAAGGAACTGGCCGATCTGACGCTTCTGGGCCTCATTTCGCCCGAAGCTCGCGGTCGACGCCGCGGCCGCCACGATCGGGACGACACCGCCTCCTATATCGAATCCAGCTTCCTGCCGGTATCGCCAGCACAGGGCCCGTTTTTGGAGTTGCTGCTTACGTCCCGGGAGGACGGGCTTCGTCTGATCCACGCGCTGGTGGATCATGTGATTCTGCAGCGCTCAGGCGGAAAGGATCCCGGCGTCAACGGATACCGATTGGTGTTCGAGGACGGGGAAAGGTTCTTCCCGTGGATCGAGTCCTACGGGCTTCCGCGCCCCTATAGTGATCCTTATTCCGTAGCCTGCGCCTTGATGGCGTTAGAGGCCTGGGGCCACCGGCGCATCGAGTCCGGCGAAGAGGTGGCCGCGGTCCTAAACGATGTTCTCGGCCCCCCGGGCTCGCCGGCCGCTTATCTACAGGTTGCCGTCGATTTGATCCTCTCGCATTGGATCAAGACCAAGGCAGTCGCGGTCCCCTTCGCCGCCTGCGCCACGCTTCTCAGCAACGACCGCCAGCGGCTGGTCTACGACAATCGGCCGGAGATCGACCTGCTTGGCTGGGGCGATATCGGGCCGGAAGAGCCCAAAGGGATCGTGCAACTGGCGAGCCTTACCAAAAGGGTCTCGCGCAGGGCATCGCTAGAAGACCTTCTTGGCCGGTTCGCGCTCAGCGAAAAGGATGAGCATTATGCTCGACTCCGTCTGCTGCAGCAGCAGGAAATAGAGCGGCTGGGCCCGCCGGCGGCTGAGGCTACTTTCGCTTCCCCTGCGCTGATGGCGCTGCATGCCTATAATGCGACGGACCCCGCGAATTATCGGGCGGTCGAGGGTGGCGGCTATATTTTCGAGGCACCGGGCGAAGAAGCTGTCATTGCCGAAAAGCTCGCCGAAGGTCATGCGCCGCGTGCGCGCGAGAGCGCTATCGAAGAAGCGTTGAATATCGCGCTTGAAAGGAAATCGTCTCCAGAACTCGCAGTCTATGCCGTCGAGTATGGGCAAGCTCATATGGACAGCCTCGGCGCCGAGGGCGGTGATGAGCGCTGGATGCAGGGCCAGACCATCTGGAGCGCGGCGCTGGTCGCGGCACGTGACGGCAGCGCCGAACTGGTTTCCGAGCACGAGGCGTGGATCCGCGAGGTCTTCGGCCGCGGCATCTCGGACGGCGAGGATCCGGTTCACCGGATGCGGGACGGAATCCGCTTCAATCCCCTCGCGATCGCGACCGCCGGGCTTGCCAATCTATGGGTTCGGCTTGGCCGGGACCAGGACCGCCGTACCCTCATGGAGATCGCGGCGATGCGAAATCCGGCTGGCGCGCATGGGATTGCCGTTGCCTATGCGGATCTCGCCCTGGCTGATCCTCGCTTGCCGGGATCCATTCTTCGTTGCGCCCTGGCTGCGACGGTCTCGCCGGTGCGGCGTTATGACGAGACAGAGGGCGACCGGGAGGCGCGTAACTCGTGGCGGACGGCACGGGCTCGCGAGGCGGTCAACGCAGAACTGGCTTGGCTGGAAGGCAGCGGTACGGAGCCGGGCTGGCCCAGCTTCCCCGAACACGACCGCATCTATCGGCGTCCCATCCGGATCGGCAACGCGCGCATAGCCGAGAACGATGATCATGACGAAGTCGCCGAAGGCTCGGGGGCGCTGCGCGTCGATACGCAGGCTGGCGCGCTCTGGTTGAAAACGGTCGCCGCGAAGATGTCGGGCGACCAGTCTGCGGCGCTCGGTTCGCTGGTCCTCGCTTACTCCGGTTGGACCGGTCGCGCCAATGGTTTTGGGTTGGCGGCGGACAAGGTCCTGTCGAGCGCACCGGATGAATGGAATATGCAATTCTATCCGCTCACACCGCGATCGGCAGGCACTCTCGGCCAGGCGGTTAGTCGCCGTCTGTTCGAGGCATTAGCTGCTCTTCCAGACCGCCATTTCTATGATGCGGCCGGCTATCTCATGCTCGCGGTCGATGACGCCCTGTTTAACCGAGGCGACATGCCGCTCGACGATGCACAATGGATCAGGAGCCGGTTCGCTGCGCGGCTGGTGGACAGCGGGAGGTGGCGCCGGGCCAGTTTCAGCATCGAGTATTCGGTAGAGCATCACCTTGGTCCGGCTGTGGCGGCAATGATGTTCAACCATCACAATTTCCTCAAGCCGCCGAACTGCTATCTGCTGGAAGCGGGGATCGAGCGGGGCTCGACCTTCCTGCCGATCCTGCAGACCCTTTTCGGCAGCGGACCGATCTTCATGGTCCTGCTCGTCATGCTGAACTTCTTCGAGGTGGCCCCAAGGGGCGACCACGCATCCTTCCTGATCGATCTGCTGACCAAGGCCTTGGCGCGCACCGAGGGCAACGCGGTATTCTGGGTCGATCATGGCGTCGGAAAGCGGGCAGTCGCGCTGCTCGACCGCTACATTGGCCTTGACCCTGCATTAATTGCCGATCCGGCGCTTCCCTGCGTGCTAGCGGGGCTAATCCGTGCAGGTGTGACCGAGGCCGTCGGGCTGGAGCGACGCGTGGTCGGATAGACTAGACCTGAGGTTCCGAGCAGCTTCGCCGGTCTAAGGTCAAGCTGCAAGTCGCACGCGCCCCGCGAATCCGACAACTCAACCCCTATACAACCCGGCAATCCGGAACGGTGCATGTCTTCACCTTCAGCTAGTTCCGCTATGACCTCGAGTGACGACGCATCGTACCGATCTCACGCGGCTCCACAGGGGGAAATGCTCATGAAGTTCGACTTCGACACTATCGGCGAATGGGCGCCGCGGCTGAGCGTCGCTCTCGATGCGCTGGTCCCGAACCAGCTGCGCGAGCGCGTCGGAAACGGCCCGGTCGCATGGCCGGGCGACGCGCTCGACATCATTCTTGAGGACGTCGAGCGCTGCGACCTCATCGCCGTAACGCGTGCATGGCTGCGCGCCCAGACGATCGTTGCCTATCATGGCTCGCGGCTCTCGGCTGACGAGATTGCCTCCGTGCGGGCCGGCGGGTTGATGGCGCTCGACCCCGCGGCCCGAAAAGATCGGCTAGAGAAGACACTTTCCCGCCATCCTAGCTGGGCGGAAGCCAGCAACGGGTTTGACGCGGTCGTCCGGGATTTTGGCGACGGTCAGTTCGGGCGCCGGCAAGGCCAGGCGCATCTGACGATTTCCCGCGGCGCTTTGCTCACCGCCTTCAATCACTATCTAGTCGAAGGCTCGGAGTTCGACCAGGCTGTCGCGGTCCAGCTGCTCGGGAAGGGCGCAAGAGCGCTGCTGCAGGAAGGCCGATCACCGGTGCTGTTCACGGTCGAGGTGCCCGGGTCTCGGGCAATCGAGGTCGGCGAGCGATGGCTGCACGATGGCGCGATGCCCGGCCTCGTCCGTCACGTACTGCAATTCTGGGCCAATTGGCTGTACGATCCCGCGTTCGATCCGGGAACGCAACATGTCGACTTCGGCCTGATGTTCTACGAGGATATTCCGCCGGGCTGGGTCGCGTATGCGACTTTAATCGACGAGGCCCGGCTTCTGGAGACCTATCGCCGCTGAGGGGTCCCGGAGCGAGCCAGTGTTTGGGGGAAAAGGATGCCGAAGCTTCACGTCGAAGGGCCGCAGGCGAGCGAAGCCGGTCGCTGGCTGGTACGCCTCAATATCAAGCACCGCGCTGGCGTCGAACGTTATGGCGTTGCCCGGCTCACCAACAACGCCAACGGCAAGGCGCTCGACGCCCTGCTGCTCGGTCATGACCGCGACGACGCGATCTTCATGCCTTACGACATCCGCGAACGCCTCGGCATCACTAAGGGCGGCGAGCTCGATTTCTCGCTGCGCAAGATCGGCCTCTGGGGCTCGCTCCGCTGGTATGTGCGCTCGCCCGATCCCGCCGTGTCCATCCCCGCTTGGATCGCAGTGATCGGGCTAGCTCTAGCAATCGTCGGACTCGTCCTTACTGCGTTGCCGCTCATCTGCACCTAGCGTCGCCGAATAGGTGCTTAAGGCCCTTGTGCCTTGTGCTTAAGCGCGACCGCGCTTTCTGGCTGAAGGGCCGATTGCCAGTGGCGGCCGTGGAACTGCGGCCCTGAGGGAGCTTAGCTCCCGGCGGGACGGTGTTAAATGAAGGCACGGTATTGGGACGCGGCAGACACTTTCTGACCGTCCAATTTGAAGTCCAGGAGTCCCGCGCTTAGCGTGACTAAAGTTCGCTTTCCGGCTGGTGCGGCCAAGAGCCTCCAGTTCACTCACGGCCCAGACTTGCTCTTTCCCCTCGTACAGCTCGTCGACGCGCGAACGACCGCTTCATGCGAAACCGGTCATTCGCTATCGTCCTGATGACCGACGGATTTGTCCCAAATCAAGTTGTTCGACCCGCGCTACCGCGACATGAACCAACGACCGCAGTTCGGAAGCCGGAAAGAGCCCGCGAGCGTCAACAAATGGGTCATGATAATGAGCATTCGAGAAAATCTACGCTGAGATGTATGCCACCACGATGCATGACCCAGTGACCCTTGCGTTTTACGGTTCTGAGGCAGGCAAGTATGTGGCCCGGTGTCGTGGTGGGGAGAGTCGCGATTTGGAGCGCTTCCTTGACCTCTTACCGCCCGGCGGGCGCATATTAGAGTTGGGTTGTGGCGGCGGCGGCGACACGGCAGCGATGTTGACGCAAGGCTTTAACGTGGTGCCGACTGACGGTTCGCCTGAAATGGCGCGGGAGGCGTCAGCCTACCTCGGCCAACCAGTAAAGGTGCTCATGTTCGAGGACCTCGCTGATGAGAAGGCTTATGACGGCGTCTGGGCTAGCGCATGCTTGTTGCACGTCCCCATCGGCGATCTGCCAACCATCCTGGCGCGTATACGGCGTTCGTTGCGGCCGGGTGGCTATTTATACGCAAGCTACAAGTCTGGCCTTGGAGAGGGGCGGGACCAGTTTGGGCGCTATTATAATTACCCATCGAGCAACGTCCTTGGTGCCTCGTATGTCGCCGCAGGGCCTTGGTCATCGCTCGAGGTCGAAGAACAGCAAGGCGGCGGCTATGATGACCAGACAACGCAATGGGTCTCCGTGATCGCGCGCCGTGGTATTTGATTAAAATGCGGCGTTGTCGCGCGGAGTTGCGCTCCACTCGACAATCCGCGCCAGCTTAGCCGCTTGGTAGTTGCCCTGCAGGAAGGTCGCTCGATGGGCGGAGGTTGACCCTGTCTGCGCCATCAACGTCTCACGCAATGGGTGATGACTGGTGATCAGGAACTCGTTGCGACGGTGGAGGCGAGACACGAGCTCGAGCGCTGGTACGCAGTCGAACTTGCCACTGCGGCCCCGATTGCAGTTGCGGCAGGCAAGAACGAGGTTCCATACGCCGTTCGAGTTGCCAGTCAGCAGTAGCCGGAGCGCCCAAGGGAAAACGTGATCAACATCGGCGGCAAGCTGTCCCGGCTCGATCGTCACAGGCGTAGAGCAGTAGAAGCAACGGCCTTTTTGGTAGCCATTCAGCGCTGCCTTTGCGGATGTGACTGCCAGGCGTCGCGCGCCGTTCATAGTGGTGAAGGCTTTAGTTTCGTTATCAAACGCTATCAGCGACCTAGTGACGCCAAGCTCCCAGGCGGTCTCTACTAAACACCAGCGCGCCTCTGTTTCAGATCCGAGGTCGGCGGCGGCGGGATCATGCACTAGTTCCTGTAGCGCTTCCGTAATTCGGATGCCCCCGGCGGCGGCGCGCTCATCGAGGAAGAAGCGCTGGCCGACGTCGTGGGGACCAAGACGGTGGAAGGCATCGATGACGTTGTTAAAGCCCAACGCCACCGTAATCGACCGGAGCTCATCATCGGAAACGTTACCGGCGTTGGCGCCCTTACACGCGTCCAGGAAGCGGCTCGACCGGCTGGTACCCTGCTTCGATGCTTGTGCAAGGTGGGTCCGAAGGTAGCGGCTATATGGGCCGGCCAGCTCCTCAAGTGTGATCAGATCAGCGCCGCCGCGGGCTACATCGCGTAGCGCCATAGCAAGCGCAAATTTGTAGGCGGCAACATTCCGGCCGAAGAGCATCAGGGCCCGAAATTGATTGTGGCTAGTCGGCTCAATGGCGAGAAACGGCGTCATCGGAAGCGTCTATAGATCCGTTTTCCTTAATCGGCGCCATCTTGAAAAGAGCGGGTTTCTCACATGGGCTAGCCCGTACCGGCTATGTCCGCGCTCTACCAAGGTCAGCCTTGTGCAAAGGCGGTCTCATCGACGTGATGGGACCGATGCCGTCCACCTGTGGGCGTCTCGTATCGCTTTCTCATCACCCCGCTTTACCGATGCCGCGGTGGAGCATCCAGATTGGACGGCCATCACGCCAGGTGATGCCTTACAGTACCCCGACCTATCGGCTGGCGTGTCGTGCGGCGACGGGGCTGATGATGCACCTGGTCAATCCGGCGGGGGTGAGCGTGGACTGCCCGCGATATCCGGGCACCATTGTCGCTATTTGCACTCGCCCATGCGGTACTGCCGCCAATAGCGATCCCATCTGACAGCCGCCCCACCGGCGATGGCGGCACAGGATAGCGACCGTCCATCCGGTAGGGTGCAGCGCGCGACGATCCGACTATAGCTCTTGCCGGTCGGCTGACAGGACAGGCGTTTGCCGATGGTTAGTCCTGACATGATGCGCTGCGCTCGTTCAGCCGCCCGGTCATCGCAGGTGTAGTTTGCCCGCCTGGCATCAGGCCGGCGGCACGGCTCGGCGCTCTCGAAGTCCGGCGCTTGGATGCCGGCGACGCGGATCTTCTCACCTGATCGGCACCACAGCGGCCCATCGCCATCGTGAACCTTGATCACCTCGCAGGTGAAGGAGGGCAGCGCGGCCGCGGCAATCAACGTGGCGATAAGCATCCGTTACGCCGCCATCCAGTCGCTCTCGGCGTCGTCGATCGCGGCGAAGGCATCACCGTCAGCCTGCTGCTTGCGAAGGTGGCCGCGCACCGCTTCCGGGTCGCCGTTCTTCGGAAACGTCCGGTCAGCGCGGGCGGCATCGGCAATACCATCGACCCAGTCGCCCCGGTCACGCTGAGTCAGCAGCCACTTGCCGAACGGCAGCTTCTCGACCGGCTGGTCATCGTTGTAATCGGTCATGATCAGGCCCTGCGGATGTCGGGCTGCCGCATCGCATCAAACAGATGTTCACGCAATGTTCTTGCGAATCAATTGATCATGCGCCTAGCTATGGCCACGCCGCCACCGCGGTGATCGCCACTGCTGGAGGACGAAATGCAGCATGATCTGCAGCTGCGCGCGGCTGCCCGCGCCATTTACGACAACGTGTATCCGTCCCACCAATGGGCACCGATCGGCTTCGAGGAGGCCGAGCGATATGCCACCGTCCACTACCGGCAGGCGGTGGGTGCGGCCCAGGACGCGCGGGCTGTACTAGCGGTCCCGCACCAGCAGCTGCCGCTGCCTGCGATACTCTAGGTGACCCGCCCCGCACGGCCCCGCCTGTCGATTGTGACGACAAAGCGTCCTAGGGGTGCTCTCACCCTTCATGATGTGCCGTTCGAGCTGGTGCCGCAGGAGGTGCCATTCTTCCTTTGCGGTACGCCAGCGGGCTTCCCGTCGCCGGCACAGGACGACATGCAGGAGCCGATCGATCTTGGTGCCTGGCTCGTCGAGCATCCGGCCGCCAGCTACATCATGCGGGTCGATGGTCAGTCGATGGCAGGCGCCGGCATCAACGATGGTGATCTAATCGTCGTGAACCGGGCCAAGAAGCCGCAGTCGGGCGCGATCGTCGTGGCGCTGGTGTTCGGCGACCGGACGCTGAAACGCCTGCGCTACGTCGATGGCCGTCATTGGCTGGTGCCCGAAGCCGATGGCTTCGCCGAGATCCTCGTGGATGAGAACGTCGAGATATGGGGCGTAGTCGTCGGCGTCGCTCGCAAGATGGTATGAGCCCGCCGATCGCGCTGATCGACTGCAACAACTACTACGTATCCTGCGAGCGGGCGTTCGATGCCAGCCTCGTCGGCGTGCCGGTGATCGTCCTGTCGAACAACGACGGCTGTGCGATAGCCCGGTCGGCCGAGGCCAAGGCGCTGGGGATCAAGATGGGCGACCCCATCCACCACCTGCGCGATAAGGTGCGGGCACACGGCATCCGGGTGCTCTCGTCGAACTACACGCTCTACGGCGACATGCAGCGCCGGGTAATCGCCGCCTGTGAAGCCTTCGCTCGCGACTTCGAGATATACTCGATCGACGAGACGTTCCTCGACTTGGCCGGCTTCGAGGATCGCGATCTCGTCGCCCATGCCCACGCCATGCGGGATCAGGTGCGCCAGTGGACCACCATCCCGACGTGCGTCGGTATCGCCGAAACCAAGACGCTGGCGAAGCTGGCCAACGCTGCCGCCAAGAAGAACCCCAGCATGGGCGGGGTGGCTGATCTGCGCGACGACGCCCTGCGCCACGACGTCATGCATGCCTTCCCGGTCGGTGATGTCTGGGGCGTCGGCGGCGCAACCGCGCGCAAGCTAACCGACCTGGGCATCATGACTGCCGGGACGCTGCGCGACATGCCGATGAAGCAGGCGCGAGCGGTGGGGACGGTGGTGCTGGAGCGGCTGGTTGCCGAACTGCGCGGCGTGCCCTCAGCAGTGGTCGAGATGGTCGCCCCACAGCGCAAGGGCATGGCTGTGACGCGATCGTTCGGGACGCCGGTGACGACGTTCGATCGGCTGATGGGGGCGCTGACCGAATACGCGATGCGCGCCGGCGAGAAGCTGCGGAACCATGGGCTGGTTGCTGCCCGGCTAACGGCATTCTTCCACACCAACCGACACAAGCCTGATCGGCCGCAATATGCTGGATCGCGGATGGTGACTCTGCATCCGATGACCAACGACAGCCTAGAACTGATCGCGGCGGCGCGCCGGGCGGCGGAGCGGGCGTGGCGTGATGGGTACGCCTACACCAAGGCCGGGATCATGCTCGACGATCTGGTGGCCGCCGACATGCGGCCGCGAACGCTGTTCGAGGAGGATGCCGACAAGCGCGCTCGACTGATGGGGGCACTGGACGAGATCAACGGGCGGTTCGGCAAATGGACGGCGGTGACGGCATCGCAAGGGTTCAAGCGGGAGTGGAAGCTGCGGTCCGAGATGCGCTCACCGTCCTGGACGACGAGCATCGCTGAGGTGCCGACGGTAAGGGCTCGCTAGTACAAAACCGAAGCGCTGCTGATTCGTAGTTAGCCGCCCCGTCAACTGTGCCCGCAACGCCGCACCTGTGTTTGGAGCGCAGTCATTGCCTTGAAAACGATTTACGAGCACCAAAAATCTGACTTGAAAAATAAATCTGTAGATAAGCTATCTACGAGACAAATGGGACCGCTGGGTAAATCAAATAATACCCAGCGGTCCCACGGATGGGACCGCTGGGTATGGCTATCGGATCAGCTATAAATCGGCGCTATGGACCTCAGAGGGAGTGTGTGTATTAGAGAAAGCCGTCTGTCCACAGAGCTGTATGGAGTAGAGACGGTGAACGATGATTACAAATACTTGACCCAACGAGAAGTAGCTTCTCGGCTACGGGTTAACGAGCGTACGCTTGAAGGCTGGCGCTGGCGTCAGATTGGTCCAAGATTCCACCGTTTCGGTGGTAGTTCGCACGGGGCAATTCGGTACGCCTTATCGGACATAGAAGCCTATGAAACTGCGACACGGTGCTGATCATGACCCATATCAATAAGCATCAGCCAGCTGCACGACTTCAAGTGGTAGCGCGCCTACTCGACATAGCTTTGGACGAACCCATCCGTGGGGCTACGGGTAAGATGATCCTCGTCGTCATGGCACGTCGCGCAAACAATTCGGGCAAATGTTACGCCTCGATCCCACGGATCGCGAAAGAAGCCGGATGCCACGAACCTGCCGTTCGAACTTGGCTCTCGAAATTTCAAGAAGAAGGACTCCTGCTAGAAATTATCAATGGAAACGGTCGTCAGACACGTTGCTTTGTCGTGTTTCCAGGCATGATCGATAGCGGTCTTCATCCCCTATCGAAAGCTTCGTCTACCCCTAGCGGTTCTGACACCCAGAATCCTAAGAATCAAAACTTGAATCCGCGCCGCAGCTCGGTTGAGCCGCAGCGGCGCATACCGTCTTTCCGGGAGGGTGCATCGCCTTGGGAAGCGATGAAAGCATATCGTCCGCAGCACGAGGGGGCGGGTGATGGCTGAGGCCGGGGGGGGGGGCAAAACCTTGGCAGTGCCCGCGGGACACCGGCGTTGGCCTAAATTTTTCATCAATCCCAAATGAACTTAGGGGTTAGATAGATGACATCGAAGAATGCGCGCCACGTGGCGTCCGAAGAAGTGGTAGGCTGCAATAAAGCGAATGCCAGTGCAGCAGGCTCGGCAGAGATGGAAGGTCTGGTGCATGCGTGGCCGGCATCTCAGCCTGGCGTGCGCAAGGTCTCAGAGCTGATTCCGTTTGCTCGCAATGCGCGAACTCATTCGGACGAGCAAATCGACCAGGTTGTTAGGTCCATCGCGCAGTTTGGTTGGACCAATCCAATTTTAATCCGGGCGGAGACGGGTGGAGTGTTGGCCGGGCATGGTCGCCTGTTAGCAGCAGAGCGAATGGGGATTGAGACCGTCCCGGTTTTGCAGGCGACCGGTTGGACCGAGGAGCAGGCACGGCTCTACGTTATCGCGGACAACAAGCTCGCGCTTAACGCTGGCTGGGACGAGCAGTTGCTTGCACTGGAATTGTCTGAGCTAGCCGAGTTGGGCGCAGATCTTGATCTCGCTGGTTTTTCCGAAGGCGAGCTGCTCGGCCTGGATGCCGATCGGAAGCAATACCTCACTGATCCCGACGATATGCCCGTCGTGGCAGAAGATGTTGTCAGCCGGGCGGGGGACGTTTGGATCCTCGGCGCGCACCGCGTGATCTGCGGTGACAGTACCTCGCAGATTGACATCGGTCGGTTGATGGGCGGGGAGAAGGCTGACGCTTGCTGGACCGATCCGCCCTACAACGTGAATTATCAGGGCGCCGCCGGTAAGATTCAGAATGACAACATGGGCGCGGTAGCTTTCGCGGGCTTCTTGCAAAACGCGTTTAATATCGCGTTCTCCGCCCTGAAACCCGGAGGGGCAATCTATGTCGCTCATGCCGACACAGAAGGACTGGCGTTTCGCACAGCATTTCAGTCGGTGGGCTTCAAACTGTCAGGCTGTCTCGTGTGGGCCAAGGACGCGCTGGTGCTCGGTCGCTCGGACTATCAATGGCAGCACGAGCCCATTCTCTATGGCTGGAAGCCGGGTGCGGCGCACAACTGGTATGGCGGCCGGAAGCAGACAACCGTTGTGTCGCTTGAGGGATCTGTATTCACGCTCAATGATGACGGCACGCTGACCGTCAGGGTCGGCCAGGAGTCCCTTATTGTTCGTGGGACCGGCTTCACCGTGCAGCCAGTCGAGCCGACCATCCTTCAGGTCTCCAAGCCGAAAAGGTCAGCTGACCACCCGACGATGAAGCCCGTCGAGCTCATCAGCCGCATGCTGAAGAACTCGACGGAAGTTGGCGATATCGTCCTTGACCTGTTTGGCGGGTCTGGCTCGACGCTGATCAGTTGCGAGATGCTGAGCCGCGCAGCCAGGCTTTGCGAGCTCGATCCCCGCTTTGTCGATGTGATCGTGCGCCGCTGGCAGGAATTTGCCGGGGCGGCCTCAGTGCTGGAGGCCGACGGCAGTACCTTTGACCAATGTGCCAACCGGCATTTACACGAAAGGAAAAGTGATGGGTCGCCCTCGTAAACCCAGTCATATGCACCTCATCGAGGGCACAAGAACGGTGCGCGCAGACCGCGCTCGTTCGGGCCCCGACCTAGTTGTGCCTAATCCCCTCGGGCCTCCACCCGGTCGATTGGACGCGCGCGAGAAGCAGATCTGGAAGTTGGTTGGTAACGAGCTGCCGCCGGGTGTGCTTGCCGTGGTTGATCAATTTATTGTGGCGGCATTCTGCGTTGCCGTTGCGCTGCATGAGGCGGCATCAGAAAAGCTTAAAAACAGTCCGATGGTAATCAAATCAAAGAACGGACAGGTCATGCAGTCCCCGTACTTCGGAATCGTGAACCGCCAGGCATCGATGATAAAAACGCTCGGCGCCGAACTCGGGCTGTCGCCGCTCGCCCGAACGCGAATTACGACGGGCGACTACGATCCAGAAGATGATGCAATAGCTCACTACTTTTCCTGATTACGAGAGCGCTGACCGTCGGCTGCAGCGAACAAGAAGGTGACATTCGGCGTAGCTTTCCGGCTTACCAACTGCGCACATCCGTGCGGCCGCGTTAATAGAGCTAGATTGCTTCAGCTATCTTCGCCGCGGGGCTGCTCTGCGGCACCTGCAAAATCGACGGGCGTTCCATAGACTGTAATTAGGGGAATACACTTGCGCGGTCTGGATTTCAGCTCTTGGCAGAGCCTGCTCGCCACCATCTTCGGGCTGACACTGGTCACACTGCTAGGGGTTGGCATCCGTCTGCTCACTCAAATGACGTTCCAGCAGCGCCGTGAGCGGATGAATCGGCAGATCAACGAGCGCCTCAGGACGCTTATCGCTGCGTACAAGGTCCTTGGCGGATCGTTCACCGGGGACCTTTCTGTCGATCCGTCCCACCGGCGCGACCTGCGGCGGCGGGAGCAGGGCGGCTTCGCAGAGGAGCCCATGGCCGTGTTGGACCTCAGTGCGGAAGGCGCCGCGCGATCGGACCGCACACGCCGGATCCGCGACGCAGTCGAGGCCGCGCTGTCCGACATCATCCTGCTCGGTACCGAGGAGCATGTCCGGCTCGCGGACGGGGCGGTTCGCGAGCTGGTCGCGGGCCACCCGGTCCACACGCACGAGCTGGTTGTGTCGCTCCGTGCGTTCGTGCGTGATGCGCTCGATCTCGACCCAATCCCGCCGGACCTGACCATCGCGATGCAGGGACCCACGCGTCCGGCGTCGTCGGGCGGCAGAGGCGGTAGCAGCAAGGACGACGCTGGCCGGAGCGGCGGCGGCGGTGGTGGTATGGGCGGCGGCGGCGGGGTCGGAGGCGGCGGCATAGGTAACGATTTCCCCGGCGACGATCCACACCATGTCGCGGCGCAGAACGCGGAGCGATAGGCTAAGCCCTCCCGATCTCAGTCATGTGCGATCCAGAAGCGGACGTTCAGATCATCGGTTCAGCTCCCCAATTCGGCCGCTCTCTTCATGTCCACGGCCGGTGATGACTTGGGGCGTCGAGCCCCCTCCCTCTGACTGCCAAGGCTTCCTCAAAAAGGGATGCTTTTCCAGAACGGCGCGCGCGTCCGGATTGTGACATTTTCGGAGACAGAACCGTGCTAATTATTGCTGATGTCTATAGCTTAAATCTTCAATCCGGACATTTCCGAAATTCGATCGCTTTCGGTCAAACGGTGGGACTGGCAACAAACAGGTGATTGCGCCTGAGCCGCTCTGCCAGCGCGTAGCGTACATCTGAGTCTGTTCTAGGCTGAATCCCCTATTAAGGTGGGCGCCGGATACAGGTAGCTCTAGCGGTTTCGCGCTCTGGCTTGCCTCTGCGCTTTCCGCTTAGTCTTCTTCGCGGACCCCGCAATTTGGACTGGCGCCGGATTACTCTGCATCTTACTCTTATTAATTGAGTTTGCACTGTTGCTAGAGACGCCGGGTGAGAACCAAGCTTTGAGTTTAGAAAGTGTGACGCGGATCATTTTTGAGCCTTTAACCCGTTGAGACGAAATCTGCCATTCGTCAAAGCGCGTCGGTTTAGCCGAACGCTCGCGTGCGGATGGCATGGCCGTGCGGCCCGTGCTACCATTGTCGAATGGATCATGACTATGTTTGGTCGCGCCGGGATGAGTTTCGAGCTCTTGCCCAGCGTTCCGCCGATCAAGCCCGCAAGCTGCTTGCATCGAATGACGAGCGATCAGTCATCTATGCTGCGCTTGAATTGAGGCTGGGCCTCGAAGCGTTAATATACGGCCATGCGATCAACTATCTTGATGAGCTGGGCGATCTTAAGCGGCTCGATTGGCAGGCACCGAAACTACTTGAGCGCCTCCTTGAGATTGATCCGTTCGCAGATAGCACCGTGTTCATCAGGGAAGTCGACGATCAAACGGGTGAGTATCGCGACATCGGATCTGAGGCTCGTCTTGACTTCAAAAAACTAAAAAAGCGATACTACAAGCTCGGCAACGCCCTGCACGCCCCTTCGATTGTCAGCCTATTGAAGGGCGAAGCGAACACGACTGACTGGCGAGCTGAGTGTGGCAACATTATCGAAGTTATTGATGAGGTACTTGCTTCTACCGCGACGGTACCGGGCGGCACTCATTATCCAGTTTTCCAGATGGATTGCGCTTGCGGCACCTTAGTGAAACGCCGAACTGATCCCCTGTTTGTCCATCGTGGCAATCCTGCGAAGGGCGCGGCATCGATCAAGGTTCGTTGCACGAAGTGCATCCAGTCGGCTGAGGTATCGTTAAGCGAGGTCGGCGATCATTTTGAAGTCGTGCTTGATCAACTTGCCTTCGACTGCCCCCATGAGGGTTGCGGCAAGCGAAACGGTATTTGGGAAGCAGAGCTAGAGGACGGCCACAAGATGGATTGCGTTCACTGCAAGGGTGCAATCCTCATGTCGGCGGCGCTCAGGCCGGTCGTCGTTTAGCCCCCCGTGATGGCTTTCCACGACCATTCTAGGGCCTTGCCGAATGCTAGGCTTCCCACAAAAAAAAGCACGAGGCATCCGGGCTGATATATCAGCCGTTCGCGGCCTGCCCGGGTGCGCTCGCGCAATGAGGGGAGGGGAACGGTCGCGAGCCAACGGTCGAACCGGTCGTGATCGCCCCTGTCGTCATTGTAGATGCGATCATGTTCCTCAGCCGCTTGAGGGTCGAGCTTTGCGCCGCCGCCACGCGAAACAACCTTGCCATCCGGGTATATCTGAAGTGCGGGGCCTTCGCCGGGATGGTCGAGCCATATGGCATCTTCAACGTCGGTAATGCTCCAATCAGGGGCATAGCCCTGCTTCACCATTCGGTGAATGCGTCGAAACGTCTCGGTATCGCGCCGTTCCTGTTCGTTGCGTTGTTCCCACTCGTCCACAAGCCGCCCCCCTAGGTGAAAGCTTATCGACGTGGTGCGGGTTCGGGAAGCGCTGGCGCGGACATCATTGATATCATTGACACGCCTCGCCTAAACGCCGGCACGCTGGCTCAGGCGGCGCAAAACACCCGTTTGTCGCGCATCTGCGATGGCGACAGGGTTTTCCGTCATCCCTAGTACCTAGCGACGACTTTTGGGACAAAGCCGTCGTAGCAAGTCCAGCCACATCGCGACGATCTACGGGAAAGGCTGTCTGGCGCTCGGCGCCTTCGCGCGACGGCATAGTGATCGCTCCACCGCCGTCTAGAAAGGGATAAGCTATCGAAAGAGTCTGGGTGACATCGCCTAGCAAAACGATCGATTTCGCTATTGATTTCATCATGGTAGGCCGCTTGCATGACCGCATCCGATCGCGCCGAACAGAATCTGATCCTCCGCTGTCCGGAGCCGCTCAATGCGGAAACGCCCCCGGATAAACTGATCACGTCCTTCCTGACGCCGCAGGCGAACTTCTACATCCGCAGCCACGGACCTACGCCGGAACTGGCCGACGATCATCGTATAGCGCTGGACGGCTTAGTCGACCGCCCGCGCTCCTACACGGTTGCCGAACTTCAAACGGCATTTGCGACCCGGACAGTGACCGCGACCATGCAGTGCGCCGGCAATCGTCGGGCACATCTTCAAGACGTGGAAAAGACTTCGGGCGATCCCTGGGACGTGGGCGCGATCGGCAATGCGGCGTGGACCGGCGTCGCACTGTGCGACGTGCTCGCCGCAGCCGGCATCCAGGACGGCGCGTCGTTCGTCGGCACTACGGGGGCCGACAACGTGGATGTCGATGGTGAGACAGCACCGTTCGGTGCCTCGATCTCGATCGCCAAGGCGCTAGAGCCCGACGTGCTGATCGTCTGGGCCATGAATGGCGAGGCGCTGGCCCCCGAACATGGCGCACCGCTGCGGCTCGTCGTGCCGGGTTATGCGGGCGTTCGTAGCGCCAAGTGGCTGACGCGCATCGAGGTGCGCGATCGCCCGTCCGATGCGCCGATCCAGGCCAAGGACTACAAGCTCTTTCCGGCATCGGTAGCGAAGGAGGACGCGGACTGGGATCGGGGTCTGACTATCGAGGAGATGCCGCTCAATGCTGCGATCTGCGCGCCGGTGGACGGCGCGCATGTCAGCGCCGGCGCGTGCGAAATCGCGGGTTATGCGGTCGCCTTCGGCCGAGCGGTCTCGCGCGTCGAGGTCTCCGTCAATGGCGGCACCGACTGGCTGCAGGCGGAACTGACTGCAAAACCCGATGCGCCTTGGAGCTGGACGCAGTGGCACGTCACGGTCGATCTGTCTCCCGGACTCCACGTCCTGATCGTGCGCGCCGTTGACGGTGCCGGGCAGATGCAGCCCGAACGGCCCGAGGCGATCTGGAACTTCGCCGGCTATCTCTCGACTGCCTGGCATCGCATCGCCGTTACCGCTGGCTGATGGACGCGCCGCACGACGCCGATCGGGCCCATGCGAAGCTGGCGGAGAGCGCGAGCAAGCTGAAGGACAGCGCAGTCCAGCAGGTGGACAGCGCCGACCGTCGCACAGAGCTTGCCGCGGACCGCACAATCCTCGCCGGCGAACGCACCTATGCTGCCTGGGTACGTACCGGACTGGCGGCGCTCGCTTCCGGTATCGGCGCGCGCGCGCTGCTCAAGGACGTCGTGTTCCCGTGGCTGGCGACGGCGACCGGGACCATGCTGATCTTGTTCAGCGCCTTTTGCTTCGCCGCTGCGGTGTGGCGAGAGATGGGCGCAGGCGCCCCGCCGCCACGACCGGACATCAAGCGCCTGCCAGCGACGTTGCTCCTAGTGATGAACGGGTTTCTCATGCTCGTGTCACTGGCCGCGCTCGTCGGCATCTGGACGGCACGCTCGTAGCAGCCATCCCTAGGTTTGCTGCGAGCCGATCAGACCCCGCAGCGCATCCGCGGCTTTCGTGCGGTATCACCCCCTTGTGACGAAGCCCAAAAACGACGTGGGCCAAAGCCGATCGGTCCCGCATGCAGCGTACCCGGGGTCGGTACATAATAACGGGCTTAGATAGACGCTGCCGACTGCCCGGTCCGAGCATTTGCCCGACCAATATGCCCATTGACGGTTGGGGCAAACGTCTCATAGATCGACTTTGGCAATGGATTTCTGCCGGGCAATTTGGCCGAACCGCTCTGATAAGAGCTGATGATTCCTACTTGGCGCCTTCAGGCAGCAAGGAGGAATTGTGCGCGCTACCTTTCGCAATCTCGTCGGCACGCTGAACGTCGCGGCATTCATGCGCGATCGTCACGACCATGCGATCTCTGTCCTGCGCTGGGCGCTGATCTTGCTGCCCATGGCGGCACTCGTCGGGACGCTATGTGCGGCGTTCCTGCTGAGTCTCGATACCGTTACGCGACTGCGGTTTGCGTCGCCTTGGCTGCTCTATCTGCTGCCGGTGGGCGGGTTCGTTGTCGGATTACTGTACCATCTCACCGGGCGCTCGGTGGAGGGCGGCAACAACCTGATCGTGGAGCAGATCCACGAGCCTGGTGGCGGGGTGCCTCTGCGGATGGCGCCGCTCATCTTCTTCGGCACAGTGGTGACGCATCTTTTCGGTGGCTCGGCCGGACGTGAGGGCACCGCCGTCCAATTGGGCGGAAGCCTTGCCAGCGGTTTCGGCCGCGCGCTCCGCCTCGATGCGGGCGGCACGCGCATCCTGTTGATGACGGGTATCGCAGCCGGGTTCGGCGCGGTCTTCGGCACGCCGATCGCAGGCGCGGTCTTCGCGCTCGAAGTGCTGGCGATCGGCCGCGTCGAATACTCCGCGCTAGTGCCTTGCCTCGTTGCGGCGCTGGTCGGAGATTGGACGTGCCTCGCCTGGGGTATCCATCACGGTGTCTACCCGATCGGCGCGTCGATACCGGTCGATGCGCTGCTCGTGACGGAGGCAGGTGTTGCGGGGATCATATTCGGACTGGTTGGTCTGGCCTTCGCCGAAGCCAACCACCTGGTCGGGGGATGGCTCAAGCGGATTGTTCCCTATGGTCCGCTACGTCCAGTGATCGGCGGGGTCTTCGTTATCGCGCTCGTCTTCTTGTTCGGCACGCGCGACTATCTGGGCCTGGGTGTCCTGGCAGCGAGGCCCGACAGCCTTACCATCGCCAGCTTCTTCGGACCGGACACGCATCCGTGGAGTTGGGCGATCAAGCTCCTGTTTACCGTCGTTACGCTCGGCGCGGGTTTCAAAGGCGGTGAAGTCACGCCGTTGTTCTTCATCGGCGCAGCGCTCGGTAACGCGCTGGCGCCTTTCTTGGGCGTGCCGACGGGCCTGTTCGCCGCGATCGGCTTTGTCGCGGTCTTTGCCGGGGCCGCCAATACCCCGCTCGCCTGCACCTTCATGGGAATCGAACTGTTCGGCGCCGGCTATGCGGTGCCGATCGCCGTCGCCTGTTTCGTGGCCTATCTCTGCTCGGGCCACAACGGCATCTACCTGTCGCAGCGCGTTGCGATACCCAAGGTGCCCGCGAACGGCCTTGCCCCCAATGCAACACTGCGCGAGACACGTACACGCTGCACAGCACTTCGCGCGCAGAACCGCGTGCCGTGAGTTGATGGGCCTAGCCTGATCCCCCCGATACGTCGGGCGCAGCCTTCGGATCGGGGTCTTGCGCCTTGCCCTTCGCGGCGCCCGGCTGCTTTGCGCTCATGGCGGTCAGATAAGCAACGATCGCCGGCACGTCAGCCTGTGCAACGGGAGCCTTGTAGACCTCGCGCATCTTGGTGACCTCCGCGGTCCACTGATCGGAAGAGAGTGGCGGCTGGTTCAGCGCCATGCTCGCCGAATGACACGAGGTGCAGTTGGCGTTGATGACGTCGGCATGCGGGCCGGCGGGATATTGGCCTTCGTCGGTCGGGAGATCGACTGTAGTGGACACCAGCGAGAAGCCGCGCGCCGAGACGCTTGGCGGCGGTGGTGCGGTCGGGGCGGCAGGCGGCGGGGCGACGCGGCTGTTCGGGGCACCGATCGCGAGCAGAAGAACGACGGTCGCGCCGACGAACCCGAACGACAGCGTGCCGATGGAAGGCGTTTTCATGGGGGAGCGCTCCTCAGCCGACGACGATGTTGGTGGTTTCGATGTTGCCGCGCATGAACCCGCCCGGGTTCCAGATCGGCGTCATCGGCTGCGCGATGCCGGCGGTGTTCCAGCAGCGCGACATCAGTCTGGTCGGACCCGCATGCGTGAGCGGCACCTGCGCGTCCCAGCGGCGGAAACTGTATTTGCCGTGATCGGGGCCGAGCGTCGTCTTGTACCAGGTCTTGCCGTTGTCGGTCGACACATCGACCTTGGCGACGCCGCAATCGCCGCCCATCGCAATGCCGCCCAGCGGGATCGACCGGTCGAACGCGATCGCCTGCCCTTCGTCGAGGCTCGTGACCCAACTGCGCGGGATCATCTTGTTGATCGGGACGGCCGGGAAATCCTTCTGGCCAGGCCGCACGTTCGCGCCTGGAGTGTCAGGGATCTTGTACGCCTTAGCCATCCAGTAACCGTCGTCGGGCGCGGCAAGCACCTCGATGTCGTTCAGCATCTTGACCCAATAGGTCGAATACCAGCCGGGTACGATTAGCCGGACCGGGAAGCCGTTGAGGAGCGGCATCTGTTCGCCGTTCATCCCGAAGGCGAGCATCACTTCGCCGTCGCGTGCGTGGTCGATCGACAGCGACTTGGCGAAATCCGGTGCGCCCGCAACCACCGGCTGGTCGAGCGCACCGAACCGTACCGCGACCGCGCCCGGCTTCACGCCGGCGATGTCGAGCACATCGCGCAGCCGCACGCCTAGCCATTTGGCGTTGCCCATCGCCCCGTGGCGCCACTGCGCGCCCGCGACGGGCGGCTGGAACAGCGCACGCGAATTGCCCGAGCATTGGTTGATCGCCGCCAGCTCGACGCGCGGCAGCTTCAGCAGTTGCGCGAGCGAGATCGACAGCGGCCGCGTGACCGCGCCGTGCACCTTGATCCGGAATGCCTCGACATCGATCGCGGTCGGAATGTCGGCCCAGTGCCAGCGGACGAAGAACTGGTCGTTCGGCGTAAAGACGTCGCCATTGAACACGCTCATCGGCGTTTCCAGCAGCGGCGGGTGGATCCGCTGGAGGATCATGCTGCCCTTGCCGGGGAACGCACTGGTCATCGGCCGTTCCGATGGGCCACCCGGCAGATGCAGGTCGACCATGCTCTGCGCCAGCGCGGGTGCGGCGATCAGCGCGCCGCTGCCGATCGCAGCCTCTGCGAGAAAGCGACGGCGGTTCGTCTCCTGCGCCAGTTTCATATCCAGGCTGTCCACCAACATTCTCCCGTTTCTGTCATGATCTGTATGCGCGACCTGTCCGCCGGTCTGCCCGGTACGGGTCGATCGGATGCGCCGGTTCGATCCGGCAGGACGATCAGTTCGGCCCTTTAATTGGCTTGGGCGATGCAGGGCGACACGAACAGGTTTCCGCGCCAGCCGCCTGCGACCGTCTTGGCGCCGACCAGCAGCCACATCGCGGCGAGTGCGATCGTGAGGACGGTGCCGACGATCCCGAAAAAGCCGAGCTGGAGCGTCGTGCTGAGCTTGAAGGTCGCGACCGTGTAGACGCCGAGCGGGAAGGTATAGCCCCACCACCCAAGGTTGAACGGAATGCCCGCGCGCCAGTAGCGGATCGTGATCAGCGTCGCGAGCGCCAGCCACCACAGGCCGAAGCCCCAGAGCAACAGCCCGGCGATCGTGCCGATTCCTTGCGCCACTGCGCCGATCTGGCCGAGGCCGTTGGCGGCGAGGATCGCGGGCGCGTCGCTACCGAGCACCAGCATCCCGAGCGCACCGGTGCCGATCGGACCGAGCGCGAGCCAGCTCGAGGCGGCCATGCTCTCGTGCGGCAGCTTGTGGAGAGCCATCCGCAGGATCAGGATCGCAAGAATGCCGAACGCGACCGGCACCGAATAGGCCCACAGGACATAGGAGGTCGCCAGCACAACGAACTGATGATGGGCGTCCGCCAGATGCGGTGCGAGCAGGCCTCCGCTCGCGCCTGCGACCTCGGCCGCGACCACTGGCAGGAGCCACACCGCGGTCATGCCGTCGAGCGAATGTTCGTGCCGGGTAAACATGAGGTAGGGGATCGCTACACCGCAGGCGAGCGACATCGCGACGTCGATCCACCACAATGTCTCGGCGATCGGGATCACGCCGGCGCCGAACCGCGGCAGGCCGAACGCCAGGAACCCGTTGATGATCGTCGCGAGGCCCATCGGGATCGTACCGATGAACATCGATACGGTGTTGTGCCCGAAGATCCGCCGCGCCTCGTGCCCGAACATGGTCCAGCGCGCGGTGTAGAGCCCGGCGAACAGCGTGAAGAGCGCGATGTTGAAATACCACAGTGCCTCGCCGACCGGGTGCAGCGATGCGCCGACCCCCGGAACCTGCGGCAAGGCCAGCGCGAGGATGCCGGTGCCCATCGTCGCGGCGAACCAGTTGGGGGTGAACTGCCGGATCATCTCGCGTGGAGAGTCGAGCCGGCTGAGCGGCTTCAGGCCATCGAGAACGGGTTTCAAATCGGCGGTCACTTGCCAGTCTCCTTGATGAGATCGGTCAGCGCATCGGCCGCCCGGGTACGATAGCGCTCTTTGTGCCTCAGCGCGTAGAACGGACGCCGCGGCAGACCGAGCGGCAGATCGTGCAACGTTCCGGCCGCGATTGCAGGTGCGACGACATGCTGCGACAGGACCGCGACGCCTGCGCCAGCCTCGACCGCGCTGCGGACCGCCTCGTTCGACGGCAGGGTCAGCGCGGTGGTGAGGTCCGACGGATCGACGCCGCGCTGGCGCAACACCTCCTCGAACGACGAGCGCGTGCCCGATCCCTGCTCGCGGATAATCCAGCGCGCGGCGCGGATCCAGTCCTCGTCGATCGTGTCGGCAGCGCGGTTGCTAACCAGCACCATGCGGTCGTTCGCGACCGTCCAATGCGCGAGCGCGGGCTCGTCGATCACACCTTCGACGAAGCCGAGCTCGACTGCGCCGTCGAGCACGCGCGCCGCGGCCCCTTCCGTGTTGTCGATCGCCAGTTCGATCGTGATCGCGGGGTAGCGCGCATGGAACGCCGCTAGCTGGCGGGGCAGCCAATAGCCCGCGATCGTCTGGCTTGCGACCAGCCGCAGTGTGCCGCGCTCCAGCCCGGCATATTCGGCCAGTGCAAGTTCCGCGCTCGCCGCACGGCCAAGGACGGCGCGCGCGTCGATCAGAAACATGCGGCCCGCTTCGGACAGTTCGATCCCGCGGCCGACCCGGTGGAACAGCGGCACGCCGTGCCGAGCTTCTAGCGCGGCGATGGCAGCGCTTGCGGCCGACTGCGTCACATTGAGCGCTTCGGCAGCGCGCGTCATGTGCTCGCGCTCTGCGACACCGACGAAAATCCTGAGTTGTTCGAGGGTCATGCCCGATCTCCTTGCCCCAATGATAGGGAAAGGAGATCAATCGAACCAACCAAAGATTACGGTCATTCCAATCAGATATACCGATTGGTCATTTCAGAATGTCGATAACCGCCTCACGTTCATCGACCAGTTCGGCAATCGTGCGATCGAGCATCGATCGCTGGAACGGATCGAAGGTAAGGCCTTCGATAAGCGCATACCCACCGCTCATGCAGTGCACCGGCACGCCGCACACCAGTCCTTGCGGGATACCGTAGGCGCCATCTGACACCACGCCCATCGACACCCAATTATCGCCTGCGCCGTGCACCCAGTCGCGCAGATGGTCGATCGCTGCATTTGCGGCCGACGCGGCCGAGGACGCACCCCGTGCTTCGATGATCGCGGTTCCGCGCTGCGCAACGGTGGGGATCAACGTTTCGCGGTACCAAGGCTCGTCTCCGATACGGTCGGCAAGCTTTTGGCCATCGAGTTCGGCATTCCCCCAGTCGGCAAACATCGTTGGCGAATGGTTTCCCCAGACGACGAGCTTCGTAATCGCATCGACACCGACACCCGCCTTGGCCGCAAGCTGTCCTTGCGCGCGGTTGTGATCGAGGCGGATCATCGACGTGATGTTTTCGGCAGGAAAACCCGGTGCGCTTTGCGCAAGGATCCAGGCATTTGTGTTGGCGGGATTGCCGACGACCAGGATCTTGGCGTCGCGTTTGGCCACTGCGTCCAGCGCTGCGCCCTGCGTCTTGAAGATCGCTGCGTTGGCAGCGAGCAAATCACGGCGCTCCATGCCCTTCGAGCGGGGACGAGACCCGACCAGCATGGCCGCATCGATGTCCTTGAAAGCCACCATCGGATCATCAGTAATGATCAAATCTGCCAGCAGCGGGAACGCGCAATCCTCCAGTTCCATGACCACGCCGCGTACTGCGTCCATCGCCTGCGGCACGTCGAGCAGTTGAAGGATAACGGGCTGGTCCGGTCCGAACACGTCACCCTGCGCGACCCGGAAGAGCAGCGAATAGCAAATTTGTCCTGCGGCACCGCTGATCGCGATCCTGACGGGGGGCTTGGTCATTTTGGAAAGGGCTTTCGTTGGAAGATTACAGACGGTGTAAGACCGATCAACGCGCCGCCAGGGCAAGCGCCGCATCGCGCCCGGATGGCACTAGATTGGCGAGACCTTTTCCTGATCGCACGGCACCAGGAACGTAGATCAGGCTTTGCGCATCCGTACTGATCGGGATCGTCGACGCGGTGGTGTACGTCAGCGTGTCGATCCCAGCGACCTTGTTGGTTCCGGCCAGGCTGGCATAGATCCTCGTACCATCGCCCGACGGCCAAACCGCACTCGGAGCCGCTTGTAGCGGGATGGTTGTCACAGCCTCCAGGCTGTCGGTTCTATAGACCTTGATTGCAGGTTGATCGCCGCCAACGCTGACATAGGCAAAGGAATCGTCCGCGCGCTGGGCGAAGTTGACCGCGCCCGTTGCTGGACCAGTGTTTATCACTTCGCGTACCGCAAACGGCGGTTTGGCAGCAAAGACCGTGGTCGTGCCGCTCTCGCGGCGTGTTGACCAGATTTGTTTGCCATCTGGCGAGACCGCGATTGCTCCCGCACCTGCACCGTTGCTGGCAACGTGTCCGACGACGCGCCGATGCTCGACGTCGACAACCAGGATGGACGGCCTTTCAGTAAGCGATACAAAGGCATAACGTCCGTTTGGCGACAGGATGGTCGCGCCCGCTCCGCCACTTGCTGGTACGCGGGTGATCTCCCGCGCGGTCTTAGGATCCACGACCGCGATGGCATGTTCATCGCCGAGCGAAACCCAGAGTTCGTGCCCATTGGGCGTAAACGCGACGGCGGTAGGCGACGTCTGGAACACGGTCCGGCCTCGTTCCGTGTTCGTGGCCAGATCTACGAGCGTCACACTGTGCTGCGCTAATGCCGATACCGCCAGGGTCCGCCCGTCACGCGTTGCAGCCAGGTGCTGGACTTTGGAGCTGGAAAAGCTGGGCTCAGCTATCGCGCTTTTGGCGAGGTCGATGCGTCCCAGTTCGTTGCCCGCTGCAGGATCGATGACAACGATCTTCGTCGATGTCGGGTCAGACACATAGATCCGGTCATGATGACTAAGGTCGATATCAGCCTTCGACCACGGTGCCTGAACCGCCTTGATATCGCAGGGAAAGTCGTCCGCCGCAGGTGCAGCCCAATAGGCCTGAGCGATCGCCGGGACTGGCGCTACGGAGGCCAACATCGCGGCAACCAGAACGATCGTGGCTTTCATCGTTTGATCCTTATCGCGGATCCGGCGGGTGATCGTGCCAGTCCGATGCCGCTAGATCGACCGATATGTCCCTCGCGTCCAACGCATAGTCGCGATGGTTTCAATACGAAAACGCGATCATAGATCGCCTACCGTTCTTGTTAGATGATCGGAACGACCATGCTTATGCGTTGGACCGGCGGCTGCGCCGCAATTACTTACGCTGTCACGCTCGGCATTCATCGCTCGCGTGTCATAAATGGGAACACTAAAGGCATGACGATGAAATCTCGCACGGCCTTGCTAACGGCGATAGCCGTGTCCGTATCGACGGGTGCTTTAGCGCAAACGGACGGTTTCGCGTCCGCAATGGATGCGGCGATGGCGCGGATGCACGGCGCGATGATGACCGGTTATTCGAGCGATCCCGATCGCGACTTCGCAAAGATGATGATCCCGCATCATCAGGGCGCGATCGACATGGCCGAAGTCGAACTGCGGTTCGGCAAGGATGAACGCCTGCGCCGGCTCGCCCAGGGAATCATCGTCGAACAGCGTCAAGAAATCGCGGTGATGCAGGGCATCTTATCCGAAGGCGGCGCGTTGCCGCTTCACACTGAACCGACCGCGACCGGTCACCCCCATCACGGAGACCGTCCATGAAGCGTTTTACCTTAACCGCCTGTGCTGCCCTGTCTTTTTCGGCCCCGGCATTTGCGCAGCAGGTACCGAACGCGACCCCCGACATCCCTGTTAGCGCGCACGATCGGTTCTACACTTCGGACCAGTTCTCCAACACCGTGTCGGTGATCGATCCGTCGACCAACACGCTGCTCGGCGTGATAAAGCTCGGCGACCAGACCCCCTCGAACCTCAGCCCGCTCTACAAAGGACAGCTGCTCGTGCACGGCATGGGCTTCTCGCCTGATCGCAAGACGCTGGCGGTAATCTCGATCGGCTCGAACTCGGTGACGTTCATCGACACTGCGACCAATGCCGTGAAGCACACGACCTATGTGGGCCGATCGCCGCACGAAGCGTTCTTCCGCCCCGACGGTCGCGAAGTCTGGGTCGCGGTGCGCGGCGAGGATTATATCCAGGTGCTCGACGGCAAGACCTTCGCGCCGACCACGCGCATCCCCGTCCCCAACGGCCCCGGCATGACGATCTTCTCGCCGAACGGAAAATACGGTTACGTCTGTTCGAGCTTCACACCCGAGACCGTGGTGATCGACACCGCCTCGAAGAAGATCGTCGGTCGCGTCAAGCAGGCGAGCCCGTTCTGCCCTGACATCGCCGCGACGCCCGATGGCACGCAGGTCTGGCTGACGCTGAAGGACGTCGGCAAGGTCATGGTGTTTGACGCCAAGCCGCCCTTCGCAGTGCTGAAGACGTTCGATACCGGCGCGATCACCAACCACGTCAATATCGCCCGCAATAAGAACGGCCAGTTCGCCTATGTAACGGTCGGCACCGAGAACGTCGTCAAGGTATTCCGCACTACCGACTTCGTGCAGGTCGCGAGCATTCCGGTCGGCGCGCTTCCTCATGGCCTTTGGCCGTCGGGCGACGGCACGCGGATGTATGTCGGGCTGGAGAACGCCGATTCGGTCGCGGCGATCGATACCGCCAGCAACACCGTCATCGAGACAATTCCGATCGGTCAGGGTCCGCAAGGCGTGGCATATGTTTCCGGCGCGGTGCCGGTAGGCGATGGCCGTGCAAACCTGGTGCCGCTCGCGCAGGCCGGCATGAAGATCCAGCTGACTCTATCCGGGACTGGGCGCAGCCAGGTCACGCTGTTCGATCAAGGCCAGGTCCAGATTTTGCAGGCGGCGGTTGCGGGCCTCAGCCCAAAGATGCCCTATGTCCTTGGACTATCCTCCCACGCTGATGGCAGCGGCGTGATCCAGCCTCTGGCGAAGTTCATGACCAATCCGGCGGGCGGCGCGATAGTAAACACGCTCGGACCGCTCCGCCAGATCGTCAGCGACGCGAAAGGCGACATGCGCCGTTACCTCGTCATTGCTCCGGGCGACCCGATGATGCCGGGCGCTGTCGTTCAGGTGCAAAAATGAGGATTCCGGTGAAACCTGCGATCTCTTGTGCGTATCCGGTATCTTGGTCATGACGCTGGTATAGGCTGCCGCAGCGTTTTGAGACTGTCGGAAAACACATGATTGTTGTGCAGCCGGACGATAGGCCCGGCTGGGCTTCCCGGGCCGGTAGAGCAATGTACGGCAAACCCGGTCGGTTTGTATGAAAGTACGACAACCAGGTTTTTGGGGTTTCCCGTCTCCCCCTCAGACCAATCCGCAACGTCAGCTTACCGCCATCCCACGCCGGAAGCTGACGGACCGCCGTCCACCGGATTGCGACGTTCCGAACAGCAAAATCTGGGCAACTGCTAAGGACCGTTCATTACCCGGTCCCCAAGCAACAATGGGACCGGGTGAGATCCTATGCTCAATCAATAGCTACGGTACGATTAGTGATCGGCGACATGCTGCCGAAAATTGCGGCCGACACATCGTTAGCCGCGTCTCGGACCGTACCGCGGGCAAGGTGGGCATAGCGCTTGGTCGTCTGCTCGCTCGAATGGCCAAGAATCTTGCCGATAACTAGCAATGACATGCCGGCGGCGGCGGCGACCGATGCAAAGGTATGTCGTAGGTCGTGAATGCGTGCGTCTTTCAGTCCTGCGCGTTCTCGCACCCGTTGCCAGAACGGCTGCAGGTCAGTGAGCCGCCCGCCGGGGAACTTGCCAGGTAGGACCCAGTCGTTGCCGTCTGGATGCGGCAAGCTATGCAGCAATGTTAGGGCAGGGGCGCCGACGGGGACGTCCTTGGCGCCTGTCTTCGAGTCAGGCAGACGGAGAAGCCCGTGCTGGTAGTCGATATAGCGCCACTGCAGCGTCATGATCTCGTTTAGTCGGCACCCCGTCAGCATCAGTAGCCGAATCGCAGCGATAGCGGACGGCATCTCAATGCGCTCTGCTTCCATTTCCGCCAGCACCTCGCCAACCCGCGCCAGCTCGGCGGCGCTAAGGAACCGTTCGCGCTTATTCTCGGGGTATTTCTTTACGCCCTTGCGCGGGTTCGTTCCCTCCGGCCGGTACCCCCATTCCTCAGCCAGGCTGAACATCTTCGAGATAACCTCAATCGTTCGATTGGCCTGGGTGGGCTTGTGGCCGAGGTCTCGGTGGATCCGGGCAACATCCTGACGCGTCACCTCGTCAACGCGTTTCGAGCCGATCTCCGGTAGAATGTACGTCTTCAGTGAGCGCCGATACTCGGCGGCGGTGCTCGCTTTTACCCATAGGGCGATATGCCGGTCATCGAAGACCTCAGCGAGCTGGCGCACGGTGAGTGCTCTTCGCTTGGCGTCCCGTTCGGCGGCGGGGTCGCCGCCCATCTGAACCTTTGCAGCGGCGGAGCGAGCCTGCTCACGGGCCGACCCCAACGGTAACACCCCGACCTCGCCGACCTTCAGCTGCCGCCAGCAGTTGTTCTCATCCCGGTATCGGTACACCCACACGCGTCTCCCTGATCCGAGAAAACGAATACCGAAGCCTTTTACTTCGTCATCCCACAAAAACTCCTTATCGTGCGTGGTCGTGGTTCCCACCATCAGCTTCGTTAACTTTGCCATGTCGGCCCTCCAAATACCTGCGCTCTCCGCCGGCCGTCTTCAGGAAGCACCTAGGAAGCATGGTGCGAAGTAACGGTGCGTAAGCGCGGGGTCATTGGAAGCAATGGTACGGCGTCGCAGTCAAGCTAAGGCACGGTAGACACGTAGATAAAGGTATTCACGCGAAGTATATCGTATCGTCGTTAATAGAACTCATAACCTGAAGGTCACAGGTTCAAATCCTGTCCCCGCAACCAACTTGATTTGCAATGCCTCCTCGGTCACCTCCGCGGAGGCTTTTTGCGTTTCCGCTCCAGCGCTCAGCTCTAGCATTGACGCAAACTCGCCGCGAAGATGGATCGCAAGTCGCCGTTTTCCGGTTTCAACACGACTGTGTCGATCAGCGAACGGATGCGCTCGAACGCCTGTGAGCGGAGCGCATCATCCTCAAACGCATCGGTCAGCCGTCCGACCTTCTGGCGGTACGTGTTGTCAAGATCTGCATGTAGTAAGTTGGTAGGCGTCGGTAGCTTAAATGCGCGCTCAGCTTCGGAAAGCAACGTGCCTCGTCGCTCGGCCCACGCCCTCATTTGCGCAATGAACATCGAGGCGTCCACACTCTTGAGGATGGCTGCCTTGGCGAGGGCGATCTGCCGGTCGATCTCCATCAATTCGAGATCGCGCTGCGGCTGACTGTCAGTCGCGCTTGCCTCCAGTCGCGCCGTCTCCTTCGCATACTCCTCGAGGAATACCGCGAGCACCTCGTCACGCACCATCTCGTTCGCGAGACCGGATAGGATGCGGGCGTCGAGATCGTCCTGGCGGATGGTCAGGCGGTTCCCACAAAAGGCTGGGCCTTTCTTTGATGCCCCCTGACAGCCGAACCGCGTGCGACCAGATTTGGCATAGCTCGAACCGCATTCGCCGCAGGTCATCTTGCCGGATGTCAAATATTTCGGGCGCTGCTGTGCGAAGAAGGGCAGGGCAGGGACGGCGTCCCCGGCCCTCATCGGGCCACGCCGCAGCGACTGCTGGCGGTCCTTGATGCTCTGCCATAACGTGTCGCTGACGATGCGCAGGTCTGGTGCTGCGACCGTGGTAGCCTGCTGCTCTTCTGCAGTCAGGAATGCATGTCGTTTACCGGTATCGGGATTCTTGCGGTACGTCTGGCGGGCGTAAGCGCGTCTACCGACATAAAGTTGGTTGTTGAGAATGCCAGTACCACGCTCGGCGTTGCCGGTCAGCGTGTTGGGCGTCCATGCATGTGGATTGCTCGACGTTGCCCGATCACGTCGACCGCTGCGCGGGGGCGGTACGCCTTCCTCGTTAAGGCGGCGGACTATGCTGCCGGGCGATATGCCAGCAGCATAGTCTTCGAAGATCCGTACGACGATAGCGGCTTGCGCCGGCACGATCTGCTGCAGACCCCTGGTACGTTCGCCGTTCAGGTCGTAGGCGATGCGTTTCTCATAGCCATATGCCGTGCCGCCAGGATTCTTTCCCATTGCGTGCCGCTTGATCAGAGCATCGCGAGTTTTCTCGCTGGTCGCGGCAATCTGTTCGGCGTTGATCGTTCCCATCATGCCGATTTGCAGCGCCCCGACCTCGCCTTCCTTGCGTGTGACAAGGAGGATGCCGCGGAACATCAGTCTTTCGTACAGCGAAGCATGTCCGCCTGGCTTCGCGACACCCGGTCCATCGCATCTGCGAACACTACGTCAACGCCCCCGGTTCCTACCGCGGCAAGTAACGCCTGTAACCCGACCCGGTGGATTGTTGCGCCGGACTGCGAACCATCTGTGTAGCAGCCGACCTCGGTCCATTTTCGCTGTGCGAGGCCGCGACGGTACATCGTCAACTGCGTGGCGATCGATAGCGGATCTTGGATCCGTCGAATAGCGTGCATACAGCAGTCCGCGCATCAGCTTTCCTCAACCTCGTTTCGCTGAACGTTCCCGTCTACATCATAGGCTTCGGCTGTTCTGTTTAGAGCAGCTCGTCTTCGGAACTCGGCTCGTGCAAGATCGCGCGCCAGCAGCTTTGATAGCTCGATGGCCAAGCTGCTGGAGCAGCGGAGTGGGGGCGTCGGTCGCACATCACCTACATAGCCGCCAGCAAGACTGGCCTTCCCGTCCTACCCCCCTAGAGAAGAATCTGCCGCTAACCCGTCGCGGAGATTAGTGAAAACCGGTGGAAACCGGCCTGGCCGCTATCGGGCGACATTCGTCGTAACCAGCCCTTCGTTCATGCGCGAGACGGCAGGGGCTGAATGCGGACAGCGGTGGATGCACGAACCCGCTGCGCGGGAGGGGTGCTTGCGGCTTGGCTAAGGTGAGGCAACGAGCGTAGCGCCGCGGTTGAGCGCCTACCCAGCGTCAACGATCGCACTGCGAGACGCTGGCCGCGGCGATGCGCACGGCGGGCGTGAAGGTTGAGCAGAAGACGTATCCAGGCGTCACGCATGAGTTCTTCGGCATGGCGAAGGTCGTTCGCGGTGCCAAGGACGCCAACGAACTGGCGGTCGCGCGCCTGAAGGCAGCGTTCGCAGGGGCGCCCCGCCGCTGATCGGTTCGACGGGGTGGCCGGTGCCGCCCCGTCGATCAATGCGTGACCGGCATCCGGCCGGCGCGGCCTGACAACGGAGCAAGCGATGCGTACCCCACCTTATCCGCCCGCGGACATGCCCGCGGCTCTGCGTCCGCTTCACGACGAGATGGACGCCTACATCACCGAGCATCTGAAGGGCTTCGTCTCGCACCGAGCGGATGGGGCGCTGGTCGGGCCGTTCGCGCCGATGTTGCGCTTTCCCGCGTTCGGTCGCGCTGCCTGGACGTATACCAAGGCGCTGATCGACAACGCGACGCTGCCGAAAGCGGCGCATGAGGTCGCGATCCTGGCGACCGGCGCGGTCTTCAACTCGCGCTACGAACTCTATGCGCACGAGCGGGTCGGCGAGGCGGCGGGTCTGTCGCATGAGAAGGTCGCGACGATCGCCGCCGGCCAGCGTCCCGCCGACCTGACCGAAGAAGAGCAGGCCGCCTATGACGTCGCGGTGACGCTGGCGGGCGGGCGGCAGCTGCCAGCCTCGACCTACGACCGTGCCGTGCGCGCGTTCGGCGAGGATCGGACAGCGGAACTCGTCTATCTGGTCGGCGGCTACTGCCTCGTGTCACTGCTGCTCAACGCCTACGACATGTCGGTCCCCGGTCGCGAGGAGGGCTTGCCCGACGATCCCCAGGAAGAGGGAGAGCGCGCATGAACGGCAAGCGGATGGCCGGCGCGATCGCCGGTGGGTTGGTGGCAGGCCTCGGCATCACCGCGATGATGATGGCGGGCGAGAAGAAGAGCGGCATCCCGTCCGAGCTCACCGATCTCGAACGGGCCGGCGCGCGGCAATTCGGCGTTCGCTCCTTACCGTCGAGCGACCTGCCGGATGCGGCCGAGCAGGCCATCGTGCAGGGTAGCCACCTCCTGCTGTCTGCGGCAGCCGGCGCGGTCTATGCGGCGACCGTCGACGAGGATGCAGGCATAGTGCCGTCGGGAATCATGTTCGGCCTGGGGTTCTACGCCGCGATGCACTGGATCACCGGGCCGTTGCTGGGGCTGAAGAAGCCCGAATGGCAGGCCGATGCGGCGACGATTGGTACGCACACGATGGTCCACCTCGTCTTCGGCGTCGCGACCGCGGCCGGCGCGAAGGCAGCGGCCAACGCCTGACCATTCCGGAATACCGACGCCCCCAAAGCGCGAACCGCGCGTTACTGCGCTGAACCAAATGGATTTCCCATGTTGAAGAACCCGATCCGCTACAGCCCCGACGTCGAGACGATCGGTTCCGACGAGCAGGAAACGATCGACGGCCTCAACAAGACGTTCAGCTACATCGTCGAGAAGACGCACGAGGACCTCGGCCACGCGCAGCGCGGCGTCCATGCCAAGAGCCATGCGTTGCTCGAAGGCGAGATGGTGGTCCACGACGACCTTGCGGACGAGCAGGCGCAGGGCATTTTCGAGCGCGGGCGTCGCTACCCGATCATCATCCGCATGTCGGCGATCCCCGGCGATCCGATCCGCGACAGCGTCTCCCTGCCGCGCGGCTTCTCGATCAAGGTGATCGGTGTCGACGGCGAGCGGCTGCCGGGCGCCGAGGATGAGGTGACGCAGGACTTTCTGATGGCCTCCGGGGTCGCCTTCTCGAACCCGACGCCGGTCGGGGTCCTGCGCAACACCAAGCTGCTCGCCGCGACGACCAACCGCGCGGAATGGGCGAAGGCGGCGCTGTCGAAGGTGTTGCGCCCGATCGAGCAGGCGTTGGAAGCCGTCGGCGGCGAGAGTGCTTTGCTGAAGGGTTTTGGCGGTTATCCGGACACCAATCCGATCGGCGATCGCTATGGCACGCAGGCGCCGCTCCGCTTTGGCGACTATATCGCCAAGTTCGACATCGTGCCGGAATCGCCCAACTTTCGTGCACTGACCGATCACAAGCTCGACGAGAGCAAGAGCCCCGACTCGATCCGCGAAGAACTGATGGCGATCTTCGCGAACGAGGGTGGTGCATGGACGCTGCGCGCGCAACTCTGCCGCGACCTCGAGGAGAACCCGATCGAGGACGCCGCGACGCCGTGGCCCGAGCAGGGCAATCCCTACATCGCGGTCGCGACCATCACGGTGAAGCCGCAGAAGAGCTGGTCCGAGGAGCGCGTTACCGTGCTCAACGAACAGACCGCGTTCCGCCCCTGGCACGGCGTCGAGGCACATCGGCCGCTCGGGTCGGTCATGCGCGCGCGCCGTGCGGTCTACCCGGTCATCCAGGATTTGCGCAGCCAGTTGAACGGCTGCCCGATGCACGAGCCGCGGTCGCTGCCTGCGCTCGACTGACCGGGTCTGCACGGAACCGTACCGAAACGTCGCGGGGCATTCAAATGTTAACATCCTGATCTAACAGGAGCTTCCCATGCCCTATCTACCCTATCGCGACGACATCGAGACGCCTGAGCCCGGCGAGCAGGAGAGTATTGACGGCATCATCAAGGGGATGACGCAGGAGAGCGAGACGGTCGAAAAGCGCGACGGCCATGCGGTGCGCGCCAGTCATGCCAAGAGCACGGCCTGCGTCATCGGAACGATGGTCGTCGCTAACGATCTGCCGCCGGAACTGGCGCAGGGGCTGTTCGCGAACCCGGGGACGTTCGACGTCGCGGTCCGCTTTGCACAGGGGCCGGGCGAGAAGCTCGGGGACCGGGTCTCGACGCACCGCGGCCTGGCGATCAAGGTCTTCGGGGTCGAAGGCGCCAAGCTGTCTGGTCATGACGCGCCGACGCAGGATTTCGTCCTGGCGAGCGGTACGACGTTCCCCGCCGGCACCGCCGCCGGGTTTCTAGCGCAAGCAAAGAAGATCGGCATGACCGTGCCGATGCCCGAAGGTGTCAAAAGTGCGGCCGCATCGATCGCGCGCAACATCAACAAGGTCCTGAACGCGGTCGGTGCCGAACCGAGCCCGACGCTGGACTTTTACGGCCATCCGTTCAGCCACCCGCTCGTCGAGACGTATTTCAGCCAGTGCCCCATCCGCTACGGCGATCATGTCGCGAAACTAGGCGTGTTTCCGGTCGCGCCTGAGCAGCGTGCGCTGGATGATTGGCGGCTCGATCCGCATCAGGACGAGGATGGCTTCCGTCACGCCGCGATCGCGTATTTCGACGGCAACGACGCGGTCTTCGAACTGCGCGCGCAACTCTGGGTCGATGCCGAGACGCAGCCGATCGAGGATACCTCGGTCGACTGGCCGACGCGGGTCAGCGAATACCGTACGATCGCGACGATCCGTCTGCCGCGGCAGGCCGCCTATCGCCCGGATCGGGTCCGTTATTTCGACGAGGTCATGACGTTCCGGCCGGCGCACGCCCTGGAGGCGCATCGTCCGCTCGGCGGCGTGATGCGCGCGCGCATGCAGGTGTACCGCGCGCTCAGCGATTTCCGCCACCGCGAGACCGGCATTGCCGCCGTCAACACCGCGACCATCACCGATATCCCGGCCTGACGCTGCTCACGCTTATTCAGATTTCGAAAGGACGATCATGAAGCTCCAAGGCAAGACAATCGCAATTCTGATTTCACCGCGCGGCACGGAAGAGCCCGAGTTCGCGCAGCCAAAGGCAACCGTCGAGCAGGCAGGCGGTGCAGTAACCGTCATCAGCCTCAAAACCGGCGACGCAGAGACGGTCAACAACGATCTCGATCCTGGCAAGACGTTCGCCGTCGACAAAGCGATCGACGACGTGTCAGCCGCCGACTTCGATGGATTGGTGATCCCGGGCGGGTGCGTCGGCGCGGACACGCTGCGGTCGTCAGACAAGGTCGTAGCGTTCGTGCGGGATTTCTTCGCCGCCGGTAAGCCGGTCGCCGCGATCTGCCACGCGCCATGGACGCTGATCGAGGCCGATCAGGTACGCGGTCGTACGCTCACGTCGTACCCGACGCTCGCCACCGACATCCGCAACGCGGGCGGGACCTGGGTCGATCAGGAGGTCGTCGTCGACCAGGGCCTCGTCACCAGCCGCACCCCGGATGACTTGCCTGCGTTCTGTGTAAAGCTCGTCGAGGAGTTCTGCGAGGGCAGGCACGAGGCGCAGGCGGAGAACGCATGATGGCGCGCTTTGCCGACAAGGTCGTCGTAATCACCGGTGCCGCCTCGGGCATCGGCGAGGGGGCCGCGCGCCGCTTTGCCGAGGAAGGCGCGACGCTGGTGCTGGGCGACATCAACACGGGCGCGCTCGGCAAGTTGGCAGCCGAACTGGGCGGCACCGTCGAGACGCGGGAAACCGACGTCACCGACCGCGCCGCGTGCGAGGCGCTGGTCGAGGCGGCAATCGATCGCTTCGGTCGGATCGACGTGCTCGTCAACGACGCCGGCGTCGACCATCTGGGCAAGCTGGACGAGGGCGACTTCGCGGAATTCATTAAGGTGATCGAGACGGATCTGTACGGCGTCGTCCATATGAGCCGCGCGGCGATCGCGCATCTGCGCGCGTCGAAGGGCTGCATCATCAACGTGTCGTCGGTGTCGGGGCTCGGCGGCGACTGGAACCACAGCTTCTACTGCGCGGCCAAGGGTGCGGTCAGCAACTTCACGCGAGCGCTGGCGATGGACGAGGCGAGGAACGGCGTTCGCGTCAACGCGGTCAACCCGTCGCTGACTTATACCGCGCTGACCGCGGGAATGAAGGAACAGCCCGACCTGATCGCCAAGTTCGAGGAGCGAATCCCGATCGGGCGTGGTGCCGAGCCCGCCGACATCGCTGGTGCGATCGCGTTCCTGGCGAGCGACGACGCGCGCTTCGTGACGGGCGTCAACCTGCCGGTCGACGGCGGACTGACCGCGTCCAACGGCCAACCCCCGCTGTCCTGATATAACAAGGGCGCGTGAATGCGTTCTCGGTCATTTTTGGAGCCCATTCGGCAATGACGAACCCCGTTACCTTTCGCGCGCAGATCGGCGCCGTCGATGTCTGACGCGCCCAAGGTCGCTATCGTCACCGGTGCCTCGCAAGGCTTGGGTGAGGGGATTGCAGACGCGTATCACGCGCGCGGCTGGCGTGTCGTTGCCGTGTCGCGATCGATCGCACCTTCGCAGGCTGACGATTGGATCACCGTTGCGGGCGACGTCGCCGATCCCGACACTGCGAGGCGCGCCGTGATGGCCGCGCGCGATCGGTTCGGGCGTGTCGATACGCTCGTCAACAATGCCGGCGTCTTCATCGGTGAGCGTTTCACCGACTATACGGCGGAGCAGTATCGCCAGATCACGCAGACGAACCTCGATGGCTTCTTCCACATGACGCAGGCGGCGCTGCCGCTGATGGTCGAGCAAGGCAGTGGCCATATCCTGCAGATTGTCACGACGTTGGCGGAGCACGCCAATGTCGAATTCCCGTCGGTGCTCGCGTCGCTGACGAAGGGCGGGCTCGCCGCGGCGACGCGCAGCCTCGCGATCGAATATGCCGCCCGCGGCGTCCGCGCCAACGCAGTGTCGCCCGGCATCACCGAAACGCCGATGCATCCTCTTGAGACGCGCGCCGGGCTCGGAGCGTTTCACCCGCTCGGCCGGATGGGCACGGTCGCGGACGTGGTCGGCGCGGTGCTGTATCTTGAGGATGCCAGTTTCGTGACCGGCGAGATACTCCATGTCGACGGTGGGCAGGTCGCCGGACATTAACGGATAAGACAGGTACGATCTCTGAAGGGGGCAGCGGGCGGCGAGCCCCCTGACCCCCTTGGCGCTATCGCAAGACGTGTTCGGCGCATCGGCGGACGAATGCGGCGCTGGCATGCGGATGCGCGACCGGGAGCATATGGCCTCCGTCGGTCATTTCCAGCGTCGCGCGCGGAATTGTCGCTACTGTCTGCTCGCCATCGATCGAAGGGGCGATTACCTGGTCGTCACGGCCGTATAGCAGCGCGACCGGAATCGTCAGTTTAGGATAGCGGCTGACAATTGCGGCAAGGTCGACGTCGGCGCTGGCCAGTTCGAGCAGCGCAGCATTGACCGTAACCGGGCGATCGCCGAGCCCACCGCCGCCGCGCGTGGCGAAGTCGGCCGGGACTGGATCGGGCGCGAAGATCTTGCCCCAGCGCAGGCCATACGCCGCACGGCTGATCGGCGTACCGATCAGATTGGCGAATATCGAGGGTGAGCGCGGGCTGCCTTCGATCGCGTTTGCCACCGAGGCGGGCATCGATCCAGGCGGCTGCGTCATCGGCGCCAGCAACGCGAGGCCGGCGACCGAACCGGGATGGTGCGTGGACACGCCGAGGGCTACCGCACCGCCCAGCGAATGACCGACGAGCAGCGGCGGACGATCGAGCGCGAGCGTGTCGATGAGGCTTGCAATGATCGCCGACTGGCCAAGGACACCGGGCTGTTCGCCGGTCGGCACCGAATAGCCCGAGCCGGGCCGGTCTACGAGAATAACGCGATACCCGTCGGCCAGCGCATCGGCGACGCCGTAGGAGAAGTTGCGGAGCTGCGCGCCCAGCCCGTGGATCAGGACGATCGGCGGTCCCGCACCGCGATCGACATAGTGGATCCGTGCACCTGCGACGTCGATGAAACGGCCGTCGGCGGGCACGTCCTGCTCGATCCGCTTGGTCGTCGCGCGAGTGTAGACCGCGGCTGCTGCCAGTGTTGCAGCGATGATCCCAGCCGAGCGAAGTGCGATCGAGCGTTTCGGGGCGTCGTCGGAAACCGATCTGGACGCGAAGAAACGGCGCATGTCGGCGAGCAGCAACTCGGGTTGCTCCAGCGCGGCGAAGTGGCCGCCCGCGGGCATCTCGGTCCACTGGACGATGTCATAGGTCTTTTCCGCCTGCGAGCGCGGCGGTGGCGGGAAGACCGGGTCGGGGAACACTGCGATACCGGTCGGTACGGTAATCCGCGTTCCCGCGGGAAAAATGCCCGAATCCTCCAGCACGCGGCCACGGTACATCCAGGTCGACGTCACGAACGATCCCTCGACCAGATACAGCATGATGTTAGTGAGGAGCAGGTCCTCGTCGAACGCCTGCCACAGGTCGGGGCGGCCGTGTGCGTCGCGCGGCACGTCGGCCCATGCGCCGAACTTCTCCAATATCCACGCCGCAACGCCGACCGGGCTGTCCGACATCGCCACGCCGAGCGTCTGCGGGCGCGTACCCTGTTCCTGCGAATAGCCGGTTTCTTCCTTGGCGAGCTTCGCGCGTTTCGCGGCCCAGGCGACCTCGTCGGGCTTTTTCGGCACCGCATCCTTGGCCTGGAGCAGCACCATGTTCAGATGGAGTCCGGCGATCGCATCGGGATGCGCGTGCGCCATCCAGCCACCGATGGCGGCACCCCAGTCGCCGCCCTGCACGAGATAGCGTCGCGTGCCGAACAGCTCGACCATCAGGCCGTGTATGAGGTCTGCGGTCTGCTTCGGTCCGATCGGAGACACGGGGCGGCCCGAAAACGCGTAGCCGGGGAGCGAGGGAACAACGACGTCGTGACCATCGGCGACGAGCGGCGCGATCAGCGCCTCGAATTCGAGGAACGACCCCGGCCAGCCGTGTAGCAGAAGCAGCGGGGGACGTGAGCCATCGCCGCACGCATGAATGAAGTAAAGCTCTGCCCCTGCACGTCGGCCGTAAACGGCGGCAGCATATTGAGCCGCCGCTCCTGCGTGCGCCAGTCGTAGTCCGCCAGCCAATAGTCGACGAGCCGCTTGAGATCGGCGAGGCCGACGCCTGACTGCCAGCCCCCCGCGTCCGGCATGATGCTCCAGTCGAACGCCTCGACCTTGGCGCGAATGGCGGCGAGCCGGTCGTCGGGTACCGCTATGATGAAGGGTTCTGCCATGTGTCGATCCTGCCGAAGGGGGTAAATCCTGCTCCCCCGATTGAAAGCCTAACGTCGAACGCGCGAAAGCCGCCGAAAGGCGCTTCGAAGCGGGATGAACGGACGGCTGCTTTTGGGAAGCGGGTACGGCGGTTTGGACGTCTGGAATTGGGTCAAAGCGACGCTAGATGAAACAAGCCGTTTCTATCAGAAGCAAGTTCCGCATGCCTCATAATGGTCGGCTCACGGCCCTTCGTCGCTGGCACGAGTCGCGACGCGTAACGCCTTCCCCGTCTTGAAGCCCAGTGCTGCGCCAACGCGATCATCCCAGCCATAGGGGTCATTGCGCACGATCGGCTCGCCCGCGTCGTCAAACAGCACTGTCTGGTAGAGCATCCTCACCGGTATCTGTTTGGGCAGCTTGACGAACGTCTGTTCACCGGTGCCGCGCGCCTGATGCCATTGATCGGTCACGCCCTCGTCACGCGCTAGGATTTCCGCGAACCCGAGCGCGTCGTCGACGCGCACGCAACCGTGGCTACGCTGCCGTTGGATCATCGCAAACAACTGCTTGGCAGGCGTATCATGGAGGTAAATCGCCTGATCGTTGAGCATGTCGAACTTGACGAGGCCAAGCGAGTTTTTAGGCCCGGGCTGCTGCACGAGCCAGCCATCCTTGCGCGTGATGTTGTTGGCCTTGAGATAGGCGGCGCCCTTAGCCGCCGTCTCACCTTCAATCGAGCGGGGGATCGTCCAGGTTGGGTTGGCGACCAAGCGAAAGATCGGCGAGCCTAATTGCGGCGTTTCTCGGTCGGGTTCGCCCACCACAACTTTCCGGCTGTCGGCAATCTTACCGTCACGCCAGTAGGTTAACCGCGCCGCCGCCAGATTGACGTCGATCCGCGTAGTGGGCGGCGTCCGCTCAAGCCAGCGCAGTCGCTCCATCGCGATCGCCACCGCACGGGCCCGATCGGTATCTGACATGTTGAGGATCGCGAGCGCTGCGCTGCCGACGACGCCATCGGGTTTCATGCCGTAATCGGCCTGCATTTGTTGCACGGCCTTGACCATCACGGGCGTGTATTGATTGCCCTGCACCGTCTGCTGATCGAGATAGTCGAGGATCGCGAGTTCGCGCGTGATCGTCGCGATGCGTGGATCGACCGCGCCGGGCTTGATAGCCTCGCCGTTGACGGGGATCGCAGGGGATGGTGCGCTGGGCTGCTGACGCAGCGCGAGATAGGCTTTCGAAAGACGCGTATAATTCTGGTCGGTAGGCGCGAGGCTAGAAAGCCAGCCTTTCACATCGTTGACGCGAAGAGCATTGGCCAGCCCGGCGCGCAAATCCGGGGCGGGCCGCGGTACCGTGTACACGTCGTACAACTTGGTCGGATCAGTCGCGCCGTGTGCCAAGGCGGCGGCAAAAGTCAGAGCCTGCTGTGTCGCGCTGACCTCCTCACCGGCATCGCTAGCGAACGGTATCTGGTCCAGACCGTGCGCCGCACGTGAGTCGATTGCTTGGCGAAGCTGCGCGCGGGTGTCTTCTGTCCAATGCGCCGGGACGGTAGCGTCGCTCGTATTGCCGCTTGTTGATTGATTGTCGGGTGCGACGCTGACGCTGCATCCCGCTAGGATCAATGCAGCCGCCGATAACTGCCCCAATTTTATAAGCACATGCCGCTCCTACCGTTACGCTACCAGAATGCGTGGCACTGTCGTCCGCTCCTACCCAGAATCAATTTGCGGATGCATGAACGACCATCGGGAGTTGGTGACGGGGAAGGCAGACAAATGACCGAAATGGTTCATACGCATCTCCGAGAGCTCAGTTGCCCCAGAGAGATGCGGGGATCTTCGTAAAGGTCGCGGCGGGCAGCTTCGTCCTAAGTCTGGCCGTACCATGCGCCTGCTTCAGCTGGTCGAAGAGGGAGGTTAATCACCTGAACGAACGACGGGTTTCGGGAATCGTCTCAACAGCGCTAAATGGCTTAAAATGGGTCAATTAGGGGATTGTGTTGGGGTATATGCGCAGTGTTTTCGGGTCTCGAAGTGGCGAGAGTTTTACAGCTTAATAGAGCAAAGACCAATCTAGTGGATTCCACTGCAGCACAGCCTCGATTTGTACCAATGCAGCGGTATCAATTAGTTCGGAGCGACGGCCGGGGAAATGAACGAGACCCTCTTTGTTGCGGTTGATGTGCCACATCCGGTCTGCGTATGCGCGCATTGCCTCGCGGTACCGCCTTCCGCCGATTTCGTGCTCTAACAACAAGAGGTTCTTAAAATAAATTGCGTTAAACGGCGGGGGCTGATTGTCGATGCGGCTGCCCGTGACCAGATGAGTATGACTTACCGCGGCTATCCGTCTAGCCGCCGCGAGATATTCCGGTTTGTGCGTCGCGCGCCAGAGCAGGACGTTGACGCCGACAGGCACGCCCTGATTGTAGCTCCAGACGCGTTTCTCGACCAGACCGTTTGTCTTGAGGTGATCGGCGTACAGGCCGTCTGGCTGTTGCAGCGTCGCGTTGGTCCAGTGATAGAAACGCAGAGCGTCGTCGAGATAACTGCGATCGCCGGTTATCATGTACAGCCGCACGCCCATCTCTGCGGCCGGCATGTTGGACACAGTGTTGCGATCGCCATTGTCCTTTTTCTGCGTCCAGCGCACGCCGCCGGGCGACGCTAGGGATTTGTCGTTGGACCAACCGGACCGGATCAGTTCGAAGATATCGCGTGCGTTGCGTAGCGAAACCGGGTCACGCCGGAACAAATGGTACTGAATTTCGGCTAGGCCGACCCATTCGTTGTCGTCGTAATAAAGATCGTCTCCGTGACCGAGCGGCGGTAGCACCTTGGCCAGATGGCCAGCGCGCCCCGTCGTCGATGTCTTCGACCAGTAACGGCCTTGAGCGGCGCGGACCTTCGCCAGTGCGGGGGCGAACCGCCGTCCCGTCGTACCGTGGATCATCGCAAGATCGAGCAAGGCGATGTGCGCTTGGGAGAAGGGCCATTCCGTAGAATATGGCTCGTCCTGTGGCTCCGGCGGATGGTATTCCCGGTACAGCCCGGTTCCATCCGCCACGGCGAAGCAGCGCTCAAGCGCGGCATGCCACGCCAGGGCTCTGTCGAACGTGGCCCCGTCGTTGCCGGGACCACGCTGACCGGCAGCCGCATTGGCGACGACGGTGGCCGATAAACCCACCGTCATGCCAAGAAGAGTCCGACGCGAGACGCGTTGCTCCGTCATCAGAAACGGAACCGTGCGCCCAGGGCGAAGACGCGGCTTTCGTACCGGACATCGCGTGGGTAGTTGGCATTCTCCAGCCCTGGAACTGCCCGCAAGGCGCGATAGGGCGAACCGGTAATGTTGCTGACGTCGAACGTCAAAGTCACGGCTTCGATTGCGGCAACCGACAAGGAGAAATCAAGCCGTTCGATCGGGCGGTTGAACTCGGCGCCGATCAGCTGCCCTAGCTGGTCGGTGGCGAAGAAGTTCGTCACCCGCGATCGCCAGTTATACGCTAGCCGTGCGGAAACCGGACCCTTCTCGTAAATGCCGACCGCGTTGTAGCTCCACTTTGAGACGCCGGGTATGTCGCTTTTTTGACCTGTGGCACCGAGCGACACCGGTAGCGCCTGCGACGCGTCGATATAAGTGCCGTTGAGCTGCGTTCCGAATCCGCTGAGCCAGCCAGGCAGGAAATCGAAAAAGGTCTGGAACGCGACCTCGACGCCCTGGAGCCTGCCGCTACCGCCGTTTTCCGGCCGGTTGACGACGATCTGGCCATAGGGGTCGACGACCGTTGGAACGTTGAGGTTGGTGATGAACCCCTTCACGTCGCGCCGGAAGATCGCGCCGGTTAGCGAGCCGGTCTTGGTAAAATACCATTCCAGCGAAGCGTCATAGTTCTTTGACTGAATTGGCTGAAGGTTGATGTTCCCGCTGTTGCCGGTAATCGGCGGTGTGCCGTTGGGGTTGCCGATCGTGATCGCCGGATTGAGCTGGCCATACTCCGGACGCGTCCGAGTTTCCGTCGCGGACAGGCGCAATTGCAAATTGTCCAAGAACTTGGCGCGGAACGAGGCGCTCGGCAGCACGTCCAGGTAGTTCTGGCGCGAGGTTGTGGTAACCAGGGTGCCGCCGACCAGCGCATTGCCGGTCAAATTAGCTTTGGTGTTGACCAAGCGCGTGCCAATCACGCCGTCGATAGGGACGTTGCCCACGTTGAAGCCGTAGTGGAATTGGCCGTAAAAGGCGTAGGACCGCTCGACGGCGTCGAGCTGCTCGTTCTGGACGAATGCCGGGATCGCCGATCCCCATTGCGCTAGTTCGGCAAGTGCGGCCGGCGTCCCGATCTGTGCGAGACCGGAGCGGGCGAGATCACGCAACGCTTCGATGTTGCCGACGATGCCGTTTCGTGTGGGCGCATACCATTGGTTTAAAGCTGGCGCCTGCCCGCCGTGGAAGCCGACATCGATCGGCTGACCGTTGTCACCGCCCGGGACCGAGGTAAGCGGCAGTGCGAGCGGACGGAGTGTTGCATATCGTCCACCGCTGCGAAGCCGGGCGTCACGATCGGTATAGCGGAAACCGACGTCGATCTGCTTGATGATCGGCAGTTCGGTCTGCAGCTTCAGGTCGGTACGCCACTGGATGCCCTTGCCGGTCGCGAGCGAACGTCGATCGTAAATGCCGCGCAGGATATAGTTGCCCGCGTTGTTCGCATCAAAGCCGGGAAGTCCAAGCGCGGGTCCGCCGTCCTTGCCGCCGACGTCGAACACGATCGACGCTGCCTGAGCCGCCGCCGGGGCATAGTCGAAGTTATAGTCGGTATATTCCGCCTTCGAATCCGTATAGGCAAAGTCCGTGGTAATCGTGGCGCGCTCGGTCTTCCACGAACCGCCGATCGCGCCTTGGTACGCGTTGGTGCGGCCGGCACGCGTGCTGCGCGAGAAGTCGATGTTCTTGCCGTTCGCGAAGTCGGGCGTTGCCGTGACACTGTTCAAAGTGCCCGGAGCATCCGGGTTGCGAACGATGTTGCTCAGCGCAGGGTTGTCGCTGACTAGGTTGAGGCCGGCGAAATCGTTGGCGACATCAGTCCGGGCGCCCTGAAACAGGCCATCGATGTAGAATTCGAGGTTGTCGCTCGGACGCCATTGCAGCGAACCGTTGACGGACGGCCGCCAGCGCTTGCCACGGTCGTAATAGACGCCGGCGGACTCGGGCAGCACGAAGTCGCGTGGACCCGCAACGCTCTGGGCGGCGTTCGGCGAGACGACGTTGCCGTTGATGTAGCGAGAAGACGTCAGATAATGGAGCTGCGTATACGATACGTTCACCAGTGCGCCGATCTGCCCGATGCCGGTGTTCCAGCGGTCCGTGACCAGCACGTTGATATTGGGATCGTACTTCTTCGCCTGATCGCCATAAGTGCCCCGTACCGCACCCGCGATCTGGAACCCGGCAAAATCGAATGGACGCCGCGACCGCACGTTGATCAGGCCGGCGATGCCGCCCTCGATCTGATCCGCGCTGGTCGTCTTGTAGACCTCGAGACCCGCAAGTGCGCCCGCCGGAAAGTCCTGCAGCGCGACGTTGCGTTGCTCGGCGGTGAACATCTCGCGCCCGTTAAAGGTCGTTGTGAGGTTCGGAAGCCCGCGAACCTGCACGCCGCCGGCTTCGTCACTGCTGCGGTTGACCTGAACGCCGGTTATACGCGCCAGCGCCTCGGATGCGTTATTGTCGGGAAGCTTGCCGATGTCCTCGGCAACGACCGCATCGACGATCTGGTCGGAATCGCGTTTCAGCGCCTGGGCCGACTGGAGGCTGCGTCGCAAGCCGGTGACGACGATGTCCGCGGATGCGGGTTGCGCGGCTACCGCGCCGTCTGCCGCAGCTGGGGGTCCGGCTTCTGCAGGAGTTGCGTCGGCTTGCGCCGCGGGTTGCGAAGTGGATGCGGGTGCCGTCTGCGCGGCGCTTCCGGTGCTCCATAAGGACGCTGCGGCCAGCGCGATGGAAGAAACGACCAGTCGGTCGGGTGCTGTCATTTATTCTCTCCCTGTGTCGTTATTGTTTTGTATTGTCGGTGATTTCGTCGTCGGTTCGGACGTATGCCCGCATCACGGCGCAACGGCCGCCGTCTCCATCGAGCGACCGCAGTCGATAAGCGCCGATTTCGGCCGGCACGATGAAGGTTTCGGCGTAATGGACTTCGTACGGCGCGAAGGATCCGGTCGGGGACTCGATGACCGCGGCGGTGCCCGCGACAAGGTTCAGGACGTTGAGGTTCCGCTGGGTGTCGAGATCGACGGCGGACGCGAACCAGATCCGCTCGGTCTCGATGAATTCGAGCCGGTGCAATCCGGTCCGCTCCCGCGTCCAGTCTGGGCCTTCTGCAACCGTGGTGATCTGGTTGACGAGCTCATCGCGCGTGAAGTCCTCGCGCCGCGACCAGTCGATGTTCGCCAGACCGTGCTTCAGGTGTATCGGCCGCGGTCGACCGTCGAGCCCTAGCCGCTCCCAGTCCCACAATTTGAAGGTGAAGATGTACGGGGTCGCGCTGATCTCCAGCACCATCGCATTGCTGCCGGAAGAATGTACGGTTCCCGCGGGGATAAGGAAATGATCGTGCTTCCGCGCGGGGATCCGGTTCACGAAGGCGTCCACGTCGGGAGCAGGGCCACCATTCTGGCCTGCGGCGAACGTCTCGGCGAACACCGCAGGATCGGCGGTGTCCGTCAATCCGAGATAAACGACCGCATCGTCGCCTGCATCGAGCATATAATAGCTCTCGTCCTGCGTGTAGCGCAGGTTGAAGGCGTCGCGCGCATAGTCGTGCTGAGGATGGACCTGTAGCGACAGGTTCCCGCCGCCCATTGTGTCCAGCATGTCGAAACGGATCGGGAACTCTGCGCCGAAGCGCGACATGATGGTGGGCCCGAGTAGCATCTCAGGTCGAAGCCGGACGAGATCGAGCGCCGGAATCTCGAACCGACGATCGCCGAAGCCAAGCAGCAGACTGTTCTCCTCCGGCACGCAGTCGAAGCACCAGGCGTAGTTGGGCGGACCGTCTGGAAGATCGAACTGCTTTCGCATCCATTGACCACCCCACGGACCTGCGTCGAAGAAGGGCACGACGCGAATGGGACGGTGGACCGCGAGATCAAGTGCGAGGAGGTAGGTCGCGGTACTGACCATCTTGGGCTCAGGACCGTTCATCTCGATCACGAACTGCGTGAGGGGCAGCAGATCGTACTTGATCTCGTCTCCGACGCGCCAGTCGACGAAAAAGGCCCGGCGATACAAATCGGCGGCCCGTGTTCCACGGTTGCAACTGCCAAGATTGCCGATGTGCCCACGGCGCTGGCGCTGCTGCAATTCCCACCGTGCCATCGAGACGTAGATCGACGCATTGGAGGTCGGAAGGATCGTCGCGGCACCCGGGCCGACCACTATCGTGCGCGCATCGGTCACTCGGGCGGACCGCCAGGCCGCGACCGCGGCGACACTGAGGAAAGCGTCGATCCCGACGGTCTCAAAACGCGCGAAGACGGGATCGCCGCCGAGGTGTGCGGCGATCCAATCGTCGATCACCTCCGTCGGCTTGAACAGGGTTGCGGTATCGACGACCTGGGCGTCGGGATAGGCCGCCCGCATCGCGGCGACGATCTGGTCCACTGGCGCGCCGGGATAGCATTCGACGCTCAGATCGCCGGTATCGGGAAGGCGTGAAACGATGTCTGTCCATCCAACGGCGCATGCCTGCGGGTCGCCGCCAATGTGCACGACGGGCTGCTTGTCATAGATGGCCATTGCGGTCCTCCCAAAGGGGGGTGGCGGCAAGCAGCGCTGCGTCGGACCCGAGCGCCCCCCGCACCACGACCGGCGGCGCACCCAGACACCAGACGTGGCGACGGAGATGCTCCTGGATGAATGGCGCCACTTCGGGTGCCGCAGCCGCCCCGCCGGTGATGAGAACGTACGAAGCGTCGTAGGATGTGACGAGATTAAGCGCGACGGTCGCCCAGGCCGTGAGGCAGGTCGAGCGGATCGAACAGGCGTCCTGGTCGCCCGCTCGCGCCAGGTCGAACAGGTTCTTCAGGTCCGGCTTCGTAAGCTCATGGAGACGACCATGCGTGGGCAGCGCGGCTATGAGGCGGGGAAGAGTCCAAGTCGAGGCGATCGCTTCGGCGCAGCCGATATTCCCGCAGCGACAGAGCGGTCCATTAGTGTCGATCGTCAGATGCCCCGCAAGCACCGATGCGTGACCAGTCCGGCCCCGCACGATCGCGCCCCCCATCAGCGCCGCGGATCCGATGCCGGTCCCCAGACCCAGCAGAACCGCGTCGTCGCGACCGAGCAGGGCGCCGTAGCGTCGCTCGCCGAGCAGCGCCATGCGACCGTCGACGTCCAGCATGATCGGCAGGCCAAGGGCTGCCTTCGCCCAGCCGACGAAGTCGAAGCCGACCGCATCCTCATATTTTCCCGCTGGCGTCGAGACGACCGCGCCCGACCGAGGGTCGATGAGACCGGGGAAGGCTACAGTGACGCCCGTCACGTCTTCCCCGCGGCGCAGATCGACGAGAATGGTTTCGAGCTCGGGCAGTACCGTCTGCAGGGTGGGCGCTTCGGAGACCGCCAGCTGTGCCCGCCGTTCCACCACGCCGCTACGGACTCGCGCACACGCAATGTGCGAGCCGCCGACGTCGATCGCCAGATAGCGGTTCATTGGGCCGGGCCTTGGCGCGCGCCCAGCATTCGACGTTCGATCTCTTCGAGCGACGCTTCCTTGGTCTCGGGGAACAGCCGGAAGACGAGGATGCACTGCACCACCATGCAGACCGCGAAGAAGGCGAATGGGATCGCGGGTGACATGGCGGCGGCGACCGGGAACACCGCCGATACCAGCGCATCGAACAGCCAGACCGTTCCGGCACCGAGCGCCTGTCCTGCGGCACGAAAGCGCGCAGGGAAGATTTCGCTCATATAGACCCAGATCACCGCACCCTGCGACGTCGCAAACGCCGCGATGAAGCAGACGAGGACACCAACCATCAGAAATTTCGGCAACATCCCGAGCATGATCGCGGTCGCGACCGTCAACAGGACTGCCATAGCAGCGCCGCCGACAAGGAGCAGCGGTCGGCGCCCGACCCGGTCGATCAGCGTCATGCCGACGATGGTGAAGATCAGGTTCGCCACTCCGACCGCAATCGCCTGCAGGTTCGCAGACACTTGCGCGAAGCCGGCTGCGGCGAAGATGTCGTTCAGATAGTAAAGGATAGCGTTGATTCCGGTCAGCTGATTGAGCGCGCCGATGACGATCGCGAGGATCATGGGGCGGCGCGCTTCCGTCCACAGAGAGGCAAGCGAAACCGTGCCATGCGAAACGGCGGAAACGATCTCCTCTTGGATCGGCGCGTGACCATAGAGGCTCAGCGAAGCAGCCGTGGCTTCGTCCGTACGACCGCGCATCGTCAGCCAGCGCGGGCTGTCCGGCACCCGGACCATCAGAAACTGGAAGATCGCTGCCGGCAGTGCGGTGCAGCCCAGCTTCCACCGCCACGCTATCGTGGGGTTTGAAATTAAGGCATCGACCGCGGCATTGCAGACATACGCGAGCAAGATGCCGATCACGATGCTGACTTGAAAGCCACCGACGATCGCACCCCGACGCGCGGCAGGCGCAATCTCGGCGAGATAGATCGGCGCGAGCACCGATGACACTCCGATCGCGATACCAGCCATAATCCGGAAGGCGAGCAGCGAAAACCATCCCCATGCCAGCGCACAGCCGAGCCCGGAGATCAGGTACAGGGCAGCGGCCCAACGCAGGCCGGACCGCGCGCCGCGCCGATCGCCTAGAATACCGGCTGTGGCTGCGCCGAGCATCGTGCCCACCAGCGCGGAGGAAACCGTTATGCCAAGCGCGGCGGCCGATAGATCATAATGGAGGCGAAGCGCATCCGTCACGCCCGAGATGACCGCGGTATCGAAGCCGAACAGCAGGCCGGAAAGGGAAACGGCGACGACGACAGACATCAACGTCGTACGTACTGGTCCTGTGCCCATCAGCCTCTCCTCTCAAACGGGGGGGCGTCTGCGTCGACGAACCTCCTCCCTACTCGTGCGTCCTCGTACCGATCCCGTCACCGCTCTGAGTTGCGACGGTTGGCATCTATTGCAGGCAACTTTCGAACAACCGGATGCCACAGTCAATTAAAAAGAAACTAGGTATATAATTAAAGAGGACTAGCGTCTGGTACGCCCCAGACGCTGAGCAGCCGGCCCGCTGGCGCTTCTCCATTACAGACAGGTGGAGTAACCAAGCGAGGCTCTCGCCGTTTCCGCCGGCATTGAAGGATAGACCATGGCATGCGACGCCCGCTGATGATTGACGATGGCATTCGACAGCAGGGACCGGCGCTGCACGGGACCAATCCGTCTCGTGCGGGTGCAAGAAACGAACGAGTTGTGCTGGAGGCGATCCAGCGCGCGGGCGAATGCACAAGGCTGGAACTCGCCAAGCAGACTGGACTCTCTGCCGCTGCGATCGCCAACATCACGCAGAGGCTCTTCGACCGGAACTTCATCTTCGAAAAGGGGCGGCGTACGGGCGTTCGGGGAATGCCCGCGATCCGGCTGGCTGTTGATCCGGACGGCTGCTTCAGCTTGGGCGTGAACATCGATCGTGATCACGTGAGCGTCGTCGCGCTGGACCTGACCGGTGCGGTACGCGCTGGCTACACGCAGGAAATCCACTACGCGTCTCCCCAAGAGGTTCTAGCGTTTCTCCGCGACAGGGTTGACGAGCTGCTTGCGCAGAAACTGGTGTTGCCAGATCGCATAATCGGGCTCGGCGTGGCGCTTCCCGGCGGGTTGGGCCGCGTCGACTTGCCCGGGCGCCCTGCGGAATATGCGCAATGGGACACGGTGGATCTCACCGCATTATTTGGCGGACTGGGGCCGTGGCCGATCCTGATCGAAAACGATGCGGCGGCGGCTGCGATCGGCGAGGCGCGATTTGGCAGCGGCCTGATTCACCGCAGCTTCTTCTACATCCTGCTTTCCGCAGGCCTTGGCGGCGGGATGGTGGTGGATGGAAGCTATTACCAGGGCGCGACTGGCCGCGCCGGACGCATCGGCTTTCTAAACGACGGCGTTGGAAATTCGCTACAGTCGATCGCGTCGCTCTCCGCCTTGCGTGCGGACCTCGTCACGCAGGACTTCACGAACATCGCGCCAACCGACCTGATGACTAGCGGGCCCGTTGTCCTTGAACTTGTAAGGGCGTGGATCGAACGGGCCGCCGACGCGCTGGCGCAACCGATCGGCACTATAAACTGCCTGATCGATCCCGGCGCGATTGTGATCGGGGGCAGGCTGCCGCGGCCGCTCATCGACGAGCTGGCGGAGGCGGTTGCGCTGAGGGTCAGCAGCATCGACGACCAAATCGTGCCGTCGGTTCCGGTCTTGACCGCGCAACTCGCAGCCGACGCTCCCGCGATCGGCGCTTCGATCCTGCCGTTCAACGATCTCGTCTTTCAGTCGCCGGCCGAGTGACCCCGGGTCTAATACTGCTCCTCCAGCAGTTTCGGATGCTTCTTCGCTAGTTCGGCGATCATCATCCCGAACATGCCGTTGACCCAGGCGAACCAGGGACGGGTGAATTTGGCCGGATCGTCCTTGTCGAAAGATTCGTGCATGAAGCCCGTACCCGCATGTGTCGCTTTAAGGTCGCGCAGGCACGCGCGGATCACGCCTTCATCCGTCGACACCATTGCGCGCGCAATGATCGCCATTGGCCAGACCTTGTCCAATCCCATGTGCGGACTGCCAATGCCACTAGCTGCCTTGCCTTGCACGAAAAACGGATTGCGCGGACTCCAGGCGAGCGCAGCGGTTCGCCGATACAGTGGATCCCGCGCATCAGCGGCCTCGATCAGCGGCAGTCCGTACAGACTGGGGATCCCGGCATCGTCGGCGAACAGCCAATTGCCGAACCCATCCACCTCATACGCCCAGACCTTTCCGCCCTGTCCATCGGGTACGATCGCATGTGCGCGCAGGGCAGCCTCGACTTCGTTCGCCAGCGCCTCTGCATCGCTCGCCGCCGCACTGTCGCCGCGCGCCTCGCGATGGACGCGGGCGATTTGGCGGAGGCTTGATACGGCGAACAGGTTGGCGGGTACGAGGAACGGGTACACGCAGGCGTCGTCAGACGGTCGGAACATCGAATGGATCAGCCCGACCTTGCGGGAAGGGGGGCCATATCCGTCGAGCATTAGGCTGTCGGTCGGGATCTTGGTCAGCCGTTGATAGGTGTACGGGCCAGGTCCGGTCTTGCGTTGCTGCTCGCGAAAGGTGCTGACGATCAGCTTGGCGGACTTAGCCCAGATGGCGTCGAACGGTGTCTTGTCCCGCGTGACCTGCCAGTAATCATGCGCGAGCCGCATCGGGTAGCAGAGCGAGTCGATTTCCCATTTGCGCTGTGCAACGCCAGGCTTCATCTCGGTCGCGTCAAGTGTCGCGGAATCCAGGTTCGATTTGGCATTGGGGTCACGGACGAAGGCATTGGCATAGGGGTCTATCAGGATGCAGCGTGCCTGCCGCTGGATCAGGCCATGCACCATCGTGCGGAGTGCGGGGTCATCGCGCATCAGATGCGTATACGGCTCGACCTGTACCGAACTGTCGCGCAGCCACATTGCGTCGATGTCTCCGGTGATGACGAAGGTGTCCGGCCTGCCCTCGATTGACCCTGCGAACACCGTCGTGTCGAGCGTGTTGGGATAACAATTCTCGAAGATCCAAGCGATTTCCGGGTCGGCGATGCGCGCCTTGATCCGGGACAATTCGCTCTCCACGGCTCGGCTGAGGAACTTCCGATTCCGCACGGGCGGTCGTTTGCTGACGAAGGTCGCCGCAAGCGCAGGTCGCGGGGCTATCGTCGAAATTGTCACGGCGCCAGCGGCGGCCAGCACATCGCGTCGGTTGATGGGCATGGAACTCTCCCTGTTTCGGCAAGCGCTCCCGCCCGCCCATAGTCTTCTCGCTACGCACGTCATGTGACACCGGGGACATGAACCTGCAATTAAAAAACAAGTAAGTGTAAGATTGCTTGACGGTCGGGATCCGGGGCGACAGAGTGTGGTCAGATGCTGCCTATCTGGTCGCATTGGTTGGTCTTTGGCTGCAGCCTGCAACAGTCGCAGCCTCGAACGAGACGGTTGGCTTGGTCGACCGGAAATGGAGGGGATATGCGCGCATTCTTTCGGACAATCGCGTCGGAAGGCGATCTGACGTGCTGATCGATCGCAGAACGATGCTGCTCGCCACCGCCGCGCTGGCAGTGCAACCTGCCGCAGCGGCCGGTCCGATGCACGTCTCCCAACGTCCCAAGCCTGCGGATCGGAAATATCACAGCCCCGCAGTCGAGCGCGAGATTAGCCGGGTCAGACGAATGATAGCGGACCCCAAACTCGCTTGGATGTTCGAGAATTGTTATCCCAACACGCTGGACACTACCGTGCTGTCGGTGACTGCGGACGATGCCTTCGTCATCACGGGGGACATACCGTGTCTCTGGCTGCGCGATTCCTCCGCCCAGCTCAGGCCGTTCCTCCACCTGGCAAAGCGCGACGTGCCGCTCACCGCGCTGTTTCGCGGTCTGATCGCTCGTCAGGCCCGATGCGTGCTTATCGATCCATATGCGAACGCGTTCTTGCAGGACCCGGCAGGCCGGTCCGACCTGCCGTCGTCGGCGAACGACCAGACGACGATGAAGCCAGGCGTGGCGGAGCGGAAATGGGAGGTGGACTCGCTGTGTTACGTCCTCCGGCTTGCCTCGAGCTATTGGCGGGCGACCGGTGATCGTACGCCCTTCACCGCCGAATGGGCGCAGTCCGCCCGCGCGATCATCCGCACCTTTCGCGAGCAGCAGCGCACGACCGATGCCGGGCCATACCGTTTCCAGCGTCGTGATATCCAGCCGACCGAGACGCAATTGTGGGGCGTCGGCAATCCCACTCGCAAGGTCGGTCTGATCCATTCGAGCTTTCGCCCATCGGACGATGCCACGATCCTTCCCTTCCTGATCCCCGCCAACATCTTTGCTGCCAAGACCCTGCGCGAACTCGCCGAAGTGGCGCAGGGCGCGCGCGGTGACGCAGAGCTTGCCCGGGAAGCGGCAACGCTGGCCGCCGAGATCGAGGCGGCGCTCGCGGCGCATGGCAGGATGCGGCTGGCGGACGGGAGCGAAGTCTGGGCGTTCGAGGTCGACGGCTTCGGCAACGCACTCTTCCTCGACGATTGCTGCGAGCTTTCGCTGTCCGGCCTGTCGTTCCTGGGGTGCGCCCCCGCGGACGATCCGCTCTGGCGGCGGACCGAGGCGGCTGCGTGGAGCGAGCGCAATCCGTGGTTTGTCCGCGGCAAGGCGGGCGAAGGGCTTGGCGGGCCGCATGCAGGCTTCGACCTGATCTGGCCGATGGCGACGATCGTCCGCGCCTTCTCGAGCAACGACGACACCCAGATCCGCGCATGCTTGAAGGTGATCCGCGACACCGATGCCGGGACCGGGTTCATCCATGAAACCTTCCATAAGGACGATCCGAGCAAATTCACGCGACCCTGGTTTGCGTGGGCGAACGGTTTGTTCGGCGAACTGATGGTGCATCTGGCAAGTACGAAACCCCATCTGCTCCGCGCCGTGATCTGATGAAGGTCGCCATACCGAAAACGTCCGTAGTTCAGTCGATCGCGCTCCGCGCTATGACAGTTTCCCTGCTGGGCGGCGCGGTGTTCACGCCACCGCTCGGCGCGCAGGAACCCGTCACGACCCGTACCCCCGCAACGCCGTTGATTGCGCACGACCCCTATTTCAGCATCTGGAGCTTCGCCGACACAACGACCGAACAATCGACCCGACACTGGACGGGGACCGACCAGCCGATGACCGGCTGGCTCCGCGTCGATGGCAAGGCGCTCCGCTTCATGGGGCGGGGTGGGGCTGACGATGCGATGCGGCAGACGTCGCGCGCGCTGACGCCGACGCGGACCACCTATGAATATGACGGCGGCGGCGTGCGGTTGACCGCGACGTTCTTCACCCCCGCGCTACCCGACGATCTCGACGTGCTGTCGCGGCCGGTCACTTATCTGAGCTGGACAGTCCGCGCGACCGACGGTGGCCGCCACGCGGTCCAGTTGTACTTTGACGCAGGTGCGCAACTGGCGGTGGACAACGACCAGCAAAGTGTCGTTTGGGGCAGCAGCCGGGTCGGCGACATGACCGTGCAGCACATCGGCACGAACACGCAGCAGGTGTTGCAGAAGGTCGGCGACAATCTGCGCATCGACTGGGGCTGGGCGCAACTGGCTGTGCCGCGCCAGGCCGGGACCACCACCGCGACGCTCGGCGAGCGGGCGCGGGACATTTTGCTTAAGACCGGCAAGATGCCGGTCGCGGACGACATTGCGATGCCGCGCCTCGCGCATCAGGATCGTCCCGCAATGGCGATGTTGGCGGATTTCGGCGATGTCGGAGCGGCGGCGGACATGCGGCGGGCGATGCTCGCCTATGACGACATCGACGCGATCGAGTTTTTCAAGCGCCGGATGCCCGCCTACTGGCGTCGCAACGGGATGACGATGGCGGACCTTTTGCTCAGGGCGGAGGCGGAGGAGCCTGCATTGCGCAAGCGCGGCGAGGCGTTTGATCGCGATCTCATCGCCGATCTGGAACGGGTTGGTGGTCGCGCCTATGCCGAAATCGCGGTGGTCGCCTATCGCCAGACGCTGGCCGCGCACAAACTGGTCGCCGACATTGATGGCCGCCCGCTGTATTTCTCCAAGGAGAATTTCAGCAATGGCTGCATCGCCACGGTCGACATCACCTATCCCACGTCGCCGTTCTTCCTGCTGTTCAACCCCACGCTGCTGGAGGCGCAGCTTCGCCCAATCCTCGACTATGCGTCGATGCCCCGGTGGAGGTTTTCGTTCGCGCCGCATGACATCGGGACGTATCCGCAAGCGAACGGCCAGGTCTACGGGGGCGGGGAGCGGACTGAGGACGACCAGATGCCGGTCGAGGAAAGCGGCAACATGCTACTGATGATCGGCGCACTGGCGAAGATCCGGGGCAATGCCGATTTCGCAGCACACTATTGGCCGCTTTTGACACGCTGGGCGACGTACTTGCGCGAAAAGGGGCTAGACCCCGAGAACCAGCTGAGCACCGACGACTTCGCTGGCCATCTCGCGCACAACACCAACCTTTCGATCAAGGCGATCAGCGCGTTAGACAGCTATGCCGAACTTGCCCGCCTGCTGGGGAAGAAGGACGAAGCAACCCAGTATCGCACGTTGTCGCGGCAAATGGCAGTAAGGTGGGTCGCGATGGCGCAGGACGGCGACCATACCAAGCTCGCCTTCGATCGGCCGGGTACGTGGAGCCAGAAGTATAATTTGGTATGGGACAAGGTGCTTGGCCGTAACGTATTCCCTAAGGGACTGCTGCGCCAGGAAGTCGCCTTCTATCTTAAGCATCAGCAAAAGTACGGCGTGCCACTCGACAGTCGCAAGACATATACCAAGCTTGACTGGATAACATGGAGCGCGACGTTGTCCGACGACCAATCGGGGTTTGAGCAGCTGATCGCGCCGGTGCATCGTTATATGCTTGAAACCCCTAGCCGGGTGCCGTTGGGCGATTGGTACGCAACGATCGATGGCGCGCAGGTTGGATTCCAGGCGCGCGCGGTCGTGGGCGGCGTGTACATGAAGATGCTCGCGACACCGGCGGTCTGGTCCAAATGGGCGTCGCGGGCGCAGAGGGGCGGATGACGGGTCGCGCGCCGATTCAAAACAGGAGCGCAATGTGAAACTCACAACGGTCTCGAGGCGCACGATGTTGGGCGCTGCCGCGGCACTCACTCTTCCGGCGGTTGCCGGGGCAAGACGACTGAAACCGAGCGACCGGGTCAACATCGCCGTGATCGGCGGGGGCGGCATGGGCGCGAACAACATGCGTCAGCTCACCAGCCAGAACATCGTGGCGGTTGCCGACGTCGATTTCGATTACGTCGCCCGTTCGTTTGTGACGGCGACCGGCGCGACCAAGCCGACGATGGTGCCACTGCGCGCCGCCTATGACCGGGCGACCCATTACAGCGACTACCGGCAAATGTTCGATCGACAGCGCGATATCGACGCGGTTCTCATCGCGACCCCGGACCATCATCATGCCGTCGCCGCGAAGATGGCGATGGAGCGCGGCATGCACGTCTACGTGCAGAAGCCGTTGACCTACACCGTTCGCGAGGGGCGCGTGTTGCGCGATCTCGCCGCGTCCAAGCCCAAGTTGGTGACGCAGATGGGCAACCAGGGTCATTCGAGCGACGACGGCCGCCGCGTGGTCGAGCTGATCCGCGGACAGGCGATCGGGCGCGTACGCGAGGTTCATGCCTGGACCAATCGGCCCGTCTGGCCGCAAGGCATCGCCCGCCCTGCGCCCGTCGCAAAGCCGGCAAGTCTCGACTGGGACGTCTGGTTAGGGCCAGCGACCGTCGGATGGGGCTACAACCCCGACTATGCCCATTTTAACTGGCGTGGCTGGGTGCCGTTCGGCATCGGTGCGCTGGGCGACATGGGGGCGCACCTCCTCGACTTTCCGGTCTGGGCGCTCTCGCTGGGCGTGCCGACGGCGGTAGAAAGCCGGCATTCGATCTGGGGCGGCGACAACGATCTGTGGGACGACAAGCCGCCGGTCGAGCTTGGCAGCTATCCGCTGGCGGGGGGGACCTATTTCGATTTTGGGGATGCGCCCGGCGGGCCGCTTCGCTTGACTTGGTATGACGGCGGGCTGATGCCTCCAACGCCGCCGGGATTGCCAACGGGCGTCACGATGACCCCTGGGGGCGGTGTCCTGTACATCGGTGAGAAGGGCATGCTGATGCACGAAACTTACGGCGAGAAGCCCATCGTGTTTGGCGACGGTGCCGCCGAGCGCGCCGCAGTAATCCCGCAATCGCTGCCGCGTATCGCCGGTGGCCGCGACGGACACGAGATGAACTGGATCGCTGCCATTCAGGGCGAGGTGAAGCCGTCCTCTCCCTTTGGCGACGCAGTAACGCTGAATGAGACAATGCTGCTTGGCATGGTCGCGATGCGTGCTGGCCAGCCTATCCGCTACAACGGACAGACGGGACGGATAACCAACCTTCCCGAGGCTAATCAATTTCTTGACCGCCAATACCGGGACGGTTGGACGCTATGATTAGGCGAACTCTATGTCTTGGAAGTACCTATATTCAGACTGATCAGGACGCCTAAACTAGCGCGGTAGGGTATTAGACGGATAGAGAGTCACACGTCTGGCCTGCCAAGTACCGTGGCCATGACATATTCAAGTCGGGAACCGGCTTCGCGGGGGGGCATCGAAAGTGAACCTTACGTTGACTTTCGAGCCTGTCCCTCGCTGCGTATTCCCGGCACACCGTGCACCGATTGCCTGATCTCGCCAGGTGGAAGACTGCGTTCGTGCTGATGCGATCACCAGAAACTTCCAACACTACAGCAAGGCAGTATTGCCGGTTGGGAATGGAGGTTCGAGAAGGCCGGACCGACAAACTGCCGTCCAACCAAATGAACGAATGGCCGAAAGTGGGAGGCGGGGAAGGGCCCTTTAATGTCCACTTGTGGGTCCGCTCAGACCTCGGTGCGTTCGGCCAATTCCAAAGCGTCCTCCACGTCAACGCCCAAGTAGCGCACCGTGCTGTCGATCTTGGCATGGCCGAGAAGGATCTGAACGGCGCGGAGGTTGCCAGTCGCCTTGTAGATGATCGACGCTTTCGTGCGCCGTAGCGAGTGCGTCCCATAATCCTGCGCCGGTAGGCCGATGCCGACCACCCATTCGCGCACGAGGCGGGCATATTGCCGCGTGCTCATGTGGTCCATGTAGTCGTTGCGGCTCGGGAAAACGAAGTCGTTCAGTGTCCCCCCACGTCGCTCCAACCATGCTCGCATCGTCTTTCGCGCCGTGTCCATTATCTCGAACTGAACCGGTCGTTTGGTTTTCTGCTGAACCACGACGGCGCGGTCCCGGACGCGCCCGCCGGAAACTACATCGCCAATCCGCACCCTGACCACGTCACAGCCACGGAGCTTGCTGTCGATGGCGAAGTCGAACAGCGCTCGGTCGCGCAGTCTCCTCTGCTGGTCGAGCCAGAAGCGAATGGCCCAGACCTGTTGCTGTTTCAGCGCCCGCTTCGCACCAATCAGCCGGCCTTCGTTCCAAGGCCGAAGTTCGTGAAAGGCGGGGTCCATTGACGAGTGACCCATCGATCATCTCCATCGGCCCAGATCGGTCAATCGAGGATGCGCATGCGCAGTAAACTGCCGGTTTAAAAATGTGGTTGATTAGCCGTCGATGATGCTGAACGAGCTGTCGGTTTCGGGCGGCGCCTGGCGGTCTCTGTGCAGCCGAAAGTGGGTTTCACTTGCTCGGCGCCGTCAACGTCCGCTTTGGGAACGATGGTAACATCTGAACCAGAGCTCCAGCCAGGCTCGTCATGGGCGCTCGCCGAGGCTTTAGAATGTATCGATGCCCACGTCCAAGAGCCTGCTATAGGCCGGCTCATGACAGACGTTCCGACGGAAGGACCGGCCTTCGAGGCAATGATGCGCGAGATCGATGCGAAGCTTAAGGCGGAGGGGGTGGAGATTCCAAGCCGACCCATCTCCGCCGTCGGCGAGGTCAGCATCCGTTACGGAGACCTTCCGATTCCGCTCGGCGATGGGGCCATCAAGATGCCGCCGGAGCTCGAACGCCACCGACCGCTCGCGGCGGCGATACGCAAGTGGTACGACGACACCTACGGCGACCGGATCAAGATCGACATGTCTGCCGGAAGGATCGTCCTGCTGTTGGAGGGCGACCTCTACACCCTGCGGATCCCTCGCTTCTTCGGCAGCGTCAACTTCATCGTTGTCCGAGAATGGCTTCCCAAGGTGCCGATCGGCCGTGGTCCTGCAACCTGCAATGTCGTGCAGCTTGTGGACGACATGACGCCGGCGATGGCAAAGACCCTATCCGACGAGGCGCTGCTGGCGATTTGGTCCGCGTTCGAGATTGGCCTGCCTGCCTGCTACACGCTCGAGAGCACGCAGAGCGAGTTGATGGCCATCGCACGCAGCGACGTAAAGGTCGCGGTTTCGAACCTGATGGACCGAAGCGACCACTTCGGTGCCTCGAAATGGGCATCGTTGCAGTCAGCCGAGAAGGTTCTGAAGGCTGCGATCCTGCTGAGGGGCGCTCGCTTCAAGTTCGTGCACGAACTGAAGCCGCTGTGCGATCAACTTGCCGGGCTCGGCGTCGTCTTCGACCATGCCCAGCTCATCGCCGACATCCAGTGCACGCCGAAGATCCGCTACGGCGAGGAGCCCTGCACGCGCGAACAGGCGCTGGCAGCGCATCAAGCCTCGCTGGTACTGGTCAACCGGCTGCGCGACGCAGGCGCAGGCTTCGAGCTCGGACTGGGCGGATGAAGGTTCCCGCGGGGAGCGCAGTATTTGGGGTAGGCGGTCGGTCGGTGCAGGTCGCCGTCGCTGATCGCTCGAATGAACGTGCGGCCGTTTTCAAGTAGCGCGCGACAGCCGCGAATGACCGACTATGGGTCAGCGCCGGGGGGCGGCGTGGTGTCGCCGAAAGCACGAAGTTGCGGATGGGAATGGTAGACATCTGACTATTGGCGCCTAAACCCACCCTTTGGATCACCGAGAAGGCCAGGTTAAGATCACGCGCCAGGCGGACTTTTCTTTTTCGCGTTTTAGCCGCAAGTAACAGCTAGATGGCTCTCTCACCCGACTATTATTCTGTTCTTGGGGTGCCCTCGACGGCAAGTCGCGAAGCTATCCACAGCGCGTGGAAAGCGCTGCTCCGTCAATATCACCCCGACGCCAATCATGGTGTGGATGTTTCTGCTCGTGCGAAAGAGATCAACGAGGCGTATTCCGTTTTGGGAAAGAAGGAAGCACGCGCCGCCTATGATCGGTCGCAGATCAGGCTGTCTGCCCACCGAGCGACCGCGGACCGCCCGTTTTACCCCAGGAAAGCCGGCAGGCGCCCGATGGGACCTAGTCCGTCGATGCAGCCCAGCGGTAGCTTCTCGCAGCCGCTAGAGACCAACGAATGGCTGATGGGCCTTTTCCTGCTGATCCTCACCGCCGCACCGATCGCTACAATCCTGGTTCTGTGGAATGAGGAATCCGGATTGGCGCCTACGGTTCGACGTAGCGTCGCCGCTAATCCCGCGCCTGAGCCCCCCGCAAAACCCGTCCGCGGCTCATTGGGCACAAAACTCGAACTTGGACAGCCTGCTTCCTAAACTATTGCCCAGTCGCGACTTTCGAGTTCGCAGGGCAGGCGCCAAAAGCGGTCGTAACGCGAAGATGAACGAGCGGCCGAAGTTGGGAAGCTGAGAAGGGGGCGGGGACGTCTGCTTCTAGGTCCTTCCGGTTTTATTGATGTGTCAACGCATTAGTATTTGCTGACGCCTGTTAAGCTGGTCGGACCGGAAGGGACGACGCCGTCGAACCGCGTTTTACCGGGGAGAGAAACTGCGAGGCTGAGATCGCCGTCGTGCCCCCGGAAGATTTGCCGGGCGAGCGCCAGACCCACGCCCGTGCCCTCGGTCTTGGTGGTGAAGAAGGGGCGGAAGATGTCAACCTGGTTTGCGGTTGGAATACCGGGGCCGGTGTCCGTCATCGTAAACTGCGTTTGGCCGACGAGGGCAGAGATGGCGAGCGTGACCCGCGCGTCGGAAGAGCCGTGCAACGCCTCGGCTGCGTTCTGCAACACCGCCCAAAGCGCCGCGGTCAGTTGATCCGGGTCGGCCAGCAGATGGGCCGGTGCATCCAGAAGGTCGGTCGTAAACGCGATTCCCGGCCATCTCGTCGTAAACAATGCCGCCAGATCGCTGACGAACCCGGCCAGAGGAATACGCTCTATCGAAGGGGCGGGCAGCTTCGCCAACCCACGGTAGCTTTCGCCGAACCGGTGCAGGCTGGCGGCGCGGCGTGCGACGGTCTCGACCGCGTCACGTACCTTGGGCAGCATCGGGTCCGGATCGTCGAGCATCGCCACCGCGGTCTCGGCTAGCGAGGCGATCGGGGTGAGGGCGTTGACGATCTCGTGGCTCAAGACCTGGACGAGCTCGCGCAACGCCGCGGCCTCGGCGGCCTTCAGTTCGGCGTCGATGTCGATCAGCGCGCCGATCCGCGTCATTCGCCCTGCCAGCGCGAGGTCGCCGGTGGCCAGCGCGAAGCTCCGGATGTCGGTGTCATACCCGATCTCGATCGCGGCGGTGCGGCCGGGGCGGGTGTCGGCGAGCGCGGAAACGAGCTGCTCAGGCGGATCGACGACCAGATCGCCTGCGCCGAGCAATCGCCGCGCGGCACGGTTGACGGCGCGCAACCGGCCGTCTTCGAGTGCGACCAAGGGCGCAGGCGACAAGTCAAGATAGGCGTTCAGACGGCGCCGTTCCTCTTCTCCAGCAGACGGGGTCGGGATTGGTGGCGCCGGTATCGGCGAGCGCTGACCAGCATCGACCAGGTCGAGTACGGCGATCCAGATCGCGATCATCGCCGCGAGGAGCGCGGTGGCGTACAGACCGCGTGTGGCCGCAACCGCACCACCGGCACCGGCCGCAGCTATTACCAGCGCGCGTACGACCGCGCGCGTCCGGTCAGAGGCCATAGCGTGCCATTCGGCGATAGAGCGCCGCGCGGGTCAGTCCGAGCTGTGCGGCGGCGCGGCTGACGTTGAAGGCGTGGCGCTCGAGTGCTGCGGTGATCAGCGTTTCCTCGTTACGCGCGAGCGACAGATCGGGGGTGAGCGATTGCGCCTCGGCGCTACCGGGTGGACGCAGCAGGTCGCCGATCGCGTAAGTCTCGCCATTGCCGAGCAGAACCGCGCGTTCCATCGTCTGGCGCAGACCGCGGACGTTGTCGGGCCAGCGATCCGCCGCGATCGCCTGCACAGCGTCCGCATCGAGTGGTCTGAGGGGCTTGCCGTGGCGGTAGGCGAACAGCGCGAGGAAATGGCGTGCGAGCAGCGCCGCATCGCCCGCGCGATCGACGAGCGGCGGGAGGGCGATTTCGATCGTTCCGACCCGGTCGAGCAAATCTTCGCCGATCGCCCCCCGAACGCCGGTGCGATCCAGTCGCGTGGTCGCGATGACGCGGATGCCGTCGAGCGCTGAGAGGAGAACGCCGTTGAGCGCACGAGGCAGGCGGTTGATATGGTCGATGACCAACAACCCGCCAGCGGCCGCCGCCATTTGCTGGGCGATGACGGCGGCGTCCGCGGCCTCGGCGTCCAACGTGATGAGCGGCAGGGCGGCGTGGGACGAGGCCTGATGAACCAGTCGGGCGACCAGCGTCTTGCCGGTGCCCGCAGCGCCGTGGATCAGGATCGGGGCCGCGGTCGGCGCGACGCGAGCGACCAAGTCGCGCGCGCGCGTAATCTCGGCGCTTTCGCCGAGCAGGATGCCGTCATGGACGGGCGGTGTCGCCGCTGTCTCCAGCTTCGCGCGGCGCAGCGCCAGCCCGCGCTCTACCGTGGTCAGCAGGCGCTCGTTGTTCCAGGGCTTAATCACGAAGTCGGTCGCGCCGCTGCGCATCGCCCGGACGGCGACCGCGATCCCGCTATGCCCGGTGACGACGATGACGACGGCGCGCGCGTCCGCTGCGATCAGCCGGTCGAGCATCGCGAACCCCTCCTCGCCGGTTGTCCGTCCCCGCGCGAAGTTGAGATCGAGCAGGATGACGTCGATTGGTTCGCCGGCGAGCAGCACCCAGGCCGCCTCCGGGTTCGCTGCGGTCGACACGCGCATGCCGTGCCGTTCGAGCAACAGCCGCGCTGCCTTGGCGATGTCGGGATCGTCGTCGATGACCAGGATGTGCGATTCGGTTGACATGGCCGTCATAGTGTCCGGAAACGGACAGTTGGTACAGTAGGGTGAGCGCTTCAGCTGCGGAGCACGGAATTATGCAGCTTTGGCAGTAGTTTAGGATCTGGTCGCTCCGTCCCGTACACTCTCTGCATGACGGAGACGACCTTGCCTGGAACGGGCGCCGCGATGGACCGGCGTATCGAGCGGCCGCACGCAAAGCAGCGCAAGCGGATCATGCGCAGTGCGCTTGCGATCGCGGTGGTGGCTGCGGCGGTGCTGCTATGGCTGCTGATGCCCGGCGCTAATGCGCTGACCGTCGATGCCGCCGCGATCCGTACCGGCGATGTGGTGCGCGCGCCGTTCCGCGATTTCGTGCCGCTCCGCGCCGAGGTGGCGCCGTTGCGGACCGTGTTCGTGACCGCGATCTCCGGCGGGCAGGTCGCCGACCTTGCAACCAGCGATGGCGCGATGGTCGCCGCCGGCACACCGCTCGCACGTTTGTCCAATCCGTCGCTCGAACTCGACGTGGCCAGCCGCTCGGCGGAGATCGCCGGGCAGTTGAGCGCGATCAGCGGCCAGCGGCTGTCGGTCCAGAACACCCGGCAGGACGGCGCGCGCGATCTGGCCGAGGCACGCAACGCGCTGTCAAAGGCGCGGACGTTGCTCGCGCAGAAGCAGGTGCTGTTCGACCGGGGGATCATCACGCGCGCCGCGATCGATCCGGTGCGCGAGGATGTCGGGTATCAGCAGGCGCGGGTTGCTGCGCTTGATCGAGGGACCGCCGAAGCCGGCGCTACGCTGGCGGATCAGTCCTCCGGCATCGCCGCGACCGCGCGGCAGTTGCGCGAAAGCCTGGCGATGGTTCGGGCGAGTCTCTCCGCCTTGGTGCTGCGCGCGCCGGTTGCGGGACGTCTTACTGCCTTCACGTTGCAGCCCGGGCAGACGCTCAAGAGCGGCGACCCGGTCGGGCAGATCGATTCCGAGGGACAGTGGAAGCTGACTGCCGATGTCGACCAATTCTATCTCGGGCGCGTCCGCGTCGGGCTCGGCGCGTCGGCCGATATCGACGGTCGGAGCTATGCGATGTCGGTCATAAAAATCCTACCGCAGGTCACCGAAGGCCGGTTTCGCGTCGAACTTGGCTTTCGCGGCCGCCCACCCACGGGGCTGAACCGTGGCCAGACACTCGACGTGCGGCTCGTGCTTGGCGCGGACCGTCCGGCGGTGGTCGCACTGTCGGGCGGCTGGCTCGATGCGGGCGGCACCACCGCGTTCGTGCTCGACGGCGACAAGAAGGCCGTCCGGCGGGCGATCGTCGCCGGCCGGCGCAATCCCGACCAGGTCGAAATCGTCTCCGGTTTGGCACCCGGCGAGCGGATCGTGACCACCGCGCTCGGCACCTACACCCCCTTCCAGACCCTTCTCATCAGATAGGATTCGATATGATCCACCTGCAGGACCTCAGCCGCACCTATGCCTCGGACGAGATCGAGACGACCGCGCTCGGCGGCATCGACCTCGCGGTCGAGGCGGGGGAATTCGTCGCGATCATGGGGCCGTCGGGGTGCGGCAAATCGACCTTGCTCAACATCATCGGCACGATCGACCGGCCGACCGACGGGCGGTACCTGTTCGAGGGCGCCGACATCGCGCATGCGCCCGAAGCCGAGCTCGCCAAGCTGCGCCGCGACCGGCTGGGCTTCGTGTTCCAGAGCTTCAACCTGATCGACGAGCTGACGATCGCCGAGAACGTCTTGCTGGGGCTGGCCTATCGGACGATGCCCGCGCGCGAGAAGAAGGAGCGCGTGGTGGCGGCGATGGACCGTGTCAGCATCGCCCACCGCCAGCGTCATCACCCGCACCAATTATCGGGCGGCCAGCAACAGCGCGCGGCGATCGCCCGCGCCATCGTCGGCGAACCGCGGCTGGTCCTCGCGGACGAGCCGACCGGCAACCTGGATACCGAGAACGGCGCGCAGGTGATGGACATCCTCAGCCAGCTCAATGCGGAGGGCGCGACGATCGTGATGGTCACACACAGCCCGTCGCACGCCGATATCGCCAAGCGGACGGTGCACATGCTCGACGGGCGTATCCTCTCCTCGGCGCGGCGCGCCGCTTGATGCGCCGCTCGCTCCAGATGATCGTGTTGCTGCTGCTCGTGGTGGTCCTCGTCCGCCATCTTGCCGCGACCAAGCCCGGCCCCACGCCAGTCAGCGACGCCTGAAGGAATCGCCATGTCCGCGCTAACCAGTCTCTATCGCTCGCTCGCGCATCACCGGTTGTTCGCGCTCCTCAACATCGGCGGTCTCGCGCTCGGGATCGCGACGTTCCTCGTCCTGTTCCTCTTCGTGCGGTTCGAGACCGGGTACGACCGCGTATTGCCGCAACAAGACCAGTTGTGGGTGATGGAGGAGCGCTATGTGATGCCGGGCTATCCGGCAGACACCAATCCGAACACGATGGGCAGCGAGCTCAAGATCCTGCAGGCGGATTACCCGCAGCTGGTCGGTATGCGCTACATGAACATGGCCGCGACCGTGCAGCAGGGCGGGCAGGCGACCGCCGCGGACCTGGGCACAGTCGACCCTAACTTCTTCGATCTCATGCGCTTTCCCGCGGTCGAGGGCGATCCGACAGCAACGCTTGCCGATCCGAACGGCCTGGTGGTCACGCAGAAGACCGCGCGTAAATATTTCGGGAGCCAGTCGGCAATCGGCCGGACGCTGCAACTGTCGATCGACGGGACGACCTATCCCTACAAGGTCGGGGCGGTGCTGCGCGACATGCCCGACGACGTCACCTTCAAGAGCGAGATGTTCGCGCAACTGTCGCGCACGCGCTTCGGCAACGAATGGTGGGAGCACTGGGGCAGCGCGTCGCTGACCACGTTCCTGCGTTTCCCCAGCGATGCCGCCGCGCGCGCGTTCGAGGCGCAATTGCCCGCGTTTCTCGATCGCCACGCTTATGCGGGTGGCAACTTCAAGAAAGGCGAGTATTTCCAGTCGCTACGGCCGCTGACTGCGATGCATCTGTATAGTCCGGGCGATCGCGCGATCGTCACGACCTTGGGCGCGGTCGGGCTGCTGACGCTGCTGATCGCGATCGTGAACTACGTCAATCTGGCCACCGCCCGTGCCGGGCTGCGCGCGCGCGAAGTGGCGATGCGCAAGGTGCTGGGCGGCACGCGGCGGTCGCTCATCCGGCAATTCCTGGGCGAGGCGCTGGCGACCGTCGCTGTGGCAGCGTTGATCGGGCTCGCGCTCGCCGAGATCGCGCTGCCGTTCGTCAATGCGCTTGGCGGAACGTCGCTGGCGATCCGCTATGTCGGTTGGGACGGCGTCGTCCTGCCGCTAGTCCTGCTGGTCCTGGGCATAGCACTGGTCGCGGGGCTGTATCCCGCGTTCGTACTGTCGGGGTTTCGCCCGGCGGCGGTGCTCGCCTCGACGCGCGCGCCTGGCGGTGGGCGTAGCGGCACGAGGCTGCGGAGTGCGCTGGTGGTCGTGCAGTTTGCGATCGCGATCGCATTCGCCATCGCCACCGGGGTCATGCTCAAACAGACCGAGCATATCCGTGACGCCGATCTCGGTTTTCGCCGTGACGGCTTGATGATCGTCCGCTCGCTGATGACCGGCGGGATCGACTCCCCGCAGCGCGCGGCGATCCTGCGCAGCCTCGCGGCGGTCCCCGGCGTCGTCGGCGTCACTGTCGCCAACAATGCCCCGGGCGACCAGAGCACGACCAATTTTTCGGGATACAGCCGGGCTGGGGTGTCCGGCGCCAAGATATCGTTGATGGATGTCGGCACGGGTCGCGACTATTTCAGCGTGTACGGCGCGCGCCTCATCGCGGGTCGCCTGTTCGATGCCGCGCATGCCGACGACCGCGGCCTGTTAACGATGGCCGAACGCAAGCGGGCAGGGCCCAACGTTGTGATCAACCGGACGGCGGTGACCGCTCTGGGCTTCGCGTCATCGACCGCGGCGCTGGGGCAGGCGATCAACGACGGCGAACAGGACTCGACGATCATCGGCGTGGTCGATGACCTGCGCTTCAGGAGCCCGCGCGATGCCGTCACGCCGGTCGCCTATACCTACAACACCGTCGACATCCTCTCGCCGTTTGCGGCGGTCCGTTATGCCGGTCGCGATGCGAAGGCGATGATGGCGGCACTCGAGGCGGCGTGGAAGCGCGTCGTTCCCGGCGTGCCGTTCGAGGCGCGCTCGGTCGAGGACAATCTGTACCAGCGCTATTACAAGGCCGATGCGCAGCGATCGCGGCTGTTCACGATCGGCGCGGTGCTGGCGGTCCTGATCGGTTGCATCGGGCTGTACGGCCTAGCGGCGTTCGACACCGCACGGCGCGTCAAGGAGATCGGTATCCGCAAGACGCTCGGCGCCTCGACCGCCGAGGTGCTGCGGCTGTTGATCGGGCAGTTCCTTCGACCCGTGATCCTCGCCAACCTTGTCGCGTGGCCGCTCGCCTATGTCGCGATGCAGCGCTGGCTAGGCGGGTTTGACGACCGGATCGCGCTGTCGCCGCTGTTCTTCGTCGGCGCCTCGCTTGCCGCGGTGCTGATCGCGAGCGGCACCGTCTTCGGCCAAGCGTGGCGTGTCGCCCGTGCCGAACCCGCCCGCGCGCTGCGCCACGAATAGGGGCCGATCGATGTCCTCAGCCTTCCTAACGTTGTACCGTTCGCTCACCCGGCATCGGCTCTACGCCATCCTCAACATCGGCGGGCTCGCGCTCGGAATCGCGGTGTTCCTGGTACTGATGTTGTTCGTCCGGTTCGAGACCAACTACGACCGCGTGCTGCCGGGATGGGAGCGGGTCTGGACGATCGAGCGCACGATCCAGTTTCCCGGCAACCCCGAGGTGCAGATCCCGTCTTCGCCTACACTTTCCGGTCAATTGGCGGCTGCGTTCCCCGATCTCGTCGCGGCGCGGATGACGCCCTACGATACCGCGACGGTGCTAACCGGGAATGCAAGCACCACGCACAAACTGGCCTTGGTCGACCGCGATTACTTTCGGATCTTTCCGTTTCCCGTCGTCGAGGGCGATACCGCGAGCACGATCGCTCGCCCGGATGGTATTGTCGTCACCCAAAGCGTCGCGAAGGGGTATTTCGGCAGGACAAGCGCTCTCGGGCGGACGCTGACGGTCGCGATTGACGGGAAGGCGCGTACCTACCGGGTCGGAGCGGTGATCGCCGACCTGCCGAAGAACCAGACGTACGCCAGTGTCCTGTTCGCGGCGATCCCGGCCGAACTCGGCGACGATTCCCGATCCAACAGCAATGGTGTCGTGACGTTTCTGGCTCTCCCTGACGCTGCGACGGCGGATCGGATCGGTGCATTCATGCGGCGCCATCCCGATCCCGGTTTCAATCCCGAAGCGCGTCAATTCTTGAAGGAAGGCATCGTGCCGCTCTCCGGGCGCCATCTTGCCGGCGACGGGGTCGGCACGGTCGTTGCCGTGCTGGGCGGGGTGGGGATCGTCGCGCTGTTGCTGGCGGTGGTCAATTACGTCAATCTCGCGACCGCGCGCGCAGGCCTCAGGGCGCGGGAACTCGCGATGCGCAAGGTCGTGGGTGCGACCCGGCGGATGCTGATCGGGCAATTGCTCGGCGAGGCACTCACCGCCGTGACGATAGCGGCGTTGATCGGGCTGGCGCTTGCCGAGATTGCACTGCCGTTCGTCAACGCGATCGGCGGCACCGATCTGTCCATTGTTTATTGGGAGGGTGCCTATTGGGGGTCGGGGTCTATCCTGCCGCCGATAGTGGCGATGACCGGGCTGGTGACGCTGTTCGCAGGGTTCTACCCGGCCTTCGTGATATCCCGGTTCCTGCCCGCGGGCGTGCTTGCCGCGGCCCGGACTCCCGGCGGTGATCGCGCGGGCGCACGACTGCGCAAGACACTGGTGGTCACCCAGTTCGGCATCGCCGTCGCGCTGATGATCGGGACGGCGGTGCTGTTCGCCCAGACCCGGCATGTCCAGCAGGCGGATATCGGCTTCGGGCGCGACGGCCTGATCATGATGAGCGGTTATGGCGATCCCGCGCTCGATCCGGGGCAACGTGCCCGGTTGGTCGATGCGATGGGCAAGACCCGCGGGGTTGCAGGCATCACGACGAGCGGCGTCGTGCCCGGCGGCGGTACGTTCGCGATCGCCAAAATGAAACGCCCCGGCGCGACAGGCGAGCCGCCTATGATCGTCCAGGCTACGGTCGGCGAGCATTTCTTCGACACCTACCGAGCCCGGCTGCTGGCAGGTCGAGCCTTCGATCCGGATCGTTTCGCGCTGGACATCGGCAATGGCGGCGCCGGAAGCGGGTCCCTGGCGGGAAGAGTGGCGAACATCATGCTTAATCGTACTGCTGCTCGACGCTTGGGGTTCGCACGAGCCGGCGAAGCGATCGGCGAGATCGTTTCGCTCGACGGCGGCACGGTGAGGATCGTCGGTGTGATCGCCGATATGCGCTTCGGGACGCCGCGCGAGCCAGTCGAGGCGTTCGCCTATAGCTATCGGCCTGGCGGTGGCTATCGCGCCATCGTGGTGATCCGTACCTCGGCCGATGCCGCAACCGTCCTGGGGCGGCTGGAAACGACGTGGCGCCGCATCGCGCCGGCGGTTCCACCAGCAGCCACGACGGTCGACCAGAAACTGTACGACTCCTATTACCGCCAGGACGTGCAGCGGTCGCGGTTGTTTACAGCCGGTGCGGTGCTAGCGGTAGCGATCGGATGCCTCGGGCTCTACGGTCTGGCAGCGTTCGATACCATGCGGCGGGTCAAGGAGATCGGTATCCGCAAGGTGCTGGGAGCTTCGACCAGCGACGTGATGCGGCTGCTGCTGGTCCAGTTCCTCAAGCCGGTCCTCCTGGCGAACGTGATCGGGTGGCCGATCGCGTGGTTCGCGATGTCGCATTGGCTGAGCGCGTTCGACGACCGTATCGACCTTTCACCCTACTATTTCGTCGGTGCCAGCGTGCTGGCGCTTGTCATCGCGGCGGCGACGGTTGCCAGCCAGGCATGGCGCGTCGCACGGGCCGAACCCGCGCGCGCGCTGCGCCAGTTCTAGGAGGCTGAGGCAGGCGGGTTTGCTGCCCGGTGCGCAATGGCATGCCCAATTAGCCGACCACCGTGACGCCAACGGTCCGATTAAGGTAAGCGACTGGACGAGGTGTAGGTCGAATGTGTCAAGCTCAGCGCAGCGTGAAGATGAATGAGTGTCTGAAGTTGAGAAGGCGGTAGGACACCTTGAATGTCGGCATATGGGTCCGCCCAGTCATCGGATAAGTCTTTTCCACCCAAGCCAGATACCGCTTATTGATGTCACCACACCGGCGATCGAGAACATCCAGATCAGTCCATCCCAGGCTGGCCGGTGCAATGTCAGCGTGTTCAGATCCCATTTGTGAAGGAGGTCGAATACCCAGCGGTACGCCCTCTGTCGTTCATCGACCGTCCGGAGAACTTCCCCGGTAGCGGGATCGATATAGAACCAAGTCTGTGCCGGATCGGCAAAACGCAGCCGCAACACTGGCAGACGCGGTAGCATGCCGACCGCATACCAGTATGCATCGGGCATCGTCAGGAGATCGACTGAGAGTAGCGGCGCGGGGCCCTCCAGATGACGTGCGGCCCTCACGATGGCCACCTCTGTAGTTTGGGATGGCGCGAGTGTTGCCGCATTCAACACTGCTCGCCGCCCGTTGCGATAGGACAGCACGATGAGCGGGGTTCGCGCATAATCAGTCAACGCCGCTACAACCGCACCCTCGCCTGCTATGCGGAGCCGGTCGAGTGCTAGGTCCGGCATCGGATCAGATGCCTGATAGATCCGCACAGCCGCATCGTCTGGCTTCGTCCCGCGAAACAGATGGCCGGGATCGACCGACAGCCATCCGCTGAAGATCCAGGCGATCAGGAAGATACCACCCACCAGCCCCGCGACATGATGCCACAGCATCCAGCCGTCGTAGGGCGTCATTCGCCCGCCTTTGAAGCGCCGTGCGCCAATGCGGGTCCGCAGGATGCCGATCCACATCCCCGCAACCGCCGCGGCGATGCAGGGACCAGACGCCCACAGCACGACCTGACGCCAGATCGTTTGATCCCGTCGCAGAACCGTCGGATAGAGCCAGTGCGGCACCGAACCGAGCCAGTTCCAGAACCGCTCGCGACGGGTGGTCACTTGAACCACGGCGCCCGTATTCGACGACACATAGGCCTCCGTGCCGGACGCGTTGGCAAGCGCAACTTTCCAAATTGGACGGTGTCGATCGAAGCCGCCAGCAACCGTCCACTGATCCCGGGTCAGCCGTTCTACGTGCTTCGTCGGTACGTTGCCAAAGCGGCCAGCGACCCGACCGGCGTAAAGAGCATCGACCGGTCGCAGGACAGTACCGCGACTGGCCGCGGAAGTGGTGTGCGTTCCATCCCACCCGGTCACGCGCCAAACAGGCGCGTCGTCGCGCATCTCGAGCAACAGCTCCTGCGGTAGCCGTCCGCCGTCTAGCGGGGGCGGCACGTTCACTGCTGCCCAGTCGATCGCCTCGCTCCCAACCAGCTTCTCGGCTGGCGAGAGGGAGGGATAGGGCACGTAGAGCATCACCAGCCCGGACAGAAACCACATGGCGAAGAACAGGCAGCTGGCGATGCCGATCCAGCGATGAATGAGGTACAGCCAGCGCCGGGCAGTCTTGCCAAGCCCCGGCCGCCTGAGGGCGTTAAAAGCTGGCACGAAGTGAAACGTCAACCGAGCGGGGACGGCCAAGGACCCACTGCTGATTGTTGTACGTGCTTAGCGCGTAGGCGCGGTCAAACAGGTTGTAGCCGTGGATATCGACGGCGAGGCGTGGCGTCACCGCATAAGAAAGCGTGGCATCGACCGTGGTGTAGCTGGGGACGCGGAAGCTGTTGGCATTGTTCGAATAGCGACGTCCAACATAGCGCAATCCGGCGCGTGCCTGAACCGCGTGCGTGGCGTTCCAGCGCAGCCAGAAATTGGCGAGCGTCTCGGGCACGTCCGGCGGGGTATTGCCGTTGAAGCTCGAGCCGCCTGAGATGAAGTCGTCGAACGTCGCGTCGAGCACGCTGCCGTTTGCATCGATCCCGACACCGTAAGGCAGATCGAGTGACACTGCGGCTTCGATACCCCTGGCCGATCGCTGTCCCACCTGCTCGACCGGGCTCGTCGGGGTCAGTTGCGCCAGCAGGCGTTTCTTGACGATCCGGTAGGCGGCGAGGGTGGCGGTGCCGCGACCGTCGAGGAAGACCGCCTTGGCGCCGATCTCGAGCTGGTCGCCCACCGCGTTGCTGAACTGCACCTGCCCGGTCGAATAGGTGGTCAGCGTCCCCAGAGGATCCACGCCGGTGGCATATTGCGCATAGAGCGACACTGTCGGGATCGGTTGATAGACACTCCCGATCCGCCAGGTCACGTTGTGCAGCCGCTTGTCGAGCACGAATGTCTCGATGCCAGCGCCGTCCGGAAAGTTGATCGACCAGCGGCGGATCTTGTCGCGCTCGTAGCGCACGCCACCGACGATCGAGACGTGCGTGCCGAGCTTCAGCCGGTCCTCGGCAAAGACCGCATATTCGGTGGTCCGCGTCCGATAGCGCGGTGCGATCCCCTGGGTGTCGACGATCAGACTGGGATCGAACGCGAAGGGATCGACCTCGGAGACCTGGGGATCAGACCCGAAATTGTGCAAATAGGTTAGTTTGATGAGGTTGACGTCGAAGCCCACGACAAGGTCGTTGCTGACGCCATCGGCGATGCCCGTCTTGAACGTCACGCTGCCCTGATCGCCCCACTGCGTCTGGTCGTGGACGATCCCGGTCATGTCCGTCCTCAGTATGCGGCCGGGCGTACCGGTGTTGGCGCTGCCGTTGGAGCAGATCCCGTCTGCGGCGATCCAGCAATAGCTTTCGAGGTTGAGCCACGAGCGTTGCGACGTGAGGCGATAGGCCTGGTTGCTGACGGTGACCGCGTCGCTTGGCGTCCAGTCGACCTGCAGGCTGGTGCGGTTGTCCAGGTAGCGGATGACGCCGTCGC
>NZ_JACYVM010000016.1:0-70741 GCF_014842355.1 Sphingomonas sp. CFBP 13706
GCTTCCTTCCATTCCAACGAAAGGATCGCACCATCAAACCGTGGGATCAAACACCTAGATAAGCCCGCCATCCTGAATGGCGCCATAAATGCTGTGGTGCAACATTACTGAAAACATTGCGCGCGATTAGTGTATTCGGAGAAGTTTGCCCAAGTATACCATTTAGTTGCAACTTTATCTCCCAGTTCCCGTTCCTTGAATCGTTGGGCACACAGGATCGTCCGCAAGAGGCGATCGAGGCCGACCGTGTGCCGACGTGCCTGGTTCAGGGAGATGAAGCCAATGACCCAATCAACCCATCTGATCGATGCCCTCGATGCCCGTGTCGAACGGCGCAACGACCGGCGTGAGTTCTTCAAAAACGCACTTGGTGCGGCTGCGATGACGGCAGCCGGAGCGACCGCTCTGTCCCTCTCGAGCGCGGCCGCGGCCCAGTCGGTGACCGACGCCGACGTCCTGAACTTCGCGCTCAACCTCGAATATCTCGAGGCGCAATTCTACTCCTACGCAGCGTATGGAACAGGACTCGACAACGCTCTGCTGACCGGCAGCGGTACGCAGGGTGCGGTTCGCGGCGGCCGCAAGGTCGCGTTCACCGATCCCATCGTCGAGCAATATGCACGCGAGATCGCACAGGACGAGATCGCGCATGTCAGGTTCCTGCGCACTGCGCTCGGCAGCTCGACCGTGTCGCAGCCGGTGATCGACGTCAGCGTCTCGCCGACCAGCGCCTTCTCGGTTGCCGCACAGGCCGCCGGGCTCGTGCCTGCCGGCACCGCGTTCGATCCCTATGCCTCTGACGAGGCGTTCCTGCTCGGCGCGTTCATCTTCGAGGACGTCGGCGTCACCGCCTACAAGGGTGCCGCCCCCTTGCTCACGAACAAGACGTTTCTCGATGCCGCGGCCGGCCTGCTCGCGGTCGAGGCCTATCATGCCGCGATCGTCCGCACGACGCTGTACGGCAAGGGTATCGACGTGCCGTCGTTGCGGACCTCCGCCGATGCCATTTCGCGCGCGCGCGACAGCCTCGACGGCGGTGGTGCCAACACGACGATCTTCGGCGCGAACGATATCGACCAGGGCATCTCGTCCTACAGCGCGACGCCGATCAACCTGTCCGCCACCCAGGCGGCGGTGACCGTGTCGAACATCGTGCCGCTCGATGCCGACGGTGTCGCCTATAGCCGCTCGGTGAGCCAGGTGCTCAACATCGTGTACCTGAACAGTGGTGCAGTGGCCGCGGGCGGGTTCTTCCCGGCAGGCATGAACGGCAACATCAAGACGAGCACCGCAGCAGCCTGAACCGCTTCAGCTCTGCCGTAAGCTTTCTTTGCTATTCAGGGGATTAACCCAATGACCGACCTCAATACCAAGCTCGAAATATTCGACGCCATCGCCGCCCGGCGCAACGAACGCCGCGGCTTCCTGCGCTTTGCCGGTGGGAGCGCGCTTGCCGTCGGCGGTGCCTCGCTGCTCGCGGCCTGCGGTAACGACGATGCCGATCTGGCGCCGTCGCCGACGCCCACGCCGACACCCGCGACGGGATCCGCGATCACCGATGCCGACGTGCTGAACTTCGCGCTCAACCTCGAATATCTCGAGGCGCAGTTCTACGCATTCGCGACGTTCGGCGTTGGCCTCAACGCCAGCCTGCTGACCGGTACCGGGACTCAGGGGGGCGTGACGGGTGGTCGACAGGTGCCGTTCCAGGACGCGATCGTCCGTGAATATGCGCGCGAAATCGCCATCGACGAAGTCGCGCACGTCGCCTTTCTGCGCCGGGCACTCGGCACCGCCGCGGTCGCACAGCCTGCACTGGACATCTCTGCCGGCACCGCGGCTGCGCCGGGCGCCTTCACCTTGGCCGCACGTGCGGCACGTGTCGTACCAGATACGGGCGTGTTCGATCCGTATGCCGACGACAACAGCTTCCTGCTCGGCGCGTTCATCTTCGAGGATGTCGGCGTCTCGGCGTATAAGGGCGGCGCAACGCTGATCGGCAACAAGACCTATCTCGAGGCGGCCGCCGGCATCCTCGCGGCAGAGGCGTATCACGCCGGCCTGATCCGCACGATCCTGTATCGCAAGGGACTGCAGACGCCGTCGCTGCGTACCGCCGCAAACCAGATCAGCGACGCGCGCGACAGCTTGGACGGCACCGTTACCAACGCAACGACGGGCATCATCGGCGACATCGATCAGGGCATCACCGGCATGGATCCAACCGTGTCGAACATCGTCCCGACCGACGCCAACGGGCTGGCGTTCAGCCGGTCGGTCGCACAGGTGCACAACATCGCCTATCTGACCAACACCGCAAAGATCGGCGGGGGCTTCTTCCCCAACGGCACCAACAACCGCACCGATGCACTGCGCACCAGCGGCGCCAACGCGTGATCGTCGTCACGAACTGAAACAGGACAACCTGGGCCGCGGCGCACATTGGGCGCGTCGCGGCCCCTCGTTTGGGGAACGACCATGAAGCATTACATGAAACTGACCACGCTCGCCGGCCTCGCCGTTGCGGGCCTTTTTGCCGTTCCGGCCGCCGCGCAGGAAACCACCGAAGATCGTCCGTTCTCGGGCGTCTATATCGGCGCGGCCGGTGGGTATGACGTGCAGGGCAACGACGTCGGCTCGTCGATCCTGTTCGACCGCAACGGCGACGGCACTTTCGGCGACAGCGTCAACACCATCACCGGCGCCAACGCCTTCTCGCCGGGCTTCTGCAACGGCTCGGCGCGTACCGGTGCCGCGGCTTCCGGTTGCCGTAACGACGACGATGGTTGGGCCTATTATGGTCGTGCGGGCCTCGACGTTCAGCGCGGCAACATCGTCGTCGGCGTCGTTGGCGAATTCGGTACGAGCGACATCACCGACAGCACCTCGGGCTTCTCGACCACGCCTGCGAGCTACACGATGGCGCGCAAGCTGAAGTGGGAAGCGTCGGCCCGCGGCCGTCTGGGCTATGCTGCCAACACCACGCTGTTCTACGGCACGTTCGGTGCCGGCTATGCCAAGATCGACAATCTGTTCTTCACGACGAACACGGCGAACGCGTTTTCGGCGACTGGCTCGAAGAACCAGTGGGGCATTCTCGGCGGCGGCGGCATCGAGCAGAAGCTGACCAAGAACATCTCGATCGGCATGGAATATATGTTCCACCAGTATCAGGATGACGATGCGCGCGTTCGCGTGACGGCGGGCACGGCGCTGGCCGGCAGCCCGGTTCTGCTGGCGAACAACCCGTTCCTGATCGCGCCAAACACCAGCGGCACCGATTTCCGCCGCAGCGACGACAAGTTCCGCTGGCACAGCCTGCGCGCCACGGCGGCGTTCCGGTTCTGAGCCCATGCGCTGCCAGCATCGCGTGATGCTGGCAGCGCATAGCGTCCGGCGAGCCTAGAGCCCCTCGCCCCCGACCCATTGCGCATTCGACAGGCGCCTGGCCAGATCCCAGCTTTGCTGCCGGATATCAGGCACCGCGACGACCTCCCACAACCCCCCGCGGGTCATCGGCCCGATACAGTGCAACCGCTGCTCGGCGTTACCGTCACGCCCGATCGCCCGCGACTGTGCATCGACGTCGACGCCCAGGCGAAGCGGATCGGGCCGGATCGCCCCGTCGGCGATCAGATGCCGGATCAGCGGCTCGCTCGATCGCATCAGGTCGCCCTGCGGCCCGGTACAGTTCACGATCCGCGCCGCCCGCGTGACGACCGCCTGGTCCGTGCCGCGGGGTCGCCAGCTGAGGTCGACCGCGTTGTCGGCCGCGACGGCGGATACGATCTTTCCGGCGGCGAACCGCAGCCGCCCGGTCGAAACCAGCGCATCGACCCGGTCCGCGACCTCCGGCGCCAGCCGATGCCGGTGGACGTCCCAATAGGGTCGCGCGTGCCGCAGGAACCGTGCGCGCTGCGATGTCGGGGCGGCGGCCCAGAGCATCTGGGTCACGGGGCGAAGCTCGTCGACCGCCGCGCGCCAGCCATCCGCCTTGGAACGGTCGCGGACGTGCCGGACGATCGCCGACAAATCCCCCTGCGGCTTGTCGAGGACGCGCGCTGGCGGCGCGCCGTCGACATGCCGCCGCGGCGAGAGCCCGCGCCGCGACACCGCCAGGATCTGCCCCGAAAATCCGCCCGCATCGAGCAGCAGCGCAGCGTCGATCGCGGTCAGCCCGGTCCCGACCAGCACGACCGTGTCGTCCGGCCCGAGCCCCTCGCCAATGTCCGAGGCCCAGGGATCCGCGCTATAGCGTCCGGGCGGAAGATCGTCGGGGCTGAGCCCCGGCGGCGTGTGCGGCGGCAGGTTGCCGAGCGCTAGCACTGCGCTGTCCGCGGCAATCGCGCTCCCATCCGCCATCGTCACCGCAAGCCGGTCGGTCCCGGCGAAGTCGATCGCGCAGACTTCCCCTTGCGCAAGGACCAGCCGTCCCGCCGCCTGCGCGATCGTCGCGTCGAGCATCTCACGCAGATACAGGCCGTAGGTCGTGCGCGGCACGAACGTCTTGCGGTCGCCGTCGCCGCGCGCTTCGAGCCAGCGGACGAAATGGTCGGGATCGTCGGGCAGCGCGCTCATGTTGCCCGCGCGCACGTTGAGCAGGTGGCTCGGATGCGCCGCACTATAGGCGACGCCGCGCGCGAGCTGGCGCTGGCGCCGCTCGACCAAAGTCGCGCGCGGCCCGCCGTGCCGCATCAGGTTGATCGCCAGCAACGTGCCCGAAAATCCGCCCCCGACGATGACGACATGATCGTCCGGTCCCGCGATACGTGTCATCCTGCCCCCATTTGCTGCAAAATCATCGTGCCCGCTCGATAGGCGCAAAGCGGCCCGGCGCACAGCCGGCACGCGCAACACACGGGGAACATAGAAGGATTGCACAAACGACAGCGCTGTTGCACTTTCTCGTCCATGGCCTGCCGGTCCCGGTCTGGCCCTCCCCCGGAGATCGCCCTGTGAAATCGAAGTTCGCCGTTCTTGTCTCGCTGATCGCCATCGCCGCCGCCACGCCCGCCACCGCGCAGGACCTTCACGCCTGTATCGACGAAGCGTGCACGCTCGAATCGATCCTGCCGCAGGACGCGGCATCGGGCACGCCCGCAGCCGATGCGGCCGCCGCGACGCGCTATGGCCGCTGGGGCTTCGACCTTGCCGGCATGGACAAGAGCGTGAAGCCCGGCAACGACTGGTTCGACTATGTGAACGGCAGCTGGGTCAAGAAGACGCAGATTCCCGCAGACCGCTCGTCCTACGGCGCCTTCGCGGTGCTGCGCGACCTGTCCGAGGCGCGCATGCGCACGCTGGTCGAGGGCTATAAGCCCGGCGATGCCGCCAACCCCGATCGTGCCAAGGTCGCGACGCTCTACCAGGGCTTCATGGACGAGGCCGCGATCGAGCGCGCCGACGCCGCACCGCTGTTGCAGCGGCTCGCCCCGGTCAAGGCTGCCGCGACGAAGGATGATGTCGCGGTGCTGATGGGCAAGTCGATGGGCGGGTTCGGCGCCAGCTTCTTCGGGCCTGGCGTCAACGACGACGCCAAGCAGCCCGACGTCTATGCGCTCTATCTGCGCCAGTCGGGCCTCGGGCTCGGCGACCGCGACCTCTATCTCGATCCGAAATTCGCACCGCAGGTCGTGCGCTACCAGGCCTATGTCGCGCAGATGCTCGGTATGGCGAACTGGCCGAACGCGCAGGCCGCCGCGGCGAAGATCGTCGCGATGGAGACGCGGATCGCGCAGGCGCACTGGACCCGCGCGCAGAGCCGCGACCGCGACAAGACCTATAACCCGATGACGCTCGCGCAGCTTCAGGCGCAGGCGCCGGGCTTCCCCTGGGCGAAATTCTGGACCGCCGCGGGCATCGACAAGGCCAATCGCGCGATCGTCGCGCAGAACACCGCCTTTCCGAAGATCGCCGAGGTCTTCGCCACCACCGATCTCGACACGCTGAAGGCGTGGCAGGCGTTCCGTACTGCAGACGACATCGCGCCCCTGCTGTCGAAGCGGTTCGTCGACGCGAATTTCGACTTCCGCTCGAAATTCCTCAACGGCCAGCCGCAGCAGCGCGATCGCTGGAAGCGCGGGATCGGCGTCACCGAACGCGCGCTGGGCGAGGCGATCGGCCGCGATTACGTCGCGCTCTATTTCCCGCCGGCATCGAAGACCAAGATGGACGAACTCGTCGGAAACCTGCGGATCGCGCTGCGCGGGCGGATCGACGGCCTGCCCTGGATGGGTGCCGCGACCAAGCAGGAAGCGCAGGCCAAGCTCGCCAATTTCAGCGTGAAGGTCGGCTATCCTGACAAATGGCGTGACTATAGCGCGCTGCAGATCACCCCGGGCGACCTGATCGGCAATGTCGAGCGCGCCGGGCGGTTCGAATGGGACTATCGCCGCAATCGCATGGGCGGTCCGGTCGATAAGGCCGAATGGGGCATGACCCCGCAGACCGTGAACGCCTATTACAACTCGGTGAAGAACGAGATCGTCTTCCCCGCCGCGATCCTCCAGCCGCCCTTCTTCGATCCCGACGCCGATCCCGCGGTCAATTATGGCGGCATCGGCGGCGTGATCGGGCACGAGATCAGCCACGGCTTCGACGACCAGGGTCGCAAGTCCGACGGCAAGGGCGTGCTGCGCGACTGGTGGACCGCACAGGATGCCGCCAAGTTCGAGGCCCAGGCGGTCAAGCTCGGCGCGCAATACGAGGCCTATACGTTCGAGGGCCTACCCGGCGTGAAGATCAACGGCCGCGCCTCGATGGGCGAGAATATCGGCGATCTCGGTGGCGTGCTGATCTCGCTCGACGCCTATCACACCTCGCTCGGCGGCAAGCCTGCTCCCGTGCTCGACGGCTATAGCGGCGACCAGCGCTTCTTCCTCGGCTGGGGTCAGGTCTGGCGCACGCTGTTCCGCACCGAGGCGCTGCGCCAGCAGCTCGTCAGCGATCCCCATTCGCCGGGGCAGGTCCGTGCGATCAACCCGCTGCGCAACGTCGATGCCTGGTACAAGGCGTTCGACGTGAAGCCCGGGGACGCGCAATATCTGGCGCCCGCGGACCGCGTCCGGATCTGGTGAGGCCGCAAGCCCGCCGCCGGACACAAAAAAGTCCGGCGGCAGGTCAAGGTCGGGGCGGCAGGGCTCCGTCCTGTCAACGAGGGTGGCGGTGTTCTTGCTCGTCCGTCGTCATCCTCGCCCCCCGTAGCTCGGACAATCGGATGCGGTCAGCGCATCGTCCGGTTCAGGAATGCCACGCTGTCCGCCAGCACTGGCGCCTTGCCGCGGAACGGCTTGGACAGCGCCATCGCCACATCCTCATGGCTGAGCCCCGGATAGTCGACATGCCGCACCGGTGCACCGAGCGCGGTCAGCTTGGCCGTCAGGTTGTCGGCATTGTGCGCCTTCACCTGCGTGTCGTCGCCCGCCGACACGAGCAGCATCGGCGGCGCATCGCGTCGCGCGAAGTGGATCGGCTGGGTCATCACGGGATCCGCCGCCCCCTGCATCGCGTCGATCGCGCGCCTGGCGGTGAACGGGTAGAAGTCATAGGGCCCGCACAACCCGACCGCGGCCTTGATGATCCGCGGGTCGACACCTTCGGCACGCAACCAGCGCGGGTCGAGCGTCAGCATCGCGACCGTATACGCCCCCGCGGAGTGACCGGCGACCGCGATCCGGTTCGGGTCGCCGCCCGCCGCCTCGATGTGATCGCGCGTCCACTTCACCGCCTCGGCGCCATCCTGCAGGAAGGCGGGGAAGCGGACGTCGGGCACCTTGCGGTAATCGGGCATGACGACGACGTAGCCCGCCTTCGCATAGGCGCGCGCGGCAAACGCATAGGCGCTGCGCGACCCGTGCACCCAGCCGCCGCCATACCAGAAGATCAGCACCGGCAGCCCCGTCTTCGCGCCCCCCGATGGCCGCCACACGTCGAGTTTCTGGCCATGCGTGCCGAACGGAACGCCCTCCCGCACCCGCGCAGTGCCGCGGCCGCCGCCCATTATGCCGTCGAGCACGCTGAGCGTCCCCGGCCCCGCGGTGAATGCCGTACCCGCGATCAGGATCACGACCAGCGCGATGACAATGGCAATGCGGCGCATTAGCGGCGGAAATCTGCGGTAATCGATCCGCTCGCTGCCAGTTCGGCCTCGTGCCCGGCCTCGCGCCACGTCTCGGCAAGCGCGGCGTCTTCCCATTCGCGCATCGCCGGATGCGCGATGATCCGCTCGACCCAGGCAAGGCCCTTCGGACCGACATCGATCCCGTAGGTGCGGACGCGAAACGCGACAGGCGCAAAGAACGCGTCGACGGCGGTGAAGTCGGCGCCTGCGAGCCAGGGCCCGCCGAACCGATCGATACCTTCCGCCCAGAGTTCGGTGATGCGCGCGACGTTGCGGTCGAGCGCGTCACTGCCGGGAATCGGATCGACGCGGACGCCGACGTTCATCGTCCGCTCGTTGCGCAACGCCGCGAACCCGCCATGCATCTCTGCCGCCGCACAGACCGCCCAGGCGCGCGCATCGCCATCGGACGGCCAGACGCCGTCGTGCCGCTCGGCGAGGTAGAGCGCGATCCCGAGCGAATCCCACACCGTCCGCTCGCCATCGATCAGCACCGGCACCTGCCCGGTCGGCGAGAACAGCCGGAACGCATCGTAATTTTCGGGCGCGAGAAAGGGTTCGATCCGATCCTCGAACGCGATCCCCAGCGCCCGCATCAACACCCACGGACGGAGCGACCAGCTGGAATAATTCCGGTTCGCGGTGACGAGCGTATAGCCCATCAGGTGGTGTAGCGCGCGGTGGTCTTGGCCGCGACCTCGTCCGCGGTCACACCGGGCGCGAGTTCGACCAGCCTGAACGGTGACTCATGGTCTACGCGCTGGAACACCGCCAGGTCGGTGACGATCATGTCGACCACGTTCTTGCCGGTCAGCGGCAGCGAGCAGGACGGGATGAACTTTGGCGTCCCGTCCTTGGCGGTGTGATCCATGACGACGATGATCTGCTTGACGCCCGCGACCAGATCCATCGCGCCGCCCATGCCCTTGATCATCTTGCCCGGGATCATCCAGTTGGCGATGTCGCCGTCTTCGCTGACCTCCATCGCGCCGAGCACGGTCAGGTCGATATGCCCGCCGCGGATCATCGCGAAGCTGTCGGACGAGCTGAAATAGACCGACGAGGGCAGTTCGCTGATCGTCTGCTTGCCCGCGTTGATCAGGTCGGCATCCTCTTCGCCCGCATAGGGGAACGGCCCGATCCCGAGCATCCCGTTCTCCGACTGGAGCGTGACGGTCATGCCGTCGGGAATGTTGTTCGCGACGAGCGTCGGGATGCCGATGCCGAGATTGACGTAATAGCCGTCCTTCAATTCCTGTGCGGCCCGCGCCGCCATCTGGTTGCGATCCCACGACATCAGTTGAGCGTTCCTTCCTGGATGGTGGTGATGGTCGTGACCTGGTCGCGCAGTTCGGCGCTGACGCCGTCGACGATCGCCTGCAGCGCGGCATCCTCGGCAATGCCCCAGGTGCCCGCATAGGCGCGGGCGGCGTGACGGATCGTGTCGGCGAGGAGGTAGCCGAACACGGCCGGATCCTCGAGGATGCCCGCGTCGATCAGTACGTTGCTGCCAGCATTGTTGGTGATCCAGATCCGCGCGACTTCGACCGATTCGTCCGTCAGCGCGGCGCCGGGATCGAGTTTGATCGCGTTGGGGTGGTCGGTCATCAGTGGATTCCCTGTGTCGGCGCCCAGTGGATCGCGGGCGGGAAGACCTCGTCACGGCTGCCTTTCAGCGCGGTGCCGTAGACGGGGTTCGGCAGCACGAACCACCCTGCCCCCCATTTGGCGGTAATCACCGGTGACTGCACCACCGCACGCCGCGCGGCAGGGGTTTGCCCTGCGTTGAACAGGTCGCTGAAATCGCCGAGCTGGTCGCCGCCCATCGCGACGACGCAATATCGCGCGGCGATCATCGCGCGGCGGCCGTCCTTCTTCGATCCCATCGCGTCGTCACCGGCGAGGAAAAGAGTCTCGCCGTGGCGGGCAGGGCCAAGCCCCGCGGCCTCGATCGCCGCCTGCGTCTGTGCGGCGTTGGCGGCGGCGCGGTTGGAGTTGAAGACGACCGTCACGCCCATCGCGCGCAACTGCGTCAGTGCGGCGAGCGCGCCGGGAACGGGCGCGACCTGCTTGATGCCGGTGCGCTCCCACTCCTGCCAGCGCGGTTCGGACCAGGGGCGCCCCGTCGATGCGTCATATTCGAAGCCGAGATTGAGCAGCACGGTCTCGTCGACGTCGAACACCGCGGCCTTCGGCTTGCTGCCGCATGCGGTCCAACGTGGCGCGGCGAGCGTCGCGCCGGGCGCGAGGACGACCGATGTCGGCGTGCGCTGCGCACGGACATACCCGACGAGCGCGTTCCATGCCTGGATGCTGCCAGCAGCGGCCTCGCCCGAGGCGTAGAGATACTGCATGCCCGCGGGGACGCCGTCGACGGTCACCGGTGCGGCGACGATCGCGGTCGGCGAGGTCACGCTGACGCACCCTTGCAGAACCAGTGCCCCTGCGAGCGCAGCGGTCCAGGAAAAATGGCTGCGTTTGCGGCACATTATCGGGCTTGGTTTCACGCGGAGACCCGCTCGCGAACGGTGCGGAATTCGATCTTCTTGTCGTAGGGCGCGCCGACGATCATCCGCTTCACATAGATCCCCGGCAGGTGGATGGTATCGGGATCGAGGCTGCCGACGGGGACGATTTCCTCGACCTCGGCGACGCAGATCTTGCCCGCGGTCGCCATCGGCTGGTTGAAGTTGCGCGCGGTCTTGCGGAAGATCAGGTTGCCGCTCTCGTCCGCCTTCCAGCCCTTGATGATGCTCAGGTCCGCGCGGATGCCGCGTTCGAGGATATAATCCTGCCCGTCGAAGCTCTTCACCTCCTTGCCCTCCGCCACCAAAGTGCCGACGCCGGTCTTGGTATAGAAGCCCGGGATGCCCGCGCCGCCCGCGCGGCAGCGCTCGGCAAGCGTCCCCTGCGGGCAGAACTCGACCTCGAGCTCGCCGCTCAGATATTGCCGCTCGAATTCCTTGTTCTCGCCGACATAGGACGAGATCATCTTCTTCACCTGGCGCGAACGGAGCAGCTTGCCGAGACCCTGCCCGTCGATCCCGGCATTGTTGCTCGCGATCGTCAGGTCCTTGACGCCCGACGCCTCGATCGCGTCGATCAGCCGCTCGGGGATGCCGCACAGCCCGAACCCGCCCGCGCAGATCGTCATCCCGTCGAACAGCACGCCCTCGAGTGCCGCCGCCGCGTCGGTGTAGCGCTTGTTCGCCATGCATCCTCCTATCGTCTTTACCGCGGCATAATGCGCCGGGCAGTGGACGGCAATGTCGGGCGGGCGTTCTCGACTTGGTGACGATTGCCGGGCTACGGTGGCGGCAGGAGATTGTCATGACCCAGCGTACCGGCGGCCAAATTCTCGTCGACCAACTCGTCGCGCAAGGCTGCGACCGTATTTTCACCGTACCCGGCGAAAGCTTCCTCGCGGTGCTCGACGCGCTCCACGACACGCCCGCAATCGAGACGGTGGTGTGCCGGCAGGAAGGCGGCGTGGCGTTCATGGCCTGCGCGGACGGCACGCTGACTCACCGCCCCGGCATCGCCTTCGTCACGCGCGGGCCCGGTGCGACCAACGCGTCGATCGGCGTGCATGTCGCGATGCAGGATTCGCAGCCGATGATCCTGTTCGTCGGCGATATCGACCGCGGCACGCGTGACCGCGAGGCGTTCCAGGAGATTGATTTTCAGGCGATGTTCGCGCCCATAGCCAAATGGGCGGCGCGGATCGACGATGCCCGGCGGATTCCGGAATATGTCGCGCGCGCCTATGCGACCGCGATGTCGGGACGCCCCGGGCCGGTGGTGCTCGCACTCCCCGAAGACATGCTGCTCGACCTGGTCGAGGCGGTCGACCGGCCGCGGGTCGAGCGCGTCGCGCAGGCGTGCGACGTGGACATGATGGACCTGCTCGCGGATCTGCTGACGACCGCCGAACGGCCGGTGGCGATCGTCGGCGGCGCGGGCTGGGATGCGGCTGCGTCGGGGGCGTTCTCGACCTGGGCGGATCGCAACGGCATTCCCGTCGCCGCGGCGTTCCGGCGGCAGGATGCGATCCCGAACGCCTGCCCGGTCTGGGCGGGCAATCTTGGCTATGGCCCCAATCCGAAGCTGGTCGCGCGGGTGAAGGAAGCCGATCTGCTGCTCGTCGTCGGACCCCGGCTCGGCGAGGCGACGACCGATGGCTATGCGCTGGTGACGCCCGATCATCCGGGGCAGCGCATCGTCCATGTCCACCCCAATCCCAATGAGTTGAACCGCACCTATCACGCCGACGTCGCGGTGTGCGCGGGGATGGCCGAATTCGCAGAGGCGCTGCTCGCGGTCGACCTACCGCCGCGGACCGCGGGTCAGGAGGCGCATGCCGAATGGCGCGCCTGGTCGACGCCGGCGCCGCGCGATCTGGTCATGGACCTGGGGCCGTGCGTCGCGGCGATGCGCGAGCGGCTGCCCGCGGATGCGATCCTCTGCAACGGCGCGGGGAATTATTCGGGCTGGTGGCATCGCTACTGGGCCTATGCCGGGCCGGGCACGCAGCTTGCGCCTACCGCCGGAGCGATGGGTTACGGCGTGCCCGCCGCGGTCGCCGCGTCCCTGAGGCATCCCGAGCGGACCGTGGTCGCGCTGGCGGGTGACGGCTGCTTCTTGATGAACGGGCAGGAGCTGGCGACCGCGCTCGCGCAGCGGGCGGACATGCTGGTGCTGGTCGTCGACAATGGCGGCTACGGCACGATCCGGATGCATCAGGAACGCGAATATCCGGGGCGGGTGTCGGGAACCGCGCTGCGCAATCCCGACTTCGCCGCGCTGGGCCGGGCCTATGGGTGCTGGGCGGAAACGGTCACCAAGACCGAGGATTTCGCCGCGGCGCTCGACCGGGCGATGGCGCGCGGCGGGGTGCGGTTGCTGCACCTGGTGACGGATATCGAGGCGATTACCGCCGGGACGACGCTGACGGCAGTGCGCGGGGTGGCGTGATCCTTATTGGGTGACGACGCCACCGGCACACCTCATGCCCCACCCCGGCGAAGGCCGGGGCCCAGTTGGGGGACAGCAGTAACTACGGACGGTCCTCTGTTACCTCGGCCTTCCCACCTGGGCCCCGGCCTTCGCCGGGGTGGTGGTTATCGGGGCCGACCCTTCTCATAGTTCCCCCGCGAAGGCGGGGGCCCAGAGTAGCGGGCGCTACCGGAACTTAGCTGGGCCCCCGCGTCCGCGGGGGAACGGCCCAAAACAATAGCCTCTCAGCCCGCCAGCTTCGCCCGCACCGCAGCTACAGCCTCCGCCGCCTTGTCCCCATCAGGCCCACCGCCCTGAGCCATATCAGGACGGCCACCGCCACCCTGCCCGCCAAGCGCGGCGACCGCGATCTTCAGCAGGTCGACCGCATTGTGGCTCGCGACCAGATCCGCGGTCACGCCGACCGCGACCGAGGCGCGGCCGTCGTTGATCGCAACGAGCATCGCGATCCCCGACCCCAGCCGCTGCTTGGCCTCGTCGACCGCGCCGCGCAGGCCCTTCGCCTCGAAATCATTTAGCACCTGTCCGATAAAGGCCACGCCGCCGACCTGCTCGGGTCCCGCCGCCTCACCGGAACCGCCGCCGCCGAGCGCCAGCGCCTTCTTCGCATCGGCCAGTTCGCGCTCGAGACGCCGGCGATCCTCGATCAGCGCAGCAACGCGCGAGGGCACTTCGTCGGGAGTCGATTTAAGCGCTGCCGCCGCCTCGCGCAGGCGATCGTCGCGGCCGGTCAGATAGGCGCGTGCCGCCTCGCCGGTCAGCGCCTCAACGCGGCGCACGCCGCTCGACACTGCGCCTTCGCCGACGACCTTGAACAGCCCGATATCGCCGAGCGCGGTGACGTGCGTGCCGCCGCACAGCTCGATCGAATAGGTGCCCTCGCCGGTCGACCCCATCGAAACGACGCGGACCTCGTCGCCATATTTCTCGCCGAACAGCGCCATTGCGCCCATCGCGATCGCGTCGTCGGGGGTCATCAGCAGCGTCGTCACCGCGCCGTTGCCGCGGACCTGCGCGTTCACATCGGCCTCGACCTCCGCGATGTCGGCGGGGGTCATCGCGACCGGCTGCGAGAAGTCGAAGCGCAGGCGATCGGGCGCGACCAGGCTCCCCTTCTGCGCGACATGCTTGCCGAGCCGTTCGCGCAGCGCTTCGTGCAGCAGATGCGTTGCGGAGTGGTTGGCACGGATCTGCGCGCGGCGCGCGACGTCGATCTGCAGCTTGACCGTATCGCCGACCTTGATCCCGCCCGACTCGATCATCGCATGATGAACGAACACGCGGCCGAGCTGCTTCGACGTCTCGGTGACGTTTGCGCGCAGCCCGGTGTCGGTCGAGATGTGCCCGGCATCGCCGACCTGCCCACCGCTCTCGCCGTAGAAGGGCGTCTGGTTGACGACGATCGACACCGTATCACCCGTCGTCGCATGGTCGACACGCCCACCGTCCTTGACCAAAGCGACGACCTCGCCCTCGCCGGTGTCCGAGGCATAGCCGAGGAATTCGGTGCCGCCGCTCTGCTCGACGATGTCGAACCAGATATCGTCCGAGGCCTTCGCGCCCGACCCCTTCCACGCAGCACGCGCGGCGCGCTTCTGCTCGGCCATCGCGGTGTCGAAGCCTTCGCGGTCGACCGCGAGCCCGCGTTCTCGCAGCGCGTCCTCGGTCAGGTCGTAGGGGAAGCCATAGGTGTCGTAGAGCTTGAACGCGACGTCACCGGCCAGCGTCCCCTCGGTCATGTCCGCGGTCGCCTCGTCGAGCAGCTTCAGCCCCTTGTCGAGCGTCTGCCGGAACCGCGTCTCCTCCTGCTGCAGCGTCGCCTCGATCAGCGGCTGCGCCCGGAACAGCTCGGGATAGGCTGCGCCCATCTCGGTGACGAGCGACGGCACCAGCCGGTGCATCAACGGCTCCTTCGCGCCGAGGATATGCGCGTGACGCATCGCGCGGCGCATGATCCGGCGCAGGACATAGCCGCGGCCTTCGTTTGCGGGCAGCACGCCGTCCGCGACCAGGAAGCCCGCGGTGCGCAGGTGATCCGCGATCACGCGGTGGCTCGCGGTATTCGCGCCGTCCGTCGCGGTATGCGTCAGCGCGCCCGACGCCGCGATCAGCGCCTTGAACGTGTCGGTATCATAATTGTCGGTGACGCCCTGCATCACCGCGGCGATCCGCTCGAGCCCCATGCCGGTGTCGATCGAGGGCTTGGGCAGATTGCCGACGATCTCGGCATTTTCCTGCTCATATTGCATGAAAACGAGGTTCCAGATCTCGACGAAGCGATCGCCGTCCTCGTCGGGGCTGCCGGGAGGGCCACCGGGGATGTGATCGCCATGGTCATAGAAGATCTCCGAGCACGGCCCGCACGGCCCGTTGTCGCCCATCGACCAGAAATTGTCCTTGGTCGGGATACGGATGATGCGGTGCTCAGGGAGGCCCGCGATCTTCTTCCAGAGATCGAACGCCTCGTCGTCGGTGTGATAGACGGTCGCGGTCAGCTTGTCCGGCGACAGCCCCCAGTCCTTCGTCAGCAGCGTCCACGCATGCGTGATCGCCTGTTCCTTGAAATAATCGCCGAACGAGAAATTGCCGAGCATCTCGAAGAAGGTGTGATGCCGCGCGGTGTAGCCGACATTGTCGAGATCATTGTGCTTGCCGCCCGCGCGGACGCACTTCTGCGACGAGGTGGCGGTCGTATAGGGGCGCGATTCGAGGCCGGTGAAGACGTTCTTGAACGGCACCATCCCCGCATTGACGAACATCAGCGTCGGGTCGTTCTGCGGGACGAGCGGCGCAGAGGGCACGATCTGGTGCCCCTGCGAACCGAAATAGTCGAGGAAGCCGCGGCGGATGTCGTTCGTCGATGTCATGCCGCCGACTTAGGCGAGCAACCGGGTTCGCTCAAGTGACCGCGTTACGCGGATTGTGGCAGGGCCGCCGCCAGCCAGTCATCGGCGTGAAGCCCGTAGATCAGGCTGTCGCGCAGCCCCATATGCGTCTCCCATTCGCCGCGCAGCAGCCGTTCGCGCCGGAACCCCAACCGTTCGAGCAGCAGGATCGACGCGCTGTTCTCGCTGTCGGCATCGGCGAACACGCGGTGCTGCCCCTCGGCGAACAGCTGGTCGAGCACCGCCGACACCGCCTCGCTCGCCAGACCGCGGCCCCAGTGCGCACGCGCGAGGATGAAGCCGATCTCGGTCACCCCCTGCCCGCGCATCCGCCCGCCCGACACCCAGCCGATCGCCCGGTCGTCGCCGTGCCGGGTAATCGCCCAGGCGCGCCAGTTCACGTCGGCGGCATCCTCGACCAGATAGAGCCGCGTCGCCTCGATCGACGTCAGAGGACCATCCGCCGAATAGGTCATCAGGTCCGCGTCGGCGAGCGTCGGGTGCAACGCGACCGCGTCGGCCTGGACAAGCCGACGCAGCCGGAGCCGCGGCGTCACCAGCACCGGATGGGGCAGCGCGCGACGCTTCAAGCGATCAGGGCGTCGACGAGCGCACGCACTTTCTTCTGACGCCACTGCGGCAGCGGCGCGACGAGCCAATAGCCGCCGCGCGACGGCTGCGCGTCGCCGATGATCCGGACCAGTCCCGCCTCGAGCCCACGTCGCGCCAGCAGTTCGGGCACGGTCGCCCGCCCGAGCCCCGCCGCCGCCGCATCGATCGCAAGCCCTGCATCACCGACGCGGACGAGCGCCGTGGCATCTCCCGCCGCCGGATCGAGCGCGGGTGCGCCGGGCCAGGCGATGATCGCCTCGGACGCGCTGCCGGTCGCCGCGATCGTGACGAGCCCTTCGGATTCGAGTGCCTCGCCCTCATTCTCGCCCGGGCCATCGCCCCAGCGGATCGCAAGGTCCAGATTGGCCTCGGTAAAGTCGACCGTCTCGTCCGCAGTGATCAGGACGAAGCGCAGGTCGGGATCCGCCGCAGCAATCTCGGCGAGCCGCGGCATCAGCCATTTCTCGGTCAGGTCGCGCGGCGCGGCGATCGTCAGCGACTTGGACGTCTGCCCCGCCTGCATCGCGCGGACCGCTTCCTCGAACTGGAGGAAGCCGTTGCGCAAGGGCCCGAGCCCCGCTTCGGCCTCGGGCGTCAGTTCGAGCCCGCGCGTGGTACGCCGGAACAGCACGACGCCCAGCGTGTCCTCGAGCGCGCGGATCTGCTGCCCGACCGCGGCGGGGGTGACCGCGAGCTCGTCGGCGGCACGCGTGAACGACAGGTGGCGCGCCGCCGCATCGAGCACGCGCAGCCCGTTCAGCGGAAGGTGCGTACGCTTCACGAAATCACCGCCGGGGCGCTGAGCGAGAAATGCGGGATCGCCACCTCGAACACCGCACCGGTGTCGTCGACCATCCGGTAGGATCCGCGCATCGCGCCCGTCGGCGTCGCGAGCGGGCAGCCCGAGACATAGTCAAAGCTCGCGCCCTGCTCGATCAGCGGCTGTTCGCCGACGACACCCTCACCCTCGACGGTGTGGCGCGCGCCATGCCCGTCGGTGATGATCCAGTGTCGCGTCAGCAGCTGGACCGCGCCGGGCCCGTCATTTTCCAGCCGGATATGATAGGCCCAGAACCAGCGCCCGCGCTGCGGTTCGGACTGTTCGGGCAGATAGCTGACCGAGACGCGCACCGTCACCCCGCGCGTCGTCGCCGCACTGGGGAACAGCGCCTTCACAGCCCGACCTTACCCAATGCCCGGTCGAGATCGTCGATCACGTCGCGCACGTCCTCGAGCCCGACATTGAGCCGCAACAGCCCCTCGGTCACGCCCATCTCTGCCTGCTTGTCGGGCGAGACGCTCGCGTGCGTGGTCGAGGCCGGATGCGTCATCAGCGACCGCGAGTCGCCGATATTGTTCGAGATATCGACCAGCTCCAGCGCGTCGAGCAGGCCATGCGCCTGTTCGCGTCCCTCAACCTCGAACGCGAAGATCGGGCCGCACGCGTCCATCTGACGCATCGCGAGCTCGTGTTGCGGATGGCTGGCGAGGCCCGGATGCAGGATACGCGGCACGCGCGCTTCCAGAAACGCGCCGACCTTCTGCGCATTTTCCGACTGGCGGCGGATACGCAGGTCGAGCGTCTCGAGCCCCTTGAGCACCACCCACGCGTTAAACGGCGACAGCGTCGGCCCGGTGTTGCGCGTGAAGGGCAGCAGCGTGTTGGTGATGAAGTCCTCGGTCCCGCACACCGCGCCGGCGAGCACGCGGCCCTGCCCGTCCATCATCTTGGTCGCGCTGTACGCGATGACGTCCGCGCCGAACTCCATCGGCCGCTGCAACGCCGGCGTCGCGAACGCATTGTCGACGACCGTCGTAATGCCGCGCTCGCGCGCGATGTCGCACACCGCCTTCAGGTCGACGATGTCCATCGTCGGATTGGCGGGCGTCTCGAAGAAGAACACCTTGGTCTCGGGCCGGACCGCGTCGAGAAACGCCTGCGGATCGCGCGCGTCGACGATCGTCGTGGCGATACCGAACTTGGGTAGCAGCGTATCGGTCAGCCAGCGGCATGATCCGAACGCCGCGCGGCCGCCGACCAGGTGATCGCCGCTCTGCAACTGACACAGCAGCGCCGCGGTCATCGCCGCCATGCCCGTCGCCATCGACCGGCACGCCTCAGCCCCCTCGAGCAGCGCGATCCGCTCCTCGAGCATCTGCACCGTCGGGTTCTGGAGCCGGGAATAGGTCATCCCGTCCTGCTCGCCGGCGAAGCGCGCCGCGGCGTCGCCGGCCTTGTCGTAGCAATAGCCCGAGGTGAGGAAGAGGGCTTCCGACGTTTCGCCATATTCGCTGCGGGCGGTGCCGCCGCGGATGGCCTGCGTCTGCGGACGCCAGTTCTGGGTGATCGAACGATCTTGGCCGGTCTTGCGCTTCATGGCGACGCTTTGCCGGGGGCGGGCGGTGATGACAACCCCCGCGGAGGGTCGCGTGCGCTAGTAGCGCCCCCAAGTAAACCTGGATGACAGCGCATAATTCCACACCGCGCCGACCAGCACGCCGATCATCGCCGACACCGCCCAAGCGTCGTTGCGCACGTCGTGCATGAACGCCGCGATCCCGACATTGGCGATCGCGCCAACCGAACAGATCAGCGCGAACGATACCCAGCCATCGGCGAGCTGCCGCCACCCCTTCAGCCGCCGGTCGCGATAGGTCAGCGCGTTGTTGAGGAAGAAGTTCATCGTCAGCGCGGCCAGCGTTGCGCCGATCTGCCCGATCAGGAACGACGTCCCGATCCCCAGGAACAGCGCGCTGAGCACCGCCATGTGCACGCCGATGCCGAGCACGCCGATCGCCGAGAACATCGCGAACCGCACCGGCACGAACCGCCCGAACATCCGGTCGTACAGCGCGATCAGATATTCCAGCGCGACGACGTGATCGAGCTTGCTCTCCCCCTCGGTCCGGCAGCGGAAGGTATAGGGCAGCTCGGCGAACCGCAGCGGCTCGGGCGACGCGGTCAGCAGGTCGAGCAGGATCTTGAACCCGATCGCCGACAGTCTGGGCGCAAGCGCGCGCGCGACGTCGGTACGGATCGCGAAGAAGCCGCTCATCGGATCGCTCAGATCCGCCTTGAGCACGCGCCGCGACAGCCGCGTGGCGAGCGCGGACTTGGCGACGCGGTCGCGATCCCAGTCGCCGGTCCCGCCGCCGCTGACGAAGCGCGAACCGATCACGACGTCGTGATCGCCCGCCTGAAGGAGGTCGAGCATTTTCGGCAACAGCGTCTCGTCATGCTGCAGATCGCCGTCGATCACCGCGACGACGGGCGCGGCGGTCGCGCACAGCCCCTCGATACAGGCTGAGGACAGCCCCCGCCTGCCGATCCGCTGGATCACGCGGACGCGCATGTCGCTGCGCCCGAGCACGCGCGCCGCCTCCGCCGTGCCGTCAGGGCTGTCGTCGTCGACGAAGATCGCTTCCCAGCGCCGCCCCGCCAGTGCCTGGTCGAGCTTGGCAATCAGTGCGGCGACGTTCGCCTTTTCGTTGAACGTCGGGATGACGACCGCGATCTCGAGCGTGTCCGGCCCCGCGCCCCGCACCACGTCCAGCTCGACCGGAGTCACCCGAGCGATGCGATCACCGCGTCGCCCATCGCGCGTGTCGTCAGCGTGCCGCCGAGGTCAGGCGTCCGCGCGCCGCCCAGGATCGCCGCAGCCACCGCCGCCTCGATCCGGTCGGCCGCCTCGGCCTTGTCGAGCGAATGCCGCAGCATCATCGCTGCGGACAGGATCGCGGCACAGGGGTTCGCCTTGCCCTGCCCGGCAATATCGGGCGCGCTGCCGTGGATCGGTTCGTACAGGCCATGGCCCTGGCCATCGAGCGCGGCGGAGGGCAGCATGCCGATCGACCCCGCGCACATCGATGCCTGGTCGGACAGGATGTCGCCGAACAGATTGCCGGTGACGACGACGTCGAACTGGCCGGGATCGCGCACCAACTGCATCGCCGCGTTGTCGACATACATGTGGCTGAGCGCGACGTCGGGATAGTCCGCCGACACCTCGATCACGACGTCGCGCCAGAGCTGCGACGTCTCCAAGACATTGGCCTTGTCGACCGACAGCAGCTTGCTCTTGCGGGTACGGGCGGTCTCGAACCCGACGCGCGCGATCCGGGCGATCTCCGCCTCGTCGTAACGCATCTCGTCATGGCCTTCGCGCAGGCCCTCGGCCGTCGTCCGGATGCCCTTGGCGCCGAAATACACGTCGCCGGTCAGCTCGCGGACGATCACCATATCGATCGTGCGTGCGATCTCCGGCCGCAGCGACGACGCATCCTCCAGCCCCGCGAACAGCTTGGCCGGACGCAAATTGGCGAACAGCCCCAGCTCCTTGCGCAAGCCCAGGATCGCCTGTTCTGGTCGCAAATGCCGTTCGAGCCGATCGCAATCGGGGTCGCCGACCGCACCGAACAGCACGGCGTCCGCGCGCCGCGCGAGCGCCAGCGTCTCGGGCGGCAGCGGATGCCCCGCCGCCTTGTACGCCGCACCACCGACCAGCGCCTCGTCAAAGCTCAGATCGAGGTCGAGCCGGTCGAGCACGCGGCGCGCCTCGGCAGTCACTTCGGGTCCGATGCCGTCGCCGGCCAGTATCGCGATCAAGGGCATGTGCGTTCCTCCGCCGCCGCCCTTGCCGGGCAAGCCGCGCTCACGCAACCGCCCTTTTGAGCCGATCGACGAGGCGAGCCCGCGCTGCGAGCGGTTCGGCACGGCGTTCGACCAGAACATCGCGAGTCAGGAAATGCTTGGTCAGCCGCAGTCCGTCGAAGATGTCCGGCCACCCCGCCTCGCCCCCGGCAGTAAGAAAAGCGGGCAGCGGCAACAGCTTGGCTTCATAGCCCTGCGCCGCACCGCGCGACACCGCCGCCCCGCTCCGCGGACTGACGAATGCGAGGTCGTCGACCGCGCCGCTCGCTACGCACTGGTCGAGATCGAGACCGAAACCGAGCTCCGCGAGCAGCAGCAGTTCGTACCGTACCAGCGCCGCGGCCCAGCCGCGCGCCGACGGCGCCGCCTCGATCGCGCCGAGAACGCCGTCCAGCGCGTCGTGGATATGCGGATAGGGCTGCGCCTCCGGCAGCGCGACCGCGGCCAGCGCCGTCGCCCATTCGAGCGCACCCGCCGCGAGCGGCTCGCCGTGCAGCGTCGCGCGGCTGTGGATCAGCTCGGCGGTCAGCGCGGCGAGCTGGTCACCGGTCCGCGCGCGCCATTCGCCCTGGATCACGTTCGCCGCGAGCAGCACCGGCCGCATCGCGCGCGACCGCCCGCCGCGCACATAACCCGGCTGCACGCCGTCCTCGCGCGTCAATGCCCGCACGATCGCGCCATGCTCGCCATGCTGGCGAACGGCGACGACGATGGCGGACGCGCGAAGATGCATCGCCCGTTCTTACGCGTGCGTCGTGACAAACGGGAGCCTCGAAAACTTCGCTTGTTTCAGATCCGCCTGTCAGGCGCGCTCAGCGCCGGATCCCGCGCATCATGCGTGCGAGCCGCGGATGCGACAGCGTCCGCTTCGCCCAGCCCGCCGCGCCATCGAACGCCCCCAGCGCGGCCACCGTCGCGCGGTTCGCCAGCGTCGGCCGCAACAGCAGCAGATCGACGCACGCCGTCCCCGTCGTCGCGAACTGCCGCTTGTGCTGCCCCTCCCCCTCGGTGAAATCGAACCAGGCGAAGCGGTCGTCGAACAGCTGCCGCATCGCCTCGACCTGTAACACCGCACCCGGCGACAGAGCGTTCTCGGCGGGGTCATGCCCGACATGGTCATAGCGCAGCGTCCCGCCCTGCGCGGTACAGCAGAGATAGGCGATCGGCCTGCCCTCGACGAACAGCAGCCAGGCCCGCACCCGGTCCGCTGCGGCGAGCGCCTCGAAACCCTGCAGCGCCGCATCGCCGTCGGGCAGCCCCGATCCCAGCAGCCGCTCCTGATAGGTCGTCGCCGAGACCGCCCGCGCCAGCGGGTGAAACACCGCGATCTCGGCGGGGGTCCGATAGGCGCGGACATCGAGCGTACCGCCCGACAGCACCGCCAGCCGCTTCGTCTTGCGCTTCAGCCCCGACCGCGCGCTGCCCGACAGCGTCGCGAGCCATGCCGCCTCACCGATCCGCAGGTCGGCGTGATACCGGACATAACGCTGGCGGACGGCGGTCAGCAGGCCATGCGTGTTCAGCGAGTCCACCCGGTCCGCGGGCAACGAGGTGACCACATAGCCGTCGGCCTGAGCCGGCAGCGCGGGCAGCATCGGCGTTTCGCCCGCCAGCACGTCATCCAGCGACAGCGCGACGCGCACCAGCCGGCGCGGGATCGTCGCGAGCGTGCGCGCGCCGAGCTGGAACTTCAGGCGGACGCTGACCGCGGTCATCAGGCGCGTTCTTCGACCCAGTTCGACCAGAGCTGCTCGGCTTGGCGCAGGCCCCGCCGGATCGGATCGCGCGCCAGCGGCCGGTCGTGCCGGCCAAGGGCCAGTGGCGGGCGATCGCGGAAATGCCGCGTCGGCAAGTCGGTGCGCAGCTCCGCCAGCGTCGCGCACAGCGCCTCGAACCGGCGGACATGGACGGCGTTCGCCCGCGTGCCCTGCCGATTCGCGAGCTCGAAACCATGGCTGACGATCGTCGCGGCGACATGCCCCCGGGCCGCGGCGTGCTCGAGCGCATCGCGGCTCTCGTTCGCGGACAGGGCGCAGAGCTGCAGCGTGCGCAACTGACCCGGTCGATCCTCGATGACGGTAACCGGGATCTCGATCAGGCCCTGCGCAGCGACCGGCGCGATCTGACGCGGCGACAGCGAGATCCTGCTCGCATCGCATGACGCCGCACCGTTATGGCTGCTGTCATAGGCGAAGCCCAGCGCAGCGAGCGCGGCGAGCGTATCGTCGTTCGCGGCATAGCTGCCCGCGCGAAACGCGATCGGGTCGGGCGCACCCGCGTCGATCAGCAGTTCGGTGGCGCGCAGGATCAGCGCGTATTGTTCGGCCAGCGGATAGTCGGACAGGTCGAACTTCGCGTGATTCGCGCCGCGGTCCCGGGCAATTGCGGCGGTCCAGGCGGGATGGAGATGCAGCTGAACTTCCTGCCCCGCGTCGAGGATCGTCGCGACCATCCGCCGGACCGGCTCGATCCCGAAGGTCAGCGCGGGCATCGGGTCGACGAAGAAACAGGCCTTCAGCCCGTACCGCGCCAGCTTGTCGAGCTGATAGCTGATCCCGACCCCCGCGGGCTCGACCGACCGGTGGTAGATCGCATCGCTACAAAGCCCCTCGCGGTGGTGCCGCCAGGCAAATTCGGTGTCGATCGTCAGGAAGACTGCCGTGGTCACGTCACTGGCCTAGTGTCCCGTGGTGAAGATAAGGTTTCCGCCTACGAAACAGGCGTGACCCGACCTCCGCAATCTATCGGCCCCAGCTGACGATTGATCAACATTATTAAACTGAATTACCTTGAATGGTAAAAGTCGTACACCTGCTGTGCGACCGCTGCCGATACCCCCGGCGCCTGCTGCAGATCCTGCAGGCTGGCATTGCGTACCGCGCGGCCGGTGCCGAAATGCATCAGCAGCGCCTTCTTGCGCGCGGGGCCGATGCCGGGGACCTCGTCGAGCGGGCTCGCGCCGATCGCCTTGCTGCGCTTGTCGCGGTGGACGCCGATCGCGAAGCGGTGGACCTCGTCGCGCAGCCGCTGGAGGTAGAACAGCACCGGCGCGTTGACGGGCAGCTGGAACTCGCGGCCGTCGAGCATGTGGAATACCTCGCGCCCGTCACGACCATGCTGCGGCCCCTTGGCGATGCCGACGAGGCACACGTCCTCGACGCCGAGCTCCTCGAGCGCGGCCTTCACCGTATTGAGCTGCCCCTTGCCGCCGTCGATCAGCACCAGGTCGGGCCATTCGCCCGAGTCGCGGTCGGGATCCTCGGCCTGCGCGCGCGCGAAGCGCCGGGTGAAGACCTCACGCATCATCCCGAAATCGTCGCCCGGGATGGTCTCCTTGTTCTTGATGTTGAACTTGCGATACTGGCCCTTGCGGAAGCCTTCGGGGCCGGCGACCACCATCGCGCCGGTCGCGGCAGTGCCCTGGATATGGCTGTTGTCGTAGATCTCGATCCGCTGCGGCGGCTCGGCCAGGTCGAACAGGTCGGCGACCTCGCGCAGCAGCTTGGCCTGAGTCGTCGACTCGGCCTGGCGCCGCTCGATCGCCTCGATCGCGTTGCGCTTGGCCTGATCCATCAGCCGGCGGCGATCGCCGCGCTGCGGCACCTGCACCGCGACCTTGTAGCCCGCACGTTCGCCCAGCGCCTCGACCAGCAGCGCGCCCTCGGGAAGCTCGCGGTCGAGCAGGATCTGGCGTGCGGGCGGCACGTCCTCGTAGAACTGGCCGAGAAAACTGGTCAGCACCTCGTCCTCGGGCACGTCGTTGGTGTGCTGCGGGAAGAAGCTGCGATGCCCCCAATTCTGGCCGCCGCGGATGAAGAAGGCCTGGATGCCGATCAGCCCGTCCTTGCACGCCATCGCGAAGATGTCGGCGTCGCCCACCCCTTCCGCGTTGATCGCCTGCGTGCCCTGGATGAACGTCAGCGCCTTCAGCCGGTCGCGCAGCAGCGCGGCGAGTTCGAAGTCCATGTTTTCGGCGGCAGCCTGCATCTGCGCGCCGAGCTTGGCCTGCACGCCGGTCGACTTGCCCGCGAGGAAGCTCTTCGCGTCCTCGACCAGTTCCTTGTACGCGCCCTCGTCGATCCGGCCGACGCACGGCGCGGAGCAGCGCTTGATCTGGTAGAGCAGGCACGGCCGGTCGCGGGTCTTGAAGAAGCTGTCAGTGCAGCTGCGCAACAGGAACAGCTTCTGGAGCGCGTTGAGCGTGTTGTTGACCGATCCAGCGCTCGCGAACGGGCCGTAATAATTGCCCTTCGCACGCCGGGCGCCGCGGTGCTTCTGGACGCGCGGGAAGTCGTGATCGTCGCGCAGCAGGATGAAGGGGAAGCTCTTATCGTCGCGCAACAGCACGTTGTAGGCGGGGCGATAGCGCTTGATGAGCTGCGATTCGAGCAGCAGCGCCTCGGCCTCGTTGTTGGTCGTGACGATCGTCATCGACCGGGTCTGCGACACCATCCGCTGCAGCCGCTTGGTCAGGCGTTCGACCTGAACATAGTTGGCGACACGGTTCCTGAGCGCGCGCGCTTTGCCGACATAGAGCACGTCGCCGCGCGCATCCTGCATCCGGTAGACGCCGGGGCGGATCGGCAGCGTGTCGAGCACATTGCGGATCGCCGCGACGCCCGCCGCAAGATCGGGCGCCTCGCCGCCGCCGCGGACGGCGAAGGTGGATTTGTCTTCGTTGAAACGGTCGGGGGAATTGGGGGAGGACATCGTCGGGGAATCTAGGGAGTCGGAGGGGGTTATGCCAGCCGAGGACATTGATGTTCACGCGAAGGCGCGATGGCACGAAGAGAAGGTAATTTTCGCGCAGAGGCGCAGAGGTGCGGAGAGAAGATTGGGGAGAGCGGCGCCCGTTCTCAAATCGCCGAAGGCTTAAACTCACCCGGCACTGGCCAAGACGCCAGCCCGGCATGCAGCACCTCCGCGTCTCCGCGCCTCCGCGTGAACCATCCTTCTCTTCGCGCCATAGCGCCTTCGCGTGAACGAACCTTCTGAACGCTCTGCGGGCAGAGGCAGAAGCTCAGGCCTGTGCGAACACCTTGGTGCCGACGATACCGACTACGGTCAGTGCCATGAAACAGGCCTGGACCCCGCTGACCTTGTCGCCGAAAAGAATCACGCCACCGATGATCACGCCGATCGCCCCAGCGCCGGTCCAGATCGCATACGCCGTACCCGCCGGCAGCCCACGCATCGCGAGCGCGAGCAGGCCCATGTTGACGAAGCTCAGCACGATCGGAACCGAAGACGCCTGCCACGTGGCAACGGTCGCCGCCCATTTGAGGCTGAGCGCCCAGGTGATTTCGGTGATCACGGCAACGCCGAGGATGAGCCAGGACATAAGGGTATCTCCAACGGGCTCAGATTGGAGACGCAGCCGCCGGAAACCCGGGAAGAGACGGCCGCCTGTTACAAAACGAAAAAGGCGCCAAGCGAACGACCATTCCCCCGTCGAAGCGGGGGTCCAGGGTTGCGGGCGCGGTGTCGTGAGAACCTGCCCCCCGCTTTCGCGGGGGAACAGACGATTAGTTCAGGCGGCCAAGCCCCGAGATCGACCGATCGACCATCGCGCGGTCGGCGGCGGCATCGTGATGCTCGGCGATCAGGATACCGGCTGCCTTGGCAGCGGCGTCAGCGGCCCGCGCACGGACCTCGGCGATCGCGGCGCGCTCTGCGGCGGCGATCTTGTCCTCGGCCATCTTGGCGCGACGCGTCATCAGGTCCTCGGCACCCGCCTTGGCCTTGGCGATGATCGCCGCGGCTTCGGTATGCGCATGCGCCTTCATCACCTCGGCTTCGAGATGCGCAGTCTTGGCCTTGGCCTCATACTCCGCGCGGATCGCCTCGGCCTCGGCGCGCAGCGCCTTGGCCTCGTCGAGCTGCGTGCGGATCCCGGCGATCTTGGCGTCCAGCGATCGCCCGATCATGCCGGGGACCTTCTTCCACACCATCAGCGCGAGGACGATGATCATCGCGATCGCGACCCATCCGGTCGAGTTGACGCCGAGCGCGGTCGGGTCGACGACATGCTCGACGGTCCCAGGCGCGACGGTGTGCCCCTGCAACCCCTGATTGTCGATCGAGCCTTCGGGCGCCATGCCCTCGGCCGAGATCACCTTGGCCGGTGCGTCCGGGTTGGCGGCGGAGGTATTAGCCATGAGCCATCGTCCTGCGTACCGCATCGCTCGCCGAGTCCAGGCTCACCTGAAGTCCAGCGACCTTGTCGGCCAGTTGCTGTGCCGCTTCGGCTGCGACATTCTGAAGATTGGCGAGGGCCTGCGCCTTCGCATTCGCCACGGCAAGATCGTGATGACCCAGACGCTCGGCGATGTCGGCATCGGCCGCGTGGACCTGCTGCTCGAAGGCCATTGCCGCCCGCTTGGCCGCGGCCGCGGTCTCGGCCTGTGCCGCGACGCGGGCCGCATCCATTTCGGCCTGCCAGGTCGCCTGGACCGTATCGGCCTGCGCCCGTGCAGCGACTGCCGCTGCCAGATCGCCCGCGATTCGGCCTTCACGCGCGTCCACGGTCGACACGATCTTAGGCACCATCCCCTTGCCGATCCCGAAATACAGGATCCCGAAGGTGAGGAGCAGCCAGAAAATCTGTGAAGCGTAGGTGGCGGCTATCTGGGCAATCTGGGGCATGGCAGTCCTTCGTGATACGGCCGGACGGGATATCGCCCGGCCAGATCAGCGCATGTTAGGCGACGAACACCAGGATGATCATCGTGACGAATGCGAGCAGACCGAGAAGCTCGGCAGCCGCGAAGCCGATGAACAGACGGCCCTGCTGGCTGTCGGCAGCGCCCGGGTTGCGCAGTGCGCCGGCGAGGAACTGGGCGAAGACGTTGCCCACGCCGAGTGCCGCGAGGCCCATGCCGATCGCTGCGAGGCCGGCACCGATCATCTTTGCTGCGTTGACGTCCATGTTAAAACTCCCTTGAAAATCAGTAGTGGTTCGAAAGAAAACTTAGTGAAGGTTGACCGCGTCGTTCAGATAGACCGACGTCAGCAGCGCGAACACATAGGCCTGGATCGCGGCGACCAGCAGCTCGAGCAGCGTGATGCCGATCATCAGCAGCATGCTCGGCGCGGTCACCAGACCGATATAGACGCCGCCGAGGTTGATGCCGTTGATCACGAACGCCGCCAGCACCTTGAGCAGGATATGCCCCGCGGTCATCGCCACGAACAGTCGCAGGCCGAGTGAGAACGGACGCACCAGGAACGACATCAGCTCGACGACGAAAATCAGCGGGATCATCAGCGCGGGCGTGCCGCTCGGCACGAACAGCGAGAAGAAGTGGAAGCCGTGCTTGCCGAAGCCGACGATCAGGACGATCGCAAAGCTGATCAGCGCCAGCACGCCGGTGACGGTCATGTGGCTGGTCACGGTGAACGGGTGAACGCCCGGCACGATACCGAACGGCAGCAGGCCGATGATGTTCGCGAACAGGATGAACATGAACAGCGAGAAGACGTAGGGGATGAAGCGCTTGCCGCCGGGCCCGACATTCTGCTCGAGCATGCCCGAGATGAAGCCCGTAAAGCCCTCGACCGCGGCCTGCCAGCGACCGGGGACGAGCTCGCGCTTCATCCCGCCGATCATGAAGGCCCAAAGTGCGACCAGCGTCACCACCATCCACATCGCGGAATTGGTGAAGGACAGGTCGTAACCACCTACGATCCAGTGCGAGCCGAACGCCGGCTCGATCAGGAACTGGTGCATCGGATCGATCTTGCCGCCCTGTTCTGCCGCCACGTGGAATCCCTGCCGTCTTGAAACGACAAACGCCCGGCTACTCCGGGCGTTCGCCTGAAATTCGAATGATTTGCCTGAACGCGACCGCAATCCCGAGGAACAGCAACACGATCAGACCCCAAGGCCCAGTGCCGACCCAATGGTCTATCAACCATCCGATCAGCGCACTGCCGACGAGACTCCCGATCAGGGCGGAGATGACCCGATTGCCCTGCGAGTAACCCCGCTCGGCATCCGGCCCTCCCTGCCCCTTTTTCAGCGTCTCCCGAGCCTTGACCTCCCTCAATCGCTCATCGAGCGCGGAAAGTCGCGGATCTTCAACACCGTAGGGGTCCTGTCCGGGTTCGATCTCCGCCACGACATGCTCTCCACCTGATACGACACCGGGGAGATATACGCAGCGACGAGCGATCCCGCCAAGGCGCGGTCCGTTTAGAAAAGGGGGGGGGCCAAGTCAACCGGTGTGACAGTATCGTCATCAATGTGGTGACTGCGCGGCGCGTTACGCCCTCTCCCATCCGTCATCCTGACGAAAGTCAGGATCCAGAGCCGCAGGCGGACCATGTACAGCTCTGGATCCTAGGTCGAGCCCAGGATGACGGAGGGCATCAGGACAGCATGCTCAGACGCAACGCGAATCACGCTCGGGTGCGGCCGCGGTGCGCGTCTTCCACACACCACCCGGCGTCTTGTACTTCTCGCCCGGATTGGTCCCGGCGATCAGGTTGCAACCGCTGGTGAACGCCAGCTGCTCGACCGTCGCGCCGCTCGCCTGCGCCTTGGCGGTATAGGCCGACTTGCGCTGGATGTTGATGCTGTTGACCAGCGCGCGCAAATCGCCGCTCGCCGCGCCGACCAGCCCGAGATAGCCGTCGGGCTGCTCGCCGACCTCGCCGCCCGCGCGCGCCGCGGCATAGGCGGGGTCACGCTGCGCCGACGCGGCGACCGACAGGCCGCCAAGCACAGCCACCGCCGCGATCATCGTCAAAGCCTTGATCTTCATCTCAGAATATCCCCGGATTCTGCTGGATCAGCGATTTCGCCTCGCCATCGAGACGATAGACCACTTCCTGCGTCACATTGATATTGAGGTTGATCTCGATCGGCTTGTCCGGCGCCGACACGTTGATGCAGCCCGGCAGGGCGGCGGCGGTCGTGACCAGAAAGACGATCGTCCTCATCCTGTGCAAGATCGGTCTTTGCTCCAGCTTGTTCAATCCTGTTTCGGTCATGGCACGATCCTGCTTTCGGCGGGCTGAATGGATGGGGCTGCGGGAACGGCAGGCCCGGGGGATGGCGGCGCGGACTGCTGCTGGATCAGCGCGGGCAGGTTGCGTTCGATCAGCCGCTTCGGATCATAGAAGCTCTGCGCCGAATCGAGCAGTCCGCGAAACGGCGCCTTGATCCGGATGTTGAACACGAAGGGCAGCTTCTGCAGCCGGCGGACGATGAAGTTCGATTTCGCCCCCTCGCCCTGGCTGATCCCGGCAAAGCGCACGTCGGTCACCATCTCACCCGCCAGCGGCCCGTTCATGCCCACGCGGAGCGACTGATAGCGCAGCGACTTGAGCGCCTGGAACGCGATGTTCGCCCAGATGCCCAGATCCTTCTGGCTGAGATCGCCGACATAGGCGAGCGTCCCGCCGCCCGGCCGGACGCGCAGGTCGCCGCCCTCGATCCGACCGCCCGTCTCGTCGAAGATCATCGGCAGCACGCCGTCGAAGATCCCCGTCGCGTCGAGATTCTTGAAATCGAACTGCTGCAGGAACTGGTCGGCGGCCATGTTGGCGATGTGGAACGTCATCCGCCGTTCGCTCTGCGCGGAGAAATCGAGCAGCGTCGGGTCGAGCGTCAGCGATCCGCCCGCAAACGGCCACGCCCCGCCCTCGACCCGCACACGCGCGCCCGGCAGGGTCTGATAGCGGATCGTCCCGTCGCTGACCGGGATGCCGGGGTTGAGCGTGCGGATCGTCGCGACCTGCCCCGGCGCGCTTTGCAGGTTGAGCAGGTCGGTGAAGCGGATCTCGGTCGCGATCCCGGTCACCGGGCCGAACGCGGCGGCAAGGTCGGTGCCCGCGGTCCGGAACACCCCGGTGCTCGTCACGCCGTCGGGGGTCCACGCGATGTGCCCGTCGCCGCTGACCGATCCGTTGACGTCGGCGATCACGCCGAACGTCAATGGCGTCAGCGCCTCGGGTTGCAGCGCGTCCTTGGCGAACACGATCCCCGGCACGAGCAGGTCGGCGCGGCCGATGCCCGTGCCGAGAGCATGGACCAGCGTGACGTCGGCAACCTTGGTGCTGCTGACCGGTTCGAACAACGTTCCGGCCGCGGTGATCGTGCCGCCGATCAGCGACAGCGTCACGCCGCGCGCCGCGACCGGCTTGAACCGCGCGGTGGCGGCGGCGTCGCTGACACCCATCGTGCCGTCGAGCGCCAGCGCACCGCCGATCAGCGTCCAGTCGCCCGCCGCCTCGTTCAGCAGCAGCGGCACATTGCCGATCTGCCCTGCCCCACCGGTGAATGCGCCGGCGATTCCCTGCGTCGTCATCCGCCCGGTGATCGTCGCGAAGTCCAGCCGCGTGACGCGCTCGGGCGCGCCGATCCGGGTCTGCACGCCGTCGATCGCAAAGCCCCGGTCGGCCAGCCGCAGCGTCGCGCCGCTCGCGTTCAGCGTCAGCGGCGTCCGCCCCAGCCGCCCCGACAGCGCGGCCGCGGCGATCCGCGCACCGCCGCGCAGACGTCCGCGATCGGTCTGCACCAGCGCTCCGTCGATCGGGCACAGCGACAGCCGCGCAGGGTCGAGCACCAGCCCCGACACCGCCAGCCGCCGGACCGCGAGCGGCGTGCAGCCAGTGTTGACGACGAGCCGCGTCTTCCCGTCCCAGCGGGCATCGATCGGCATCGACAGGCCTTCGACCCGGTCCTTGCCGCCGCTGCCGATCGGACCGTCGAGTGTCACCCGCGTCGTGATCGCGGTCGCCCCGCCGGGCGTCGCGCTGAACCGTACCGGGGTCACCACCAGCCGCGCACCGTTAACGGCATAGGGCGCGATCGTCGCGACGCCGCGGACCGGCGCACCCGGCCGGGCCTGGGCGAGCGCGATGCGCGCCTGCGGCAACCCGCCACCCCGCGTTGCAAGAGTCGTATCGAGCGTGACGCCTCCGCCAGACGCACCGCGTCCAGGCCATGCGAACCGGAGCCCCTCCCCGCCATCAAGCGAGATCCTCGCGCCGCTCGCCGATGCGAGCGCGAGGTGTGACAGCACGGCCTCGCCACGCCCGCCGCGCTGCCGGACCGCGATTACCGCATCCGCCGCAAAGCCCTTTGCGGCCCGCGTCACGGCCTGCACCGCTGCGTCCATGAGGGGCGCGACCGGCGACCCGGCTGCCGATCCCTGCAACGCCTCCACCCCGGCAAGCCGGCGTGGGGCGATCGCGGCACCCGCCGCGCGAACGCGGCCCTCGAACGCGATCGTCGCGCCGAGCCGGTAGGATCCCGCGATCGCCACGCGGCGGGCGCGGCCCTCGGCCGTCCGCACGGTCTCCGCGGCAAGGTCCGCCTTGCCCGCGGTTCCCGCAGAAGTGCCGGTAAAGTCGACAACACCCTTGGCCGCGGCGAACGTCGCACCGGGCAGGACGGCCGGTCCGGTCGCCAGCGCGGCCCGCCCCTGCCAGCGATCGAGCGCCGCACCGAGCGTCAGGTCGAGCGCCGCGACGACGCTGTCCGCGCGCGAATCGCCGCACGCCAGCCGCCCCAGCCGCACGGGGCCCTGCAGGATCGGTTTCGCCGCATCGATCCGCACGCGTACCGTCGCGGCAAGGCGGTCGCCCGTACAGCCGCCGACGCTCAGCCGGTCGCTGACCACAGCAAGCGAGCCCCTGAAACCGTTATCTAGCTTCCCCGTCCCGGTGAGTTTCAACCCAACCAGCCCGTAAGGCGTCTCCAGCCGCATCCGTGCGTCATCGACGGTCGCGTCAAGCGCGGGCAGCGCGAACGGCTTGCCCGAGGGTGCGGGCAGAAGGCGGTCGATCGCCCCCAGCGACAACCGTCCGGCAATCAGCCGCCCGCGCAGCCGCACCTGCCCTGCGCGCACCGCCTCCAGATACGGTCCCGACAGCCCGATCCCGGTCCGCGTCTCGACCCAGTCCGCGACCAGATCGGGATCGGCCGGATCGCCGAGCACGACATTGGTCAGCCTTTGCCCGCCAAGCGCCAGATCGGCGATCTCGTAGCGCGCAGGCACCTCGGCCCGCGCGAGTTCGCGATCGATGAAGCCCGTCGCGATCTGCTTGCGGAGTACCCAGACCCCAATGAGCAGGGCGAGCAGGAGGAGCGCTACGACCAGCACGATTCGCTGAATCCGCGCGAGCCCGCCGCGACGGCGGGCCGGCGCGTGACGGCGAGGGTCGGGCCCTGTCTCGCTCGTCTCGGTCAACCGCTTACTCCGTCACGCTTTCCCGGCCTGCATAGGCGGTAGCGGGGGCGTCATGCAATTGCGGCTGGATGTGCTAGCATCCGGCCATGGCGGGGGCAGACGATATAGTCGACGAGCGCAAAGGACACCGGGCGCGGCTGCGCAAGCGGCTGTTCGAGGGCGGCGGAGAGGCGCTGCTCGATCACGAGCTGATCGAATATCTCCTCGCCGTCGCGATTCCCCGTGCCGACACCAAGGCGCTCGCCAAGGCGCTGATGCGCGAATTCGGGGGCATTGGTGGCGTGCTGACTGCCGATCCGGCCGCGCTCGCGCGCGTCGATGGCATGGGCGAGATTTCGACCGCCGCGGTCAAGATCGCGCACGCCGCCGCGCTTCGGCTGTTGCAGGCGCGCGTCGGCGAGCGGCCGGTGCTCGCCAACTGGCAGGCGCTGCTCGACTATCTGCGCGCGGACATGGCCCACCACGTCATCGAACGGTTCCGCGTCCTGCATCTCAACACGCGCAACATGCTGATCCGCGACGAGGTGATGAGCGAGGGTTCGATCGACCAGGCCGCGGTCTATGTCCGCGAGGTGATCCGCCGCGCGATCGATCTCGGCTCGGCCTCGATCATCCTCGTCCACAATCACCCAAGCGGCGACCCCTCGCCCAGTCGTGCGGACATCGAGATCACCCGCACGATCGCGGAGGCGGGCAAGCGACTGGGAGTCGCCGTGCACGACCACATCGTCATCGGCACGGCCGGCCATGTAAGCCTTCGCGCGCAGGGGCTGATTTAAGGCGCGGGTGACGCAAAAAGGCCGCCGGGGTCAGCCGGCGGCCTTGAGGTCGCGAGGGTCCTCCCGCGCGTTTGGTTCAGCCGGCCTGGGTCAGGAACCTGGTCAACTCGGTCTTGGTCAGCATCTTGTTCTTGTCGGCATCCGCCTGCGCGAACGCACCATCGACCCATTTGCGCGTCTCGGGCGCGGCCGCGACCGTCGTCGGGTCCGACTGCGTCTTCAGAGCGACCATCCAGGCGCCAAATTCGGACGTACTCAGCAGATTGTCGCCATTCTTGTCATAACCCGGGAATTCCGCATCGACGACCTGCGCCACTTGCGCCCCCGTCACGGGCTGCTGCGCAGTCGCTCCCTCAGGATTGCCTTGCATCGTCGAAGATGACGGCGACTGCGGCGAAGGTTCCGTCTGCGCCGTGGGCTGCGCCGGTGAGTTGGGCGTGCCGCCGGTCATGGTCTGCGCGGATGTCGGCGTCGCAAGCGCGATTGCACCGATAAGTAGAGTGAATTTCAGCATGTCTTCTCTCCTGCTGCGACCTAGGTGGCGACTTTCCAGTCGCGAAGGTCGTTCGTTCGGATAGTAGGCGATACCAATGCATGACTGCCGCGCAGGGTTCCGTCGGCATCGCCCGATCGCCCCGGGGCTGGATTTGAACCTTGCCGTCCGGCCTGCTACCGTGCGACCGATCGCCGCCGTGGGTCCCGCCGGGGCGCGCGTCGCGCCTCCTCTCCCCAGCCACAGGAAATCCCGATGGTCCCCCGCTATTCCCGCCCCGACATGGTCGCGATCTGGACGCCCGAAGCGCGCTTCAAGATCTGGTTCGAAATCGAGGCGCACGCCACCGACGCGCTCGCCGAACTCGGCGTCGTGCCGAAAGAGGCCGCGGCCGCGATCTGGGAAAAGGGCGCATTCGAGGTCGACCGGATCGACGAGATCGAGCGCGAGACCAAGCATGACGTCATCGCCTTCCTGACCAACGTCGCCGAGCATGTCGGCCCCGAGGCGCGCTTCATGCACCAGGGCATGACCTCGTCCGACGTCCTCGACACCTGCCTCGCGGTCCAGCTCGCCAAGGCGAGCGACATCCTGATCGCCGACCTCGACGCGCTGCTGGTCGTGCTCGAACGCCGCGCGCGAGAGCACAAGATGACGCCGACGATCGGCCGCAGCCACGGCATCCACGCCGAGCCCGTCACCTTCGGCCTCAAGATGGCGCAGGCGCATGCCGAGTTCGCGCGCAACCGTGCACGACTGGTGGCGGCGCGCGCCGACGTCGCGACCTGCGCGATCTCTGGCGCGGTGGGCACGTTCGCCAACATCGCCCCGTTCGTCGAGGACTATGTCGCGGGCAAGCTCGGCCTGTCGGTCGAGCCCGTCTCGACCCAGGTCATCCCGCGCGATCGCCACGCGATGTTCTTTGCGACACTCGGCGTGATCGCCAGCTCGATCGAGCGGCTCGCGACCGAGATCCGCCACCTCCAGCGCACCGAAGTGCTCGAGGCGGAAGAGTATTTCTCGCCCGGCCAGAAGGGCTCCTCGGCGATGCCGCACAAGCGCAACCCGGTCCTGACCGAGAACCTGACCGGCCTCGCGCGCATGGTCCGCGGCTATGTCACCCCCGCGCTCGAGAATGTCGCGCTGTGGCATGAGCGCGATATCTCGCACTCGTCGGTCGAGCGCTATATCGGGCCCGACGCGACGATCACGCTCGACTTCGCGCTCGCGCGGCTGACCGGGGTGATGGACAAGCTCGTCGTCTATCCGGCACGAATGGAGAAGAACCTCAACAAGATGGGCGGCCTCGTCCATTCGCAGCGCGTCCTCCTCGCGCTGACGCAGGCCGGGGTGAGCCGCGAGGACGCCTATCGCCTCGTCCAGCGCAACGCGATGAAGGTGTGGGATTCGGACGGCGCACTCTCGCTGCTCGACCTGCTCAAGGCCGATCCCGAAGTGACGCTGAGCGATGCCGAGCTCGAGGACAAGTTCGACCTCGGCTATCACCTCAAGCACGTCGACACGATTTTCGCCCGGGTGTTCGGCGCGGCCTAACGGTACGGCATTAGCCCCCACCCGTCATCCTGACGAACGTCAGGACCCAGGGCCACGCAGGGCAGCGTCTGGTACTCTGGGTCCTGACGTTCGTCAGGATGACGGTGGGTGGATGAGGGGACGCTGCGAAACCCACCAAAGTGCACGCAACGCAATTACGATTTCATGTTACAAAATTGCGACATCCCGCAACTATCGCCATATCACCGATGCCGGATATTACTCCGGCATCGGAGACCTACCCATGCGCATGTTCGAAACCGTGACCAGCTCTATGCTGGCGATCGCGGCTCAAGCGCTGGTGGTCGGGGTGGTCATTTCCACCCTCTGATCCATCGGCCCGCCCGCCCCTCCAAGGAGGGGCGCGGCTAGGGTCGCAGGCTCCACCCTTTAGGCTGCTAGCGCTACACCCCGTCGATGATCGTCATCGTTGGCGCCAATAGGCGCGTCGGGTTTGCGCACGCGTATCGCACGTCGGTTTGCACCCACCGGCCGCCCACGTCGTAGAACCGCCGCCAGCCGCGCCGGCAAACCCCGGACCCGCAGGCTCGACGCAGCGCCGATCACCCCGATCGCGACGTCCAGATACGCCGACACTTCGAACGATGTCAGCCAGATCGCGATGTCGGGCGCGCCCATCATGGCAACCCGGACCCTGTCGCCGTCATCGGCGAACATCATGACGCACGCTGCCGCAATCACCACCAGACCGACCGCGACGTCGCCGCGCGTAAGCCGCGCCACCCGCCTGACCAGCGCCTCGACCAGAAGCGCGCGGAGGAACCGCGACAGGGGGATCGTGGGCGCGGCTATCATCAGCAACCAGCAAGCGAGAAACGTCAGACCGATTGCCGCCACACTATCCCCCTGTCACTCGCGCCAAGCAGCGCGGCCTATTCCGCGGCGAAGACGCCCTTCAGCTTGGCGAAGAACCCTTGGCTGTCGGGGCATTCGTCGCCGGTCTCGGTCTCGCGGAACATCTCGAGCAGTTCCTTCTGCCGGTTCGACAGGCGGGTCGGGGTCTCGACGTCGATCTGCACGACCAGATCGCCATGACCACGCCCCTGCAACACCGGCATGCCGGCACCGCGCTGACGCAGCTGCTTGCCCGACTGGATACCTGCCGGGATCTTCACCTCATGCGTGCGCCCGTCGAGGCCGGGGATCGACAGCGATCCGCCAAGTGCCGCGACCGTGAAGCTGATCGGTGCGCGCGCAAACAGCGTCGTGCCTTCGCGCTCGAACAGATTATGCTTGGTGACGTGGAGGAAGATATAGAGGTCGCCCGCCGGTGCACCGCGCGCGCCGGCCTCACCCTCGCCCGTCATCCGGATCCGCGTGCCTTCATCGACACCGGGCGGCACGTTGATGCTGAGCGTCTTGGTCTTCTCGACCCGGCCCTCGCCGCGGCAATCGGGGCATGGATCGGCGATCACCTGACCCGCGCCGTTGCAGACCGGGCAGGCGCGCTCAACCACGAAGAAGCCCTGCTGCGCGCGGACCTTGCCGTGACCGCCGCAATGCTGGCAGGTCTTGGCGCGCGTACCGGCCTTAGCGCCCGACCCATCGCAGGTGTCGCACACTGCCGAGACGTCGACGGTGATCTCGGTCGCCTTGCCGTGGAACGCCTCTTCCAGGCTGACTTCCATGTCGTACCGCAGGTCGGCACCGCGACGTGCCGACGATCGGCCACCGCCGCCGCGCTGCGCGCCGCCCATAAATTCGCCGAAGACGCTCTCGAAAATGTCGCTGAAGCCGCCGAAATCCTGCGCGCCGCCACCATGACCGCCGCCGCCGCCATTCTGGAATGCGGCATGGCCGAAGCGATCATAGGCCGCACGCTTCTGGGGATCCTTGAGGCAGTCATAGGCCTCGCTGACCGCCTTGAACTGGGCCTCCGAATCCTTGCAACCGGCATTCTTGTCCGGGTGATATTTCATCGCGAGCTTGCGATAGGACGACTTGATCGTCCCCGCATCCGCGGTCCGCTCGATCTCGAGCAGTTCGTAATAGTCTGTCTGGGTACTCATAACGGCCCTCTTAGCCCTCTCCCCTCCGGGGAGAGGGTTGGGTGAGGGGTCGTTCCGGGCGACAGTGCGCGGAACTGCCCCTCACCCCTGCCCTCTCCCCGACCGGGCACCCATGAAAGTATTACTTTCATGGGACCCTGGGGAGAGGGAGTTTCAGTTACGCCTTCGGGTTCTCGTCGACTTCCGAGAATTCGGCGTCGACGACGTCGTCGTCCTTCTTCGCCGCATCGCCATCAGCCGACGGCGAGGCATCCGCCTGAGCCTGCTTCTCGTAGATCGCCTGGCCCAGCTTCATCGCGACCTGGGCGAGCGCGGTGCTCTTCTCGGTCATCGCGTCCGCATCGCCGCCCTCGACCGCTGCCTTGGTCGCGTCGATCGCGGCCTGGATCTCGGTCTTGAGCGCGTCGTCCACCTTGTCGCCGTTATCGGCAAGCTGACGCTCGGTCGTGTGGATCAGGCTCTCGGCGTTGTTCTTCGCCTCGGCGCCGGCACGACGCTTCTTGTCTTCCTCGGCAAAGGTCTCGGCATCGCGGACCATCTGGTCGATGTCGCTGTCCGAAAGGCCACCCGATGCCTGGATGCGGATCTGCTGCTCCTTGCCGGTGCCCTTGTCCTTGGCCGAGACGCTGACGAGGCCGTTGGCGTCGATGTCGAACGTGACTTCGATCTGCGGCACGCCGCGCGGCGCCGGCGGGATGCCGACGAGATCGAAATTGCCGAGCATCTTGTTGTCGGCCGCCATCTCGCGCTCGCCTTGGAACACGCGGATCGTCACCGCGCCCTGGTTGTCGTCCGCGGTCGAATAGGTCTGCGACTTCTTGGTCGGGATCGTCGTGTTACGATCGATCATCCGGGTGAACACGCCACCCAGCGTCTCGATGCCCAGCGACAGCGGTGTCACGTCGAGCAGCAGCACGTCCTTGACGTCGCCCTGCAGCACGCCGGCCTGGATCGCGGCGCCCATCGCGACGACCTCGTCCGGGTTGACGCCGGTGTGCGGCTCCTTGCCGAAGAATTGCTTCACGACTTCACGGACGCGCGGCATGCGCGTCATGCCGCCGACCAGCACGACCTCGGAGATGTCGTCCGCCTTCAGACCGGCGTCAGCGAGTGCCTTCTTGCAGGGGTCGAGCGTCCGCTTGACCAGATCCTCGACCATCCGCTCCAGATCGGCGCGGGTGATCGACTTCACCAGATGCTTCGGCCCGTTCTGGTCCGCGGTGATGAAGGGCAGGTTGACCTCGGTCGACTGTGCCGAGCTGAGCTCGATCTTCGCCTTCTCGGCCGCTTCCTTCAGACGCTGCAGCGCCAGCTTGTCCTTGGCGAGGTCGATGCCCTCCGCCTTCTTGAACTCGTCGGCGAGGAACTGGACGATCTTGTTGTCGAAATCCTCACCGCCGAGGAAGGTGTCGCCGTTGGTCGCCTTAACCTCGAACACACCGTCGCCGATCTCGAGGATCGAGATGTCGAACGTGCCGCCGCCGAGATCGTAGACCGCGATCGTCTTGCCGTCCTGCTTGTCGAGGCCGTAGGCCAGCGCCGCTGCGGTCGGCTCGTTGATGATGCGCAGCACTTCGAGGCCGGCGATCTGGCCGGCGTCCTTGGTCGCCTGGCGCTGTGCGTCGTTGAAGTATGCGGGAACGGTGATGACCGCCTGCGTGACCGTCTCGCCGAGATACGACTCCGCGGTTTCCTTCATCTTCTGCAGCGTGAACGCCGAGATCTGCGAGGGCGAGTAATCCTTGCCGCCGGCCGAGACCCATGCGTCGCCGTTCGGCCCGCGCGAGATCTTGTACGGGACCAGCTCGGTGTCCTTCTTGGTGATCGGATCGTCGAAACGACGGCCGATCAGGCGCTTCACCGCAAAGATGGTGTTGTCGCCGTTGGTCACTGCCTGGCGCTTGGCCGGCTGGCCGACCAGTCGCTCGCCGTCCTTGGCGAATGCGACGATCGACGGCGTGGTGCGCGCGCCTTCGGAATTCTCGATGACCTTGGGCTTGCCGCCTTCCATGACGGAAACGCAGCTGTTGGTCGTGCCGAGATCGATACCGATTACTTTAGCCATGAGTTTAAATAGCCCCTCACACATCGTAAAAAAGTCTCGGGCTCCACCCCGTTACGGCAGTGGAACCTTTCGATTGATGGGCGCGATATAGGTTGGCTCGCGCTTGCCGCAAGATTGTACGGCCCGTAGAGATCGCAAGAGGGGTATGAAGTGGCGATGATGACGATGCGTGGTATTTTTGCCGTGACGGCCCTGGTCGGGGTGGCGGCCTGTGCACAACCGCAACAGCTGTCCGTCGAGAAGGCGTGGGTCCGGCTCGCGGCGGTCAAGGGCGGACCGGCGGCAGGCTATTTCACGATCCATGGCGGGCCGGCCGATGCGACGCTGATCAACGTCACCACCGATGTCGCGATCCGGAGCGAGATGCACGAGAGCATGTCGGCCGGCGGCGTATCGTCGATGAAACCGATCGCGCGCGTCGAGATCCCGGCCAAGACCGATGTCGTGTTCGCGCCGGGCGGCCGTCACGTGATGCTGTTCGACGTAAATCCCGGCATCAAGCCCGGTGAACGCACCATCACCTTCACCCTCACCTTCGCCGACGGCACTAGAATATTGCAGAACGCGGCCGTCGTCGGCGCTGGCGACACCGGAACCAAGTGAGCGTTCGCGATCGGTCGACGCGAGCGCTGACCCCGGCCGAGACGAGGCTCGCGGCGTCGGTCTTCGGCGATGCGATCGACTATGCGCCGGTGCGGCTGGCACGCCGCAAATGGGCGTTCTTCCAGCCGCGCGACACGGTGATGGCGCCGCGCGGGTGCATCCATTTCCACCCCAAGGGCGATCTGTGGTGCGACGATTTCGCGCACGCCAATCTGACGTTGCAAGGGCTGTTCATCCACGAGATGACGCATATCTGGCAGCACCAGCGCGGTATCTTTCTCCCGCTCGTACGGCATCCCTGGTGCCGCTACGACTATGCGCTGCGTCCCGGCGTCGCGCTGCACCGCTACGGTATCGAGCAGCAGGGCGAGATCGTCCGCCACGCCTTCCTGCTGCGTGCCGGCGCGACGGTCGCAGGCGCCCCGCCGCTCGCGCAGTACGAGACGCTGCTTCCGTTCAAGCCGCGGGTGTCGGCCTAGTCCGCCCCTCCCCAAACCGTCACCCCAGCGAACGCTGGGATGACGTGGGCTAGGACGATATCAGAGCCAGCTGCGCCCATCCGGTCCCGCACAGCCATAAGGCGGCAACTGCCCGAAGAACCGTTCCTGCATCTTGTGACAGCCCCAGGCGCGCAGCGGCGCGGGCGCATAGCCGTTCAGCGCGATGCCGACCTCGTCATACGGGGTCTCGCCGCGCGCGACATACATGTACCATCGCCCGCCGAACATGACCGCCGCCGCGACCAGCACGACACACACGACCTGAAGAATCTTCTGCATTTCCGCCCTTTTCGTGATGAAGGGCGCCCCGATGCAGATAACATGGATTAATATCAACCACCGGAAGGCCAGTCCCGCCGGTGGCGATTCCCATCCTACAATGCGTCGAAATCGATAGCTTGTGTTCTATCAAGCGCTTGCGGCGCTTCGGGCATCGGATATTTCAGCCCGGTCGCACAATTAAAAAGTACGACACGGTCGTCTTCGTCGACCAGACCGGTGTTCAGCGCATGGGTGTAGGCCGCGAGCGTCGCGCCGCCCTCGGGACACAGCAGCAGCCCGTCCTGCTTCGCGGCGGCCTCGACCGCCTTCAGGATCGCCGGATCGCCGACCGCCAGCGCCTGGCCACCGCTCTCGCGCACCGCGCGCAAGATCAGGAAGTCACCGACCGCCTTGGGGACGCGAATGCCCGCCGCGACGGTGCTCGCATCCTCCCAGCGCTCGGCATGCTCCTCACCCGCCTCGAACGCGCGGACGATCGGCGCACAGCCGCTCGCCTGCACCGCAAACATCTTGGGTCGCTCGGAGCCAATCCAGCCGAGCTGCTCGAGCTCGTCGAACGCCTTCCACATGCCGATCAGCCCGGTGCCGCCGCCGGTCGGGTAGAAGATCGCATCGGGCAGTTTCCAGCCGAACTGCGCGGCCAGTTCCAGTCCCATCGTCTTCTTGCCCTCGATTCGATAGGGCTCCTTCAGCGTCGAGAAGTCGAACCAGCGCCCCTCGGCGGCGCCCTTGCCGACGATCGCGCCGCAATCGTCGATCAGCCCGTTGACGCGCCAGACGCGCGCGCCCTGCATCGCGATCTCGCGGACGTTGATCTCGGGCGTGTCGTCGGGACACAGCACGATCGTCTCGATCCCGCAGCGCGTGGCGTAGGCGGCCAGCGCCGCGCCCGCATTGCCGTTGGTCGGCATCGCGATCCTGGTGACGCCCAGCTCCTTCGCCATCGCCACCGCCATGACCAGCCCGCGCGCCTTGAAGCTCCCGGTCGGCAGACGCCCTTCGTCCTTCACGAGGACGTTGGGGCCACCGGATTTCGGGATCGGCACCAGCGGCGTCTCGATCTCGCCGAGACTGACGATATTGGACGTCTGGCGCACGGGCAGCAGTTCGCGCCACCGCCACAGATCGGTCGGACGCGCCTCGATCGTGTCGCGCGAAATCGCCGAACGCACCGCGTCGAGGTCGTAGCGCACAAGCAACGGTCGGCCCGCACGCGAAAGGCCATGAAGCTGGTCCGCCTCATAGCGTTCGCCGGTGATCGAGCATTCAAGATGCGTGACGAACGTCTCGCGATCAGTGGTCAGATTCTCGTTCATGTCGTCACCCCGGCGAGGCAGAAAGTTGGGCGCCGTCGCGAGCCGTTCCCCCGCGAAGGCGGGGGCCCAGGGTTACAGGCGACAGCGTTTGAAACCCTGGGCTCCCGCCTTCGCGGGAGAACACCAGGCCGACAGGCTCACCCCGCCTTGGCGACGCCCACCATCGCAGGCCGCAGCAGGCGATCCTTGATCATGTAGCCCGCCTGCATTTCCTGGACGATCGTGCCGGCCGGCTGATCGCTCGGGATTTCCAGCATCGCCTGATGCTTGTTCGGGTCGAGCATCTGGCCCTCAGCGGCGATCTTCGTGATGCCGTGGCGCTGGAACACGCTCTCCAGCTCTCGGCCGGTCGCTTCGAGCCCGGTGACGAGGCCCTTCATCTTGTCGTCCGCACGCAGGTCCGCCGGGATCGCCGACAGGCCGCGGGCGAGGTTGTCGGCAACCGACAGCACGTCGCGCGCGAACGCGGTGGCGGCATAGGCGCGCGCGTCCTGCGCTTCCTTCTCGGCGCGGCGGCGGACGTTCTGGACCTCGGCCTGCGCATAGAGGACATTCTGCTTGGCCTCGGCGAGCTGGTTCTCCAGCTCAGCGACGCGATCGTTCGAGGCCACTTCGGGTGCGGCTTCGGCGGTCTCTTCGCGCAGGTCGGCAGGGGTGTTCTGATCGATATCGGACATGGTTTTCCCTATAAGTTGGGCCGGCTCAACCCATCAACCGGGCGAGCGTTGCAGCCGTGAAATCCACCATGGGCACGACGCGCGCATAGTTCAACCGCGTGGGGCCGATCACGCCCACCACGCCGACCACCCGCCCGTCCAATCCGCGGAACGGTCGCGCGATCACCGACGAGCCGGACAGGGCGAATAATTTGGTCTCCGCACCGATGAAGATCCGCGTCGAATCGCCCGCCCGCGCGCTGTCGAGCAGCGATGCGACCTCCTGCTTTCCCTCGAGATCGTCGAGCAGGTCGCGGACCCGGTCGAGATCGGCGGCGGCGGCGGCATCGATCAGCCGCCCCTGCCCGCGGACGATCAGCACCGGGCGGCGATCCGCATCTTCGCTCCACACCGCGATCCCGCCCTCGACCAGCATCCGCGCCGCACCGTCGAGCGCCGCCTGCCCGTCCGCCAGCTCGCGCTCGATCCGCAGCCGCGCCTCGGCCAGCGTCAGCCCGCCGAGCGTCGCCGACATGTAATTGCCCGCCTCGACCAGGGTCGACGGCGACATGCCCTTGGGCAGCGCGATCACGCGGTTCTCGACCGAGCCATCCTCGCTGACCAGCACCGCGAGCGCCTGATCGGGCGACAGCGCGACAAACGCGATCTGGCGCAGCGTCATCTCGCGCTTCGGCACCATCACCAGCCCCGCGCACGCCGACAGCCCCGACAGCGCGAGCGTGGTGGCGGCGAGCGCCTCCTCGACCGGACCACCGACGCCGGCGCGCGCCTCGATCGTCTGGCGCTCCTCGAATGACGGCTCCATCGCCTGCATCATCCCGTCGACGAACAGCCGCAGGCCGCGATCGGTCGGCATCCGCCCCGCGCTCGTATGCGGACTGGCGAGCAACCCCAGCCCCTCCAGCTCCCCCATCACCCCGCGAATCGAGGCGGGCGACAGGCTGAGCCCGGCCAGCTGCGCGATCGTCTTCGACCCCACCGGCGTGCCGCTAGCGAGATAGCTGTCGACGACCGCACGAAAAATATCGCGCGCGCGGTCGGTCAGTTCGGTGACGGGGGGCGTGGCCATGCGGCTGATCTAGGCTGGCGAGCCGGAATGCGAAAGGCTAGGCAGCGCTTATTGCCCACCACCCGTTCGTCCTGAGTAGGGACTGAGCGAAGTCGAAGGCCCGTATCGAAGGATGTGCCTCAAGCGGGCCGATCCTTCGATACGCCGCTTCGACGAGCTCAGCAGCTACTCAGGACGAACGGAAGAAGTTTAGGAATACATCATGCGCCCATCCGGCCGTGCCCCAGACCAGATGCGCAGCATCACGATCGAACCCCGCTTCACCAAGCACGCCGAAGGCTCCGTCCTGATCGGTTTCGGCGACACGAAGGTGCTCGTCACCGCCAGCATCGAGGAAAAGGTCCCGCCGTTCCTGCGCGGCAAGGGCGAAGGCTGGGTGACCGCCGAATACGGCATGCTCCCGCGCTCGACCAACACGCGCAACAATCGTGAGGCGGCCAAGGGCAAGCAGTCGGGCCGCACGCAGGAAATCCAGCGCCTGATCGGCCGTTCGCTCCGCGCCGTCACCGATCTGAAGCTGCTCGGCGAGCGCCAGATCGTGCTCGACTGCGACGTGCTTCAGGCCGACGGCGGCACGCGCACCGCGTCGATCTCGGGTGCCTGGGTCGCGCTGCGGCTCGCAATCGACGGGCTGCTGGACAGCGGCAAGCTGACCGCCGACCCGCTGACGCAGAAGGTCGCCGCGATCAGCTGCGGCATCTCTCAGGGCAATCCCGTGCTCGACCTCGACTATATCGAGGATTCGGGTGCGGACGCGGACGCGAATTTCGTTCTGCTCGAAAACGGCAACATCGCCGAGGCGCAGGCGACGGCCGAGGGCGCGACCTATGACGAGGAGGCGCTGCTCCGCCTGTTGCGGCTCGCCCGCATCGGCTGCGCGGACATCTTCGCGGCACAGGCCAAGGCTGTCGCCAAGTGAGCGGCGAAGGCAGCACCCCCCAGGCGATCCGCAAGCTCCAGCCCGGCAAGCTCGTCATCGCGAGCCACAACAAGGGCAAGGTGCGCGAGATCGCCGACCTGCTCGCAGGGCGCGGGTTCGACGTCGTGTCGGCGGCGGATCTCGACCTGCCCGAGCCGGTCGAGACGGGGACGACCTTCTTCGCCAATGCCGAGCTGAAGGCACGCTCCGCCGCCGACCTGTCGGGCTATCCCGCGCTCGCCGACGACAGCGGGCTATGCGTCGATGCGCTGGGTGGCGATCCGGGCGTGTACACCGCCGACTGGGCCGAGACCCCGAACGGTCGCGACTGGTCGATGGCGATGCAGAAGGTCGAGGACGCGCTCGCCGCCAAGGGCCCCGATGCGACCCGCGGCGCGCATTTCGTCAGCGTGCTCGCGCTCGCCTGGCCCGACGGCCATGTTGAATGGTTCGAAGGCCGCGCCGAGGGCACGCTGGTCTGGCCGCCACGCGGCAAGGTCGGCTTCGGCTATGACCCGATGTTCGTACCGCTGGGCCATGACCAGACCTATGCAGAGCTGCCGCACGAGACGAAGAACGCGATCAGCCACCGGAACNACGGTCCGGCGATCTCGGGTGCCTAGTAGCTACGCTCGCCCACCACATTGCCCGGCGGCGAATAGCGGCACACCAGATAATCGTCGCGTTCGTTGCTCGCCATCGCGCATCCCACCGCGGTCGAATTGCGCCAGACGATCTGCGTGTAGTGCGCGACATCCTCATATTTGCCGGTCCGGCTGAACGCGGGCGTCACGCCGTTGACGAAATCCTTCCGTTCGGCGACCCAGTGGCCGATCATCTCGGGATAGGCATAGGCATAGCGCGTGCCGGTCCACAGATTCTCGCCCTCGCGGCCGGGCCCCTGAACCTGATGCGCGTGCGCAAATTTGCGCGTGTTCGCCATTTCCTCGGCATAGGCGCGCGCGGTGGTCGCCAGCGTATCGCTCCACACCAGCGGCGGAACACCCACCGCTGCCCGCGCAGCATTGTGCCCGTCCATCATCGCCGCCTTGAGTAGCGCGGGGCCGCGGGGCGCCGGCGCCTGTGTCTCGCGCCGCTCCACGACGCGTTCCGGCCCCTGTGCGCAGCCTGCGGCAAGCAACGCCGCCGCAACTGCCAGACCCAACCGAACCGTCATTGCGCTTCCTTCTGTCGCTCCGTGCGACCATATGCGCGAGATAATGCCCCCGATCGAAACGCCAAGCCCCGCCCCGACGCCCTCGGGGGACCTCGCGCTCTACGTCCATTGGCCGTTCTGTGTGTCGAAATGCCCCTATTGCGACTTCAACAGCCATGTCCGTGATGGCGTCGACCAGGCGGCATGGCGCGCGGCGCTGCTCACCGACCTCGCGCACGAAGCGTCGGTGCTGCCGGGACGCAAGCTCCAGTCGATCTTCTTCGGCGGCGGCACGCCCTCGCTGATGCCACCCGCAACGGTCGCCGCGATCCTCGACGCCGCCGAACGCGCCTGGGGCTTTGCCGAGGGGATCGAGATCACGCTCGAGGCCAATCCCTCCTCGGTTGAGGCCGCGCGCTTTGCCGATCTCGCGAGCGCAGGCGTCAACCGCGTGTCGCTGGGATTGCAGTCGCTCGACGATCAGGCGCTGAAATTCCTCGGCCGCGCGCATGACGTGAACGAGGGGCAGGCCGCGCTGGCGACCGCGCAGAGCGTCTTTCCGCGCGTGAGTTTCGACCTGATCTATGCGCTGCCCGGGCAGCGCCTCGCCGACTGGCGCGCCGAACTCGCGCGCGCGCTGAGCTTCGGGACCGAGCATCTGTCGCTCTATCAGCTCACCATCGAGCCCGGCACGCGGTTCGCGACCGAGGCGCTCGCGGGCCGCATCGTCATCCCCGACGGCGATAGCGCAGCCGACCTGTTCGAGGCGACGCGCGCCGACACCGCAGCCGCCGGGCTCCCCGCCTATGAAACCTCGAACCACGCGCGACCGGGGTCGGAGAGCCGCCACAATCTCGCCTATTGGCGCTATCAGGATTATGCCGGGATCGGCCCCGGCGCGCATGGCCGCCGCGGTGGCCTGGCGACGGTGCGTCGCAAGAAGCCAGAAAACTGGCTCGCCGCGATCGAGCGCAACGGCCACGGGATGGAGGTCGAGGACCCGCTCACCCCCTCGACGCGCGCGACCGAGGCGCTGCTGATGGGGCTGCGCCTGGCCGAGGGAGTCGATCTCGACCGGATTACGCGGCTTAACGCCGGCGTGGTGCCGGTGGATCTTGCCGCGGTCGCACGGCTCGAGGATCTCGGCCTCGTCGCCCGCTCACCGGGCCGGCTGCGCGTCACCGAAGCGGGGGCGCTGCTGCTCGACGCGATCCTGCCCGAGATCGTGACGGCGTAACCCTGCCGGCCTCCCCGCGCAGGCGGGAAGGCCGGTAAGGCGCTGGCTTATTTCCCGAAGCCGGTCGGCGCCGGCGACACCACGCTCGTCGTGCCGCCGCGGATTTCCTTCACCTCCAGCGCGCGCTCGGCGACATTGTCGCGGCCGAAGCGAAACGCACCGTCGATGCCCGAAAAGCCGTCGCCATCGCGCAGCCGCGACACGGGAAACGCCGTCCCCGGCTTCCAGTCGCGCGCGATCCGCACCGTCAGCAGCACCGAATCATAGCCGAGGCTCGACAGGCGGTACGGCCCGCTGCCGAAGCGTGCACGGTACTTGGCGGCATATTGCCGGTACAGCGTATCCGACACGCTCGCATACCAGGCGCCGTTCAATGCCGGCTTGGCGGCGACGCTCGATTCGGAATTCCACAGCTCGGTGCCGAGGATCCGGGTCGATGCGCCGGCGCCGCGCTTCACCAGCGCCGCCGCCGACGCCGCGGTCGAACCGCTGTCGGCGATCAGCACGGCGTCATAGGGTGCCTTCGCCGCGAGCCGCGTGACCGCCCCCGACACGCCACCGGCGGTCCGGCCATAGGTCTGGAGCGACACGACCTGGCCGCCCGCCCCCTCGACCGCGCGGAGGAATGCGGTCGAGGCACGCTCGCCATACAGTCCGTTCGGGACCAGCCCGGCAAAGTTCGACACGCCGCGCTCGCGCGCGAAGTCGACGACGCGCGAAATCGACTGGGTCGGCACATAGCCCATCAGATAGGCGCCGTTGCCGGCCACCCCGAGATCGTTCGAGAAGCTCAGCACCGGCACGCCCGCCGCGCGCGCGATCGGCGCGACCGTCCGCACGTCCTCGGACAGCAGCGGCCCCAGGATCAGCTGCGCGCCTTCTGCGATCGCGCGCTGGGCCGCGGCCGCGGCACCCGTCGCTGTATCGTAATTGGTGATCCGCACGCGCTGGTTCTGCGTGTCGAGCAGCGCCATCATTGTCGCATTGGCGATCGACGTGCCGACCCCCGCATTGCTTCCCGACAGCGGCACGAGCAGCGCGACGCGGTTGCGCTCGGCATCGCGCGGGATGCCGGTCTCGACCCCGATCGTCGGCGTGTCGGTAGGACGGGTGGTCGGGCGCTGCTGCGACGGCTCGACGGGACCGCGCGGGACGATCGTCTGGCACGCGCCCAGCAGGCAGGCCAGCGTGAGTGCCGCCGAGCGCCCAAACGCGCGCATCCGGTGCCGGGCCGATTGCCCTATCGTCGCTGCGTCTGCCATGACAATCCCCATGAACCCTGAAACTCCACTGAACCCCGGCCTTTACATCGTCGCGACGCCGATCGGCAATCTCGGTGATCTGTCGCCGCGTGCCGCCGATATCCTCGCGCGTGCCGACGTCGTCGCGGTCGAGGACAGCCGTGTCACCGCCGGTCTGCTCCGCCATGTCGGGACCAAGACGCCGATGGTCCCCTATCATGATCACAGCGCCGAGGGCGTCCGCCCCGCGCTGATCGCGCGCATGGCGACCGAGGCGGTGGCGCTGGTGTCGGACGCGGGCACCCCGCTGATTTCCGATCCTGGATTCAAACTGGTGCGCGACGCGCGTGCGGCGGGGCATCTCGTGGTGACGATCCCCGGCCCCTGCGCCGCGGTCGCCGCGCTCACGCTGGCGGGACTGCCGACCGATCGCTTCCTGTTCGTCGGCTTCTTGCCGCCCAAGGCGCATGCCCGGTCGGAGGCGATCGCCGAGATCGCCACGATCCGCGCGACGCTGGTGCTCTACGAATCGGGTCCGCGTCTCGGTGCCAGCCTTGCCGCGCTCGCCGAAGGACTCGGCGACCGTGAGGCGGCGGTCACACGTGAAATCACCAAGCGGTTCGAGGAGGCGGTGACCGGCACGCTGACGACCCTCGCCACCCGCTACGCCGACGCGCCGCCGCGCGGCGAGATCGTCATCGTCATCGCGCCCCCCGGCGACGCCCCCCCGGCCAGCGCGGAGGATGCCGACACGGCGCTGGCCGATGCCCTCACCCGCCTCTCCACCGGCCAGGCCGCGAGCGAGGTTGCCAAGGCGCTCGGGCTCGACCGCAAGACGCTGTACGCCCGCGCGCTCGAATTGAAGGCGAAGGGGTGACCCTCCCCGCCCCGCGCCCCTCCCGCAGACGGACGGCGAGCACTGCCGATCGACAGGTCGCGGAAGCTGCGGGCCGGCGCGGGGAGCGGCTGGCCGGCTGGTGGCTGCGACTGAAGGGCTGGAGCATCCTCGACCGCCGCGTGCGGACGCCTGCGGGCGAGGTCGACATCGTCGCGCGCAAGGGGACGCTGGTCGCGTTCGTCGAGGTGAAGACGCGCGCGACCGCCGCCGAACTCGACTTCGCGATCGACGAGCGGCGGCTCGCGCGGGTCGCCGCGGCGGCAGAGTTTTTGATGCCGCGCTATGCCGGACCCGGCGACGATATCCGCGTCGACGTGATCCTGCTCGCCCCCGGCACACGCCCCCGCCATATCGAGAATGCATGGATCGGCTGAGCGGGTCGGGTGACTTGCGGCCCGCGCGCACCTACATGCGCTCGACCGCATAGAAGGAAGACGCATGAGCCTCACCGTCGCCGTCCAGATGGACCCGCTCGACAGCATCAATATCGCGGGCGATTCGACCTTCGCGCTGATGCTCTCCGCACAGGAGCGCGGGCATCGCCTGTTCCATTACGCGGCGGAGGATCTCAACTACCGCGACGGCCGGGTCTGGGCGAAGGCGCACCCTGTCACCGTGCAGCGCGTGACCGGCGATCATTTCAGCGTCGGCGAGCCGGTAAACCTCGATCTCGGCGACGAGGCCGACGTCGTGCTCATGCGGCAGGACCCGCCCTTCGATCTCGGCTACATCACCGCGACGCATCTGCTCGAGCGGATCGCCGGCAAGACGCTGGTCGTCAACGACCCGGCACAGGTCCGCAACGCACCCGAAAAGGTGTTCGTGCTCGACTATCCGCAGTTCATGCCGCCGACGCTCGTCACGCGCAGCCTCGACGAGGCGCGCGCCTTCCTGGCCGAGCACGGCGCGATCGTGATCAAGCCGCTGCACGGCAATGGCGGCAAGGCGATCTTCAAGGTCGAATCGGACGGTGCCAACCTGTCCGCGCTGATCGAGGTGTTCAACATGACGTGGCGCGAGCCGCACATGGTCCAGGCGTTCCTTCCCGACGTGGCCAAGGGCGACAAGCGCATCGTGCTGGTCGACGGCGAAGTCGCCGGCGCGATCAACCGCCTGCCGGGCGAGGGCGAGATCCGCTCCAACCTCGCGGTCGGCGGCTCGGCGGAAAAGACCGAGCTGACCCCGACCGAGCGCGAGATCTGCGCGGTCCTCGGGCCTGAACTCAGGAAGCGCGGGCTGCTGTTCGTCGGCATCGACGTGATCGGCGGCAAGTGGCTGACCGAGATCAACGTGACCTCGCCCACCGGCATCGTCGCGATCGAACGATTCGACGGCACTGACGTCTCCGCGATGATCTGGGACGCGATCGAGGCGAAGGTCGCGGCGCGGTAGGAAAACCACCATCCCGGTTCAGGCCGGGATGGTGCGACCGCGCTGTCGAGGGAACACATGCGGCCTCCCGGAAGTATCGGTTAGCCATGACCGAATTTATCATCAACCTGATCGCCTGGGGCGGCTATTTCGGCATCTTTTTGCTGATGGCGCTCGAGAATATCGTCCCGCCCGTGCCGTCCGAGGTGATCATGGGGCTCGGCGGCATTGCCGTCGCGCGCGGCCATATGGCGGTCGTGCCGCTGATCGTCGCGGGTACGATCGGGTCGGTCGCGGGCAATTACTTCTGGTATTATATCGGCCGGAACATCGGCTACGAGCGCTTCCGTCCGTTCGTCGAGCGGCATGGCCGCTGGCTGACGATCGAATGGTCGGATATCGAGAAGGTCCACCGCTTCTTCGTGAAGCGCGGCGGCTGGGTGATCTTCGTCTTTCGCTTCATGCCGACCTTCCGGACGATCATCTCGCTCCCGGCCGGGATGACGTACATGCCGTTGTGGAAGTTCGTGATCTGGACCGCTGCGGGCAGCGCAATCTGGAACACCGTGCTCGCCTATGCGGGCATCCTGCTCGGCTCGCGGTTCCAGCAGCTCGACCGCTATGTCGGCCCTGTCTCGGTCGCGACGTTCGTCATCATCGCGCTGGCCTATGGCTGGCGCGTGCTGACATGGAAGCCGAAAGGCTGACCCTGCGCTACGCCCGCGGATGCGCGTTGCGGTACACGTCCATCAGATGCGCGGCGTCGACCTGCGTATAGATCTGCGTTGAACTGAGGCTCGCATGGCCGAGCAGCTCCTGCAACGCGCGCAGGTCCGCCCCGCGTCCCAGCAGATGCGTCGCAAAACTGTGGCGCAGTGCGTGCGGCGTCGTCCGCTCGCCAAGCCCGAGCCGCCCGCGGGCCCCGCGAACCGCGCGGCGCACGATCGCGGGGGCGAGCGGGCCACCCTTCGCGCCCCGGAACAGCGGCTCCCCCGGCACCAGCGCCCAGGGGCACGTTGCGACATAGGCCTCGATCGCGGTCCGCACCTGCGGCAACAGCGGCACGATCCGCGTCTTGGCGCGCTTGCCGGTTACCGACAGCGTCTCGCCGAGCGGCAGGATCGCCGGCGTAAGCAGCAGCGCCTCGCCGATTCGCAGCCCCGCGCCGTATAGCAGCATCAGCACCGCCCAGTCGCGAGCGCCGATCCACGGCTCGGCAGCGTCGTCGGCGACCTCCCCGGCCAGCGCCACCGCCTCGGCCGGCGAGATCGGGCGCGGCACGCCGCGCTGGACCCGCGGCCCCTTCAGCCGCGGCGGTTCGGCATCCGCATTCGCCCATGCGAGGAAACCGCGCACCGCGGACAGCTCGCGCGCCGCCGATGCATTCCCCAGCCCCTGCCCGCGCCGATAGGCCAGATAGGCGCGAAGATCCGCCGTGCTCGTCCGGCCCAGCGCCGCGCGATCGACCGCCCCCGCCCAGTGCCCGACGAGGAACGCCGTCAACCGCTCGGCGACCGCGCGATAGGCGCGCACCGTGTGCACCGACCGCATCCGGTCCCGCGCCAGATGCGTCGCCCAGAGCATCGACGGGGGAAGCGTGTCGGGTGAGGTCATTCCGGCATGCTAGAGCGTTTGAACGACAAAGAAAATTAACTAACGCAGGCCTATTCGAAGACATGTCGCTCCCCGAGTCCGCCCCTCGCGAAATGCCCGGATCACCATCGCGTTTTGCCTCGGCCGATGAGGAACGCCGGGTGGCGACGCTCAACGCGCTCGCGCTGCTCGATACCGAACCGGAACGCGAATTCGACGCGCTCGTCGCGCTGGCGGCAGAAATGCTCGACTGCCCCAGCGCGATGATGACGCTGATCGATCGCGACCGCTTGTGGATCAAGGCGGCCAATGACGGCGAACGCGGCGGGATCGCGCGCGACGTGACGATGTGCAACGTCACCATTCAGGGCTCGGCGCCGCTGGTCGTGGAGGATTTGTCGGGTGATTCGCGATTCGCTGCCAACCCCCTGGTTGCCGCATCCGACGGGGTGCGATTCTATGCCGGTGCCCCGATCCACGCGATCGCCGACGACGGACGACGTCACGCGATCGGCGCGCTGTGCGTACTCGACACCCATCCGCGCAGCCTGAACGCGGCAGGGCGGAAAGCGCTTGTGCATCTCGCCACGCTTGCCGAGGCTGCGATCGCCGCGCGGACCGCGGCAATGCAGGCGCTGGCGATCGCGGTGACCGCGGATCGCCAGTCGTCCGTTCTCGCTCGCCAGGACCGCATCTTCCGCCAGGCCGAGCGGATGGCGGCGATCGGATCGTGGCGGGTGCTGTGGCCCGACGGTCCGCTCGAATGGTCCGACGGCGTCTTCCGGATCCACGAGCTGCCGCTGGGCGCGCAACCCGACCCGTCGAAGGCGATCGATCACTATCCCCCCCATGCCCGCGAACAGATCGCGCAGGCGCTCACCGACGTCATCCGCACCGGCGTCCCGATCGATCTCGAACTCGACTTCACCACTGCGCTGGGCAATTCACGACGCGTGCGCGTGCAGGGCGAGCTGGAACATGAGGCCCAGCGGAACGTGGACGGTCCCGTCGCGATCGTCGGCATCTTCCAGGACGTGACCGAGCGTCACGCGCTCGAACTGACGCTGCGACGCACGGCCGAAACCGATGCGCTCACCGGTCTCGCCAACCGGGCCGCCTTCGACCGGGCGCTCGACGCGGCCATCACGCGCGCGCGTACAGCGGCAACGCCGTTGCTGCTCGCGCTGGTCGATCTCGACGGGTTCAAGGCGATCAACGACACGCTCGGCCACAACGCGGGCGACGACGTGCTGCGCGGCGTCGGCCAGATCCTGCAGGCGCCATGGCTTCGCGGCAGCCTAGCCGCGCGGCTTGGCGGTGACGAATTCGCGGTGATCGTCGACGACCCCGCGCTGGTCAGTGCACCCGAAGAGATCGTCAGCCGGCTGCAGGAGGCATTGCAGGTGCCGGTCTCGGTCGACGGCCTGGCGATGATCAGCGCGGGCACGGTCGGCATCGCCGCGCTCGAACCCGATTGCCAGACGGTCCGCGATTTCGTGCACCGCGTCGACATCGTCCTCTACCGCGCCAAGCGCGAACGGATCGGCGAACGGCGCCGCGCCGCCTGATAGGGTTCACCCCGATGGGCGCCGCGACGACGATCACACGCCGCTAAAAGGTTTCCGTCGAGTCGATCTGCCCCCATATGCGTCGGCCATGTCGTCGCGCGCCCGTGTCCTCATCCTCAACGCCGCCCTTGGGCCGCTCGACTATCGCGTGCCCGCGGGCATGGACGTCGCGCCCGGCTCGATCGTCGTCGCGCCGCTCGGCCCGCGCCAGTTGCTCGGCGTGGTGTGGGAAGCGGAGCGGATGCCGTCCGATGCGGAAGTCGGCGACAACCGCTTGCGCAATCTGCTCGCGGTCGCGGACGTGCCGCCGCTCGGCGCGCCGCTTCGCCGGCTGATCGAATGGACCGCCGATTATTATCTGGCGCCCCCTGCCTCGGTGCTGCGGATGTCGCTCGCCTCGACTTCCGCGCTCGAGGGCGCGCGCACCGCGACCGAATATCGCGCGACCGGCACGATCCCCCCGCGCCTGACGCCGCAACGCGAACAGGCGCTCGAACGGATCGGCGATCGCCAGGGCCTGATCCGCGAACTGGCGCAGCTCGCCGAGGTGAGCGACGCGGTCATTCGCGGTCTCGTCAAGGTCGGTGGGATGGAGGCGATCGAGGTGGATATCGACAGCCCCTACCCTGTCCCCGACCCGCTGCATCACGTCCCCACGCTCTCGCCCGATCAGCGCGCAGCGGCGGACTCGCTCGTCAAAGGCGTCGCCGACCACATCTTCACGCCGACATTGCTCGACGGCGTGACCGGTTCAGGCAAGACCGAGGTCTATTTCGAGGCGGTCGCGCAGGCGATTCGCGACGGCCGCCAGACGCTGGTGCTGCTGCCCGAAATCGCGCTGACCGAACCGTTCCTCAAGCGCTTCCACGACCGGTTCGGCTGCGAGCCGATCGCGTGGCATTCGGGGCTGCGGTCCACCCAGCGCCGCCGGGCCTGGCGTGCGATCGCGAGCGGCGAAGCGCTGGTGACGGTCGGCGCACGATCCGCGCTGTTCCTGCCCTATCGCGATCTTGGCCTGATCGTCGTCGACGAGGCGCACGAGACCAGCTTCAAGCAGGAAGAGGGAGTGCATTATCATGCCCGCGACGTCGCGGTGATGCGCGGCAAGTTCGAGGGATGCCCGGTCATCCTCGCCTCCGCTACGCCCGCGATCGAGACCCGCCAGCAGGTCGCGACCGGCCGCTATGCCGAACTGAAGCTGCCCGGCCGGTTCGGCGTGGCGGAAATGCCGACGATCGAGCCGATCGACCTGATCAAGGAGCCGCCCGAGCGCGGTCGCTGGCTCGCCCCGCGGCTGGTTCAGGCGATGCAGGCGACACTGGAGAAGCGCGAACAGGCGCTGCTGTTCCTCAACCGCCGGGGCTATGCACCGCTGACGCTGTGCCGCACCTGCGGGCACCGGTTCCAGTGTCCGAACTGCACCGCGTGGATGGTCGAGCACCGGCTGACGCGGCGGCTCGCCTGTCATCATTGCGGCCATGCCGAGCCGACGCCGCGCGTCTGTCCCGAATGCCAGGGCGAGGATACGCTCGTCGCCTGCGGTCCCGGCGTCGAGCGGATCGCGGACGAGGTCGCCGCGCTGTTTCCCGAGGCGAAGACCGCGGTCGTCACGTCGGACACGATCTGGTCGCCTGCCAAGGCAGCGGAATTCGTCGACCGGATGGAGGCGGGCGATATCGACATCGTCGTCGGCACGCAGCTGGTGACCAAGGGCTATCACTTCCCAAATCTGACGCTGGTCGGCGTCGTCGATGCGGATCTGGGGCTCGACGGCGGCGACCTGCGCGCGGCCGAGCGCACCTTCCAGCAGATCCGCCAGGTGTCGGGGCGTGCCGGCCGCGGGGAGAAGCCCGGCCATGTCTTCATCCAGACCCACAGCCCCGCCGCGCAGGTGATGCAGGCGCTGATCACCGGCGACGCCGACGCCTTTTATGCGGCCGAGACCGAGGCGCGCAAGGATGCGGGCGCGCCGCCCTTTGGCCGTTATGCCGCGATCGTCGTGTCGTCGGAGGATCAGCGGTGCGCGCACGACACCGCCAATCTCGTCGGGCGAAGCGCACCGCAGGTCGAGGGGATGCATGTCTATGGCCCCGCGCCCGCACCGCTCGCGATGCTGCGCGGCCGGCACCGCTACCGCCTGCTCGTCCACGCGAAGCGAGCGCTCGACGTGCAGGACGTCATCCGTGCATGGCTCGGCACGCTCGACTGGCCGTCCAAGGTACGCGTCACCGTCGACGTCGATCCCTATAATTTTCTCTGATACGACAGCAACCGACGCTTAACCGCTAGCACGCTATCCAAGGTGGATGTCGGCGCAGCGTGTCACCCCGATCCAATGGCTGCGCGCGCTCGCCGCGACGATGGTCGTTGCCGCGCACGCAGCGAACCTGGTCGATGCGGGTCCGGTCCGGATCACCGGCGCGTTCATCCCGTCGGTGCCCAATCTCGCGGTGGTCGGCATTAGCGGCGTCGATCTCTTCTTCGTCATCAGCGGCTTCGTCATGGCGCAGTCGCTCGCGACCGCACCACACGATCCCTGGGGCTTTCTCGTCCAGCGCTGGCGCCGCATCGTCCCGCTCTTCGCGCTCGCCAGCATCGCCTATATCCTCGTCGCGACCGAGCCGCAGCCGGTCGAGGCGATGCTGATGTCGATCACCATCCTCCCGCTGCTCGATGGCGCCGACTATCATCAGCCTTCGCTCTATGTCGGCTGGACGCTGGGGTTCGAATTCGCCTTCTACGCGCTCGTCGCACTCGCGATGACCGCCCGCCACCACAGGACTTGGTGGCTGCTGATCGCGACGCTGGCCGTTGCACTGGTCGGTTGCACCGTCCAGCCCGGCTGGGCGCCGGCGCGGCTGCTCTTCAACCCGATGCAGCTGGAATTCGCGTTTGGCCTGCCCGTCTGGATCGCCTGGCAACGGGGCATCACCGCACCCGTCGCGGCGATGGCCACGGTGCTGGGGATCGCGCTGCTCGCTATCGGCATAGCCGTCGGGCTTGGTCCCGCGGTCTCGGGCGATGTCCAGGCGGCGGTCGCCGGCACCTCCGGTCTCGCACGCAGCTGGACCTGGGGGCTGCCCTGGGCGCTCGTCCTGCTCGGGGTGATCGACACGCCGGGTGGCGGCCGGTTCGACCGGATCGTCGCGCGGATCGGCGACGCCTCCTATTCGACCTATCTCGTCCACCCTTGCCTGATCGCGCTGCTGTGGCGCATCGGCGGGATGTTGCCGGAATGCCCGGCGCTGGTCTTCGTCGCGCTAGTCGTGACACTGTCGACGGTCGCGGGGCTCATCGTCCACCGCTGGATCGAACGGCCGCTGCTGCAGGTCTTAGCCCGGCCGCGCAAGGCGGCAGCGCCCGTCGCTACCGACGCGGCGCTCGCCTGAGGCGGTTTATTCGCCCGCCTGCTCGGCGAGGATCGTCAGGCCCTTGGCGTTGACCTCGGCGAAACCACCGCGGATCGCGATCGTCTCGGGCGTGCCGTTCTGCGTCCGATGCACCTGCACGCTTCCGTCACGGACGGTCGACATGAACGGCGCATGGCCTTCCAGCACGCCGAAGTCGCCTTCGGTGCCGGGGACGACGACCATATAGACCTCCTCCGACCGGACGAGCTTTTCTGGCGTGACGAGTTCGAAATGCAGCATCTTGTTTGCCTTCTCCCTCTCCCGTCGGGGAGAGGGTCGGGGTGAGGGGCAGTACCGGGCGAGAGCGCTCGTGGCGGCCCCTCACCCCAACCCTCTCCCCCGAGGGGAGAGGGAGCAGCAGAAGCTTACGCCTCCGCAGCCATCTTCTCGGCCTTGGCGACCGCTTCGTCGATGCCGCCGACCATGTAGAAAGCGCTCTCGGGCAGGTGATCATACTCACCCTCGACGACCGCCTTGAACGAGCGGACGGTGTCCTCGAGCTGGACGAACTTGCCGCTGATGCCGGTGAAGACCTCGGCGACGTGGAACGGCTGGCTCAGGAACTTCTGGATCTTGCGCGCACGCTGCACGGTCAGCTTATCCTCTTCGCTCAGCTCGTCCATGCCGAGAATCGCGATGATGTCCTGCAGCGACTTGTACTTCTGCAGCGTCGACTGGACCGCACGCGCGGTGTCGTAATGCTCCTGGCCGACGACGCGCGGCTCGAGCAGACGCGAGGTTGAGTCGAGCGGATCGACAGCCGGGTAGATGCCCAGCTCCGAGATCGCACGGTTGAGGTTGGTCGTCGCATCGAGATGCGCGAACGACGTCGCCGGCGCCGGATCAGTAAGATCGTCCGCGGGAACGTACACGGCCTGCACCGAGGTGATCGACCCCTTGTTGGTCGAGGTAATGCGCTCCTGCAGCGCGCCCATGTCGGTCGACAGCGTCGGCTGATAGCCCACGGCCGACGGAATGCGGCCGAGCAGTGCCGAAACCTCTGCGCCCGCCTGCGTGAAGCGGAAGATGTTGTCGACGAAGAACAGCACGTCCTGGCCTTCGACGTCGCGGAAATATTCGGCGATCGTCAGGCCCGACAGCGCGACGCGGGCGCGCGCACCTGGCGGCTCGTTCATCTGGCCGAATACGAGCGCGACCTTCGAGCCTTCCGACTGCGGATTGCCGTCGGCATCCTTGGCGATGACGCCTGCGTCGAGGAACTCGTGGTACAGATCGTTACCCTCGCGGGTACGCTCGCCGACGCCGGCGAACACCGAGGTGCCGCCGTGGCCCTTGGCGATGTTGTTGATCAGCTCCTGGATCAGCACGGTCTTGCCGACGCCGGCGCCGCCGAACAGGCCGATCTTGCCGCCCTTTGCATAAGGTGCGAGCAGATCGATGACCTTGATGCCGGTGACCAGGATCGCGCTCTCGGTCGACTGGTCGACGAACAACGGTGCCGATGCGTGGATCGGGGCGGTCTGCTCTGCGCCGACGGGGCCGCGCTCGTCGATCGGCTCGCCGATGACATTGAGGATGCGGCCAAGCGTCTTTGGGCCGACGGGCACGCGGATCTGCGAGCCGGTGTCGGTGACGGTCTGGCCGCGGGTCAGACCCTCGGTCGCGTCCATCGCGATCGTGCGAACGGTGTTCTCGCCGAGATGCTGCGCGACTTCGAGGACGAGCCGGTTGCCGTTATTGTCGGTTTCGAGCGCCGACAGAATCGCGGGCAGGTTGTCGGGAAAATGCACGTCGACGACCGCGCCGATCACCTGCGAGATGCGACCCGTGTTGTTCGTTGCCGCCACTGGGGCGATGGTCTCTGGGGCGGTTGCCATTATCTGCTTCCTTGGGCTTACTTGAGCGCTTCGGCGCCCGAGATGATTTCGACCAGCTCGGTCGTGATCGCGGCTTGGCGTGTACGGTTATACTGGATCGAGAGGCGCGTGATCATGTCGCCCGCGTTGCGCGTGGCGTTGTCCATCGCGTTCATGCGGCTGCCCTGCTCCGACGCTGCGTTTTCGAGCAGCGCGCGGAAGATCTGGATCGCGACGTTGCGCGGCAGCAGATCGGCGAGGATCGCTTCCTCGTCGGGCTCGTACTCGACCACGGCTTCCGCCGGTGCGTTGGGTTTTGCCTCTGCGCCGGGGATGGTCGAAAGCGGCACGGGAACGATCTGAATGCCGGTCGGCACCTGCACCAGCGCCGAGACGAACTTGGCATAGAACAGATGCGCGACGTCGAACTGACCCTCGCCGAAGCGCTTGATCAGGTCTTCGGAGATCGCCTGCGCGTCGCTGAACGCGAGCTTCTTGATCCCGCCCATCTCGTGATCGGCGAGAATGTCGTTCGGGAAGAAACGCTTGATCACGCGGCCCTTCTTGCCGGCGACATAGAATTTCACGGTCTTGCCGGCCGCGATCAGCTCCTCGGCCTTGCGACGTGCCGCGCGGACGATGTTGGTGTTGAACGCACCGGCCAGACCACGCTCCGACGTCGCGATGACGATCAGATGGACCTGGTCCTTGCCGGTCCCGGCCAGCAGGGGCGATGCGCCCGGCGCGATGCCGACGCGCCCGGCAAGGCTCGCCATCACCGCTTCGAGCCGCTCGGCATAGGGCCGGCCGGCGACCGCCGCGTCCTGCGCACGGCGCAGTTTCGCAGCGGCGACCATCTTCATCGCCTTGGTGATCTTCTGCGTCGACTTCACCGAGCCGATACGGATCTTGAGTGCCTTGAGGCTCGCCATCTACGTCCCTTTGTTCCCCCGCGACGGCGGAGGCCCAGCCTGCCCCCGCATCAGCGGGGGCATGTTCTACTTATGCAAACGTCTTGGCGAACGCCTCGAGCGCTGCCTTCAGCTTGTCCTTCGCCTCGTTACCCAGATCGCGGGTATCGCGGATCAGCTTGAGCACGTCGGCATGGTTCGCGCGCATGTCGGCGAGCAGTGCCTGCTCGTAGCGGGTCACGTCGGCGACGGGCACCTTGTCGAGGAAACCGCTGGTGCCGGCGAAGATCGACACGGTCTGCTCCTCGAACGGCAGCGGCGAGAACTGCGCCTGCTTGAGCAGCTCGGTCAGACGCGCACCGCGGTTGAGCAGCTTCTGCGTCGACGCATCGAGATCCGACCCGAACTGCGCGAACGCCGCCATCTCGCGGTACTGCGCGAGCTCGAGCTTGATCGAGCCCGACACCTTCTTCATCGCCTTGGTCTGTGCGGCCGAGCCGACGCGGCTGACCGAGAGACCGACGTTGATCGCCGGGCGCACGCCCGAGAAGAACAGGTCGGTTTCGAGGAAGATCTGGCCGTCGGTGATCGAGATCACGTTGGTCGGGATGTACGCCGAAACGTCGCCCGCCTGCGTCTCGATGATCGGCAGCGCGGTCAGCGAACCGCCGCCGTTCGCGTCCGACATCTTGGCCGCACGCTCGAGCAGACGGCTGTGAAGATAGAACACGTCGCCGGGATAGGCTTCACGGCCCGGAGGACGACGCAGAAGCAGCGACATCTGGCGGTAGGCGACGGCCTGCTTCGACAGATCGTCGTAGCAGATCAGCGCGTGCATGCCGCGATCGCGGAAATACTCGCCCATCGCGACGCCGGTATAGGGCGCGAGATACTGGAGCGGTGCGGGGTCCGACGCGGTGGCTGCAACGACGATGGAATATTCCATCGCGCCATTCTCTTCGAGCGTCTTGACGAGCTGCGCGACCGTCGAGCGCTTCTGGCCGATGGCGACATAGACGCAATACAGCTTCTTCGACTCGTCGTCGCCCGCGTTCGCGGTCTTCTGGTTGATGAACGCGTCGATCGCGACGGCCGACTTGCCGGTCTGGCGATCGCCGATGATCAACTCGCGCTGGCCACGGCCGACGGGAACGAGTGCATCGATCGCCTTGAGACCGGTCTGGACCGGCTCGCTGACCGACTGGCGCGGGATGATGCCCGGCGCCTTGACCTCGACGCGGCTGCGCTCGGTCGTGTGGATCGGGCCCTTGCCGTCGATCGGGTTGCCGAGACCGTCGACCACGCGGCCGAGCAGCTCCTTGCCGATCGGCACGTCGACGATCGTGCCGGTGCGCTTGACGATGTCGCCTTCCTTGATCTCCGAGTCAGACCCGAAGATCACGACGCCGACATTGTCGGCCTCGAGGTTGAGCGCCATGCCCTGCACGCCGTTCGAGAATTCGACCATCTCGCCGGCCTGGACGTTGTCGAGGCCGAAGATGCGCGCGATGCCGTCGCCGACGCTCAGCACCTGGCCGGTCTCGCTGACCTGGGCCTCGGTGCCGAAATTGGCGATCTGATCCTTGATGATCTTCGAGATTTCTGCGGCGCGGATATCCATGGTCAGCCTTTCATCGCCTGCGCGAGCGTGTTCAAACGGGTGCGGATCGACGAATCGATCATCTGGCTGCCGACGCGGACGACGAGTCCGCCCAGCAGCGATGGGTCGACGTTGAGGTCGACGGAAACTTCACGGCCGACCCGCTGGCGGAGCTGATGCTTCAGCTCGATCACCTGCTCTTCGGACAGCGGATGCGCAGAGGTCACTTCGGCTGCGATCTCGCCGCGATGCTGCGCGGCAAGCGTGCGATACGCCTTGATGATCTTGGCCAGAGCGCCGAGCCGGTGGTTCTCGGCCAGCACACCCAGGAAATTCTTCGTGGTCGCATCGACGCCGAGCTCGTCGGCGACGGCGGAGATCGCCTTCACCGCCGCGCCGCGCGATACCATCGGGCTCGTCGTGAGGTCGCGGAGCGTGTCGGACTGCGCAAGCGCGTCGCGCACGGTCGAGAGGCTCTGCTCGACCGCGTCGATCGTCTTGGCGTCACGCGCCAGTTCGAACAGGGCGAGCGCATAACGCCCACCTAAGCTCGCCTGGATAGCGCCGCCGCCGTTACCGGGAAGTGTCTCCACGGACCTGTCAATCCTCGTCTGAAACCGAATGTCGCCGTCCCACAAGGGAAGAGGGCGCGAAAGCACCTCTACCGGGACGCGGCGCGGGTAGCATCGGGTTCCACCATTGGCAAGCCGGGCGGGCGGCCGAGACGACTGGTTTGTGACTGTTTTGTCATCGGCAGATGGTTGGAAGGCCCCACCTCACCCTCTTCGTCATCCCCGCGCAGGCAGGGATCCATATCCTCCGGACCCAGCGCATTCATCGCAGGGCCTGCGACTATGGGCTCCCGCCTCCGCGGGAATGACGATAATGGTCGGAACAGGATCACATGACAAGGAATCGGAATGACCGGCACGATGAAAAGCATGACGATGTCCGACGGCGCGACGATCGCGGTCTATCATGCGCAGCCGACGGGAGACCGTCGCGGCGGGCTCGTCCTCGTGCAGGAGATCTTCGGCGTCACCGACCATATCCGCGATCTGTGCGACGAATATGCCGCCGATGGCTATGAAGTGCTGGCACCCGCCTTGTTCGACCGGGAGCATCCGGGCTTCGAGGCGGACTATTCGGGCGATGGCCTCGCCCGCGGGATCGAGCTTGCGCGGCAGCTTCATCCGTTCGAACTGTCGCTGACCGACGTCCAGACCTGCATCGACTCGCTCGCCCCCGCCGGGCCGGTGTTCGTCGTCGGCTATTGCTATGGGGGATCGGTCGCGTGGTTCGCGGCCACCCGCCTCACCGGCGTGGCCGCCGCGAGCGGCTATTATGGCAGCATGATCCCGGCGGCGGCCGACGAGGAGCCCAAGGTCCCCGTCATCGTCCATTTCGGCCGCCACGATCACGGCATCCCGATGGACGGCGTCGAGCAGGTGATCGCCAAGGACTGGCCGAACGCCACGGTCCATGTCTACGAGGCGGGCCACGGCTTCAACTCGGATCGCCGCAAGGATTATCACGAGCCGAGCGCCGATCTGGCAAAGGCGCGCACGCTTGCGCTGTTCCACGCGAACGGCGGCTGACAAGCGCTGGCGTCTCCTCCCCGGTTTGACCGCAAGCCGCGGGATGCAGCGCCCCCGTCGACGCGCTACACCCTGTCCATGACGCACACCGCCCCAGATCCGGACATCGCCTGGACAGCCTTTGCCAACCGGGACCGGGCGTGGGACGGTCGGTTCATCGTCGCGGTGAAGACGACCGGCATCTATTGCAAGCCGAGCTGTCCGGCCCGCCATCCCAGACGCGAGAATGTCGTCTTCCATGATGACCCGCCCAGCGCCCGAGCGGCCGGGTTCCGGGCCTGCCTTCGCTGTACCCCGGACACGGTGGGGCGCGACCGGATCGCGGTCGCCGCCGCCGTCGCGCTGCTCGACGCCACGGACGACCGCCTCTCGCTCGACCAGCTCGCGGCGCAGGCGGGCTATGCGCCGCATCATTTCCACCGACTGTTCAAGCGCGCGACCGGGGTCACGCCAGCCGCCTACGCCCGCGGCCTGCGCAGCGCACGCGCCGCCGACGCGCTGACCCGGGAGGCCCACGTCGCAGCCGCGATCTACGATGCGGGCTATGCCGCTCCGAGTCGCTTCTATGCCGGCGCCGCGTCGCGCATGGGGATGCCGCCGAGCGTCTGGGCGCGCGGCGGCGACGGGGTCCGGATCCGCTGGACGATCGTCGCGACCAGCCTCGGGCCGCTACTGATCGCCGCGACCGATACGGGGCTGTGCCGCGTGGCGTTCGACGAGGACGCGGCAGCCCTCGTCGCGCGCTTCCCCCGGGCGATCGTCACGCCCGGCGATACGGCACTCGCCGAGCTCGCCGCGCGCGTTGTCGCCACCGTCGAATCACCTGACCGCCAGCACGACCTGCCGCTCGACGTCCGCGGCACCGCGTTCCAGGAGGCGGTCTGGCAGGCACTCGCCCGCATCCCCCCGGGCGAGACGCGCACCTATACGCAACTCGCCGCTGCCGTCGGCACCCCGGCCGCGGTCCGCGCCGCAGGCAGCGCATGCGGTGCCAACCCGATCGCCATCCTCATCCCCTGCCACCGCGCGCTTCGCACCGACGGGACACTTGGCGGCTATGCCTATGGCCTCGATCGCAAACGTGCGCTGCTGGCGAAAGAGGCGCCGCGCGAACCCGCCCTGTTGCCAGCATATTCAGGCGATCCCCAAACGTCGACATCGTGACGACGGTGCGGTTGGCGCCCTCCCGCTAATTCGCCGGTGTCGGCCCAGACGGCGTCGCCGCCACCGTTTCCCCCCGTGCCTTCGCAAGCGCGAGCATCGCCGCGGGCCCCGTCACGCCGGTATCGAGGATCGCGATCAGCCGCGCCGCCGGGTTGTCTGCCGACTGGTGCGGGTCATAGGCGAGCGGGCGCAGTGCGCGTCGGGCAGCATCGGTCTGACCATCCATGATCGCCTGCGCCGCGACCTTGAAGCGCAGCGCCGGGTCCTGCGGCACCAGCTCGAGCGCGCGACCGATCCCCAGGATCGCGGCCGCGCTGGGAGCCTCGCCCGCCGCGGCGAAGCTGTCATAATAGAGCGACAGCGCCTCGGCATCGTCGGGCGCCTGGCGATTGGCCGTGACGATCCAGCGCCGCGCCGCACCCCATGCTGAAGCGTCGCGCGGCGTCGTCGCAGCGGCGCGCCGCATCAGCACCTGCGCCTTGTACAGCATTGCCTGGCGCGACGTCGGATCGGCGGCGAGCGCGCGGTCGGCAGCAGCCAATGCCGCATCGTCCTGCCCCGCATCATACGCCATCTCGGCCAGCCAGCCCTGCGCCAGCGCATCGTCGGGATAGGCCGCCGCGATCCGGGCGGCGCGCGCGAAGATCGGTGCGGCGGTGGCACGATTGACGCCGCGCTCCGACTGCATCCGCAGCTCGACCATCGCCGCGGCGCCCGGCGACAACGGCGTCACGACCACCGGCGCGACGGGCAGCTTATCATATGCGATCCGCAGCCCCGGGATGCGCGACTGGCGAAGATACGCATCGAGCGCCTTGTCGAGCGCGCGCAGGTCGCCGAACGCGGCGGTGGCCGCAGCGACGCTCGGCGTTCCCGCGTTCAGCGCGGTCAGATATTGCTGGAGCTGCCGGCCGCGCGCCGCGTCGAACATCAGGTAATGCGTCAGCAGCCAGCCGCGCCCGTACATCACCCCGCGCTGCTCGTCGGTCAGCTTCTGCCCGGTCGCGAACAACGTCGCCGCGGGCACTGGCCTCGCCGCGAGCAGGCTGTACGCCCGGTGCTGCGCCGCGCCGCCGAGCTGGACATACTCCTTCTCGAACGCGGCGGTCGAGACGAACTCGGCATAGCCCTCGGAGAACCATGCCGGATAGGCGGCGGCGTAATTGCCCAGCAGGAAGTGATGCGCATATTCGTGGAACAGGACGATCTGCGGAATTCCGCCGCCGCGCGTCGAACGGCTGCCGTCCCCGCCCTCGTCGATCCGCGGGGTGAAGGCGACCGACCCGCTCGCGCGCGGCAGGTAGAATCCGGCGATGCCGCGATCGCCCGACAATCGGCGGATCGCCGCGACGTCGTTCGCGACATAGACGGTGACGCGGTTCGCGCCCTTCGCGCCGGTGCCCTCCGGCGTACGATGGAGATGGCGGATCGCCCCGTCGAACTGCTCGAGCCGGGTCGCCATCGTCGTGAGCGCGGCGGGCGACATGTCGGCATAGATCTCGAAATGATCGGAGGTCGCGTGCGCCCATTTCGCCGCTGCCGGCGTCCAGGCCGCGACCAGTCCCGCCATGATCGTGACGCTCCACGCCACCCCATGCCTAACTCTGTGCATTACCCGCATCGCCATCCCCCTCAACACCGCCATCCTGCCATGCGGATCGGCGCGTGCCGAGGGGGTAAACGAGCCTCGATCAGTCTGCCGACGTGCAGGAATAGACGAGCTTCTCATTGGGCAGCGGCGGCAGCGTGGCCCGGACTGCAGACTGCTGGCCGACCAGCCGCGTGATCGCCGCCGGATCAGTCGTGCACTGCCCCGGCGTGTCGCCACGCGCCGCCCGCGCCGCGGTCATCCCCGCCGCCGACATCAGATAGCGCGTATTGGCGTAGGTGCGCGTCGCCGGGTCGAACGATAGTAGCGACACCGTCTGCTCTGCCTCGGGCACCAGCACGCGTTCCCACCGGCCATTGCCCGCGACATATTGGGTCTTGCCGTTGACGCAGCCGCCCGCACCCCAGCCGAGCGGCACGTCTTCGCTCGACGAGATCGTGATCCGGCTCCGCTCGGGGATCAGCCGGCACATGAGCCGGCCGAGCGCCTTGTCCTCGACCACCGGCCCCGATCGCGCGACCGACGCCGTGGGAAGGTCGACCGCGCCCGACGGCCTGGCCACGAACACGACGACCGCCGCGACCACCGCGACGCCGCCGCCCGCGACCGTCCAGACCGCCGCACGCCGCCGCCCGCGCGATTCGAGCAGCCCCGCCGCACCGATCCCGAGCGCGCCTGCGACCAGCAGCAGCCCCGCGATCGCCATGACGTTCTCGCGCCGGCGCTCCGCTTCGATACGCGCCTGTTCCAGCGCGCGTTCACGCGACAGCGCCGCCTGCGTCGCCACATCGCGCCGCGCCGCCGCCGCATCGGCCGCCGCGCGCACGTCGGCGTCGCTGTCCTGCCGCAACCGCTCCTCGATCGAAGTGCACGGCGTTCCGACCGCAGTATAGGGCTGCTTCGCCTCGCGCAGGAATGCGGCGAGCTCGGTGTCCGCGATTGCGAAGCCGAACGTCGAATCGCCCTCCTCGCCGCGGGTGATCGCGGAATTGACGCCGATCACCCGCCCGCACCGGTCGAGCAGCGGGCCACCCGAATTGCCGCGCGCGATATTGGCGGTGTGCAACAGCACCTCGACATCGCTCAGACTGCGCCGGCCCGAGAACACGCCCTCCGACCGCACCGGGCTGGTCGGGCGGATATAGTCCGCGGCCGAGCGCGCGGTGGCGAGGTCGACATTGCCGGGAAAGCCCAGCGACACCACCGCCCCGCCCTCATCGATCGGTCCCGTATACAGCGCGGTCTGCGGAAGGCGCGCGCCGGTGAACTCGATCAGCGCCAGATCGCGCTGCACGTCATAGGCGATCACCTTGCCCTGATAGGATTTGTCCCCCTCGGTCGGCACAACGCCGACGACGACATTGTCGGGATAGCGTTCCGCCAGCTCGACGACATGCGCGTTGGTGACGATCCGGTTGGGTGCGACCGCGAAGCCGCTGCCATGACCGAAGCCGACGACCTGGTCGTCGACCACTGCGATCGTCACCACGCGCACGACCCCGCGCCCCGTCGCGCTGATGTCATCGGCGCTGGCCGGGGCGGCGATGCCGACCAGCGCGGCGAACGGAAGGACGAGCAGGGATAGCAGGCGGATCAGCATGCGCCCCCCCTTATCCGCCCGCGCGCCGCGGCAGAACCCGTTTCCGGACGCCGCGCGGTCGCCGACCGATTGGTTAGCGAATTGGCAAGGCTTCGCCGGTAACCCCGGCATTAACGATCGAGGGACTGGTGCATGAGCGCGTTCGGACGACGCAGTGGGATGAGTGGCGGAACGGCAGCGCGGCCCGCGTTCGGCGTCGCGCGACCGATGCAGGGCGGCGGCCCCGCCCCGCGACCCGATCCCGAAGGCGGCGCGCAATTCCCTGCGCTCGACACCCTCCTGCCGATGCCCGGCGAAACCGAGGGCGGCGTGCCGATCGGCCAGGTCGACGCGATGCAGCGACTCGCCGATCGCCAGGCCGCGTCGGGCGATGCGGGCGCGAGCAAGATCGAGGGCTTCGAACAGTCGATCCACAAGATCAAGGAACAGGTCCTTCCGCGCCTGCTCGAACGCGTCGATCCCGAGGCCGCGGCCACGCTCGGCAAGGACGAGCTGGCGGAGGAATTCCGCCCGATCATCGGCGAGGTGCTCGCCGAGCTGAAGCTGACGCTCAACCGCCGCGAACAGTTCGCGCTGGAAAAGGTGCTGGTCGACGAGCTGCTCGGGCTCGGGCCGTTGGAAGAGCTGCTGGCGGATCCGAACATCACCGACATCATGGTGAACGGCCCCGAACAGACCTATGTCGAGCGCAAGGGCAAGCTTGAGCTCGCCCCCATCCAGTTCCGCGACGAGGAGCATCTGTTCCAGATCGCGCAGCGGATCGTGAACTCGGTCGGCCGCCGCGTCGACCAGACCACACCGCTCGCCGACGCCCGCCTCAAGGACGGCAGCCGCGTCAACGTGATCGTGCCGCCGCTGAGCTTGCGCGGCACCGCGATCTCGATTCGTAAGTTTTCGGCCAAGCCGATCACGCTCGACATGATGGCCGGGTTCGGCAGCATGAGCCCCAAGATGGCGACCGCGCTGAAGATCGCCGGTGCCTCGCGGTTCAACGTCGTCATTTCGGGCGGTACCGGCTCGGGTAAGACGACGATGCTCAACGCGCTGTCGAAGATGATCGACCCGGGCGAGCGCGTGCTGACGATCGAGGACGCCGCCGAGCTTCGCCTGCAGCAGCCGCACTGGCTGCCGCTCGAAACCCGCCCCGCCAATCTGGAGGGCCAGGGCGAGATCAGCATCCGCGATCTCGTCAAGAACGCGCTGCGTATGCGCCCCGACCGAATCATCCTGGGCGAAATCCGTGGCTCCGAGTGTTTCGACATGCTCGCGGCGATGAACACCGGTCACGACGGCTCGATGTGCACGCTCCACGCCAACTCCCCACGCGAGGCGCTCGCGCGCATGGAGAACATGGTGATGATGTCGGACATCAAGGTGCCCAAGGAGGCGATCTCGCGTCAGATCGCCGATTCGGTCGAGCTGATCATCCAGGTGAAGCGCCTGCGCGACGGCTCGCGCCGCGTCACCAACATCACCGAAGTCATCGGCATGGAGGGCCCCGTGATCGTCACGCAGGAGCTGTTCAAGTTCGAATATCTCGACGAGAGCGCGGACGGCAAGATCCTCGGCGAATACCGCTCGATGGGCCTGCGCCCCTACACGCTCGACAAGGCCAAGCAGTTCGGCTTCGATCAGGCTTATCTGGAGGCCTGCCTCTGACCCCTGCCGGCTGCATGAAGGGCAGGTGGTTGAGACCGTGCTAAAACTGCCCATTCTGCTCACGCCTATTTGCGGACATTCGGATCAAATCTATCATCTCTGGTATGGTACGAACCAAAAGATGCGTTGCCGCGATCGCCACGGCTTGGTTGTTCCTATCAAGCGTGCCCTCGGACGCCCGACTTCCAAATTTTGACCAAAGATCGGTGCCGCCTGCGCCCCCGGCTGAATACGACCCTATATCCGGTCCGTTTTTGGCTCGAATAGGCCGGAAAGGCGAGCTCGATGATCCGGGGGTGATTGCGAATGCTACAGCGTCTTGGAACGGACCGAATCTATCTGCCTTTGTATTATGCTTTCAACCGGGAGCCGATCGTGACGGCTGGCAGGTTGCGTTTGAGGCCCTTCACAACGTTTCGGTTGAGCTCAAAATGCAGGGCGCGGTGACAGTCGTTATCGACGGGAAGCGGATATGTGATGCGGCTCCTTCGCCCTCAATGGGAAGCAAGCCACACGTTGAAATCAAAGGCGTAATTCGC